>CAZFLM010000065.1:0-38165 GCA_964519955.1 uncultured Chthonomonadaceae bacterium | reverse complement strand
TGTTGAGCCACTCCAGGCCGTACGACGGGGCGTCCTGGTACATGTCCTGGTAGTTGTCGTGCAGGCCGAAGAGGTAGCCGCACGCCTTGATGCGCCTGGCGGCGTCTTGCAGGCCCGCGTTCCCGCCGCACTCGGGCGCTGCCGGTAGCGGGTCCGGATGGCGCACGTCGTAGCCGCCATTCACCCAGCCGGCCAGTACCATGGACGCCTTGTCGAGCTTCAGGTCGTTCTTCAGGTGCTCGGCCATCTGGGCGGCCTCGTCAAACGTGAAGCCGAGGCTGGTGTGCTCCTTGCCGTCCGGGCTGTACCGGGAGCTGCCGACCGTGCGCGAGAAGACGAAGGGCTTGAAGTCCAGCGCTCCCAGGAACCGGTCCACGTTCGGCCACTTCCTGCGCTTCTCGGCCCACGTCACGAGCCAGCCCTTCGCCTTCGCCAACGGGCGGTAGGCCCTGGCGATCTCGACGTAGCCGCCGCGGCCAAGGGGGAGCAGGCTGCACGCGCCGCGCGGGCCCTGCAGGTCGAGCGAGATGGAGCGCGCCCGCCGGCCCGGCACGAGCGGCAGATCCGGCCAGGCGGTTGTCACCGTCAGGCGGGTGTCCACGTCCTGCCAGTTGACCAGCAGCGCCGATCCGCCCTTCACCGCGCCGCACATCGCCATCGAGAGGGAGTCGTAGGTGAGCCACTGCTCCGTCGCGGGCAGGCCGTTCGCGGCGGTCAGCTCGATTCCGAGGCGGTTCGGCACGTAGAGCTTGCCGCCCTCGGCCTCCGTCACGGTGAGGGCGTTGTCGAGGAGGCGCACCCGCGCCACATGCCAGTCGCCGGTTGCCGCGGATGCGTAGCTGAGCTTCACCTCGTCGCGGAGGGAGGTGCGCGACGCGGTGAACGTGACGGTCACGCCGGAGGGCCGGCCATCGACCTTGGGCCGCGTCACCAGCTTGAGGGTATCTTTGCCCGCCTCGATCGCGTCGAACCGCTCGATGCGCCACGAGGCCGTGCGGTCGCCGTTCCGCAGCAGGATCTGGGCGAAGCCGGGCCGCGCGGGGTCGGAGGTCCACCGCACGCCGGTGCGCTTGTCGGTGATGGCCCACGCGGCGGCCTTGCGGTCCACATCGAAGCGCCAGAACGCGGTGTCGAGGCTCGCGCGCCGAGATGCCGGGATGCGGCCGGCCAGGGCGGCAGCGCGCTTCCGCACCTCGGTCGCGCTCAAGGGCTTCGGCCCGAGTTGGCTGGCCGGCGGCGCCTCGCGCGTGACGCGGATGGTGCCGGCGTCGTAAGTGTCGAGCAGGCGCGCTCCGGTGCCGCCCATGTCGTAGATGCCGACGTGAACGTAGTACTCCTGCTCGGGCTGGTCCGTCGGCATCGTGACCACCATCGGCCCATCGGCGACGACCTCCCCAGGCTGCCAGAGGCTGGTCGGCTCGGTGGGGGCGTGGTCGGCGTGCACCACGAGGTCTTCGCATGACCGCTTCGGCGCCTCGATGTGGAGGAACACCATGTAGTCGCCCTTGGCCGGGCGCGATCCCGCGTTGCGGAAGCGGAACGTGATCGCCAGCGGGTCGCCGGGGCGCACGGCGCGGGCAGATACCTCCGCGGCAACGAACTCGGGGCGGAAGTCGGGATCGGGGCCGGGCGTTTGGGCGAGACCGGGCAGCGCCGGCAGGAGGAGCGACATCAGGACGAGCAGGCACGAGCGGACGGACATGCGTTGGGCTCCCTTCGCGACGCCGGGAGCACTGCACGATCATGCCGGCGTCCGATGGGCCCACATTCGCCTCGGGGGTGCGGAAGACCTCTTGAGGGGGAGGGCGGCCATGGGCGTCGGGGCCCACGGCTGCCGGCACGGCGGACGGGAAGGGCGTTACGCCGCCGCGCGCTTCCGAAGCCAGTCGACCAGCACCCGCATCGGCTCGCCGCTCGGGGTGCGTTCGCCGCTGGCGTACTGCCGCTTGCTCTCGGCGGCGTCCTTCACCTGGGCGAAGCGGTGGTCGACGCCATGCACCACGGACAGCGTGACGTCCGGGTTGCCGGCGGTCGTCAGCACGTCGCGGATCAGCTCGTGGCAGGCCAGCTCCGTCAGGAAGTCGCCATCGAACCACAACACGAGGGCGGGGCACTTCACCTTGCCGTACACGTCAGCGAGGTTCAGGTTGAGCTGCTGGCGCCAGAACGCGACGGTGCGGTCGTCCATGATGCGGCCGTAAGCGTTGAAGAACTGGGCATAGCGCTTGTCGCGACGCAGCCACGCTTCCGGCGTCCCGGTCGCCATGGCAGACGCGAAGTCGATGTAGAGGCGGATGAGGGCGTCGGTGGCAGCCGGCGAGTTGCCGCCCAGCGTGCTCTGCACCCGGAGCGTGTCGGCCATGCGCTCGTAGAAGGTGCGGCCGACCGTGCAGGACGAGATCAGCCCGGCGACCTTCTCCGTTGACGCGACGGCCGCCGCCACCATGCCTCCCGTGCTGTGGCCCCACACGTAGACGTGGGCCGCGTCGACGTCCGCTCGGGACGTCAGGCACTTGAGGGCCGCGCGGTTGTCGCCGATCTCGGTCTCCAGGTCCGTGGTGCGGTAGTCCTGGCCCTCCGAGTCGCCCACGCCGCGCAGCTCGAAGCGCATGACGCGGAAGCCGGCCTTGGTCAGGTCGTAGGCCAGCCGCTGCGTCGGCCCGACGCGCCCGGCGCCGATCAGCGGGTAGGAGCCCAGCGCCTCGCAGACGAGCACGGCCGGGAGCCTCTTCCCCGCGCTGCCGAGCGGCGATGACACGAGGCCGCGGAGGCGGCACCCCTTTGTGGGGATGGCGCAGTAGGCCAACTCCACCTCGTCGCTCGTCTCCGGTGGCAGGGCCCCGGCGGTCGCGCGCCGGATCTCCTCCGCGCCGGCTCGCCGCACGGTCAACTCGACCGCTTCGCCCGCCAGGTGCTTGCGCAGGAGCGACTTGAAGGCGGTGTCGTCGGCGAACGTGGCGCCATCCACCGCGAGCAGCACGTCGCCAGCCTGGACGCCGGCCTCTGCGCCTGGACCCCCGGGGAGCACGCCGGTGACGAGTGCCCCCTTCAGGCTCGGCGCCTGGCTCTGCGCCACGTCGGCGGGCTGGAGCGAGCGCGTGGCCAGGCCCAGGTAGGCGTGGCGGGGGAGGGGGGCATCCGGCAAGGCCTGGGCTGCCGGAGCGGCGAGGGCGAGCCCCGCCGCGCACAAGATCGTCGGTCGGAAGACCGTCATTGTGGGCCTCTGTCGCGGTGATGTACGGGATGTGGCGTTCGTCGGGGCGCTACGCGTGCTCGACCGGCCGCGCGATGGCGCGCACCTCGACCGGGCCGACGACGGGCCTGCCCTTGCGCGGCGCGGTGCTCGACGCAGTTGGCGGCTTGGCGACCTGGGTGGCGACTGCGCGCTTCGTCTTCGTGACAGCGCTCGGCTTCGCGCTCGACACGCGGCGTTCGGCTTGCGCCGGGGCGCGCGGCGCCTTCCGGTCCGGGGAGATCGCCGGTCCGCCGCCGACGATGTGGGCTACTCCCAGAACCATGGCGATGACTGCGAGGATGTCTAGGCGCATCTGATCTGTCTCCTGGGGGGCTGCGGGGCTGGCGATAGACCGACCTGCAGATCGGACCCGCGCCAGTGCCATGCTAACCCAGGAGACGTGACCGGCGCGTTACCTGGAGGCCCGGCGTGCGTGACGCCGGGCCTCCAGGTACGGATGCGCTCAGAGCCCGTACTCGACGAAGTACTGCTCGGGCAGGAAGTCGTGCACCTTCTTGGGCTTCAGCCCGGCCGCGGCCATGTCGGCGTCCACCATCTTGCGCGAGAGCTGCTGCTCCGGCGGCGGGCCCCACGGGCGCTCCTCGAAGGGCTTGGGGGTGTAGTCGATGATGACCACCCGGCCACCCGGCGCGAGGGCGGGCTTGAGCTTGTTCGCGTAGGCGCCGCGGTCCTTGACGTAGTGCCAGGTGTCCACGATGAGGATGGTGTCCGCGCTCGCCGGCGGCAGGTCGGGATCGTCGGGCTTCACGAGCTTCAGCTTGATGTTCGTGAGCTTGGCGTGGTTCATCTTGGCCTCGATCGTGTCGAGGAGCAACTGCTCGATGTCCAGCGCCCAGACGACGCCCGTCTTGCCCACGGCCTTGGCGGCGCGAAGGGTGAAGTATCCGGACCCGGCGCCCAGATCGACGACCCGCTCACCGCGCTTCAGCGCGAGCGCCTTCATCACCTCATTGGGCCTCTGGAATGCGTCGCGGTCCTTGCGGTCGAGCATCGCGACGTACCGCGTCACGGCGATGCGCTTGTAGGCCGCGCGGAAGCGCGGGTTCTTCCGAACCGGCACCCACAGCCCGTTCTCGCGCATCACGCTGTCGTCCGCGAACCCCGCGGCGGCAGCGCGCTCGAGCGTCGTGATGGCCAGTTCCTCCTTCCCTTCGCGCATCTGGCGCTCGGCTTCGTCGTACAGCTCCTGCGCAGTGGGGGCGGGCTTCTGGTCGCCGGGGGCGACCGGGTCCCCGCCGTTCGGGGCGTGGCCGAGGTGAGCAGGAATGCCCGCCATGGCGATCAGCGTGATGAGCAAAGCGAGTAGATCGGGCCGCACTGGTATGACTCCCCTTTCATGTCCCCATCCGGCGCTCGTGGGTCCCCATCGCCGTTGGGCGCACACAAGCGCGTTCGCGTCGTCTTGTGTGCGCGAGCGGGATCATGATGCCGCCTCGCATGTGACGCCCGCGTGATTCCGGTGGGCCATGTGCGTGATCGAGCCAGCCGCTGACAAGGAAAAGGCCCGCGCCTCCCGGGCGCGGGCCTGACTGTGCAGCTTGGAGCGGGGGCTACGCGGCTCGGCGTTGGGCCCAGCCTCCGGCCGTCGCGGGCCGGGGGCCTTCGTTCCGCTCCTCTGACGAACTCGTCACCTGGAACTGGCCGACCTCGGATAGCAGCCGTCCGGCCTGTTCCGCCAGACACTGCGCGGTGGTCGCGATCTCGGTGACTGCGGCGGTCTGTTCCTGAGCCGCCGCCGCCATCTCCTGCGACGTTGCCGCGGTCTCTTCCGACACGGCAGCGATGCGTGTCACCTCGTCATCGATGGCGCCGATGGCCTGTACGATCTCGCCGTAGCCGGCCTGCATTGCCCTCGTCAGCTCGATGACGGCCTGGGTCTCCTGCAAGGACTTCTGCGAGGACGACACGACCCCTGCCATGTCCTGCTGGATGTCGACGATGATCCGGGAGATGCTGTTCGCAGACTGCCGGGACGACTCCGCGAGCTTGCGCACCTCGTCGGCCACCACTGCGAAGCCCCGTCCGGCATCGCCGGCTCGGGCGGCTTCGATCGCGGCATTCAGCGCCAGCAGGTTCGTCTGATCCGCGATGTTGGTGATGAGCCCAACGATATCGCTGATCTCCTTCGATCGCTCGTTGAGCTTCGACACGGCCTCGCCTGTGTCTTCGATCGTCGCTCGAGTGAGGTCGAACTTGCGGATGACCTCATCGACGCCTCTACTGCCTGCCTCCACCACCGAGTTGGCGCCCTGCACGATGCCGGTGATGTGCTCCGCGCTTCGCGCGGCCTCCTCGGTGGACTGCGCGATCTGCTCGATCCCCGTCTTCACCTGTTCCATCATCTGCATGGCCATCTCGGTCGAGCCCGCGACCTGGTTGGCCTTCCGGTCGGTGTCGTGGGCCAGGCCGGTGATGTTGCCCACCAGGTCGCGCAGGTCGCCGACCATCCTGCAGAAGGCGGCGCCAAGCGCATCCTGGTTGGAGCGCGCCGTCACCTCCACCGTCAAGTCGCCTTGCGCAACCTGCTCGGCTGTGCGCGCCATGCTTGCCAGGGCGTCGATCATGTCGTTGGTGGACCGCCCTAGCTGGTCCATCAGGTCGTCGCCGGTCTCTTCGTTGGCGCGCGTGTCCAGGTTGCCGATGGCGATCTCCTGAAGCACGCCGAAGTAGGCCGACAACTCCATCGCGACGTTCATCAGGTTGCCGTGCAGCTCGCCTGACTCCGCCTCCAGTTGCTCGTTGCTGGCCGATAGCTCGGCGACACGGGCCTCGAGGGCAGCGTTCCGTCCCTCTGCGTCGGCCAACTGCTGCAGCAACTCGTCTTCGCGACCGCGCGCCTCGTCCGCCGCGGCCTCGGCAGGGGCGTCCTGGCCCCTGCGCAGTCCGAACCAGTTCATGTCACGTTCACCTCCAGCGAGGCGCCCAACCGGGGGCGTCCTCCGCCGGGCCGTCCGTCATGTGACGGCAGTCGTTGGGGAGCCGGATGCGCGCTCCCCAGGGCATCCGCTAGAACTGGATCTGCGCGCGGAACTTGCCGCCGCCCTCGTCGCGGCAGAACATGAGCGTCTTCTTCATGCGGCCGCACCAGGTCTCCACGTCCTTCGAGAACGTGGCGCAGTCCGCGGTCACCTCGACGACGTCGCCGGGCTTGACAGTCGGCGCGGCCGCCGTTAGCTTCAAAACCGGCTGCGGGCACTTGAGCCCACAGGCGTTGATCTCCATCTTGGCCATCTCGAGCATTCCCCCAATGGATGTCATGGGGCCGGCCTGCATCAGGGCCGGCCGAGCCCCTCTTCCTCGATGATGAGGTCGGCGACACGCGTCACGGCGGCGGCGACCTCCGGGGTGAGGGCCTCGCCGAACGCGTAAGGTTCGGCTACCTCCACTCCGTAGAACGACAGGGTCTCGGGCATTCGCATTCCGGCCTGCCGCGCGAGCGCGACTGCCTCCCGGATGCCGAGTCCGTGCGACGACTGCACGCAGAGGGCTGCGTGGTCGCCGCAGTCGAGTCGGTAGCAGGTACCCGGTTCGCCGGGCCCGCCGACGTATGCGTCGACGAGAATGGCCCGGTCGTATCCGGACAGCAGGTCCATCAGGCGCCAGCCGGCGCAGCAGGCTTCGGCGACGTCGGGGTCGCCGCCCTTGCCCTGCCTCGCCATCCGCGCCCCTATCTGCCGGGCGATCTCGATGCCGACACCGTCATCGGTCAGCATCGTGTTGCCGACGCCCAGCACGATCGTCCGTCCGCCGGCCACGCGTCAGTCCCGCCTGTACGAGCGGATGAGCGTGCCGTCGAGCGCTCTGAACCGCAGCACGAGCGGCATGTGCCCCGGCATCGCGTGGGTCGCACACGACATGCATGGGTCGTACGCTCGGAACGCCATCTCCACGCGGTTCAGCAGACCGTCCGTTACCTCCCCGTCCCGTATGAGCGACTTGGCCGCCTTCGTGACGGAGGCGCACATCGCGCCATAGTTGAGCCCCGTCGCGACGATCAGGTTCAGCCCCGTTACCATGCCGTGGCGGTCGGTCTTGTAGTGGTGGATGAGCGTGCCGCGCGGCGCCTCCACGATGCCGACGCCTTCCGTGGGCTCCGCGGTCGGCAGCACCCGGACATCCGGACTGGTTATCTCCTCATCGCGAGCCAGCTCGACCATGCGCTCGGCGGCGCTCAGCATCTCGACCAGGCGCGCCCAGTGGTAGGCCAGCGTGTGGTGCACCGGCTTGCCGCCCAGCGTCGCGTAGAGCCGTTCGTACTCCGCCTGAGCGAGCGGGGTCGCCATGCCCTCGGCCGCGTTCAGTCGGGCGAGCGGACCCACGCGGGCCACCCCGGACTCGCTGCCGACGCTGATGCCGCGCCATCCCACGTTCTTGAGGAACGCGAACTTCATGTAGCTCCAGGGCTCGACGTGCTCGGCGATGTGCTGCAGGTAGTCAGCGGCCCCAAACCGCGCGTACTCCGAGCCGTCCGGCCCCACGATGCGCACGTCGCCGTCGTAGAAGGACACGCGGTTCTCGCCATCGACGAGGCCCATGTAGTACGTGCGGACATGGTAGGTGTCCTCGGACAGCACGAGATCGAGGTAGCGCGGGTCCTTCAGCACCACATCCTCGAACACGCCGAGGCTGAACTGCGCGAAGTCCGCGCACGAGACGGCCTTCTCCTCGATGTCGAGGCGGTCGGCCTCCGTGATCGGCTTGGAGCATCCGCCTGGCAGCCCGCACACGGGAGCTGTCGCGCGCCCACCGATGAGCTGCTGGATCCCCTGCGCGTAGGCGCGGTGGCGGATGACCTCTTTGCCCGTCTCCGCGCCCACCTTCGCGACCACGCCGAGGATGTTCCGCTCGGATGCCGGGGCATCGGGGCCGACCACGAAGTCGGGCGCCGCCAGCGCGTAGAAGTGCGCGATGTGCGAGTGGACATAGTGGGCGGCGTAGAACAGCTCGCGCAGCTTCTTCGCGGCGGGCGGCGGGTCGACGTGGTACACCATGTCGACCGCCTTCGTGCCGGCGAGGTGATGCGCCTCGGGGCAGACGCCGCAGATCTTGCTGGTGAGGCGCGGCAGCTCCTCGACGGGCCGGCCCTCGCAGAACTTCTCGAAGCCGCGCAGCTCCGGGATGACCAGGTATGCGTTTGCCACCTGGCCCTCGTCATCGAGGAAGATGTCGATCTTGCCGTGGCCCTCGAGCCGGGTGATGGGGTCGATCGTCAAGGTCTTCATGCTGCCCTCCGAGCCTTGCCCAGCAGCGACTTGGGCATGGAGAACGGACAGAGCACGCCAAGTGTGTCGCGCACGTCTGCCACGATGCGGTCCACGTCGTCCTCGGTCTCGCCGGCGACGAGGGATGCCGCCGCGCTCAGCATCTTGGCGCCCTGGTCGTACACGCCCGGAGGCGGGCCGTAGCACCCTCGGCACGGCATGTTCGCCTCGATGCACCGGGCCTTGCACCCCCCGCGCGTCGCCGGACCGCAGCAGAGGATGCCCTGCTCCAGCAGGCACTTGGAGGTGTCCGCGATGATCTCGTGTGGGCGGTAGAACCGGCTGATCGAGCGCTGGCTGCTGCGCTCCCGCGTGCACTCATCGCACAGCGTCTTCTCGACGCCGATGACCGAGCCCCGGGCGGGCAGGTTGCCGGTCGCGATGGCCTGGATCGCGGCCAGCACCCACTCTGCGGTGGGCGGGCAGCCGGGCAGATAGTAGTCGACCGCGATGACCTCGTCCAGCGGCAGCACGGTCTCGTAGAACCGCGGGATCTCCACCTCGCCCTCGGGGACGATCGTGTGCGTCTGCGGCAGCGTTCCGCCCGCGTTGTCCACCGACTCGCTTGTGCGGTAGACGCGTTTCAGCAGGTCTTCCCGGCCGTACTGATTGGCCAACCCGGGCACGCCGCCGAGTTGGGCGCAGGCGCCGAACGCGACGACGGTCTTCGACTTCGCGCGCAGCATCTTCGCCACGTGCTCGGTCTCGCTGTTGCGGACCCCGCCATTGAGGAAGCAGACATCGATGCTGCCGTCCGGCATGGCCTCGATGTCGCCGTACTTCCCGTCCACCGCCACGGGCCAGAGCACGATGTCGGCCAGCGCCGCGACGTCCAGGATCGCCTCATTGGTGTCGAGGACGGCCACTTCGCAGCCCCCGCACGAGGCGCCCCAGTAGAAGGCGAACTTCAGCTTGTCGCCCATCACGCGGCCTCCGCCAGGTCGTCGCCCTCCGAGAAGGGGGCCTCGATGTCGGCGGCTGGGTGCAGCGGTCCCAGCTCGCGAACGCGCTCGACCATCTCATGGGTGACGCGCGCGAACTTGTCTGCCTCGCTGGCCGAGACCCAGTCGAGCACGAACCTGCCCTCCTCGATGCCGTACTGCTTGAGCATGCGATGCAGCATCGCCATGCGGCGAAGGGTCTTCTGGTTCCCGTCGCTGTAGTGGCAGTCTCCTGGGTGGCAGCCCAGCACCATGACGCCGTCCGCGCCCTCGGCGAACGCCTTGAGGATGAACTGCGGATCGACGCGGCCCGAGCACATCACGCGGATCACGCGGACGTTGGAGGGCACCTCTTTGTGCTGGTCGCCTGCCGCGTCCGCCCCGGTGTAGCTGCACCAGTTGCACAGAAAGCCCAGGATCTTGGGCTCGAACCGCTGGCTCATCGCAGCACCCCCTCGATCTCCGCGAATACCTGCTCGGTCGTGAACTGGCGGTTGCCGATGGCGCCCGACGGGCATGCGGCAGAGCAGACGCCGCATCCGCGGCAGAGCACGCCGTTCACGGACGCGGCGTTGCTCTCGTCGTCCACGGTGATTGCCTGGTACGGGCACAGCGGCACGCACACGCGGCACCCGCCACAGCGGGCCTCGTCTACGTGGGCCACCGCGGCTTCCAGCTCCAGCTTCTCGCCCGGAACGATGGAGTGCAGCGCCATGCCGGCCGCTGCCTGCGCCTGGAGCACGGACTGCGGGATGTCCTTCGGCCCCGAGGCGCACCCGGCGATGTAGATGCCGCGCGCGTTCGTGGTCGCCGGGTGGATGCGCTCGTGCTCGGCGGAGAAGAAGCCGTGCTTGTCGCGCGGCAGGCCCAGCAGCGTGCCCAGGTCCTCCGCGCTGGCCGCCGGCACGATCGCGGGAGCCAGGACCACCATGTCGGCGCGGATCTCGCGGTCGCCGGCCTTCACGATCAGGCCCTTGCAGTTCTTGGCAACCTGGACGTCGTTCGGGTTGGCCACGCGGATGAACTCGGTGCCCTCGCCGGCCACGCGGTCGTGGAACTCCTGGTAGCCCTTGCCGGCCATGCACCAGTCGGAGAAGATCTGGTACGTATGGACGCCTTCCGCGCGGTGGCGGGCCAGGTGCACGAGCTTGAGCGAGTAGGCGCAGCACACGCCGCTGCAGTAGGGCTTGTAGCGCGGGTCGCGGCTGCCGGCGCAGTGGATGAACGCGATGGACTTCGGCTGCTCGCCGCTGCTCGTCAGGACCTCGCCCGAGGTGGAACCCTCCCGCGCGATCATCCGCTCGAACTGGTAGGCGTTCAGCACGTCCGGCGATTCCGGCGACAGGTTGGCCACCGCGTTCGTGTCGAACAGGTCGAACCCCGTGGCGACGACGATCGCGCCGACCGGGATGGTCTGTTCTCGGTCCTGCTGCTCGAAGTCGATGGCGCCGAGCGGGCAGGACTCCTGGCAGGCCTGGCACTCCTCGCCCTGGAAGCGCAGGCAGCGGTCCGCGTCGACGGCCGGAGCGTTCGGCAGCGCGCCGGGGAACGGGCTGTAGATGGCGTGCCGGTCCGACAGGTTGCCGTCGTGGGTGTTCCTGGTCGTCACCGGGCACGGCTCGTAGCACATGCCGCAGCCCATGCACGCTTCGGGATCGACGTACCGCGCTCGAGTGCGTACCGTGACCTCGAAGTTGCCGAAGAACCCCTTGATGTTGGCCACCTCGGACCCCGTCAGGAGGGTGATGCGCTCGTCGTGGAGCACGTGGTCCATCATGGGTTCCAACATGCAGGGCGCGCATTCGAGGTCCGGGAACGCATCCTCGTAGGCCACGATCTTGCCGCCGATCCAGTGGTCGCGCTCGACCAGCGTCACGTGGCGGCCCTTGCTGGCGAGGGTGAGGGCCGCGGTCATGCCCGCCACGCCGGCGCCGATCACGAGGAAGTCCGTGTTGCAGTCGACCTCAGGCTGCTCCAGCGGCTCGTGGCGCCTCACGCGCTCGATTGCGGCGCTGAGCAGGGCGACGGCCTTCTCGGTCGCTCGCACCTTGTCCGAGGTGACCCAGGCTACCTGCTCGCGGATGTTGACCATCTGCAGGAGGAATGGGTTGATGCCGGCGGCGGAGAGCACCGCGCGGAAGGTCGGCTCGTGCTTCTTCGGCGAGCACGCCGCGACCACCACGCGACCGATGTGGTGAGTGCGGATCGCGTGCGCCATCTGGCTGCGTCCGTCCTCCGAGCACCAGAGGGGAAACGTGCCGACGTGTACGACGTTCGGCTGAACGGCAGCGGCTTCGGCCAGCGCGCCGATGTCGACGACATCGGCGATGTTGGAGCCGCAGCCGCAGATGAAGACTCCGATCCTGTCTTCCATGTCCACGCTCTGTTCGACTGAGATGTGGTGCGGTCTCAGCGGCACAGGGGTAGACCTAGGGGAGGTGGCCAGAGGCGCCAGAACGGGGGTAGTCCCGAGTGAACGGTGGGTCTGCATGGCGGTCCGCGGCCTGGCGGACGAAGCAGCGCTCGTTCGGTTCGGGGCTGCAGCGGCGCGACACGGCGGCGCACAGCACCTGTGCTTCTTGACAGGTGCATTGTCGGCACGACGCGGGCAATTGGTTAGTGTTGCGGTTTGTGCGGTTGTTGGGACGGCGGTCGGGGCGATTGGAGGGCGGCAGCCGCCCGCGCGCTGCCCGACCCTGGCGATAGCATGGGTACAGAAGTGGCGGCTGCGCGCCGACTACTCTAGATTGGGAGTACGTGCCCGGGATGGCACTCGGCGAGCCCGACTCGACTCACATCTCGCCGAGGCCTGCTGCCGCGCCAGTGCGGCTCGCCGCCGTACCCAGGATCGCCGATGCGCCATCTATCTACCGACGCTGGATCTCCGGACAAGGTCCGGGCTCCTATCCGGGCGGGCAAGCTCTTTGCGGCTCGCACCGTGCTGCTGACCGTGGTTCTGGTGGTGGGCGTGGCCGGCGCGGCCATCGCCCTGCAAGTCGCTGCTTTCCCTCACGGATCCCCCTACGGAGCGGCCATCACGGCGATTACCATCGCCGGGTTCGTCGCCGGCGTGCTGGCCTACATCCATGTGTGTGCGAGCGAGCAGCTTCAGGCCCGCATCCGTCGGCATGTCGATGAGCTGGAGCAGGCGCAGGACGAGCTGAGCCGCCATCGCGCGGAACTCGAAATGCTGGTGCGCGAGCGCACGGCCGAGCTCACGCAGGTGAACCGGGAGCTGGAGGAGGAGATCGGCGAGAGGCAACTGGCCGAGGATGCCCTCCGCCAGAGCGAGGAGCGCTATCGCGTCCTGTTCGACGCCATTGGCGAGGCCGTCATGGTCCACGACGGCCCAGACGAGGCCGGGCTGCCCGGGCCGTTCGTGGCCGTGAACGACGTCGCGTGCGAGCGGCTCGGGTACTCGCGCGAAGAACTGCTGAGTATGCGGCCGACCGACCTCGACGGGCCGGCGGGCATGGACTCCATCCGCTCGCGCATGGAGCAGCTCACCGCGGATGGCGCGGCCACGTGG
This sequence comes from uncultured Chthonomonadaceae bacterium, assembly GCA_964519955.1. Lineage (GTDB taxonomy): Bacteria > Armatimonadota > Chthonomonadetes > Chthonomonadales > CAJBBX01 > CAZFLM01. Next base: position 25,178 of record CAZFLM010000065.1, on the reverse strand, counting down.
GAGACCGTGAAGCGCACCAAGGGCGGGCGCTATGTGCCGGTCGAGATCAGCAACCACCTCTTCACGCTCGACGGGCGGCAGATGGTGATCTGCACCGTGCGCGACATGACCGAGCGGAAGCGCGTCGAGAACGAGCTGCGTGAGTCCGAGGAGCGCTTCCGGCTGCTCACGGAGACGAACGGGGACGCCCTGTACCGTCTGCGCTTCGACGGCATGACCTACGACTACCTGAGCCCAGCCATCGCCTCGCTCACGGGCTACACGCCGGAGGAGATCAACGAGGTGGGGTTCGCCGCATTGGTGCTGCAGGTCCGCCAGGTGACGGCAGATGGCGCCAGCCTGCCAAAGCCCAGCGAGCTGGTGAGCCGGTGGATGGACGGCGAGGTGCGGGGCTACGAAGCGGACTACCTGATCCGCACCAAGTCGGGCGAGCAGAGGTGGCTCTCCGATCACTCGTTCCCCTGGCGCGACCACTTCGGCAACATCATCGGCTCGGTCGGCGCGCTGCGCGACATCACGGGCCGGCGGGTGGCCGAGGACGAGCTGCGCTACGTGGCGACAAGCGCCCGGTGCATTCTGTGGCAGGGCGCGGTCGACTACCGGGGCGAGCGTCCGCACTGGAACATCCGGGTCTCGTGCGAGGATGCCGCGCAGGAGTTCCTGCCTCTGGATGTGGAGCCCGGCAAGACGTACATGGACGCCTGGTACTGGAGCCGCATGCCCGAAGACCGCGACCGCATGGACCAGAACGCCGAGCGCAGCATGCGCGAGGGGCTGCCGGGCTACACACACGAGTTCCGGTGTCGCCGAAAGGACGGGAAGTTCGTCTGGCTGTCCGAGAGCGTGCGCGTCGAGGCGCTGGCCGACCGGCAGTACCGCCTCGTGGGCGTCTGCACCGACGTCACCGAGCGCAAGGTGGCCGAGGTGCGGCTGGCCGAGGAGCGCCAGCTTCTGCGCACGCTGATCGACAGCCTGCCGGACGAGGTGTTCGTCAAAGACGTGCGCGGGCTGTATGTTCTCAACAATGCCGCTCACCTGCGGTTCCTGGGCGTAGAGGACCAGGACTCCGCCATCGGCAAGACGGATCACGACTTCCTGAGCGCGGAGGCGGCTGACCGCATCCGGGCCGAAGAGAGGGGCATCGTCCGGTCGGGGCAGCCGCTGATGAGCAGCGAGGAAGGCGTCTTCGATCGCTCGGGCGCCCGACAGTGGTTCTGGACGACGAAGGTTCCGCTGAGAGACAGCAGCGGCGAGATCGTGGGGGTCATCGGCATCCAGCGGAACATCACGGACCGCAGACGCGCCGAGGACGATCTGCGTCAGACGATGGAGGCGGTCGACGAGGCACGCTCCCGTGCGGAGAAGCAGGCCGTCCTCTTGCAGCAGCAGGCAGTCGAACTGGCGCAGGCACGCGACACGGCTCTGGCCGCCACGCGGGCCAAGAGCGAGTTCCTGGCCAACATGAGCCACGAGATCCGGACCCCGATGAACGGGGTGCTGGGCATGACCGGGCTGCTCCTGGGCACAGCCCTCGACGGCGAGCAGCGCGACTACACCGAGTCTATCCGGCAGTGCGCCGACGCGCTGCTCACGATCATCAACGATATCCTGGACTTCTCGAAGATCGAGGCCGGCAAGCTCAGTCTGGAGTGTGTGGAGTTCAATCTGCGGACCGAGCTGGAGGAGGTCGCGGAGATGCTCGCGCCGCGCGCTCACGAGAAGGGCCTGGAGATCGCGTGCGTCGTCCCGCCAGGCTTCCCGGAGCACCTCCGCGGCGACCCCGGCCGAATCCGCCAGATCGCGACGAACCTCGTTGGCAACGCGATCAAGTTCACGGAATCCGGTGAGGTCACCGTCGAGGCGAACGTTCTGCGGAAGTCGGCGACCCACGCCACCGTGCGGCTGGTTGTGCGCGACACCGGCATCGGGATCCCGCGGGAGCGCCAGGCCGCCATCTTCGAGAGTTTCACGCAGGCCGACGGGAGCACCACGCGGCGCTACGGCGGGACCGGGCTTGGGCTCACCATCTGCAGGCAGCTCACGCAGCTCATGGGCGGGTCCATCGGCGTGGACAGCGAGCCCGGACAGGGCAGCAGCTTCTGGCTCGACCTGACGCTGCCGCTGCAGGCGCGTCCTCTCGGGCTCGGCGCAGCCGCCCCGCCGCACCTCGCCGGGCTCAGAGTGCTCGTCGTCGACGACAACGACACGAACCGGCACGTGCTGCGGGAGCAGCTCCTTTCGTGGGGATGGCGTCCCACCGAACTCGATGGCGGCCGTTCCGCTGCGGACGTGCTGCTGGACGCGCAGCGCCTCGGCGATCCGTTCGGGATCGTACTGCTCGATATGCACATGCCGGAGATGGACGGTGAGCAGACCGCAGCCGCGATACGGTCTCACAGCTCGCTGACATCGATGCCGCTGGTCCTGCTGTCGAGCGGGGTCGTGGGCACCCAGGCTGAGATGCGAGCCAAGGGGTTCGCCGCGGCGCTGACCAAGCCCGTCCGACGATCGCACCTGCTCAATGCGCTCATGGAGGTGATCGGGTGCCCGGACGACGCGGCCGAGGAGCGCGCGCCGGTGAAGCCGGTGAGCCGCGTCGCCAGCCCGGGCTTGCGCGTCCTGGTGGCCGAGGACAACACCGTCAACCAGAAGGTCGTCCTGCGCTTGCTGGAGCAGGCGGGCTGCCGTGCAGAGGCGGTGGCCAACGGAGCCGAGGCCGTGGCGGCGCTCGACAGGCTGCCCTTCGATGTGGTCCTGATGGACGTGCAGATGCCCGAGATGGACGGGTTCGAGGCGACCGCGGAGATCCGCCGGAAGCAGGCGACCTGCGGCAAACACACGCCGATCATCGCAATGACCGCGCACGCGATGCAGGGCGATCGGGAGCGCTGCCTGGCCGCCGGCATGGACGACTACGTGGCGAAGCCCGTCAAACCTCACGATCTGGTAAAGGCGCTGCTCCGTTGGGACCCGAGGGCGGGCGAGGACGGGCCCTGCCAGGCGCGGGCTGCCTGACAAGGCGGCACGGCAGACGTAGTCGAGGGGGCCCTGCGATACCGCCGGGCCCCCTCGGCACATGGACCTGTTACGGCTTCGCCAGGCCCCTTCCCACCATCCACTCGATGCACCTGGCCTGCCACTGCGCCCACAGGTCGCCGACGCCGCAGCCGAGGCCGTGCGGGCCGGTCTCCAGTTCCAGGAACTCCGTGGCGACGCCCGCCTTCTTCAGCGCCGCGTGGAACCGCTCGCTCTCCGCAACGGGCACGATCTGGTCCGCCTTGGAGTGCACCAGCCACGTGGGCGGCGTGTCCTTCGTAACGCACTCGTCGGTCGCCTTGCCCCCGCCGATGGTGGTGGACGGGTACACGAGCACCAGGAAGTCCGGCCGGCAGTTCGCGCGCTCGATCGGGTCCGCCGCCTTCTTGTCGCCCGTGTCGAAGCCCGTGCCCACGCTGGAAGCCAGGTGCCCGCCCGCGGAGAACCCGATCATGCCGATGCGCTTCGGGTCGATGCCCAACTCCCTCGCGCGGCTGCGGACCGTGCGGACGGCGCGCTTGCCATCGGCGATCGAGATGGCCGGCTCGTAGGGGTGCACGCGGTACTTCAGCACGATGGCCGCGACGCCGTGGTCGGTGAGCCAGCGCGCGATGTCGTGGCCCTCGTAGGACATCATCAGCGCGTGGTAGCCGCCGCCGGGGCAGACCACCATCGCCGCGCCTGTCGCCTTGTCCTTGGCCGGCAGGTGCACCGTGTATGTGGGCTGGTCCGCGGGGGCGTCGCCCTTCGCCTCGGGCGCCTTGCCGGGGTAGAGCGGGTACGTGTGCGGCGGCGCGACGGTGACCCACTTGAGGAACCTGGCCGCCTCGTCCGGCCACGCGTGCACCGGCTGTTCCTTCGGAGCGCGCAGGCCGTAGCCGTGGCCGCCCTGATCGTACATGGTCAGCATGTGCGGGATGCCCATGGCGTCCAGAGCCTGCGCGTAGCCGGGCGCGCACAGAACCGGGTCGTCCTTCGTCTGAATCTGGTAGATCGGCGGCATGCCGGCGACGGGCTGCACGTCGGGCGCGACCGTGTGGTCGGGGCCATCCATCAGGTAGGCGGGGTAGATAAGCAGCGCGAAGTCCGGGCGGCAGCTCACCTCGTCGACCGCGTCCAGCTTGCCATAGGCCCGCGTGCCGAAGCCGACCGACAGCCTGGCGCACAGGTTCGCGCCGGCCGAGAAGCCCAGCACGCCAAGCCGGTCCGCGTCGATGCCGTACTCGGCAGCCCGCGAGCGCAGCAGCGACACGGCGCGCTGGATGTCCTGCAGCGCCCCCTCGCGCTTGTTGGGCACGCGGTAGTTCAGCACGGCGGCCGCGTAGCCCAGCGAGTTGAGCCACTTGGCGATCTCGGAGCCTTCCAGGTCGGACGCCAGCAGGAAGTAGCCGCCTCCCGGGCACACCAGCACGGCCGGCCGCTTCTTGGCGCCCTTCAACGGGTACACGGTCATCTCGGGCGCGGTGACGTCGCCGATGGGGATGATGTGCTTCGGCTCGTCGAGCACGCGGCCGGGGCTCGATGTCGTCTCTCCGGGCGCGAGGCCTGGCCATACCTTCATCTTGATGGGCTCCTTGCGGTCGGCTGTGTTCTGGGCGTTGGCGGGCAAGCAGCACAGGGCTGCGAGTGCGAGGCAAACGAACGGGCGCATGGCTCCTCCTCAGCTTGGTCAAGCGGGGCTTGCTCCCCCTCCATTGCCGGTTTGGGCGCCCGGATTCCTGCCGCTGGCGACCACAACGACACGAGGCTCCCCCACCACCAGGGGAGCCTCGTGCCGTGCGGAAGCAGGTTGTTCTGAGCGTTACTCGCCGTACGCCTTCACCAGGATGGTCTTCAGCTCCTCGACCAGCGGGTAGCGCGGGTTCGCGCCGGTGCACTGGTCGTCGAAGGCGTTGAGCGCCATCGTGTCGAGGGCGTCCATGAACTCGGCGCGGTTCACGTGGGCCTCGGCGAACGTCGCGGGCATCTTCAGCAGGGCCCGGAGCGACTCGACGGCTTTGGCCAGGCTCTCCACGCCCTCCGCCGGGGTGCTGGCCGGCAGGCTGAGCGCTTCGGCGATCTCCTGGTACTTGCGGTCGGCCACCGGGTACTCGTACTTCGGGTAGGCGGTGTACTTCGTCGGCGTCGCGGCGTTGTACCGGATCACCTCGGGCAGCAGGATCGCGTTGGCGCGGCCGTGCGGCACGTGGAACTGGCCGCCGATCTTGTGCGCCAGGCTGTGGTTGATGCCCAGGAACGCGTTGGTGAACGCCATGCCAGCCATGCAGCTCGCGTTGTGCATCTTCTCGCGGGCCTTCTCGTTGCCGGGCTCGGAGTAGGCCACGGGCAGGTAGCGGAAGACGATCTTGCACACCTGCAGCGCCAGCGCGTCCGTGTAGTCGCTCGCCATCACGGAGACGTAGGCCTCGATGGCGTGCGAGAGCACGTCCATGCCCGTGTCGGCCGTGACGGACGCGGGAACGGTGAGCGTCAGCTCGGGGTCCAGGATCGCGATGTCGGGCGTCAGCTCGTAGTCGGCCAGCGGGTACTTGATGCCCTTCTGCTTGTCGGTGATGACCGCGAACGCCGTCACCTCGGAGCCCGTGCCGGAGGTCGTCGGGATGGCGACCAGCTTGGCCTTCTTGCCGAGGTGCGGGAAGTGCATGGCCCGCTTGCGGATGTCGACGAAGCGCAGCGCCAGATCCTCGAACTTGGTCTCCGGGTGCTCGTAGAACAGCCACATGCCCTTGGCGGCATCGATGGGCGAACCGCCGCCGAACGCGACGATGATGTCCGGCTGGTAGTGGGCCATCCGCTCGGCGCCGCGGTACACCGTCTCGGTGCTCGGATCGGGCTCGACCTCGCTGAAGATCTCGACCTCGATGCCGGCCTCGCGCAGGTACTCCTCGACCTTGCGCAGGTAGCCCAGGCGCACCATGGTCGGGTCGGTGACGATGAAGGCCCGCTTGCCGTGCAGAACGCGCAGATACTCCAGGCAGCCCTTCTCGAAGTAGATCTTCGGGGGCACCTTGAACCACTTCATGTTCACCCTGCGGATGCTCCGGTACTTGATGTTCAGCAGGTTCTTGACGGTGATGTTCTCGCTCGTGGAGTTGCCGCCGAACGCGCCGCACCCGAGGGTGAGCGACGGCCCCATGCGGTTGTAGATATCGCCGATCGCGCCGAAGCTGGTCGGCACGTTCTCAAGGATACGGCTCACGCGGACCCGGGCGCTGTACGCGCGGATCACGTTCTCGTCGCGCGAGAAGATGCCCGCCGAGTGGCCGAGCCCGTCGAACGCGACGAGGCTGGCGCAGAGGTCGATGGCCTCCTGCGTGCTCTCCGCTACGTAGAACCCGAGGATCGGAGACAGCTTCTCGCGGCTGAGCGGCGTGTCCGGCCCGACGCCCTCCAGCGGCACGATGAGCAGCTTGGTGCCGGGCGGCACCGCGATGCCCGCGTCCGCCGCGATCTGGGCCGCCGGCTGGCCGACGACGCGCGCCGACATGATGCCGCGCTGCACGTCGATGGCGAGGGCTTCGAGCTTCCTCGTCTCCTCGGGCGTCACGAAGTAGGCGCCCTGGTCCTGGAAGCGCTTGCGGACCTTGTCGGCGATCTCGCGATCGGTGACGACCGACTGCTCCGACGCGCAGATGGTGCCGTTGTCGAAGGTCTTCGAGAGGATGATGTCGTTCACCGCCATGTTGATGTTGGCGGTCTTCTCGATGTAGACGGGCACGTTGCCGGGGCCGACGCCCAGGGCGGGTTTGCCGGAGCTGTAGGCGGCCTTCACCATGTTGCCGCCGCCCGTGGCCAGGATGAGCGCCACGCCGCGATGCCGCATCAGCGCGTTGGTCGCCTCGATGGAGGGCTGGGCGATCCACTGGATGCAGTGCTCCGGCGCGCCGGCTGCCACCGCGGCCTCCAGCACCACGCGCGCCGCGGCCTCGCTGCACCGCTGGGCCTTCGGGTGGAACGCGAAGATGATCGCGTTGCGGGTCTTCAGCGAGATCAGCGACTTGAACATCGTGGTCGACGTCGGGTTCGTCACCGGGGTGATGCCGGCGATGACGCCCACCGGGTCGGCTATCTTGACGACGCCTTCCTTGTCATCGACATCGATGGCGCCGACCGTCTTCTCGTTCTTGATGTCGTTGTAGATGTACTCGGTGCCGAACAGGTTCTTGGTCACCTTGTCCTCGAACACGCCCATGCCCGTCTCGTCGACGGCCAGTCGCGCAAGTTCGAGTCGCTTGTCCACCCCGGCCAGGGCCATCGCCTTGACGATGGCGTCCACCTGCTCTTGGGTGAATGTGGCCATTTGCTCGAGCGCTTCGTTGGCGCGAGCGACAAGACGGTCGATGTCCGCGGCGACTTCGTCGGGACTCGGGCCAGCCTTTGCCGCGGGCTGCGGGGCCTCGCGGGTGTCCTCGGTCTTTGCCGTGCTCTTCGCTGCCATGTCTCGTGCCTTTCCCCTGCTCAGTACCTGCTGGGGCCCGCCCGCACTTGCGGATGCGTGCGGGCCCCATGTCGTTACCGGGTCGCCGGCTCGCCCGTGAGGGCGGTCTCGACGACCTCCTCCATGAACGCATCCACGCGATCAGGTGTGACCTTGCTGTGCAGCACGCCGTCGACCTCGATGGTCGGGGCGCCGGCGCAGTTCTCGAAGCAGAAGCTGGGCTTGATGTCCAGGTTCTCCAGATAGCCCCGCTTCTCAGCGCGCGCCATCACCTTGTGCAGCGTGTCGTACGCGCCGTTCAGGTAGCATCCCGTTCCGACGCAGACGCGGACGGAGACCTTCTTCTGCGGCACCGCCTCCTCGACGCCCATCACCTCGCCCGAGAGGCGGCGGCGGTGGTGGTACGCCGTGTGCAGCAGCGTGTGGGCGGTGTGGCTGTTGGGCGCCTCGAGCCAGCGGCGGTACGCCTCCTGCACGAACGGGTTGTCGCCCGCGCTGTGCAGCACCTGCAGGCTGTCGCAGCCGTAGATGTCCTTGCGGCGGCGCTCCCGGGCGGCCATGTCGTTCGGCAGGGGCTGGCCCGCGCCACCGATGCAGCCGCCGCGGCACGACATCACCTCGATGATGTCGTACTCGGCCTCGCCGGCCTTCATCTTGGCCAGCAGGTCGCGGGCGTTGGCGAGACCGTTCACGATCGCCAGGCGGACGGTCTTGCCGCCGACGTCGACGCGGGCCTCGCGGATGCCCTGCATGCCACGCACCTCGTGGAACTCCCACGACCGCTTGCGGGACGAGGCATCGCCGGCGGTCGCCAGGCGGAGGACAGCCTCGGCCACGCCGCCCGTCGCGCCGAAGATGACGCCGGCGCCGGTCTTGAAGCCGAACGGCATGTCCAGCGGCTCCGGCTCCAGCTCGCCCAGCACGATGCCGACCTGCTCCACCATGCGGATGACTTCCTGCGTGGTCAGGACGACGTCCACGTCGCGCATGCCTTCCGTCGTGAACTCGGGGCGCTCGGCCTCGAACTTCTTGGCGGTGCAGGGCATGATGGACACGACGACCAGGTCCTCGCGCTTCACGCCCAGCTCGTCCGGCAGGTACTTCTTGGCCAGGGAGCCGAACATCTGCTGCGGGCTCTTGCAGGACGACAGGTTGTCCAGCAGCTCGGGGTGGAACTGCTCGGCGTACTTCACCCAGGCCGGGCAGCAGCTCGTGAACTGGGGCAGGCGCTCGCCGCGCTCGAGGCGGCCCAGGAACTCGGTGCCTTCCTCGATGGTGGTCAGGTCGGCCGCGAACGACGTGTCGTAGATGCGGTCGAACCCGATGCGCCGCAGCGCCGCGGCCAGCCGGCCCATCGCCATCTCGCCATCGGTCTTGCCGAACGCCTCGCCGATGGCGGCGCGGACGGCCGGGGCGATCTGCACGACGGTGGTCTTCGCCGGGTCGTGGATGAGCTTCCAGGTGCGCTCGACGTCGCTCTTCACGGTGAGAGCGCCGGTGGGGCAGCAGGTGACGCACTGGCCGCACAGCACGCACTCGACCTGGTTCAGGTCCTTGCCGAACGCCGGGCTCACCTTGACGTCCCAGCCGCGGCCGACGTAATCCAGCACGCCGATGCCCTGCACCTCGCTGCACATGCGCACGCAGTCGCCGCAGAGGATGCACTTGTTCGGGTCGCGTACGATGGAGGGCGTCGACTCGTCGATCGTGCCCTTCTGGCCCGCGTTGGCGAAGCGCACCGTCTTGACGCCCATGCGCTCGGCCAGGCTCTGCAGCTTGCAGTTGGTGTTCTTGTCGCACGTCGGGCAGTGGCCGTAGTGGTTCGCTAGCAGCAGCTCCAGCGCCATGCGCCGGACGCGCATCGTCTTCTCGGTGCTGGTCTTGACCACCATGCCGGGCTCGGGCGGCGTCGAGCACGTCGCCTGCATGCCGCGGCCCTCGATCTCGCAGATGCACATGCGGCAGGCGCCGTAGACCGACAGCTCCGAGTGGTAGCAGAAGGTCGGCAGGTTGATCCCGGCCTTGCGAATGACCTCGAGGAGGTTCTTCTCACCATCCAGCGGGACGCGCTTGCCGTCCACTGTCACGATATTCTCGATCATCTCCAAACCTCCCCTAAGCGAGCGCCACGGCCTTGAGCCGGCAGACGTCGAGGCACGCGCCGCACTTGACGCACTTGTCCTGGTCGATCACATGCGGCTGCTTCAGCTCGCCCGAGATCGCCTCGACCGGGCAGTTCTTGGCGCACAGGCGGCAGCCCTTGCACAGCTCAGGCTGGATGTAGTAGGACTTGAACGAGGCGCACTGGCCGGCCGGGCAGCGCTTGTCCACCACGTGGGCCAGATACTCGTCGCGGTAGTAGCGCAGCGTCGAGAGCACCGGGTTCGGGGCGGTCTTGCCCAGGCCGCAGAGCGAGCCGTCGCGCACGGTCTCGGCCAGCTCTTCGAGCGTGGAGATGTCCTCGACCTCGCCCTTGCCCTGGGTGATGCGCTCCAGGATCTCCAGCATCCGCTTGGTGCCTTCGCGGCACAGCACGCACTTGCCGCACGACTCGTGCTGGGTGAAGTTCATGAAGAACCGCGCGACCTCGACCATGCAGGTCTCTTCGTCCATCACGACGAGGCCGCCGCTGCCGACCATGGCGCCCACGCTTCGCAGCGAGTCGTAGTCGAGAGGCAGATCGAGGTGCTCCGTGGTCAGACAGCCGCCCGACGGGCCGCCGATCTGCACGGTCTTGAACTCCTTGCCGCCGCGGATGCCGCCGCCGATCTTGAAGACCACGTCGCGCAGCGTGGTGCCCATCGGCACCTCGATGAGACCTGTGTTCACCACGTCGCCCGTCAGCGCGAAGACCTTGGTGCCGCTCGACTTCTCGACGCCGTACTGCTTGAACCACTCGGCGCCATGCAGCAGCACGCGCGGGACATTGGCGAGCGTCTCGACGTTGTTCACCACGGTCGGCTTGCCCCAGAGCCCGGCCTGCGCGGGGAACGGCGGCTTCGGGCGCGGCATGCCGCGGAAACCCTCGATGGAGGCGATGAGGGCGGTCTCCTCGCCGCAGACGAACGCGCCGGCGCCTTCCTTCACGTGGATGTGGAACGAGAACGGGGTGCCCAGAACATTGTCGCCGAGCAGATCGGCTTCCTCGGCCTGCTTGATGGCGGTGCGGACGCGCTCCACCGCGAGCGGGTACTCCGCGCGGACGTAGACATAGCCCTCGTCGGCGCCGATGGCGTAGCCGGCGAGCGCCATGCCCTCGAGCACCGAGTGCGGGTTGCCCTCCAGAACGCTGCGGTCCATGAACGCGCCGGGGTCGCCCTCGTCGGCGTTGCAGATGATGTACTTCTTCTCGGAGCGCACCTTCGCCGTGAGCTGCCACTTGCGCCCGGTGGGGAAGCCGCCGCCGCCGCGCCCGCGCAGCCCGGACGCCAGGATCTCGTCGACCACGTTCTCGGGGCGCTTGTTGAACAGGCTGTCGGCCAGCGATGAGTACCCGCCGTGGGCCACGTACTGGCGGATGTCCGCCGGGTCGACGAAGCCGCAGTCGGCCAGCGCGATGTTCACCTGGTGGCGGAAGAACGGGATCTCGTCGCGCCGCGCATAGGACTCGCCGGTCGCCGGATCCTTGTAGAGCAGGCGCTCGATCGGCTCGCCCTTGATCAGGGTCTGCTCGACGATGTCGGCCGCGTCGGCGGGCTTCACGCGGATGTAGAAGAAGTTGGACGGCAGGATGCGGACGATGGGGCCGACCTCGCAGAACCCGAGGCATCCGCTGCGGTCGATGGCGACGGACCCGTCCTTGGCATGCTCATCGAGCAGGTCGACGCGGATCGGCAGACCCCGTGCCTCGACCTCCTGCCGGAGCGCGGCGAGGACCTTCAGGCTGCCGTTCGAGGTGCAGCCCGTGCCGCCGCAGACCACCACGCGCAACTGGTCGCCGTCGAGGACCTCGGAGGCGCGCTTGCGCACTCCCGCCAGGTGCTCCGGCGAAACGAACTTGATCGGCTGGCTCACTGTGCGCCTCCCAACCCGGCCTCTTCGTCCTCGCGGCGGTCGAGTTCCGCCAGCAGCTTGACGGCCTTCTCACCGGTCACCTGGCCGTGGACTTCGTCGTCGATCACCATGGCCGGCGCGAGCGCGCAGGCTCCGATGCAGTTCACGATCTCCAGCGTGTACCGCAGGTCGCTGGTCGTGGAGGCGCCGTCCGTCAGCTTCAGCTTGCGCTTGATGGCCTCGATCAGGGAGCGGTTGTCGCGCACGTGGCAGGCGGTGCCGTCGCACACGCGGACGAGGTGCTTTCCCTTGGGCTCCAGGGAGAACTGCGCGTAGAAGGTCGCGACGCCGCAGACGTGCGCGGGCGGCAGGTTCAGCTCGGTCGCGACGCAGGCGAGGATCTCCTCCGGCAGGTACCGGTACTCCTCCTGCACCTTCTGCAAGATGGGAATGAGGGCGCTTTCGTTGCACCCGCACTCCTTGATGATCTCGTGCACCCGCATGAAGCTGCGAGCTGCTGATCGGGGTGGTTCAAGCGTTGATGTGGCCAAGGTCGCCTCCAAGCGTTGGGCTTCGGAACACGGCTCTGTTACTCCTGATCGATCGGCTCGCCCTGGCGGGCCTTCGCGAGCAGGAACGACAGCGTCATCAGGCCGTGCTCCAGCCTTTGGTTCTCGACGATGATGTTGTCGGGCACGTGCAAATCGACGGGCGCGAAGTTCCAGATGGCTCGAACCCCCGCGGAGACGAGCATGTTCGCGACGGACTGAGCGTGGGCGGCGGGGACGGCCACGCAGCCGCACTCGATGCCGTGGCTGCGCACCGTCCCGATCAGCTCGTTGACATGCTGAACGGTCAGGTCGCCGACCTCGGTGCCGACGAGCGAGCGGTCGTTGTCGAAGATGGCGCGGAGCTCGAAGCCGGTGTGCGACCAGATCTCGCTCTTGGCGAGCGCGCGCCCGAGGTTGCCGACGCCCACGAGCGCCGCGCCCTTGATCGTCAGCAGATCGAGCAGGCAGTGGATCAGGATCTCGAGATCGGTGATCACATAGCCGGTGCGGGGCTTGCCGCCGGTGCGCAGCAGGGCCATGTCCTGGCGCACTCGGGACGCGGTGACCCCGACAAAGGCCGCGAGGTCCTCGCTGGTGATGACGGTTCGCCCGGCTTCCTTGAGTTGTTGCAGTCGCAGCAGGTAGCTCTGGAAACGGATCAGCGTCGCCCGGTGCATAGCGCCCTCGCATGTGTTAATCTACTAACGATTTGAATATACCATCCGGGCCGTCCGTTTTCAACACTTCGGGCAGATATCGGCGAATCCAGTACTGATTCGGTGTCTCCGAGCACGCCGCGCGCCGGAATGCCCCGATATCGTTCCGGGGCTATCGATGCAGGCGGCGCCTGGTACCGGGTTGGCGCGCGCAGCGGTGCCGGACGCCCCGATCACTCGTTAGTCCGGTAACGACTAGCCGCTGCCCGGCCGGTATGCCGGCCATCTGTCGCCCATGTAATCCAAACTGGAACATTTGTCGGCTAAACACGGACGCTAGAAATCGTTAATATACTATCGGTTTGCGGGCATCCTCTCCTCAGGGCGCCCCACCAGGATGGGAGCAAGGGCGATATGGTTCACGAGCCGGGCTTGTCGCACGCCGAGATCGTGGCCTGGCTGCGCCAGACCGATCCCGAACGCATCGCCAGCCTCTGGGCGAGGGCCGATGCCGTGCGCCAGGCCGCCGTCGGCGACGAGGTCCACCTCCGCGGCCTCGTCGAGTTCACGAACCACTGCGCGCGCAACTGCCACTACTGCGGCCTCCGCGCCGCCAACCGCGCCGTCCACCGGTACCGCCTATCCGCCGACGAGATCCTCGCGTGCGCCCACCAGGCGGTCGCGTTCGGCTACGGAACGCTCGTGCTCCAGAGCGGCGAAGACCCCGGGACCGGCGCCGAATGGCTGGCCGACGTGGTGCGCCGCGTGAAGGCTGAGACGCCGCTGGCTGTGACGCTGAGCGTTGGCGAGCGGACCGGCGAGGAGCTTCGCCTCTGGCGACAGGCAGGCGCGGACCGCTACCTGCTGCGCTTCGAGACCTCCAACGCACGGCTCTACGCCGCCATTCACCCCGATCGGGCGGGGAGGAAGTCGGACCGGTTGGCCATCCTGCGGCAACTGCGGGACCTGGGCTACGAGGTGGGAAGCGGCGCCATGGTCGGGATACCGGGACAATCGTTCGACGACGTGGCGCGCGACATCGAGGTGTACGCCGAGCTTGACTTGGATATGATCGGTATCGGCCCGTTTCTTCCGCACCCCGACACGCCGCTCGGAGCCGCGGGCGCGGAAATGCCGATACTGACGGAGGACCAGGCGCCGAACACGGCCGAGATGGCGTACAAGGCGATCGCTCTGACGCGCATCCTGTGTCCGACGGCCAACATCCCCAGCACGACTGCGCTGGCCACCCTGAACCCGGCGATGGGCCGGGAACTCGGGCTCCGGCGCGGCGCCAACGTTGTGATGCCGAACCTGACCCCGCCGCAGGTCCGCAAAGAGTACATCATCTACCCCGGCAAGGCGTGTGCGACTGAGAACGCGGAGCACTGCTCTGAGTGCATGTCGCTGCGAATCGCCTCCATCGGGCGGCGCGTCGGGACCGGGAGAGGAGACTCGCTGGCGCACCGCGAGCGCACCATGCCGCGGGACGAACAGGGGTCGGAAAGTGCAGCAGATGAAACTGAGTAAGGACGCAGTCGACTTCATCGATGACCAGGCGCTGCAGGCGCTCCTCGATCGGAAGCCCGAGCCGGGCCAGTTCGAGGACGTGCTGGCCAAGAGCATGGCGAAGGAGCCGCTCACACCCGCGGAGACCGCCGTGCTGATCGCCTCGGACGCGCCGGATCAGGTCGAGCGGATCTTCGAGGCGGCGCGCGAGCTGAAGCGCCAGGTCTACGGCAACCGCATCGTGCTCTTCGCGCCGCTGTACGTGGGCAGCCGCTGCATCAACGACTGCGCCTACTGCGGGTTCCGCCGCTCGAACCCCGACTGCGTCCGCATGACCCTGGACAGCGAGGGCATCCGCCAGCAGGTCGAGTCGCTGGAGAGGATGGGCCAGAAGCGGCTGATCCTGGTGTTCGGCGAGCACCCGAAGTACGATCCGGAGTTCATCGCCGCCTCGACCCGCGAGGTCTACTCCGTCCGCGTGGGCAAGGGCGCCATCCGCCGAGTGAACATCAACGCCGCGCCGCTGGACGTGGAGGGCTATCGCACCGTCAAGGCAGCCGGCATCGGGACGTACCAGATCTTCCAGGAGACCTACCACCACGAGACATACGCCCGGATGCACCCGGCGGGCACGATGAAGGCGGACTACCTGTGGCGCCTCGACGGGCTGAGCCGCGCGCAGGAGGCCGGCATCGACGACGTGGGGCTCGGCGCGCTGTTCGGGCTGTACGACTGGCGCTTCGATACGCTCGGCCTCGTGGCGCACTCCTGCCACCTGCGCGAGCGGTTCGGCGTCGGCCCGCACACGCTCAGCTTCCCGCGCCTGCAGCCCGCGAGCGGCGTGCAGATCGACGAGCGCTGGCTGGTGAACGATAGCGCCTTCACGCGGCTCGTGGCCATTCTGCGGCTCTCGGTGCCCTACACGGGCATGATCCTGACGTGCCGCGAGAGCGCCGAGATCCGCCAGCAGATCCTGCAGTTCGGAGTCTCGCAGATCGACGCCGGGACTCGCCTGGAGATCGGCGGCTACCGCGACGACCGGGTGGGCGACGAGCAGGCGTTGCACGAGGAGCAGTTCCAGCTCGGCGACACGCGCTCGCTCGACGAGGTGACGCGGCAGCTCATGGAGGACGGCTACATCCCGAGCTTCTGCACGGCGTGCTATCGGTTGGGCCGGACCGGCGAGGTGTTCATGGAGTACGCCATCCCGGGGTTCATCGAGCGGTTCTGCACGCCGAACGCACTCAGCACGCTGCAGGAGTACCTGACGGACTACGCCTCGGCGGAGACGCGTGCGGTGGGCGAGCGGCTGATCGACGCCGAGCTGCTGAAGTTCCCGGAGGGAGCGCAGCGCGGCGCCGTCGCCGAGCGGCTGGCCAAGATACGCAGCACCGATGAGCGCGACCTGATCGTGTAGTTGCGCCTGGCGGGCAGGGGCGCCCGCCCCACCACGGCGCTGTACGTGGAGCGTAGGAGTGGGCCGGTCTGGCGCGCGCACGGTGGTGTGAAACCACCGGCAGCATGGCCTTCGGCCGACCGTCCTCGCGGACGGGTGCGCGGCGCGGCGCTGTGCTTGGCGGGCAGGGACGCCCGCCCCACCACGGCGTCGTGCTTGGCGGGTAGCTGGAGTGGTTGGGCTGCCTGGGAGCGTTGCATGAACCAACGCATCGAACATGACTTGCTGGGGGAGTTGGCGGTGCCTGCGGAGGCGCTCTACGGAGTGCATACCGCGCGGGCGATCGCCAACTTCCCGCTCGCATGCCGACCCGTGCATCCGGCCCTCGTCCACGCCTTCGGCCAGGTGAAGCTGGCATGCGCCCGCGCCAACCGCGAGCTGGGCTGCTTCGACGATGCCCGGTTCGCGGCGATCGAAGCGGCGTGCGGCGAGATGGCCGTCGGGCTGCTCGATGAGCCTGTCGTGGTCGATGCGCTGCAAGGGGGCGCCGGCACCTCCCTCAACATGAACGTGAACGAGGTGCTGGCGAACCGGGCGCTGCAGCTCATGGGCCGTGAGCTGGGCGACTACGAGTTCATCCACCCGATCGAGGACGTCAACCGGCACCAGAGCACGAACGACACCTATCCGACCGCTCTCCGCGTCGCAGCCATCGTCGGGCTGCGCGGCCTGGAGCGGCAGGTTGTCGCGCTGACGGAGGCGTTCCAGGCGAAGGAGCGCGAGTTCGCGGACGTCGTGAAGGTCGCCCGGACCGAGCTGCAGGACGCCACGCTGACGACGCTCGGCCGCACGATGTCCGCGTTCGCCGAGTGCTTCGCGCGGGATCGCTGGCGCATCTACAAGTGCGAGGAGCGGCTGCGCACCGTGAACCTGGGCGGCACCGCCATCGGCACCGGGATCGGCGCGCCGCGCAAGTTCATCTTCCGCGCCACCGACCTGCTGCGCGAGATCACCGGCATCGGCCTGGCTCGGTCCGAGAACTTGATCGACGCGACGCAGAACACCGATCTGTTCGTGGAGGTGTCCGGCATCCTGCGGGCACTCGCGTCCAACCTGCTGAAGGTATCGTCCGACTTGCGCCTGCTCTCGTCGGGACCGGAGGCAGGCATCGGGGAGATCGCGCTGCCGGCGCGGCAGGCGGGCTCCTCGATCATGCCGGGCAAGGTGAACCCGGTGATCCCCGAGGCGGTCTCGCAGGCGGCCATCCTGGCGATGGCGCAGGACCAGGCGCTGACGACGGCCTGCTCGCTAGGCAACCTCGAGTTGAACCAGTTCATGCCGCTCATCGCCGACTGCCTGCTCGGCAGCATCGACCTGCTGGAGCGTGCCTGCCGCATCTTGCGGGCGCACTGCGCCGAGGGCATCGAGGCGGACCGTGAGCGCTGCCGAGCACAGGCCGAGAGCAGCACGGCTGCGGTGACCGCGCTGGTCGACGAGATTGGCTACGAGGCAGCCCAGCAGGTGGCGGACACGGCGCATCGCGAAGGGCTGACCGTGCGCGACGCGGCAGTGCGCCTGGGCGCGCTGACGGCCGAGCGGTTCGATGAGCTGATCGCGCCCGAGCGTGTCACGCGGCTGGGTTCGAGCGGCGGGGGATAGGGATGCAGTCGACTCCGAAGAGCATGCGCCTGCACATCGGCATCTACGGCCGGCGCAACACGGGCAAATCGTCGCTGCTGAACGCGATCACGCGGCAGCAGGTTTCGATCGTGTCCGACGTGGCAGGCACCACGACCGACCCGGTCGAGAAGCCGATGGAGCTGCTGCCGATCGGTCCGGTGCTCTTCATCGACACGGCCGGCATCGACGATGTGGGCGCGCTCGGGGAGCAGCGCGTCGAGAGGACCAGGCGTGCGTTCGACCGGACCGACCTGGGCGTCATCGTGGTCGGCGCCGAGGGGTGGGGCAGCTACGAGGAGGCGATCCTGGCGGAGCTGCGCGACCGCAAGCTGCCGGTGATCGTCGCGCTGAACAAGTCGGACCTGGGCGAGCCGGACGCCGCGCTCGTGTCGCGCCTGGCCGAGCAGCGGGTCGAGTGGGTGCGCACTGTCGCAACGCGAGGCGAGGGCATCCTCGACCTGCGGGAGAGCCTCATCCGTGCGGTGCCGGAGGAGTACGTGCAGGCGCCCGCGCTCGTCGGCGACCTGGTGCCGCCCGGGGGCGTGGCGGTGCTGGTGACTCCCATCGACATGGAGGCGCCCAAAGGCCGGCTCATCCTGCCGCAGGTGCAGGCGATCCGCGACCTGCTGGACCACGATGCGTGTACGATGGTGGTGAAGGAGCGGGAGCTGCGGCACGCCCTGGAGCTGTTGAAGGAGCCGCCGGCGCTGGTGGTGACCGACTCGCAGGCCTT
Source organism: uncultured Chthonomonadaceae bacterium (assembly GCA_964519955.1). Taxonomy (GTDB): domain Bacteria; phylum Armatimonadota; class Chthonomonadetes; order Chthonomonadales; family CAJBBX01; genus CAZFLM01. Next base: position 7,186 of record CAZFLM010000065.1, on the reverse strand, counting down.
CCTGAAGGTCGCCGCAGACACCCCGCCCGAAGTGCCGATGACCTCGTTCTCGATCCTGTTCGCGCGGGCGAAGGGCGACCTCGCCGAGTTCGTGCGCGGCGCGACGGCCATCGACCACCTGAAGTCGGGGAGCCGCGTGCTCGTCAGCGAGGCGTGCACCCACCATCCGATCGGCGACGACATCGGCCGCGTGAAGATCCCGCGCTGGCTGCGGCAGTACGTCGGCGGCAGCCTGGAGATCGCGCACGTGCAGGGGCACGACTTCCCGGCGGACATCGGCTCGTACGACCTGGTCATCCACTGCGGCGCCTGCGCGCTCAACCGCCGGGCCATGCTGTCGCGCATCGCGCGGTGCCGCGCCGCGTCGGTGCCCGTCACGAACTACGGCATGACGATCGCCTACACGCTGGGTATCTTCGAGCGCGCCCTGGGCCCGTTCCCGTCCGCGCTGGAGGCTTGGCGCTCGACCCGCAGCACGTAGCGGCGCCTCCGCCATCAGCCGCTTCAGCCGCACACCCTTCCGGCCCGATCGGCCGGCACAACACAGGAGGACGTACCGGTGACCGACACCGCAACCGCGCACACCATCTGCATCTGCATGGGTTCGGCCTGCCACAAGCTCGGCACCTACCGCGTGCTGCCCAAGCTGCAGAAGCTCGTCGCCGACAACGGCCTGGAAGATCGCGTGACCATGAAGGGCGCCTTCTGCCTCGGCGACTGCAACGAGGGCATCATCGTCAAGGTGGACGAGGAGACGTTCACCCGCGTCAGCGAGGACAACATCGAGCAGGTGTTCACCGAGCGGATGCTGCCGCTGCTGCGCTAGCCCGCGGCAGGCAGTCCAGACGATCGAGGGGAGGCGCATGTGAGCGGCAACAAGAAGACGCTGTGGGAGATGCTGTGGGATTACGACCCGAACGGTCTGATTGCGGTCGACCCCGACTTGAACATCCGGGTGGTGAACCCGGCATTCCGGCGCATGTTCAAGCTCGGGGACCGCGATCTTGTAGGCACTCCGGCGGAGGACATCCTGGGAGACGTCAGCGACTTCGAGGAGGTCCTGGAGACCGGCGAGGAGATACGCCGCGACAACCGGGAGTACCTCGAGTACGGCATCATGGTGAGCAAGGTGCTCTTCCGCATCGAGGAGGAGGACGTCGTCGCCTGCATCATGGTCGACTTCACGCATGAGTACGAGCAGCGCGCGGAGATCATGCGGATGCGCTCCGAGGTCATCCAGAACGTCAACGACGTGATCGAGAAGCAGATGAAGGTCGCCCAAGAGGTTGCGGGCCTGCTGGGCGAGGCGACCGCCGAGGCCAAGGTGAGCCTGGTCCGCATGCTCAAGGTGGTCCAGCAGGAGCCCTCGTAGGATGAGCATCTACTACGACATCCACGAGCGGTCGCTGACCAAGAGTGGCGAGGAGCTGTGCGGCGACACGATCCGGACCGCGCGCACCGACAACAGCACCATCATCGTGCTCTCCGACGGCCTGGGCAGCGGCGTGAAGGCGTGCATCCTCTCGACGCTGACGACGCGTATCATCCTCACGCTGCTGCTGTCCGACGTGCCGCTGCACGAGGTGATCGACACCGTCATCGGCACGCTGCCGATGTGCAAGGTGCGCAACATCGCGTACGCCACCTTCACGATCATTCGCATCAACCACGACGACGGCCGCTTCGAGGTCATCAACTTCGACAACCCCAACGTGTTCCTCTTCAAGGGCGGCAAGCCGGCGGTTCCCGAGACGCACACCGAGCGCATCCTCGACCGCAACATCGTGTTCTCCACCGGCGTGCTGGAGTTCGGCGACTTCCTGGGTGCCATCAGCGACGGCGTGGCGCACGCCGGGCTAGGCCAGGAGTTCAACTTTGGGTGGGGGTGGGACAACATCTCCAAGTACATCGAGGGGATCTGCATGACGCGGTACCTCTCCGCCCAGGTGATCGTCGACGAGGTTATCACCCGCACCAATCACCATTACCACGGCACGATTGGCGACGATGCGAGCTTCGTCGGGATTGCCGCGCGCCGCCGCAACGGGCTGATGGTCTTCACCGGGCCGCCGCTCGATCCCGAGCTGGACGCCTCGTGCGTCGACCGGCTGATGGCCTTCTCGGGGCGGACGGTCGTGTGCGGGGGAACGACGGCCTCGATCGTCTCGAGCCACCTCGGCTGCAGCGTGGACACCGACATCAGCACGATGCGGGAGGACGTGCCGCCGATCGGGCGCATCGATGGCATCGACCTCGTCACCGAGGGCATCTTCACGATGTCGCGCACGCTGGAGTACCTGCAGAGCAGCCATGGCGACATGCTGCGCATCCCGGCGGACAAGAACGGCGCGGTGATGCTGGCGCGCGAGCTGCTGACGGCCGATACGATCGACTTCCTGGTGGGGCAGAAGGTGAACGAGGTGTTCCAGAGCCCGCTGCTGCCCAAGAACATGTCGGTCCGCCGGAAGCTCGTAGAGGACCTGGTTGCGGCGCTGCGGGAGTGCGGCAAAGAGGTGCGGCTGGAGTACTGCTGAGCGGTCCCGCTGTTCTGGGGCCGCTCAGCGCGGCTTGCGCTGCCGTGCGCAAGGAGCCGGCCTCCGAGTCGCTGACGCTAAAACATAGTTGACTCAAACGTGTTTGAGTCAACTATGTTTTAGTCATATAGACTTGACAAGATCAAGGTCTAGTGTGATATGATGACGTATCATGACCTACTTCACGCCTGAGGACTTCTACAACCGGGTCAACGAACTCGCCGCGCTAGAGCGTGCCTTCCGGCACCCCTCGCGCGGCGGGCAGATGGCGCTCGTCTATGGGCGGCGGCGGATCGGCAAGACCTACCTCTTGCAGCGCTACTTCTCGGCCGGCGTGCGAGGGAATGAGGCGCGGAAGCGGCACTGCTACTACCTGGCCGACCAGAGCACAGCCACCGCGCAGCGGCTGGCCCTTGCCGAACTGCTGGTCCGCGCGCTGCCCTCCGAAGGGGTGTCGCCCGAGGAGATCGCTGTCTCCTGGAACTCCCTGCTGCGCTACGTCTCCGAGCACTCCGGCGACGGCGAGCGGTTCGGGCTCATCCTCGACGAGTTTCCCTACCTGGTCGGGCAGTCGCCTGAGTTGCCCTCGGTGCTCCAGGCCTGGTGGGACCGCGAGGGAGTCCACTCGCGGGTATTCGTCGTGCTGTGCGGTTCTCAGCTCTCCGTCATGGAGTCGCTGGGTACGCACACGTCGCCGCTCTTCGGCCGTTTCAACGCGGGCATCATGCTGCTCAAGCCCCTGCGCTACTCGGACGTGGCCAGCTTCTACGCAGGGGCCAAGGGCTACGGTGTGCGGGAGACGCTGCTCATGTACGGCGTCTTCGGCGGCACGCCGCGCTACCACGCGCTGGTCGACCGGGCGCGGACGGCGCGCGAGGAGATCGTCAGCCTGCTGCTCAGCCCCACCGGCGCGCTGGCGAGCGAGGTGCAGTTCCTCGTCGGCAGCGAGCGTATCCGGGACCCGAGCATCTACAACGCCGTCCTGGCGGCCATCGCCTCGGGCTGCACTCAGCCGCAGGAGATCCAGCAGCGCGTCGGGGTCGAGCACAGGTCGGTGTTCTACGTGCTCAAGGCCCTCAGCGAACTGGGCTGGATCTGGCGGGAGACGCCGTATGGGGAGCGCTCCGAGAAGCGGGCGATCTACCGGATCGCGGACCCGTTCCTGCAGTTCTGGTACCGGTTCGCCGTGCCGCTCGCCAGTGCGCTGCAATTCGGCAACGCTGCCCAGGTCTGTGCCGAGCGCATCGAGCCGCACCTGCCCGAGTACATGGGGCAGTACGTCTTCGAGCGCGTCTGCCGGCAGTGGCTGGAGGACAACGCCGCGAGCCGGCTCGGTGTGGCCATCCAGGGCTGCGGGCGGTTCTGGAGCCGCGACGGGCAGGTCGAGATCGACCTTGTGGCCGACCTCGAGGGGGGCAGCCGGCTCTACGCCGAGTGCAAGTGGAGCGCGACGAAGCGCGTGGGGATGGACGCCTACGCCGGCTTGCGCGCCAAGGCGCTTGTCCTGCCCAACGAGTTGCGCTCGCCCGACCCGCTCTACGTCCTGTTCGCGGTGGGCGGCTTCACCGACGATCTGCGCGCCATGGCAGCCTCGCCCGAGGCGCGCCTCCACCTCGTCGACGGCTCGGACCTGCTGCCCGGGTTCGAGCCGTAGGACAGCGCGTCCTCCACCGTGCCGCCTCTTGAACTGGCTCCCAACGGGCACAGGACTCCGCCCTCTCCGTCTCGAACAGACCAAGCTAGGGACCGTCGTAACCACATCGTCGTGGCCCCTCGCTCTCCGGGCGAGGAACCTGCCCGGTCTTCGCCCTTTCCCTGGAGGTCCATCCATGCAAGATCAGAAGGCGATCTGGAAAGAGCTGGCGCACGTCGCGCTGGAGTCTGCCAGAGCCGCGGGCGCGCAATATGCGGACATCCGCATCGCGGGACAGCGCAGCCAGCGCCTCTATGCACGTAACGAACGCATCGCCCACGTCGACGACAGCGAGACCGTCGGGTTCGGCGTGCGCTGCCTGGCAAATGGCGCGTGGGGCTTCGCCAGCTCCGCCGTTCTGACCGCCGACTCCGTGCGCAGCATCGCGGTGCAGGCGGCCGGTATCGCGCGCGCCAGCGCCCTCGCCAAGCTCGAGGACGTGATCCTCGCCGACGAGCCGCCGCACGTCATCGACTACCGCACCCCGCGCGAGATCGACCCGTTCGAGGTGCCCATCGACGAGAAGAGCGCCCTCCTGCTGCAGGCGAACGAGACGATGCGCAAGGTGCCCGAGGTGAAGCTCGCCATCGGGTTCATCTACCTCATCAAGCAGAACCAGCTCTACATGAGCACCGAGGGCTCCGACATCTACCGCGACCGCCTCATCACCAGCGGCGTCATCAACGCGCAGACGGTGGGCGAGGGCGAGCGGCAGTCGCGCGAGCTGCACGCCTACGGGATGCACGCGGGATGGGAGCACATCCTGCGGACCGACTTCGCCGGCGAGGCGGAGCGCGTCGCAGCCGAGGCGAAGGCCAAGCTCACTGCCGCGTCCGGGCCGGAGGGGCGCATCGACCTCATCCTCAACCCCGAGCACCTGCACCTGACGATCCACGAGAGCATCGGCCACGCGACCGAGCTGGACCGTGTGCTGGGCTACGAGGCGGACTACGCGGGCACCTCGTTCGCGACCGTCGACAAGCTGGGCAAGCTGCAGTACGGCAGCAAGATCGTTAACGTGGTGGCGGACAACACGACGCCCGAGTTCCTGGCCACCACCGGCGCGGACGACGACGGCGTCGAGGGGCAGAAGTGGGACATCGTGCGCGAGGGCCTGCTGGTGGACTACGGCACGAGCCGCGAGGTGGCCCCGAAGATCGGGCAGAACCGTTCGCACGGCACGAACCGCGCCGACGGCTGGCACAGCGCGCCGATCGTCCGCATCCCGAACATCGGCATCCTGGCGGGCCAGGGCACTCCCGAGGAGCTGATCGGGGATACGAAGGACGGCATCTACATCGACGGCGCAGGCACGTGGAGCATCGACCAGCAGCGCCTTAACTTCCAGTTCGGCGGCGACATGTTCTACCGCATCCGCAACGGCAAGAAGGCGGAGCTGCTGAAGAACGTGATCTACCGGGCGAGCACACCCGAGTTCTGGAATGCGTGCGACGCGATCTGCGGGCCCGAGGACTGGCGCGCGGTCGGCGTGCTGAACTGCGGCAAGGGGCAGCCCCCGCAGGTGGCGTACATGTCGCACTACTCGGCGACCAGCCGGTTCCGGAACATCGAAGTCGGGCGGGGGGAGTAAGGCGATGCTAATGACATCGGATGAGGCCCGAGCGATCGGGGAGAAGGTTCTGAAGCTGTCGCAGGCCGACGACGTCGTCGTGAACATCGGCCACGGGCGCGAGGCTCTGACCCGCCTCGCCAACAACTCCATCGTGCTCAACGTGTTCACGGAGCGCCGCGAGGTCTCGGTGACCGTGGCGTTCGACGGGCGCAAGGGGATGGCCGGCTGCGACTCGACCGACGAGGCCGACCTGAAGGCGATGGTCCAGCGCGCCGAGGAAGTCGCCCGCATCTCGCCGCCGGATCCCGAGTTCCTGCCGTCGCTGGGGCCGCAGGAGTACCTGCCGGTCGAGGCGCACTTCCCCGCGACCGCGAACCTGGATGCGGAAGGGCGGGCGAGGCTAGCCCTGCAGCTCATCGACCCGGTGAAGCAGGCGGGCTACAAGGTGGCGGGCACCGTCGAGACCAGCGAAGAGGCGCGCGCGGTCGTGACCAAGAACGGCTGCTTCGCCTATCATCCGCGGACGGACGCTCAGGTGGGCTGCACGGTCACCGCGCCGGACAGCACGGGCTGGGCGCGCGACGCCACGGTCGACATCGAGCGCATCCCGGTCGGCGACCTGGCGCGCGCGGCCGTCGAGCAGGCGCGCAAGTCGGCCGCTCCGAAGGCGGTCGAGCCGGGCAAGTACACCGTCGTCCTGATGCCCCCCGCAACCGGGCACCTGTCCGAGTACCTGCTGTGGTGGGCTGACGCTCGCACCACCAAGGAGGGGCTGACCTACCTCTCCGAGCGCCTGGGCCAGAAGCTCTGCGGCGACGACATCACGCTCTACTCGGACCCGCAGGACCCGCGCATGCCGGCCTGCCCGTTCAACGGCGAGGGTGTGCCGCGGAAGAAGATGACCTGGGTCGACAAGGGGCTCTTCAACCAGCTCTGGTATGACCGCTGGACCGCCAAGGAAGCCGGCGTAGACCCGATCCCGTCGCCCAACGTGCCGATCATGGTGGGCACGGACAAGACGGCCAACGACCTGATCGCCACGGTCGAGCGCGGCATCCTGGTGACGCACTTCTGGTACGTGCGCACCGTGAAGGCCGACGAGACGCTGGTCACGGGCATGACGCGGGACGGAACGTTCCTCATCGAGGACGGCAAGATCAAGCACGGCGTGAAGAACATGCGGTTCAACGAGAGCTGCCTGGGCATGCTGCAGCGCACGATCGGCATCGGCAAGCCCGGCTCTTGCGCGGACGTGGAACTTATGCCGAGCCTGTTCCCGCCGATCGTAGTAACCGACTGGAACTTCGTCAGCACGACGGATTTCTAGGTTCTGTTCCAGCGTTCCCGGCGCGCCGCGGAGGGCGCGCCCCACGGGTTGGCGCCGCG
>CAZFLM010000064.1:3731-39365 GCA_964519955.1 uncultured Chthonomonadaceae bacterium | reverse complement strand
TGTGGGGGGGGGGCGGGGGGGGGGGGGGCGCCGCGGGGGGGGGGGGGGGGGGGGCGACCCCGCTCCCGCAGGGGGCGGCCCTTGGGAATTGGGAGGCGGGGGGCGGGCGGGCAGTCAATAGCCGGGCCCCGGCTTGCACCGGGGCCCGGCTTCAGTGAAGAACGGCAGGAGGCAGCCGCTCATGACCCGAAGGCTAAAGAGGTCTAGCCCTCCGCGTCCCTCCGTTGACTAAAATGCATCTTTAGTCACCACCTCCTTTCTAGTCTGCGGCTATTATCTCAGGCCGGAGGCGGAGTGTCAAGAGGTCGGCGGGCAGTTGTTCGCTATGCGGCGAAGGCGTGATCTGCGGGGCCGCTGATCCACTGCGGCAGGTTGCAGTAGACGGAGCGGCCGCCTTCGGGGCACGGGGCCGTGGTCAGCTCGCCGGCCATGGTGCGGACCGTGGTGGAGAGCATGTCGAGGCACTCTGGGTTGCAGGGCCGGACGCCGTAGTCGCGGGTATCGCGGACCTCGATGGTGAGGTGCACGTCGTCGGGACACGGGTAGGCCTGGATGAGCACGGTGCCGCCCGGGGCGGACGCGATGGCGTCATCCACCAGGTTGGTGAGGACGAGCTTGAGCCTGCGGGCGTCGGCGGCGGCGACGAGTTCCTCCCAGGCGATGACCTCGACGTGAACGCGCACGCCCTTCTCGGCGGCCTGGTTGCAGGTTGCCGTGTGGATGTCATCCAGCAGGGTGTCTACCGGTACTCCCTCGATGAACAGCGGCACTTCGTCTTCTCCAGTTGTTGGTCGGCTCTCTGCCCGTGTGTCCACGTTGCGCCCACCCGAGTTTCGTGCCGGGCGGCGTGCGTGTCGTGTTGACAGTCGCACGGGGCGCGCCGGCTACGTGATAGACTTGTTCCACGAGTAATGGAGCGGGGCACCTGTCAGGAGGGCTGGTTGACAGAAGTGCCTGGGTAACCCTAGAATGCGGGCGGCCGCCGTTCGGGCGGTGGCGACGGAGCGCCACCCTCCAGACTCGGCGGAGCGCGAGTGGGTGGGTGGCAGGTCGGGCGGTGGCGACGGAGCGCCGCCCTCCATGCTGGGCGGAGCGCGAGTGGGTAGGGGGTAGGTCGCATGTCGAGCCAGAAGCGTGTGGTGAGCGTGAGCCTCGGGACGTCGAAGCGCGATGCCGATGCGGAGGTGGAGTTCCTGGGCGTGCCGTTCCGCATCGAGCGGCGCGGGACCGACGGCGACCATGGCAAGTTCGAGCAGATCCTCGCGGAGCTGGACGGGAAGGTGGACTGCTTCGGCATCGGCGGCACCGACGCGTACCTGTATGCGGGTGACAGGCGTTACGCCTTCCGGCAGACGCAGCGGCTGATGCGGAACGCGCAACTGACGCCCTGGGTGGACGGGAGCGGCATCAAGAACACGCTGGAGCGGGAGACCGTGGCGCACCTGCAGCGGACCGGCGTCGTGGATTTCGGCGACATGAGCGTGCTGGTTATGGCGGCGGTGGACCGGTTCGGGCTGGGCGAGGCGATGTCGGAGGTGGCCAAGTCCGTGGTGTATGGCGATCTGCTGTACGGGCTGGGCATCCCGATCCCGATCCGGTCGTGGACGACGCTGCGCCGGTTGGCCCGCATCGCGCTGCCGGTGATCACGAAGCTGCCGGTGGAGTGGCTCTACCCGACGGGCTCGAAGCAGGAAGTGAACACGCCCAAGTTCGAGCAGTACTTCGCGGAGGCCGACGTCATCACGGGAGACTGGCACCTGATCCGCCGGTACATGCCGGAGCGGCTCGACGGGAAGATCATCTTGACCCAATCGAGCCGGGCGGCGGAGACGGAGCTGCTGCGCGCGCGCGGCGTGAAGATGCTGGTGACGACGACTCCGGAGATCGGGGGCGCGGCGTTCGCGACGAACGTGGTGGAGGCGGTGCTGGTAGCGCTGCTGGGCAAGCGGCCCCGGGAGTTGACCCCCGCCGACTACTTGGGTACACTTAAGCAACTCGGTTGGGCGCCGAGCGTGCAGGAACTGACGCCCTGAGGCTCGGCCCGAGAACCATGCAAACCTTCGCCTTCATCATCCATCCGATCGACGCGCGGCGCGATGTCGCGCGCAAGTTCCCCATCGCGCGCTACCTTCCCGAGCGCAGCATCGAGTGGCTTCTGCGCCACAAGGACCCCCTGGTTACCGCTGAGATCACCGGCCTGCGCTCGCCGACCGGGGCCGAGGCCAAGGGGTGGCTGATCGGCTTGCCGCTCACGCCGCGCCAGTTCCTCGAGCTGCCCATCGACCTCGTGTACGACAAGATGGAGAAGTGCGGCCACATCGCGGAGGAGTTGGGCGCGGGGATCATCGGGCTGGGCGCGTTCACGTCTGTCGCGGGCGACGGCGGGATCACCCTTTCCAAGCGCATCAAGATCGCGGTGACCACGGGCAACTCGTACACGGTGGCGACGGCGATCGAGGGCACTCTGGACGCGGCGGCGCGGATGGGGATTGCGATCCCGGAGGCGACGGTGGCGGTTATCGGGGCGACGGGGTCGATCGGCGCGACGTGCGCGGAGATCCTGGGGCGCGATGCCGAGCGCGTGGTGCTGATCGGGCGGAACGAGGAGCGTTTGGCGGCGACCAAGGAGCGGCTGTCGTCAGCGGTGCGCGCGCGGATGGACACGTGCGTGGACATTGCCGACGGGCTGCGCGATGCCGACATCGTGATCGCCGTGAGCAGCGCGACGGACGCGATCGTGAAGCCGCAGCACATCAAGCGCGGCGCGGTGGTGTGCGACGTTGCGCGGCCGAGAGACGTATCTGTGACCGTGGCGAGCGCGCGCGACGACGTTCTGGTGATCGAGGGCGGCGTCGTTCAGGTTCCCGGCGAGATGCTCTGTCGCAAGCCGGGCAAGGAAGACCCCTTCAGCTTCGGCTTCCCGCCGGGCACGGCGTATGCGTGCATGTCGGAGACGATGGCGCTCGCTCTGGAGGGGCGCTACGAGAGCTTCACGCTGGGGAAGGAAGTCTCGGTCCAGCAGGTCGACGAGATCGGCGGCATCTGCTCGCGCCAGGGGTTCCGGCTGGCGGGCTACCGCTCGTTCGAGCGTGCGGTGACCGAGGAGCAGATCGAGCAGGTTCGTGTGCGGGCCGGGCGCGGCGCCGCGCTCCCCACGCCGGGCCGCCCCGCGCCATCCTCGGCGCAGTAGACCACACCAGGAGCCGCGCGTGGGTTCGAACGACGGCACGCCCGACATTGGCGGGACGAACCCGGAGCGCGGGCAGCCTCCGACGCTGACGGTGCTCCTGCCCGTCTACAACGAGCGCGACACGCTGCTCGACCTCCTGCACCGCGTCCTGTCGGTGCCCGTCTCCAAAGAGGTGCTGCTGGTCGACGACGGCTCCACCGATGGCACGCGCGAGTTGGTGCGCGAGCAGGTGGACGGCGTGCTGCCGGGCGTTCGCGTGCTGTATCGCGAGGCGAACGGCGGCAAGGGCTGCGCAATCCGGACGGGCATTCCGCACATCCTGGGCGAGGTCGTGGTGATCCAGGACGGGGACCTGGAGTACGATCCGAACGACTACCTCGCACTACTGGCCCCGTTCGAGCACGGCGCGACCGTGGTTTACGGTAGCCGCTTCGTGCACGGGCGCCCTCGGATGCGGCTGCCCAACCTCGTGGTGAACCTGCTGCTCGCCTGGATGGTGCGGTTCTTCTACGGCCAGCCGATCACGGACGAGGCGACGTGCTACAAGGCGTTCCGGCGGGAGGTGCTGCAGGGCATTCCGCTGGTGTGCCGCCGGTTCGAGTTCTGCCCGGAGGTGACCGCCAAGGCTATCCGGCGCGGGCACCACATCGTCGAGGTCCCGATCCACTACGCTCCGCGTACGATCAGCGAGGGGAAGAAGATCCGCTGGACGGACGGGGTGGAGGCGATCTGGACACTGGTGCGGTACCGGTTCTGGCGGGGGTAGGGGCTTCGCTGGGGGCTGGGACTTGGGACTTGGGGGCTGGGTGGCGGGGAGCCGGGCAGTGAACGACCCGCCTGGTGGGCCTGCGGTTGGGCGTCCTGACGGACGCGAGGCGCAACGGCACCCACCCCGGCCTGCGGCCACCCCTCCCGAATCGGGAGGGGGCGTTGAGTGGGCGTGTGGTTGGTCCGGCGGCGGTGGGCGGAGTATGGGGAGAGAGGCGAGATGATCCTGGTTACGGGTGGGGCTGGGTATATCGGCAGTCATTACGTGTTGTTCGAGCGGGCGCGCGGGAACGATGTGGTTGTGCTGGACAACCTGATCTACGGGCACCGCGAGGCCGTGCTGGACGCGCCGCTGGTGGTCGGGGAAATGGGGGACCGGGCGCTGCTCGACCGGGTGATGGAGGAGTACAAGGTGGACGCCGTGGTGCACTTTGCAGCGTTCGCCAGCGTGCCGGAGTCGGTGGCGCACCCGGAGCGGTACTTCCACAACAACGTGATGGCGACGCTGACGCTGCTGGACGCGATGCGGGACCACGGCGTGCGCTACTTCGTCTTCTCCTCGTCGTGCGCCACGTACGGCAACCCGGTCTACTCGCCGATGGACGAGAAGCACCCGCAGAACCCGATCAACCCGTACGGCGAGAGTAAGCGCTTCTGCGAGAAGATGATGGCCGCGTACGACGAGGCGTTCGGCCTGCGCTATGCAGCGCTGCGCTATTTCAACGCGGCGGGCGCGGACCCCGAGGGGCGCATCGGCGAGAGCCACGACCCGGAGAACCACCTCATCCCGATCGTGCTGCAGGTCGCGACCGGCAAGCGGCAGGCGGTGACCGTGTACGGCTCGGACTACGACACGCCGGACGGAAGCTGCATCCGCGACTACATCCACATCCTCGACCTGGCGCAGGCACACGCGCTGGCTCTGAACCGGATGCGCGAGGGGGCGCCGAGCAACCTGTTTAACCTGGGCTCGGAGACGGGCTACTCGGTGCGCGAGGTGATCGCCGAGTGCGAGAAGGTGACCGGGCGCTCGATCGCGACGCTCGACGGCCCGCGCCGCCCCGGCGACCCGCCGCGCCTCGTGGCCAGCGCGGCGAAGGTGCGCGAGACGCTGGGTTGGCGGGCGCAGTTCCCCACGCTGCAGTCGGTGATCGAGACGGCCTGGAACTGGGAGCAGAACCGGAAGTACTAGCTGGGACTTGGGACTTGGGGGTTGGGGCTGGCGGACGCAGGGCGGCGGTTCAAACTGTGCCTTGGGGACGGCACGAAGCCCGCCTGCGCGGCGACCCCTCTCTCGCGAGGTGCTGGGACTTGGACTTGGGGGGTGGGGCTGGCGGACGCAGGGCGGCGGTTCAAACCGTGCCTGTGAGAGGCACGAAGCCCGCCTGCGCGGCGACCCCTCTCTCGCGAGGTGCTGGGACTTGGGACCTGGGGGTTGGGGCTGGCGGACGTGGGCCGGCGGTTCAAACCGTGCCTGTGAGATGCACGAAGCCCGCCTGCGCGGACTGAGGCGGCGCGTGGTGCGCGGTGACCCCTCTCCCGGCCTTCGGCCACCCTCTCCCGCAAGGGGCGAGGGCCCGTGAGCGGGCGTGTGCGTTGGGTGGCGGGGCTCGGGCCGTCTCCCGCACGGGGCGAGGGCTGGTGAGCGGGCGTGTGCGGTGTACCTGGGGCAGGAGGCGCGGTTGAGTTCTGGGACTGAGAGCGGGATACCTGGGGTGGTGATCCGGCCGCTGGTGCGGTATGCGGACGCGCGCGGGTGGTTGATGGAGCTGTTCCGGGAGGATGCCTTGCCGGAGGGGTTCGAGCCGGCGATGGGGTACATCTCGGTGACGCACCCGGGGGTGGTTCGCGGGCCGCATGAGCACCGGGAGCAGGCCGACGGATTCTGCTTCCTGTCCGGGGCCTACCGGCTGTCGCTGTGGGAGAACCGCGAGGGGCTGCCGCGCATCCGCGAGGACCACGAGGTGGGCGAGGGGACTCCGGTGCTGGTGGTGGTGCCGCCGGGCGTGGTACATGCGTACCGGAATATCGGGGAGAGCGACGCGTTCGTGCTGAACTTCCCGGACCGGCTCTATGCGGGGCGCAACCGGAGCGAGCCGGTCGACGAGATTCGCCACGAGGACGGGGATTCGGAGTTCGTGCCATGAGCCGGACGCTGCTGGTGACGGGGGGGGCGGGTTTCATCGGGTCCAACTTCGCGCGGTACTGGCTGGAGACGCGGCCGGACGATCGCGTGGTCGTGCTCGATGCGCTCACCTACGCGGGGCGGCTGGAGACGCTGGCCGATTTGCGGCCGAGCCCACGGTTCGCGTTCCACCCCGGGCGCATCGAGGACCCGACCGTCGTGAACGGGGTGTTCCGGTGCGAGGGGATCAGCCACGTCGTCAACTTCGCGGCGGAGAGCCACAATGACCGCAGCCTGCTGGACCCTGTGGGCCTCGTGGCGACCAACGTCGCGGGTGTCGGGGTGCTGCTGGAGGCCGCGCGCGCGTTCGGCGTGGAGCGGTTCCTGCACGTGAGCACGGACGAGGTGTATGGGGAGATCGGCGCGGGCCAGTTCGCCGAGACCGACCCGCTGGAGCCGCGGACCCCGTACTCGGCGGGCAAGGCCGGCGGCGAGTTGCAGGTCCGCGCGCACCGCATCGCCTACGGAACGCCCGCCGTCATAACGCGCGGGTCAAACACGTTCGGGCCGTATCAGTATCCAGAGAAGCTGCTTCCGTTCTTCATCACGCGGGCCATTCGCGGCAAGGCCTTGCCGGTCTATGGGGCGGGCGACCAGGTGCGCGACTGGATCTTCGTGCGGGACCACTGCAGTGGCATCGGGACGGTGCTGGAGCGCGGCGAGTTGGGCGAGGCGTACAACGTGGGCGGCGGCAACGAGCGGCCGAACATCGAGGTGGTTCGGAGGCTGCTGGGTCTGCTGGGCAAGCCGGAGACGCTGATCCGCCACATCGGCGACCCGCGCGGCGCCTCGCACGACAAACGGTACGCGCTGGAGACGACGAAGGCGCGCGCGCTGGGCTGGCGGCCGGAGGCGGAGTTCGACGCGGCGCTGGAGGCCACGGTGCGCTGGTTCGTGGACAACCCGTGGTGGTGGGAGCCGATCCTGGCGGACGAGGGGTACCAGGCGTTCGTGGCGCGGTTCTACGGGAAGTACCTGGGTGAGGAGCTGTAGGCGTGGGAACGCGCGAAGACACGGGGATTGAGACGGCGCCGACGCCTGCGCGGCGGAAGATCGTGACGCGGGAGGAGCTGCCGGCGCTGCTGGCGGCGCGGCGGGCGCGCGGCGAGCAGATCGTGTTCACGAACGGCTGCTTCGACGTGCTGCACGTGGGGCATGCGCGCTGCCTGGCCGAGGCTCGGGCGCTGGGCGACGCGCTGGTGGTCGGCGTGAACAGCGACCGGTCGGTGCAGGCGCTGAAGGGACCGTACCGGCCGATCGTGCCCGAGGACGAGCGCGCGGAGATGCTGGCGCACCTGGAGTGCGTGGACTTCGTGTGCATCTTCGACGAGGACCGGCCCGACCTGCTGATCGAGGCGGTGCGGCCGAACATCCACGCGAAGGGCGGCGACTACCGCGAGGAGGACCTGCCCGAGGCGCCTATCGTGCGGAAACACGGCGGGAAGGTGGCGATCATGCCGCTGGTGGTCGGCAAGTCGACCACGAACATCATCCTGACGGTGATGGAGCGGTACAAGGCGGAGCACGCATGAGCGGGTATCCCGAGTTCGACCTGGATGCGGTGCGCTCGCAGCCCATCGCCGAGCGGCTGAGCAAGGTGCGGGTGGAGGACTTCGCCCAGGCGCCGGCGCCCGGCCGCAGCTTCTCGGAGTGGCTTGCGACGCTGCCGCGCATCCTGGCCGGGCCGGACGTGGCGGAGGTCGCGCGGTCCGTGGCGGAGGCGCGGCGAGGCGGCCGGGCGGTTGTCGTGTCGATGGGCGGGCATGTGGTGAAGACCGGCATGGCGCCGGTGCTCATCGAGTTGCTGGAGCGCGGGCTGATCACGGCGGTGGCGGCCAACGGGGCGTTCGCCATCCACGACGCGGAGATCGCGCTGTTCGGCGCCACCTCGGAGGACGTGGTGGCGGGGCTGCAGACCGGCACGTTCGGCATGGCGCGCGAGACCGCCGAGTTCTACAACAACGCCATCCGCGCAGGCGACGCGAAGGGGCTGGGCGCCGGCGAGAGCCTGGGTGCGGCGCTGATCGAGGCGGGCGCGCCGAACGCCGGGGCGAGCGTCGTGGCGGCCGCGTACCGGTTGGGAGTGCCGCTGACCGTGCACATCGGCCTTGGGACCGACATCGTGCATTGCCATCCGTGCGCGGATGGGGCGGCGCTGGGCAGCGCGACGCTGCGCGACTTCCGCATCCTCACCGAGGCGATGCGCGGGTTGGCAGATGGCGGCGTGCTGCTGAACATCGGCTCGGCGGTGCTGCTGCCGGAGGTGCTGCTGAAGGCCATCGCGCTGCTGCGGAACCGGCTGGGCGATGAGTTCAGCCGCTTCCTGGGCGTGAACCTCGACTTCATCCAGAGCTACCGGTCGAACCAGCAGGTGGTGACGCGCGTGCGCTCGATCGGGGGGCGCGGCATCTCGCTGACGGGGCACCACGAGATCATGATCCCGCTGCTGGCGCAGGCGATCGTGGAGGAAGCGAGCCGGCAGCCATGAAGCGTGAGACCTATCGCGGCATCGTGCGCTCGTTCGCCGATCGGCGCATCGTCGTGGTCGGCGACGTGATGCTCGACGAGTACCTGTTCGGGCGGGCGAGCCGGGTTTCGCCGGAAGCGCCGGTCATGGTGGTGGAGGTGGAGCGAGACGGGGCGGTGCCGGGCGGCGCGGCGAACGTGGCGTGCAACCTGCTCGCGCTGGGCGCGGCGGTGAGCGTGGTGAGCGTGGTGGGGGACGACGACGCGGGGCGCTCGCTGGCGTCGATGCTGGCGGAGCGCGGGGCGGATGTCGGCGGACTGGTGGTGGACGGCACGCGGCCGACCACGCGGAAGACGCGCATCGTGGCGCAGAGTCAGCAGGTGCTGCGGGTGGACCGCGAGCGGGCGGACAGCCTGTCGGACGAGACCTCGGGCGCGCTAGCGGAGCGTCTGGCCGCCGCGCTGCGCGACGCCGACGCGGTGCTCGTGTCGGACTATGACAAGGGCGTGGTGCGCGGCGATGCGCCGGCCCTGTTCGTGCAGGCCGCGAAGCAAGCGGGGAAGATCGTGACGGCGAACCCGAAGCCGGCGAACGGGCTGGGGCTGCGCGGCGCCGATGTGGTGTCGTTCAACGAGAGCGAGGCCGCGGCGGCGCTGCAGTTGGTGGGGCTGTCGAAGTACGCCTACGCGTTCCGGGGCGACGAGGACCGCATCGACGAGGCCGGGGCGCAGTTGACCGCGAAGCTCGGCGTGGCGCATCTGGTGGTGACCCGCGGCGCGAAGGGGCTGTCGGTGTGGCACGCGGGCGGCGGGGTGCGCCACGTTCCGGCGCGGCCGGTGGCGGTGTACGACGTGGCGGGCGCCGGCGACACGATGATCGGCGTGCTGACGCTGGGCCTGGCAGGCGGCGCGGGCATCGAGGACGCGGCGGCGGTGGCGAACCACGCGGCGTCGTGCGTCGTGCGCAAGGTGGGCGTGGCGACGGTATCGGCTGACGAGCTGTTGGCGGATTGGTAAGGGGAGGGGTCCTATGATCACCTCGCTCAATATCCACAACTTCAGGTGCTTCCGCGACCTGACGATCGAGCCGCTCGCGCGCGTGAACCTGCTGGTGGGCGCGAACAACTGCGGGAAGACGAGCGTGCTGGAGGCGCTGTTCCTGCACAGTGCGCCAGATGGTGCCGCGGCGCCGGTTCACCTCGTCGCGTATCGCGGGCTCACCGATCTCGCCGCGAGCTCCGAGGAGCTGTGGGGCTGGCTGTGGCCTTGGGCTGACGTAGCTGAGCCGAGCAAGATCGAGTGTGCGTACGCCGATGGAAGCAGGCTCACGCACGAGATGGTTGAGACGGCGGCCTCTCCGGTGGAGGACTTGAGTGCTGCCATGCAGGCACGCGACGCCAGCGCGACGCTGAACGGCGCCACAGTGGTGGTTCGGCGCGCGCTTCACCGCAGGTACGTAGAGATGGCGGACGAGGGGTTCTCATCGATCGAGTTGACGGGAGGGGAGCCCAGGCTGCTCAGCCACCAGCGTGCGAGCGTGGTCCCATTCTGGTTTGTGACCGCCGCCCAACGCTCCGATCCTAGGGATGTCAGGGCATTCAGCGAGCTGGCGCGGACGCGCGACGCGGCGGCCGTAGTAGCAGCTCTGCGGGTGCTTGAGCCGCGGCTTGAGGGGCTCGACCTCCTTATGATCGGCAGGAACCCCACGATCCACGCCGACCTTGGCACGGGCAAGCTGATGCCCCTCAACTACCTGGGGGATGGGGCGGTGCGGCTTGCGTCGGTGCTGCTGGCGCTCGGGTCCAGCCGCGGCGGGCTGATCCTGATCGATGAGATCGACAGTGGGCTGCACTACTCCGTGCAGGAGAAGGTTTGGCAGGCGATCCTGACGGCGGCGCGGGAGTACGACGTGCAGGTGTTCGCGACGACGCACAGCCTGGAATGCGTGCACGCGGCGCAGCGGGCGTTTGCGGCGTCGGATCCGAGTGCGCTGTTGGTTCATCGCATCGAGAGGAACGGGGACGAGGCGCGGGTAGTGACGATCGACTGCGAGACGGTGGGTGGGATGGGCGAGCTGGGTTTCGAGGTGCGATGATGATCCCTCGGCCCGAGCCGGCCAAGCCCGTTCCGATCAGCCTCACCCGGCTGTTGGCTGTGGAGGGACGCGACGAACAGGAGTTCATGGAGAGGCTGCTGGAAGCGATGAAGCTCGACGGTACCATCGAGGTCCGCAACCTGGGTGGCAATGAGCAGTTCCCGTCGGGGCTCAAGGCGCTGAAGGCGATGACTGGGTTCGGTTCAGTCGAGGTCCTGGGCGTGATACGGGACGCCGAAGGCAACCCCGCGAGGAGCGCCTTCGACTCGGTTGTTACGGCTCTGAAGGGCGCCGCTCTGCCAGCCCCGGCCGTTCTTGGCGCTGTCGCTGCCGGACCGCCGCGCGTCTCGGTCTACATCCTGCCCAACTGCCGGGACGCGGGGATGCTCGAGGACCTCTGCCTGGACGCCGCCGGCGGCGATCCCGCAATGCCCTGCGTGGAGGCGTTCGTGGAGTGTGTTGCGAACTTGCCAGGATCGCCCAGGAACGTGTCGAAGGCACGGATGGGGGCGTTTCTGGCGTCTCGGGCCGAGTTCGTTCGAGAGGTGGGGCGCGCGGCGCAGAAGGGCGCGTTCGACCTCGATCATCCGGCATTCGACGGGTTGCGGAGCTTCCTGCGGTCGCTATGCGATGACTGACACCAACACCGAAAACCAGGCGACGGGCTGGCGCGGGGCGACGGACGTGCCTCTGGCGCTGGTGGCGGCGATGCGGCCCAAGCAGGCCTCGAAGAACCTGTTCGTCTTCGTGGCGATGGTGTTCGCGAACCGGTTCGACCGGGCTCTGACGGCGTGCATCGCGTTCGCGCTGTTCTGTCTGGTCTCGGGCAGCATCTACCTGCTGAACGACGTGGCGGACCGCGAGCAGGACCGGCTGCACCCGACGAAGTGCAAGCGGCCCATCGCCAGTGGGCGGCTGCCGTGGCGATTGGCGCTGGTGTGCGGGGTCGTGTTCGGGGCGGGCGGCGTGGCGGTGGGCTTCCTGCTGAACGTGCGGTTTGGGGCGATCGCGCTGGTGTACCTCGTGCTGCAGGCGGCGTACACGGTGTGGCTGAAGCACGTGGTGCTGATCGACGTGTTCACGATCGCGGCGGGCTTCGTCATCCGGGCGGTAGCGGGCGCGTGGGCGATCCAGGTGTCGATCTCGGTGTGGCTGCTGGTGTGCACGCTGCAGTTGGCGCTGTTCCTGGGGTTCGGCAAGCGGCGGCACGAGTTGGTGGCGCTCGAGGGGAATGCGGCCAACCATCGGCCGATCCTGGCGGAGTACAGCCTGCCGTTCCTGGACCAGATGATCTCGATCGTGCTGGGCGGGCTGACGGTGTCGTACGCGCTGTACGTGATCAACTCGCCGACGGCCATGCAGCACCCGCATCTGGCGTATACGCTGCCGTGCGTGTTCTACGGGATCTTCCGATACCTGTATCTCATCCACATGGAGCACAAGGGCGGCGCGCCGGAGACTATCCTGTTGGAGGACCGGCCGATGCAGGTGAACGGGCTGGTGTACGTGGCGCTGGCGGTGCTGGCGATGCGGATGTAGGTGCGGGGGATGCCGCCGAGGGCGGCGGCGGTC
Organism: uncultured Chthonomonadaceae bacterium; assembly: GCA_964519955.1. Classification (GTDB taxonomy): domain Bacteria; phylum Armatimonadota; class Chthonomonadetes; order Chthonomonadales; family CAJBBX01; genus CAZFLM01. The sequence continues at coordinate 27,089 of CAZFLM010000064.1, read as the reverse complement.
CATGGCGGGCGGCGCTAGGCGGGAGGCAAGGGCCCGGCGGGGCGCGGAGGCCCCACCCTACGGGTTCGTCGTGCTTCGGCGTTGTTGCTTGGCGGGCAGGGACGCCTGGGTTACCGCGGCGGGGTGCGGGGCGGGAGGCAAAGGCCCGGCGGGGCGCGGAGGCCCCACCCCACGGGTTCGTCGTGTTTCGGCGTTGTGCTCGGCGGGCTGGGACGCCCGTCGTACCACGGCGTTGGCGAGGGGCGTGAGGCAACGGCCCGGCGGGGCGCGGAGGCCCCACCCCACGGGTTCGCCGTGTTTCGGCGTTGTGCTTGGCGGGCAGGGACGCCTGGGTTACCGCGGCGGGGTGCGGGGCGGGAGGCAAAGGCCCGGCGGGGCGCGGAGGCCCCACCCCACGGGTTCGTCGTGTTTCGGCGTTGTGCTCGGCGGGCTGGGACGCCCGTCGTACCACGGCGTTGGCGAGGGGCGTGAGGCAACGGCCCGGCGGGGCGCGGAGGCCCCACCCCACGGGTTCGCCGTGTTTCGGCGTTGTGCTTGGCGGGCAGGGACGCCTGGGTTACCGCGGCGGGGTGCGGGGCGTGAGGCAACGGCCCGGCGGGGCGCGGAGGCCCCACCCCACGGGGTTCGTCGCGCGGGGCGGGGACGCAGCAAGCGGCGTCCCTACGAGTGCGGATTGGGCGTAGGAGGTCGTGCCATGCGAGTGCTCGTTACGGGCGGCATGGGGATGCTGGGGACGGATGTGTGCGCGGCGGCGGACGATGCGGGGATGCACGCCGTGGCGGCGGATCTGCGCAGCGAGACGGAGCCGCTGGACATCACCGATCCCGGGTCGGTCGCGGCGTGCCTGGATCGGGTGCGGCCGGACGTGGTGGTGCACTGCGCCGCGATGACGAACGTGGACGGCTGCGAGCGCGAGCCGGATGCGGCGTATCGGCTGAACGCGTGGGGCGCGTGGTGCGTGGCGGAGGGCTGCGCGCGGCGACAGACGCCGTTGTGCGCGATCGGCACGGACTTCGTGTTTGATGGGGAGAAGGGCGCCCCGTACACGGAGTACGACGCGGCCAACCCTCTGGGGGAGTACGGCGCGTCGAAGCTGGCGGGCGAGCAGCACGTGCGGGAGTTGTGCCGGCGCCACTGGATCGTGCGCACGGCCTGGCTGTTCGGCGCGCACGGCAAGTGCTTCCCGGACACGATGCTGCGCGCGGCCGAGCGCGGCGGGCCGCTCCGCGTGGTGGCGGACCAGGTCGGGTCGCCGACGTACACGGTGGATCTGGCGTCCGCGATCGTGCGGCTGCTCTCCCGGCCGTACTACGGCACTTACCATATCACCAACGCGGGCCAGGCGTCGTGGTACGAGCTGGCTCGCGAGGTCCTTCGCGTTGCCGGACGGGACGACACGCTGGTGACGCCGATCGCGTCGGCGGACTGGCCCACGCCCACCCGGCGGCCGGCGTACTCCGTGCTGCGCAATCTGGCCCTGGAGATGCAGGGCGAGGCGCTGCTGCCCGACTGGCGGGAGGCGGTGGCGCGGTATGTCGTCGAGCGCCAGGAACTGACGCAACCAACGAAGGTCTGAGCCCACACCGAACCATGCGCCATCGACATCGTCTAGCCACTCTCCTCGCCCTCGCCCTGTTCGTCGTCCTCGGCTCCACGGCCTCCGCGGGCCCGGACGGCCGCGTCTACGACTTCGCGCGTCTGCTGGACCTCTCGCTGGGCTTGCAGGGGCGCGCGATGTGGGTGGACGCCACCGCGAACCTGGGGCGCACCACGAGCATCGAGGGTGTCCGGGACATCGTGGAGCGGTGCCGCGCGGCCAACTTCAACATGCTGATCGTGGACGTGAAGCCGGTGAGCGGGCAGGTGGTGTACGCGAGCAAGATCGCGCCGAGGCTGCGGCAGTGGAAGGGCGTGACCTATCCGGAGTTCGACGTGCTGGCCGCGTTCGTGGAGGAGGGGCACAAGGCAGGTCTGGAGGTGTGCGCCTCGCTGAACGTGTTCTCGGAAGGCCACAAGATGTTCAACGTGGGGCTGGCTTACGAGAAGCGCGACTGGCAGTCGGTGGCGTACATGGTCGACCGCTCGTTGGTGGCGGCCGACGGCACGAAGCTGCCCGTGCGCGCCGCGGGGGAGCCGGTCGATCCGAAGCGGCCGCTGGTGCAGGGGGACGACGACCTGATCCCGCCGGCAGCGCAGCCAGGGCAGAGCGTGGCGATTGTGCTGGACGAGCGAGAGCAGGTGTGCGGGATGATCGATCCGGCGCTGCTGGGCAACGAGCCGCTCGGCGCGCCGGACGAGGGGGCGATCATCCGGGTTACGGGCGAGGACGTGGACTGGGCGGGGCAGCACCTGCCGGTGGGGACTCGCGCGAAGTTCAGCGCGGTGGGGCGACGGCTGCCCGTGACCGAGGCGGCTTCGGAGAAGATCGCCGCGTTCGTGAACCCGCTGGTGCCGGAGGCGCGGCGATACGAGCTGAGCTTGCTGGGCGAGGTGGCGCGGAACTACGCGATCGACGGGATCGTGCTGGACCGGATGCGGTACGCGAACCTGTACAACGACTACAGCGATGTGACGAAGGCGGCGTTCGAGAAGTGGCTGGGGTATCCGGTGGGGCAGTGGCCGGACGACGCGCTGCGGTTCAACCCGGTGCCGAACCGGCCGATGAAGCGCGGGAAGCTGTTCAAGAAGTGGCTGGAGTTCCGCGCGCGGGTGATCCGCGAGTTCGTGAAGGAGGCGTCGGAGCTGGTTCGCTCGATCCGCCCGGGCATCACGGTGTCCGCCTACACGGGCTCCTGGTTCACCGAGTACTACGGCGTCGGGGTGAACTGGGGCAGCGAGAAGTTCGAGGTGCGCACGTCGTGGGCGACGCCGCGCTACAACGAGGCGGGCTTCACGGAGTTCCTCGACTGGCTGACGACGGGCTGCTACTACGGGATGCCGACGCGCGCGGATGCCCGGGCAGCTCGGCTGCCGGATGGAGCGACGGTGGAGGCCGCCGCGGAGCTATCGAGCACCGTGGTGGCGAACAGCGTGCCGGTGTATGCGGGGCTCTACGCGGTGGACTACCAGGGGCGGCCGGAGCAGTTCGTACGCGCGGTGGAGACGGCCGCGCGGTCGTCGCACGGTGTGATGGTGTTCGACATCTCGCAGATCTACGACTACGGGTGGTGGCCGGCGCTGTCGAAGGTGTTCGCATCGCCGGCGACGGCTCCGCACCGGGTGCCGGGCCTGAGCGCGCTGCTTCGCGCCGCGCACGACGCGGTGCGCAGCGGGCAGGACGCGCGGGCGGCCGCCTCGCGTCTGCCCGCGGTGCCGGCGCTGCCGGGTGGAGGATAGGCGCGATGGGCGTGGCGATCAGGTGGGTGTGCGCGGTGCTGGTGGCCGCGTGCCTGGCCCTGGCGGCAGCGGGCGGGCGCTGCGAGGAAGAGGGCGGGTACCGGCTGCGCATCCAGAACTCGGTGCTGGGGCCCGTGGAGGCCAGCGCTGACGGCGGCAAGTCGTGGCTGCTCGTGGCGCGGGTGGCGCGGCCTCTGGGGCGCTCGGCTCGCGAGGCAGGCGCCTCGCTGACCACGGTGCTGCGGACGAGCCCACACGGCATGGCGCTGGGCCTGGGCATCGAGCGCGTGATCAAGGTGCTTCCGGACACGGCGGCCAACCGGCGGGATGCCGCCGCCATTCTGCTGAACATCCCCGCCAGCGGGGTCTTCTTCCGGGAGCTGCTGCCGCCGGTGGGCTCCCCGGTGCAGCGGGTGCAGCGCGGGCAGGCCGAGGCGTGGCAGCCCGGCTACGACCCGCAGGATGGCGACGCGCTGCTCTTCGTGGCTCCTGCGGGAGGCAGCTCCGATCCCAGGCTGGCGGACCACGCTCGCGACGCAGCGGAGCGCTACCTGGAGATGGCCATCGCGCGGCTGAAGGGCAAGGCGCCGACGACGGGCTCGCTGACGGTGGTGGCGAAGCTGGCCGATGGCGAGAGTCCGCGGGCTGTCACGTTCCTGCTGGACGGCGCCGTGCGGGCCATTGTGAACGCCGCGCCGTTCGAGGTGCGCTGGAACACGCGGGAGTGGGAGGACGGTGAGCATCTGGTGGAGGTGCGCGCGCTGGACGGGAATGGCGCGGTGCTGACGCAGACGCGGGCGCTGGTGGTGGTGCAGAACAAGCGGAACTGAGGCAGGGCGCCCCCCTGGCCCCCAATTCTGGGGGAGTCTGGGCGGTCGCGGCTAGTGGGCGCCGCGGCCGGTGATGACTGCGGGAAGGGTCTTGAGGATGATCTTGCAGTCGAGCCAGAAGGACATGGACTCGATGTAGGCGATGTCCAGCTCGACCCAGTGATCGAAGCCGATGTTGTTGCGGCCCATGACCTGCCAGAGGCACGTGAGGCCCGGGCGGACGGCGAGGCGCTCGCACTGGCGTGCGGTGTAGGTGGCGACCTCGTGGGGCACGGGCGGGCGCGGTCCGACGATGCTCATGTCGCCGCGGAACACGTTGTAGAGCTGAGGCAGCTCGTCAAGGGAAAACTTCCGGATGAACCGGCCCACGCGAGTCATGCGTGGGTCGTTCTTTATCTTGAAGACGGGGCCGCTCAGCTCGTTCAGGTGCTGGAGGGACTGCTTCTTGGCCTCGGCGTCGACGCACATCGAGCGGAACTTGTAGCAGGTGAAGATGCGTCCACCCTCGCCGACGCGGGGCTGGCAGAAGAGGATCGGTCCCCTGGAAGTGAGGCGCACCGCGAGGGCTACGAGCAGGAAGACGGGCGCGAGCAGGATCATCATCAGGCCGGACATGAGCACATCGAGGACGCGCTTGCGGGCCGCGTAGCGCACGGGACGCACGGGGATGCGGAACCCGAAGGGCACGGCATTGGCCCCGGCCGCGAACGGCAGGCTGGGCCGCAGGTTCGGTTCCCGATCCAGAAGGCCGATCGGCGGTTCTGTGCTGTGTACGGTGGCCATCGTGTGCTGCTCCCCACTGCACTGCGCCGGCCGTCCATTGCTGGTGACCGGCTGGGGCGTCCCGCTCCGGCTTGGGCTCGTCCGGCGCCCCATCATTTTGCCTCTCTACACTCTGTCGATTGCATGATGCATGCCAACCGATTCCAGATGCGGCAGTGGAATCCGCAACAGAGCCGCGCGCATCGGCGGCGCGGCTGGCGAGAGGTGCGCGCACGCAGAAATCGGGCCGCCAAACAAATCGACGCCGCCCAGCCTCTGTATTGTTCCGTAAGTGGGGGCCCGTATTCATACGCGGGTTTGGCGCGCGGCTCAGGGGCCTTTGCGAGTCTGCGGGCGCTGGCGGTCGGTGGCGATGCGGTAGACGTCGCGACGGCGCATGCCGGTGCGCGCAGCCACCTGGTCGACCGCGTCGCGGACCGACACGCCGGACCGCAGGGCTTCGTCGATGGCCGCGCCTACATCGTCGGGTGTGCGCGACGGGGGCTCCACCGGCTCGTCGGACGCGCCTTGCACGACGATGGTGATCTCGCCGCGGGGCGGGTTGGCGTCGAAGTGGGCGATGGCCTCCGTGAGCGTGCCTCGGAACACCTCCTCGAAGGACTTGGTGAGCTCCCTGGCGACGGCGACGGAGCGGTTGCCGGCGGCTTCGTGCAGGTCGCGCAGGGTGTCGACGGCGCGCCTGGGCGATTCGTAGAGCACGACGGTGCGCGTCTCGCGGGCGACCTCGGCGAAGAAGCGCTGGCGGGCGGAGCGGGGCCTGGGCGGGAAGCCGTCGAACGCGAATCGGGCGGTGGGCAGTCCGGAGACGACGAGGGCTGCGAGGGAGGCGCTGGGGCCGGGCACCGGGACGACGGCGGCGCCGACTCGGATGGCCTCGGCGATGAGTTCGACTCCCGGGTCGGAGATGCCGGGCATGCCGGCGTCGGAGACGAGGGCGAGCGACTTGCCCTGGGTGAGGAGGTCGGCGAGCGCCTGCGTCTTCTGGTCCTTGGTGTGGCGGTGCCACGAGGTGAGCGGCGTGTGGATGTCGTAGCGGCTGAGGAGCTTGCGAGTGACGCGCGTATCCTCGGCGCAGATGAGGTCGGCCTCCTTGAGGACGCGGAGGGCTCGCATCGAGATGTCCTCGAGGTTGCCGATGGGGGTGGCGACGACGTAGAGGGCGCCGGGGGCTCCAGACGAGGGACGGGCCGGGCCGCAATGGCCCGGCCCCGTACCTGACTGGCTCCGATCGGACATGCTCTCCACTACTTCGGCGCCGCCGGCTTGGCCGCCGCGCCGCCCGCCGACGGCGCAGTCGCACCGGGCTTGGGAGCGGCAGCGCCCGGCTTCGCGGCAGGAGCGGACGCCTGCGGAGCAGCGGGCTTGGTGGCGGTGCCGGTGGGCGGCGGCGTGGTCGCCGTGCCGGGAGCGGTGGTGGTGGCGCCGGGCTTCACCTTGGTGGCCGCGGCGGCCGCCTTGGCCTCGTCCTGGTACTTCTTCTTGAGGGCGGCGTCCTCGGCTTCCTTCTTGGCGATCTCCTTCAGCTTGTCCGACTCCTCCTGTGCGAGGGTGGGCTCGTTGAGGTCCATGAACGCCTTGACGAGTTCCTGGCGGATGGTGCGGGAGTCGCTCTTGCTGTCCCACTTGAGGGCGTCGTGGAGCCTCTTGTAGTGCTTGAGCGCCTTCTCAGGCTGGCTCATGTCGCGGTAGATCTGGGCCAGCGTCATGCGGAGCGAAGTGTCCTCGCCCTGGATGAGCCCCTGCTCGAGGCTAGCAACGGCGTCGGCGCGCAGCTTCTCGCGCTCAGCGGGCGAGGGCTTGGGTGCGCGCGGGTTACGCGGATCGACGATGCCGCCCATGCTGTACTGCTGGTAGAGGATGCTGCCGCGCACGAGGGCCGCCGCGCTGTCCTGGGCGTGGGCGGGGCAGTAGGCGGCGAGCTTGTCGAGCAGCGCCTTCTGGTCCTTGGGATCGGCCATGCCGATGAAGCCCATGCCGCCCGGGCTGGCCTTGGCGTAGAGGTACTTCCACTCGTAGCTCGGGTCCTTCCAGACGATCTTGGCGGTCTTGCGGGCCTCCTCGATGACCTTGCCCACCGCCTCCGTCGACTTGGCGTTCCTGAGCTGCTCGAGCAACTGGGTCTTCTGCTTGTCGAAGTCCTTGGGCAGCTCGCGGCGGATCTGCTCGACCTTGAGGATGTGGTAGCCCATGGGGCTCTTGACCAGCTCGCTGACGGCGCCGGGCTTGAGCGCGAACGCGGCGTTCACGACGGCCTCGTCGGGATAGGGGGCGTCACGGCGGATCCATCCCAGGTCGCCGCCCTTGGGAGCGCCGTTGGGGACGTCCTTCTTCAGCTTGGCATCGTACTTCTGCGGCACGTTCTGCACGTCGTCGGTGTACTGGTTGGCGAGCTGATCGAACGGCTTGCCGGCCTTGACCTCGGCGAGGACCTTCTCGGCCTTCGCCTTGGCCTGCTCGTCCGGCAGGGAGTGCTTGACCGGGTACGGGGAGGTGGACACGCCGATGAGGATCTGCCGGACCTTGGCCTCATCGAAGGTCTTCTGCACGTCCTCGAGGGTCAGCTTGCGGGAGCCGGAGATCACCTCGCCGAACAGCATGCGCAGGACAGGCTTGCGGAGCTGGGCGCGGAGGTCGTCCATGTTCTCAGCGCCGAAGCGAGCGGCTACTTCCTCATCGGTGGGAGGAGCCTTGCCGCTGGTCATGCGCTGCTTCATCTCGTCGATCTGGCGCTCCACGTCGCTGTCGGAGACGGTGACGCCCTTGGCCTTTGCGGCGTTCTCGACGAGCGCCTGGTCGACGAGGGCGGACAGCATCTGGCCCTGGCGGGCGGCCTCGATCTGGGGTCCCTGGGAGGCGACCTGGCGGCGTACGAGCGACCAGATCTGGTCGAACTCGGACCGATCGATGGGCGTGCCGTTCACCGTGGCGATGGTGCCTCGGTCGCCTTCGCGGCCTCCACCGGATCCCCCTCCGCCCGGCGCTGCGCCGAAGTAGGCGATGATGCCGACGCCGAACACACCGGCGAGGCCGAGGTAGATGATGCGGTGGCTGGCGAACTTGCGCCAGTAGGTGATCGACGTGACTCCCCGCGCGGAGCGGGTGCTAGTGCGTTTGGGCATGTGGTGTTCAGTCCTCGGTGAAGCGGCGCAGGGCGGCCAGGCAGGGGCGTGAGCCGTCCTCCGGCGTGCCGTCCTTGGGGACGTAGTGGGTTTCGAGTGAAAGGTAGCCTGCGTAGGCGTCGCGCCGCAGGGCCTGGAAGTGGCCGGTGTAGTCGATGGCGCCCTCGCCGACGACGCACCAGTCCGGGGTGACCCCATCCTCGCGCATGGTGGCGTCCTTGATGTGGACGTGCACCAGGTCGGCGACGACGGCGGCATAGCCGCCCGGGTATGGGGTCTCTCCGGCGCAGAGCGCGTTGCCGGGGTCCCAGCAGATCTGGACGCTTGGCGAGTCGATGGCCTGGACGACGCGCGCCACCTCCTCGCCGGTGCCGATGTAGCAGGCGTGCTCATTCTCGACGGCCAGGACGACGTTCCCTTCGCGGGCGATGCGCGCGGGCTGCTCGTAGGCGGCGACGATGGCTGCCTCGATGGCGGGCGTCAGGGGCCCGCGGCGCCAGAAGGTGAACGTGCGGATGAGCGTGGTGTCGAACGTGTGGGCGAGATCGATGCACCGCTGCAGGAGGTCCATCTGCTCGTTGAGGCCTCTGGGCTTGGCGAGGTGCATGCGTCCGGCGACGGCGGCATCATCGGTTTCGAGTTCGCACTTATAGATGGGCGTGGCGAGGCAGGAGACGGCGATCTGCCGGTCTGCGAGCGCTCGGCGGGCGCGCTTGACCTGTGCGGCGTCGAGGTCGCCGATATTGACGCCCCAGAGGCCACGCAGCTCGGCTGCACGGACGCCGTACTCCAGCATGACGTCGAGCGCGTGTTCGAAGTCCTGGGAGATCTCGTCGGTGATGACGGAGAGCTTCATCGCACCCTCGTGGCGAGTCACAACAGAGGTCGCGCCGGGCCACGTGCTCCCAGCGCCGACACATGGTACCGCAGGGGGTGGGGGATTGTCAAACGCAGAGACGGGACCTCGCGGCGGGTCCCGTCCTCTGATGGTGCGGCCGCGCGGCGGCGCCTCGATGCCGAGGCAGGCGTGGCCGGCTAGATCACGGCCGCGGCAAGCCTACGAGGTCGTCTCGCTGCGCTGCCAGGTGGCTAGCCCGGTCTACTCTCGGGGCGCCCAGGACGGGGACCCTTCGGCGCCCCCACGGCAGGCTCGGGCCCATCGCACCACGGCGCTCGTGCGCGATCGGGGCTAAGGAGGTGGCGGCTGCGTCAGGTTCGGCATGCGCCCTCCCGCGGGAATGGTGCCGGAGGCCGACGCAGGCGGCGCGATGCCTGTCTCTGGGCGCGGGTTGTTCTGTTGGAGCTTCTGCATCTCTTGCCAGTTCATGCCGGCCGGGGGCTTCACCATGTGGGCCGTGTCGGTGACCGTGCCTCGGTTGAGCAACTTGACGCCGACCCCGATGACGAGACACAGCACAACGACAACGACCACGGTCACCACTACAGGCGAGATCTCCGATTTCATGGTCCTGCGGGCTCCAATCGCGAAGAAGCCTGGGGCTCCCGAGTGCACCGGGAGCCCCAGGCCAGTCGTGGCGGGGAGTGGTCTACTGGGTGTAGACGTTGAACATGGGCTCGAGCATGGCATCGGGCTTCATGAACTTGGCGTGTCCATCGTAGAAGCCGACGTTCATGCCGCCGGTGTGGCGGGCCATGCCGAAGTAGAAGCCGTTGGTGCTCTTGGTGGCATCCAACCATGCCTGGTAGGTCGGGCTCCAGCCGACGCCGCACTCATACAGGCGCGGGTTGGGTCCGCCGACGGGGCCGAAGCCGGTCTCGAGCCACTGAATGAGTTCGGCGGGGCGGCCAACGGTGGCGTCCGAGACCCACTGCCAGATGCCGGAGTCGGTGCAGGGCATGCCACCGCCGTACGGTACGTACCAGTTCAGGCCAACGCCGGACTCCGCGCGGTTGGTGGAGTCATTGGGATCGCCTGCCTGTGTGAAGCCGAGCACGATCTGCTGGGCGCTCGAGGGGCAGATGTAGATGTGGTAGTTCTTGGTGTACGGGAACAGGAGGCCGGCCCACCAGTTGCGGGAGGTGACGCCGAAGTTGTCCCTGGCATAGCCAGCCCATGCGGGGACGGGCCTCTCGTCGAAGTCCTGCTTGTACATGACGGCGGAGAGGCCCAACTGCTTCATGTTGGACAGACAGGATGCCGTGCGCGCTTTCTCGCGGGCCTGTGCGAACACAGGGAAGAGGATGGCGGCGAGAATGGCGATGATAGCGATGACAACCAGCAGCTCGATCAGGGTGAATCCGTTGCGCTTCACTGAGCGTCTCCCTTCGTAGGACGTTGGCGCCACCGCTGCGGGGGCGCCGACATGACACCTCACGGGAACTACGGAAACAGTACGACCACGGACTGAGCCAGCGCGCGCCAGCTCGGGTAGCAGCGTTCGCCCAGCACGGCAGAGGGCGGAACGACGGATCTTGGGGGAGCGCCGCCGCACGCGCCAACCCGCCGCGGCACTCGCGACTCCATAGTGGAGCATGCTGGGTCACGTACACCCACCGCTGGCTCATTATAACACAGGGTTAGGGGGTTGCCAAGGGCAGGGAGGCGGGGCGATGTGCTGCTATGGGAGGGACTGATGGCGCAGGCGCCCAGTCCCTCCCATTGGCGCGCGGGGACTACTTGGTAGGCTTGGCAGCAGAGGGCGCGGCGGGCTTGCCATGGCCGGGCGCCGCCGGCGCCTTGGCTCCGGAGCTCGGTGGGCCGTTCATGGAAATGGGGATGGCTGGCCCTGAGGGGGGCGGTGCCCCTCCCTTGTGGTCAAGCACGACCTGGCCACTGTACAGGACCGTGTAGCAGTACCAGACGCCGACAAGCACCGCGGCAATGAGCACGATGGCGACGAGAGGGTGAACTTGTTTCTTCACAGGCTGATTCCCCTAGCCTGACCTATTCATGAGTCGCACCGGACGGGCACGGAGGCCCATCCCACCACTGCACTCGTGCATGATCCAGGCTAGCGAGGCCCGGCTCCGCGGAATGGCGGCTGCGCCGGGGGCAACTGGTGCGATGTAGGCGGGGTGAGTGACGGGCGGTCCTTGCCGCTGGTGAAGTCGTCGCTCATTCGCTTGCTGGCATCGCGGACCTCCACAGGCACGAGGGGGATGCCCTTGTCATTGACGGGGGCCGGCGGCGGAGTCATGGAACGCCATCCGACGAATGCTACGATGGCGAGCACAACTACGACAACAGCGATAATGACGGGGACGCTAACGTTGGACTTCATCCACGGGACCTCCATGCCGCCGGAATGCTGTGCGCATCGCGGCGACGCAGCGTGCGTGCGGTGGCGCCGCTGTCGCCCGGCGCCGGTTCAGGCGACGCCGGGCGACAGCGCAGGGCGCTTACCGCCAGGACCAGCACCAGTCGGAGCGCAGGTAGCAGTCGCCGAGATCGAAGTAGACTTCGGGGATCTGCTTCATGCGCATGGCCTTGGTGTGGCCGTCATACAGAGCGACATTGATGGTGCCAGTGTGCCTGGGATCGCCTAGCCACGGTGAGTAGTCGCCGTTGATCCAGTTCTGGTAGTAGTAGCCGCCGCCCGGGCGCGGGCCGCCGACCACGGTGGCGCCCGTGTCGAGGAGGGTGATGCGCTCGGCGGGGAACTTCACGTCGGAGTCGGACAGGCCGCCGAACGCGTCGTAGCCGGGCCCAGCCCCTGCCCACATGCCCCACTCGCCTGCGTCGGTGCCCTGGAACGTATACCAGTTGAGTCCGATGCCGGACTCGTAGCGATAGGTGGAGTCGTGGGCATTCCACGATCTCACCGTCTCACCGTAGTAGATGGGGTTCGCGACGTCGGGGCAGGCGAACAGAGGCAGGTTCTTGACGTAGGGGAAGGCCATCTCCTGCCACCAGGCGCGATAGGCCCAGGCGTCGTTGCCGCCTTCGCCGAACTTGTTGTAGTACTTGGCCTTCCAGCCGAGGAGGTTCTTCTCGTCGTAGTCCTGGGTGTACATGCGGAGGGCGAGGGCGAGTTGCTTGTGGTTCGACATGCAAGAGATAGCGCGTGCCTTCTCGCGGGCCTGTGCGAACACAGGGAACAGAATAGCGGCGAGAATCGCAATGATGGCAATAACAACTAGCAGCTCGATCAGGGTGAATCCGTTGCGCTTCACTGAGCGTCTCCCTTCGTAGGAAGTTGGCGCCATCGCTACGGAGGCGCCGACATTGCACCTCACGAGACCCACAGAAACGACAGGACGACCGACTGAGCCAGCAAGCGTCAATACGGCGAACCTCAAGGGCGGAGACCGCTCGAAGGTCGAGACGATCACCAGATGACGCCCCGTGAGCAGCGCGCGCACCCACGGCGACCACTTGAAGCCATCACGATTCCATCATAGGGCGTGGCGGGCTGGCTGTCAAGATGGTGGGCCAAATCTGTGTAGTTGCTATGCCAATTGGGTTCGAAAGGGCAGGCGCGAGGCGGGTGACGGGGGGCGACGGGGCGACGCATTGGTAAAGCAGGTTGCGTCTGGGGGTACTGGGGAGACGGGTGCGGCAGGGCCGGGCGCCCAGAGGGGGGAGGGCGCCCGGCTCCGTGAGGCGGCTAGCGGGGCCCGCCAACGGCGCCGACCGGCCCGCCCATGGGGTTAGCCGGGGCGTTGGGGTTGGCGTTGTTCTGCTGCATCTTCTGCATGCTCTGCCAATCCATGCCGGCGGGGGGCTTCACGATCTTGTTGGAGTCGGTGACCTGCGGATGGACCATCATCTTGTAGCCGACGAACCCGACGACCGCGAGCAGCAGCGCCGCGACGACGGCGATGATGACGGGAGATACTTCGGACTTCATGGGTTGGTGCTCCGATACAGTGTGGCGAGGTTGGGGACCAGAGGCCCGGGGAACAGGCACGGGGCCGCGCTGCCCGCGATGCGGGTGGCGCGGCCCCGAGGACCATCCGGCGGCGTCTACTGGGTGTAGGCGTTGAACATGGACTCGATCATGGCGTCGGGCTTCATGAACTTGGCGTGTCCATCGTAGAAGCCGACGTTCATGCCGCCGCTGTGGCGAACCATGCCGAAGTAGAAGCCGTTCGTGGTCTTGGTCTGGTCGCGCCACGACTGCCAGGTGGGGCTCCAGCTCACGCCGCACTCGTTCAGGCGCGGGTTCGGACCGCCGACGGAGCCGTAGCCCGTCTCGAGCCAGTTGATGAACTCGGCGGGGCGTCCGACGGTGGCATCGGCGATCTGCAGCCAGATACCCGAGTCGGTGCAGGGCATGCTGGAGCCGGTGGGCACGTACCAGTTGAGGCCGATGCCCGCCTCGGCGCGGAAGGTGGAGTCGCCCGCCCAGCCCGCGGTGTTGTAGCCGAGGACGGAGTTCTGCGAGGACGACGGGCAGATGTAGATGTTGTAGTTCTTGGTGTAGGGGAACAGGAGGCCCGCCCACCAGACGCGCGCGGTGACGTTCCACTGATCGGTGGCATAGCCAGCCCAGGCCGGGACCGGCCGCTCGTCGTAGTCCTGCTTGTACATGACGGCGCCGAGGGACAACTGCTTGATGTTGGACAGGCAGGAGGCGGCGCGAGCTTTCTCGCGGGCCTGCGCGAACACGGGGAACAGGATGGCCGCCAAAATCGCGATGATCGCGATCACGACGAGCAGCTCGATCAGGGTAAAGGCGTTACGCTTCAACGGACGAGATCTCCTCTCTCCAGAGTGGCGCCGCTTGGCGCGGCAGCCACGTCATCGCTGCGCACGCGGCCGCGAGGGGCCATGTGCGAGGCGACGCACACAGAATTGCAGTCCGAGCGGGAGCGTCGACGACCAAGACGAGGCGACGGGGGCCTATCTTGGTGAGCGGGCGGCGATCCGTATGCCGCGGCCGCCGCCCAACTTGGGGCTCACAGCGCAGGGCATTGCTGGGGGGTTGCCGGGGCCCCGGCCGATGCGCGGTGCTGCGTACTCACCGCGCATCGATGGAGGCCCCGGCTTGTCACTGCCTACCTAGGCGGCTGTCCGATCATGGGCATCCGGCCGCCAGCGGGGATGGTCTGCATGCCAGCTCCACCCGGGACAGGCCCGGTGGTGGCCGACGGATTGGTAGCCGTAGCGGGATTCAGTTTCGGATCCTGCTGCATCTGCTGCATCAGCTTCTGCTTGCCCGCCTCCATGTCGGCCGTCTGGGCCGCGGTGGGGGTGGCCTTCGGATCGGGCGCCTTGCCGCAGCCGCCGATCAGCGGCACGATCAGCAGGAGTGCACTTGCCGCGATGAGTTTGCGCATGCTGACTACCATCCTTGCCTAGCCGTCGACGTCCGGGTTGTAGTAGGCCTTGCCGCCGCCGTAGTTCTTGCCGTCGGATCCGACGCCGTTCTGGTAGACCATGCGGTCGCGGACGCGGGTGGGCTGGACGAAGCCGGCGTGGCCATCGGCGAAGACGTAGTTACCGCCGGAGTGCGCGCCGTCGGTGACCTTGCGGCTGTTGCAGTCCGGGCGGCCCTCTTCGTGGGATCCGCAGAGCGGGCCCTGGACGGGCGAGCCGGTGGCGTAGTAGACGGTACCGGCGGTGGTTGCCCAGGCGCAGCACGACCAGTTGTTGTTGGCGTCGCTCCAGACCAGGTTGTCCGACAGGTCGGTTGCGGACTTGCGGACGCCGCCGGTCTCGGAGGGATCGGTGACGTTGGTGAGGGCCCCGATTGCCTCAGTTACGAGGATGGTGTCGGCGACGCTCTTCAGGGTCGGCGTGGCGTAGAAGACGGTGCGGTAGTTGACTGCATATGAGATAGGATACTGCTGGACGCCATTGGCCACCGTGGGGTTGTTGGTGTCGTTCGGGCACTTGAGGATGCCGACGCTCTTGAGGTACGGGTTCGTCTGTCCGGCCCAACCGATGCCCCACCACGGGTTGTTGCCGCCGCCGGTGCCGACGAGGCCGCACGGGAGGCGCTCATCGTAGTCGCCCGCGTACATCATGAGGGCGAGGCCGATCTGCTTGCAGTTGGACAAGCACGCTGCCGCGCGCGCCTTCTCCCTCGCCCGTGCGAACACGGGGAAGAGGATTGCTGCGAGAATCGCGATGATCGCGATCACGACTAACAACTCAATCAGCGTGAACCCCTTCTGTCGCATTACCTTCTCCTTGTGGTCGTGAAGACCAACCGTGCGGCGCCCACTGGGCGGTGGATGCCGCTCAACGACGGCCGGAGGCTGCCCCGCGGTGAGAGCGAGGGCATGGCCGGCAGTCCGACGCGCGCGCGTGCCCGCGCTGGGCTCAGGTATGCCGGCCCGATCCGTGGGCGGCGACGGCGACCCTTGGCGCGGCGCCTGGGGGCAGATCCAGCGTCGCGCCGTCCGCTCCTCGTCGCGTGAGGAGCGGCACTTCGAGGACATAGATACGTGCCTGGACGGCCATTCCGTCGATGGCATCGATGAGCAGTTCGCAGGCCAGTTCGCCGAGGCGTTCGAAGTCCGGGTTCGTGGTTGCGAACGCGGGTCGGTGGCGCCGTGCGACCTCGCGGTTGTCGAAGCCTACCACTCGAACGTCCTCCGGGACGCGTAGGCCGCACGAGGCGAGCATATCGATGGCTTCCAGGGCGGCGACATCGTCTGCGGCGATGATCGCATCGGGAGGGTTCGGCAGCCGGAACCACGCTTCGAGGGCGGCCTCGATGGTTGCCGCCTTGTCGCGCATGTCGACGCCGCGCTCCAGTTCCTGCTCAACGGGGATGCCGTGGTCCAGCAGGGCCTGACGGTAGCCCTCCCTGCGTTCCAGCAAGGACCCGTGGAGAACTTGCGGCATGCACCCAAGCACCGCGATTCGGCGGCACCCGCGTCCGATGAGCCAGGAGGTCATGGCATAGCCGGCGCGGCGGTTGTCGAAGACGACCTGGGTGTGACCTTGGGCGGGCACGGGGGTGTCGACCAGGACGACGGGCACCGGCAACTCGGCGGTGGTGAGGTAGTCGGTGGCGAGTTCGGTGCGGAGGCGCGGGACAGGGTAGATGACGAGGCCGCGCACTCCGGTAGCGATGAGGTCTTCGACGGCGGCGCGCTCGCGCTCAACGCTCCATCCGGCGCTGCTGAGCAGGATGCGGTAGCCGGCGCGGCTGCCGACGCGATCGATGCCTCGGAAGGCGCGCTGGACGAGTGGAGCGTCGCTGAGGGGGGCGATGTAGCCGATGTGGCGCTTGGGGCCAGGGTCGCTGGCGGCGTGGCGTTGAACGGCGAAGCTGCCGCGCCCCTGGGTTCTGGCGACATACCCCTCGGCGGCGAGTGCGGCGAGGGCCTTGCTGATGGTGGGCCTCGAGACGCCGTAGCGAGCCTGGAGATCGCGCTCAGATGGCAGGCGCTCCATGCCATCGGCGGGTGCCCCAGCGAGGAACTCGGCGCGCACTTTTTCCTGGATGCGCTGGTAGAGGGGTACGAAGCTCTTCTTCAAGCCGCGGCTCGCAGTCGTTGCGAAGTGGTAAATCCAAATGTGAGTGTACTTACCAATATAGTGGGCCTCCGCCCAGTTGTCAAGGGTGGGCGGGCAAACTGATTGGCAATCTGCATGGCGCGTCGGTGGCGCGCAGGGAGGAATGTGCGGGCGCAATGCAGGATAGGGAGGCGGCGACGGGGGTATGTGGCTCTAGCCTCGTGGGTACGGAGGGCAAACCTGATGGAGAAGGTATCGGTTGGGCTGCAGATGTACACGCTGCGCGACGCCGCGGCGCGAGACTTCGTGGGCACGCTGACCAAGGTGGCCGATCTGGGCTACGCCGGGGTCGAGCTGGCGGGGACCGGGGGGCTGAGCGCCTCCGAGTTGAAGCGGGTGCTGGACGACCTGGGCCTGCAGGTTGCGGGCAGCCATGTGGGGATCGAGCAGCTCGAGGGCGAGTTGGCCGCGGCGCTGGATTACGCGAACGCGATTGGCAACTCGAACATCGTGTGCCCTTACCTCGGCGAGGAGCGCCGCAAGGATGCGGACGGGTATCGCCGGCTCGCGGACCTCTTCGACCGCGTCGGCGCTGCCTGCAAGGCTCGGGGGATCGTGTTCAGCTACCACAACCACGCGTTCGAGTTCGAGAAGTTCGGCGACCGGACCGGGCTGGAGATTCTGTTCGACTCCACCGATCCGGCGCTGGTGAAGTCGGAGCTGGACATCTACTGGGTGGCGTACGCCGGCGAGGACCCGGTCGCGTTCCTGCGGAGGCTGGCGGACCGCGTGCGCCTGGTTCACCTCAAGGACATGTCGGCGGACTCGAGCCGCGCGTTTGCCGAGGTCGGGGAGGGGATACTCGACTGGCCGACGATCTGTGCGGCGAGCGCCGAGGCCGGTGCGCAGTGGCTGCTGGTCGAGCAGGACGTGTGCAAGCGGCCGCCGATCGAGAGCGTGGAGATTAGCCTGCGGAACCTGAAGCGGATGGGGCTGGCGTAGCGGCGGGGACTTGGGACTTGGGGCTGGGCTCCAGGGCCGGCGGTTGGTGGGGCGGGCGGTTCAAACCGCGCCTTGGGAACGGCACGAAGCCCGCCTGCGCGGGCTGACGGCTACCTACCCCGGCCTTCGGCCACCCCTCCCGAATCGGGAGGGGGCGTTGAGGGGGCGCGTGCGTCTTGGCGCGGCGGTTGAAACCGCGCCTTGCGAAGGGCACGAAGCCCGCCTGCGCGGGTTGACGGCTACCTACCCCGGCCTTCGGCCACCCCTCCCGAATCGGGAGGGGGCGCGGCGGCGGGTTGTCGGGCTACACCTTGGGGTGGTCGGTTTGCAGGGCCTGGGTGCCGTCGGTTAGGTTGACGATGCGGTAGTCCTCGAAGAGCACCGGGTCGGCGGCGGCGAGGCAGGCGTGTAGGCGCATGGCCAGGGCGCGGATCTCGACCTCGGCGTGGGCGCTGGCGCGCATCTCCAGGAAGTGCCTCCACGAGCGCGCGTTGCCGGTCATGATGAGCGGCGCCTCGGTTTCGTTCGGCAGGACGGAGCGGGCGGCCTGCTGGACCTTCTTCCTCATATCGGTGCGCGCGTCGGCGGAGAGGATCTCGCTGCCGGCGCGTTGGCGCTCCAGCAGGGCCGACGCGAGCGCCTCGTACTCCTCGGCCGCGCGGTCGATGCGCTGCTCGAAGCGGGCGTGCAACTCCGCGTCCGCCGCGTACTCCGGCCGCTCCACGAAGCGCAGCACTCTCCCCGAGACGTACCTCTGGCTCACCTGCGAGTAGGCGAAGCCCGCGCGATGGCGCACGATCTCGTGGGTGACGCTGCGCGAGACGCCGTAGCACAGGAACGAGAAGGAGGCGTGCTCCAGGACGGAGCCGTGGCCCGAGGCGCGGATGTTGGCGAAGTAGCGGCCGGCGTCGGCGTTCAGCGTGCGCTTGGGACCGAAGCTCATGTAGCAGAGCTGGCCGGCGGTCTTGGCGAGTTGCGCGGTGTCCGGGAGATCCGTGGGGTCGTCGACGTACTGCCCGAAGTCAAGCTCGGGGCCGAACCCCTCCAGGAACTCGCGGACGCTGTCGAGCGACGTCGCCATGCGAGCGACGAGGTGCACGCCTGGGGCGGCGAGGTAGGGCGTGCCGGCTGGAGTGGCCAGGGCCGGCGAGGGGATGTATGGGTAGCCGCTTGAGTCAAGCTGCGGCGCGGTGTTGTCGGTCATCTGGTGGGGCTCGATCCTATTCGCTCGGCGCGGCCTTGCGGGGGAGCAGGTCCGGCAGTTGAGCGGTGTTGTAGGCGCAGACCGCCATGACGGAGGCGCACTGCGTGAGGGCGTCGGGCAGCGCCTTGTCGAAGGTGTCGGACTGGGAGTGGTGCATCAGGCCGTAGTCGCCGCCGTCATGAGTGTACCAGCAACTCGGGACGCCGTAGCGGAAGAACGACGCGTGGTCGGTGCCTCCCATGGGGAACGCGTTGTAGTTCGTGACGCCGAGTTCCTTGAGGATCGGCCACTGGCCCTCGAAGACCGGCCTGAGGTGCGGGCTGCCGTGGAGGCCGATGCCGTTGATGCGCCCAGTTCCGGTGTCGCTGACGAAGACCGCGGAGACCTTGCTCAGCTCGTCCTTGTGGCGCTCCGCGTAGGCTGCGGAACCGATGAGGCCCTGCTCCTCGCCGTAGAAGAAGATGAACCGGATGGTGCGCTTGGGCCTGGCGCCGACGGCCTTGAGCAGTCTGGCCGCCTCCAGCACGATCATCGAGCCCGTGCCGTCGTCCACCGTTCCCTCGCCGAGGTCCCACGAGTCGAGGTGCGCCCCGCAGATGACGACCTCGTCCGGCTTCTCGCTCCCGCGGATCTCGCCGACCGTGTTGCTGACCGTGACCGGGCCGCGCACGAAGCGGGCATCCACGCGGAGCTGGACGCGGGGCACTTCGCCGCGCCGGGCGAGACGGTAGAGCAAGGAGTAGGTCTCGTGCGAGGCGAACAGCGTGGTGATGCGCGCGGCCTTGGAGGCGCCGCGCTCGTCGAGCCCCGCCCAACTCCCGGCCATGCTGAGCAGGCAGTGCGGCTTGCCCGCGTCACGCAGGATGGCTGCCACGCCTTGTTCCGCCAGGTAGGGCGCGGCCTCGGCCTGCAGGCGCTCGATCTCCAGCTCCTCGCCGATCTGCGCGGTGCCTCGCACGCTGATGATCTGCGGCACCTGGGCCGGCGGCCTCATCAGCACGACAGCGCTGCGCAGCTTGCCGTCGTAGCGCGCCTTGCGGTCGGCGTCGTCCTTGGGGTCGTAGATGACGACGGGACCGCGCACCGTGCCGCGCGTCGGAGGGGTCCAGCCGGCTGCGGCGGCGCTGAGTTCGGCGGGTCGGGGCGAGAGCAGGCGGAAGTCGATGCGGCCGCGCTCCCAGGCCACCGGGATGGTGTGGTCTTCCTGGTGGACGTTCTCCAGGCCGTATTCGCGCATCCTGGCGGCGACCCACTCGTTGGCCTTGCGGAGGCCGGGCGAGCCGGTGACGCGCGGGCCGATGGTGTCGCAGAGGACCTCCAGGTTGCCCAGGAGCTTGGATGTGCCGGGCTCCGTGGCGACGATCTGGCGGTCGACCTCGAGGACGGCGGGCTCCTGGGCGAGGGAGGCGGCGGAGAGCAGCACGACGAGCAGGTATGAGGCAAGGAGGCGCGCGGCCTTGTTCATCGAGTCACCCTTTCGTGGCAGTCAGGATGGCCGCGCTGCGTTGAGCGGCGGATGGCGATGGTCAGTGCACAATCAGGACCGGCGTGCCTACCTGGCAGACGCCGTAGATCTCCTCGATGTCGGCGGCCTTGAGGGACACGCAGCCCAGGGTCCAGTTGGTCTGCTGGTCGATGAGCGCGTCCTGGCCGTCCGGCGTGCCGTGGATGCCGACCTCGCCGCCGATGGTCGCGGAGGGGCGCAGCTTGCCCGCCTTCTTGGCGGCGTTGAACCTGGCCCACGAGGCGGCGGTCGGGTAGTCGATCCATATGAACTTGCCCCAGTTCCGGTGGGGGTACAGAGCTTTGATCTTGAACGCGCCCTCGGGCGTGCAGCCGTCGCCTTGGCGCAGTTTCTGGTCGACCGGGCTGCGGCCCAGCACGACCGGGTACTGCTTGACCGCCTTGCCCCGATACTCGACCGTGAGCCGGTACAGGCCCTTCTCCACCTTCAGCGCTACGAGCGCCTTGTCGACCGGAGCGCCGATGGCTTCATCAAGCGGCCTGGCGTAGTTCAGAAGGTCCGCGCGGGCCGTCGCGGGGCGAACCTCGGGCCCCGCGTGCGAGCAGCCCAGCCCCGCGAGCAGGGCAGCAGCGACAGGCAGAAGGGCGAGGCGGCTACGCACGCACGCCCGGCCACTCGCCGGCATCGGTGCCGGCGTCCTCCATCGCCTGGCGCAGCAGATCAGTCAGCCCCAACTCGGCGGCCCAGTGCCGGATGTAGGCGTAGTCGAGGCGGGTTCGCTGCACCTTGAGCATGCCTTGCACGTCGGACCACTGGCGATCCGACACGCCGCCGCCCATCTTGTACCAGCGCAGCTTCTGGACGATCATGTCCTCGGCGGAGGCGAGTTGCGCCGAAGGAGCGTCTGGTTCCTGGGAGATCGGGCCTAAGGCTCTCCGTTGCATCTGGGCGTCAGACCAGCGGGTCCGTCCCCGAACGAAGAAATCGACCTTGTATGCCAGATCGAGGTGGATGACGTTGAATGAGGCGCCCCGGTCGATGGCATCGTGGATCATCTCCGCGTCAATGTAGAACCGATCTGCAAGCGCCGCGACCAGCCTCTCGACATGACCGTGCTCGATATCGGCTACGAAGTCGGCGTCGTTGGTCATCCGGCCGAGACCGTGAGCGGAACTGGCGACCGAGCCACCGATGTAGTACGGTATGCCGATGTCATCAAGAACTGCGACCACATCTCGCACAACCACGTCGAGGTCCGCCATGTTAGTAGCCCTCCAATCGTGGATCCCACCCGTACGCCTTCAGCATCAGGTCCGGCTCGATGAACCGGGACGCGACGCGCATCTTGACCTCGTGCTCGTCGGCGTCGGGATGTGCCCGGCGGACATCGGAGTATGCGAGGCCACGGGCGAGGCGGTTCAGGTCGTAGACACGTTGCAGCCGCTGGCCGACCGTCATGCGCTCGTACAGCGCGATGAGGACCGCCTCGGCCTCCGGCGTGGTGTCGGAAGAGAGCGTCTTCATCTCTAGAACTCCGCCGTCCCGGGGGTGCGCGGGAACGGGATGACGTCGCGGATGTTCCTCATGCCGGTGATGTACATCATCATGCGCTCCAGGCCGAGGCCGAAGCCGGCGTGCGGTGCGCTGCCGAACTTGCGCAGCTCCAGATACCACCAGTACGCTTCCTCGGGCAGGCTCTGACTGCGGATCTTGTCGACCAGCACGTCGTAGCGCTCCTCGCGCTGGCTGCCGCCGATGATCTCGCCGATGCGCGGGGCCAGGACATCCATCGCGCGCACCGTCTTGCCGTCGTCGTTGGCGCGCATGTAGAAGGCCTTGATCTCCTTCGGGTAGTCCGTGACGATCGTCGGCTTCTTGAACAGCTCCTCGGTGAGGTAGCGCTCGTGCTCCGCCTGGAGGTCGCAGCCCCAACTGACCGGGAACTCCCAGTCGCGGCCGGCCTTCTCCAGCAGCGCCACCGCTTCTGTATACGTTACGTGCTCGAAGGCGGACGTCGCCACGTGGTTCAGGGTCTCGAGCACGGTCGGATCGATGCGCTTGTTGAAGAACTCGATGTCCGGCGCGCAGCGGTCGAGGACGTACTGGATGATGAACTTGAGGAAGTCCTCGGCCAGCTCCATGTCGCCCGCGAGGTCGCAGAAGGCCATCTCCGGCTCGATCATCCAGAACTCGGCGAGGTGGCGGGGCGTGTTGGAGTTCTCGGCGCGGAAGGTGGGGCCGAACGTGTAGACGTTGGAGAACGCGAGCGCGAAGATCTCCGCCTCGAGCTGGCCGCTCACGGTGAGGTAGGCGGGCTTGCCGAAGAAGTCCTGGGCGAAGTCGATGGCGCCGGCCTCGGTGCGCGGCAGGTTCATCAGATCGAGCGTGGTGACGCCGAACATGGCGCCCGCACCCTCGCAGTCGGACGCGGTGACGACCGGCGTGTGCACGTAGATGAAGCCGCGCTCCTGGTAGAAGCGGTGGATGGCGTCGCACAGGGCGTTGCGCACGCGGAAGACGGCGCCGAACGTGTTCGAGCGGGTGCGCAGGTGGCCGATGTCCCGCAGGAACTCCATCGTGTGGCCCTTCTTCTGGAGCGGGTAGGTGGCGGGGTCGGCGGGACCGTGGACGACGATGCTCTTGGCCTTCAGCTCGACGGGCTGGCCGGCCGCGGGGGACTCGACCAGGTCGCCGGCGACCTCGACGCACGCGCCGGTGGTGATGAGGCGCAGCACGTCGTCGGGGACGACGCCTTCGTCGATGACGACCTGGAGGTCCGCGAAGCAGCTCCCGTCGCTGAGGTGCGCGAAGTGGATGCCCTTGCTGTCGCGGCGCGTCTTGATCCAGCCGCGCGCGGTGACCGGAGAGCCGACCGGCAGGTTGAAGATGTCGCGAATGTACTCGCCCTTGCGTATCATCGTGTGCATACCTATTGGTGGGATTGGGTGTTGATGGTTGGGTGTTCGCCGCGGAGGGGGTGGAAACCTGCGCGGCGGGGCGGTGGGGGTACCCGCTCCTTCTCGCCCGCGGAACGGCTGCGGGCGGCCAGTCGCGGCTCGGATGGGCGGTGCGGGCCGGTGGGGGGACCGATCAGGCGGATTGGACGGATTGGACGGATCGGTTGTTGGGCTCGGGCGAGGCGGTGCGGGGCGGTGGGAACCCGCTCCATCTCGCCCGCGGAGTGGCAGCGGGCGGCCAGTCGCGGCTCGGATGGGCGGTGCGGGCCGGTGGGGGGACCGATC
>CAZFLM010000064.1:0-3631 GCA_964519955.1 uncultured Chthonomonadaceae bacterium | reverse complement strand
AGGCGGATTGGACGGATTGGGCTGATCGGTTGTTGGGCTCGGGCGAGGCGGTGCTGGGGTGGGTTGTGGGCGTGGTATCCTCGTGGCATGCGCAAAGTGAGCGAGGAGTACGTTTGGGATGTCCTGCGCGCCGTCGTTGGCGGCGACGAGGCGTTCGTTGTCGGGTTGGCCGGGGCGGTGGAGGGCGTGGCGGTTGCCGGGCAGCGGGTGACGGTGCGGCCGGTGGTGGTGCAGGGCGTGCGCCACGTGCAGTTTGCGTACCGTCGGGGCGAGCGGGAGTTCCACGAGAACGTGGTGCTGGCCGATGCGCCGGATCGCGTGTGCCGCCTGGCGCCGGGCTATCGCAACGTGCGGGTGCGGTCGACCGAGCGCGACTTGCAGTACACGCGGGGCGCGGATGGGCACTATCGGGTGACCGGGAGCGAGACGCCTGCCCAGTTGCCCGGGACCGAGCACGACCGGCCGAAGCAGCGTCACATCCCGGAGAACGTGCCGTGCGACTTCCTGCAGGCGCTGGGGGTGATGACCGCCGAGGGGCGTGTGATCGCGGCGCGCATCAGCAAGTACCGCCAGATCAACCGGTTCCTGGAGATCGTGGCGGACGTGGAGGAGCACCTGCCGAAGACCGGGCCGATCCGCGTGGTCGACCTGGCGTGCGGTCGGGCGCACCTGACGTTCGCGGTACACCACTACCTGACGGCGCTGGCCGGGCGCGAGGCGGACGTGCTGGGCGTCGACCGCAAGGTGGACCAGGTGCAGCGGGCCAACCGGATCGCGGAGAGTCTGGAGCTGCACGGCATCCGGTTCGAGGCGGCGAACATCGAGGAGTGCGAGGCGAGCGACGGAACCGACCTGGCGATCTCGCTGCACGCCTGCGACACGGCCACCGACGCGGCGCTGGCGCAAGCGGTAGGCTGGGGGGCGAAGGTGATTCTGGCGGCGCCCTGCTGCCAGCACGCGCTGGCGCCGCACCTGAAGGCGGAGGGCATGGAGGGTGTGCTGAAGCATGGCCTCTTCCGCGAGCGGCTCTCCGCGCTGATGACCGACGCGCTGCGCGTGGCCTGGCTGGAGGCGCGGGGCTACCGCGTGCAGGTGCTGGAGTTCATCGACCCCGAACACACCCCGTAGAACCTGCTCATCCGGGCCATTCGGCGCCCTGGCGGGAAGGCGCGACCGGGCGCGGCGGCGACGTACGAGGAGCTGGCGCGGCAGTGGGGCGTGTGGGGGAAGTGCGCGCCGCTGGGGTGATGGCTTGGAGGCTGGAGGGGCGGGCGACTTGGCCTGCCCCTCGCGCACGTCGGGCTGCCCGGGTGTTGCGCTAAGCGGGCGAACTACTCATGGGTGCTACCGGACAGGCAGCCTTCGGCAGGCTCCGCGCAGGCTGGCCCATCCCAGCAGTGCTCGCGTGCATCGTCCAGGCTCGATCGTCGCCGGCACAGGCCCATGGGTGCTGGGCGCTTCTGCAGGAAACGGCGGAGGCGAGCAGGAACTGGGGCTCGTGGGCGCTGCGGCGGCGCCCGATCCAGCGCCACGAACCGGCACTTCGAGCCGCACGAATGGAGACGAGACGAATGGGTTGGCCCTGCATCGCCCTGACCATGTGCCTGCTGTGCGTCGGCCTGGCCGCGCACGCCGGCGACGAACAGAAGTACCGTGACATCCATCCCGACACGTGGGTGGCGAACGACGCCCTGGGACGCCATATGCCGGGCATCGACGAGGTCGGGCCCGTGAAGACCGGGCAGCGGCGCGTCGTGGGCATTTTCTACATCACCTGGCACAGCGACAACCTGGCCACGCTGAAGAGCCCGTACGAGGCGGACGTCAGCAAGATCCTGGCGAGGGACCCGAAGGCGCGTCTGGACGCGAAGCACCCGCTCTGGACCGAGGGGTCGTACCACTGGGGCGAGCCGGAGATGGGCTACTTCCTGAGCCGCGACCAGTGGGTGATCCGCAAGGACATCTCGATGCTGGCGGACGCGGGCGTCGACGTGCTGGTGATGGACGTGACGAACGCGGTGCACTACTGGGACGAGTGGGACACGCTGTTCACCGTGATGCAGCAGATGCGGGCGGAGGGCAACACGGTGCCCCAGTTCTGCTTCTGGGCGTTCAACGGACCCTGCGTCTCGGTGGTTCAGGCGCTGTACGATCGGATCTACAAGACGGAGAAGTACAAGGACCTCTGGTTTTACTGGGACGGCAAGCCGCTGCTGCTCTACAACGACAACCCGAAGTTCGACGCGAACGGGCAGGGGCCGATCTGCCCGAACCCGCACTACGACCCCGCGGCGAAGACGGACCCGAACAACCCGCACTACGGCGATCCGGACTACACCGAGGAGAACTACAAGGACTACACCAAGGAGGTGAAGAGCTTCTTCACGCTCCGCGGCATGTGGTGGGGCTACTACGAGTGGGCCGGCAAGCGCTGGGTGGGCGCCGAGGACAAGTGGAGCTTCGGGCTGGACATGGGCGACAAGCGGGTGCAGGCTCTCGGCGGCGAGGGCCGCGTGGCGACCCACAACGGGAAGAAGGAAGAGGCGGCGGTGACGCCCGGGCAGCACTCCTCGAGCCTGATCGGGAAGTCGTTCACGGTGGAGAAGGGCGAGCCGGAGCTGAACGAGCAGGACCTGCCGGTCCCGACCTACGTTCCGTGGCTTGGGAAGACGGTGGAGCACCCGGAGGGGTACGGCATCTACTTCCAGCAGCGGTTCGACGAGGCCATCAAGGCGGACCCGGAGTTCCTGTACCTCAACGACTGGAACGAGTGGTCGGCCGGCAAGTACCAGCCGGACGGCGGCACGTGCGACTTCATGCGCCGCAAGAGCCCGTACTGGTTCGTCGATCAGTACAACGGGGAGTTCAACCGTGCGATCCAGCCGATGAAGGGTGGGTACACGGACAACTACTACATGCAGATGGCGCAGAACATCCGGCGCTACAAGGGCGTGCGGCCGATCCCCGAGGCGAAGGGGCTGCGGACGATCAAGATCGGCGGCGCGTTCGACCAGTGGGCCAAGGTGACGCCGGAGTATCTGGACACCATCGGCGACACCGCGCACCGAGACGCCAAGGGCTACGGCGGGCTGCACTACACGGATGACAGCGGGCGCAACGACATCGTGAGGAGCAAGGTCGCAGTGGACCGCAGCAACGTCTGCTTCTACGTGGAGACGGCCGGCGAGTTGACGCCGCACACGGGCAAGAACTGGATGCTGCTGCTGATCGACGCGGACAAGAACCCGAACACGGGCTGGTTCGGCTACGACTTCCTCATCAACAAGAGCATCGTAGACGCGACGAATACTACGCTGATGCGCTACGACGCAACGGCGAAGGACTGGGTCGAGGTGGCGAGGCTGAAGTACCGCTACGCCGGGAAGCAGATGGAGATCGCGGTGCCGCGCAAGCTGCTGGGGCTGAAGGGCGACGCATTCACGTTCGACTTCAAGTGGTCCGACAACGCCGGCGAGCTGAAGGACCCGATCTCGCTGTGCACGAGCGGCGACACGGCCCCGAACCGGCGGTTCAACTACCGGTGCGTGTGGAAGAAGTAGGGGCGGGGATAGGGGCTGGGGGCATAGGCGTTAAAATAAGCATTGTCAACGGTATGTAGTGGGCAGCGCTC
>CAZFLM010000063.1:27186-40668 GCA_964519955.1 uncultured Chthonomonadaceae bacterium | reverse complement strand
ACCGGTCGAACTGCCACTCGCACACCCCCACTCCACGTCCCCTCCCGATTCGGGAAGGCCGGCCGAAGCGCGGGTGGCGAGGCACCGGTCGAACTGCCACTCGCACACCCCCACTCCACGTCCCCTCCCGATTCGGGAAGGCCGGCCGAAGCGCGGGTGGCGAGGCACCGGTCGAACTGCCACTCGCACACCCCCACTCCACGTCCCCTCCCGATTCGGGAGGGGTGGCCGAAGCGCGGGTGGCGAGGCACCGGTCGAACTGCCACTCGCACACCCCCACTCCACGTCCCCTCCCGATTCGGGAGGGGTGGCCGAAGCGCGGGTGGCGAGGCACCGGTCGAACTGCCACTCGCACACCCCCACTCCACGTCCCCTCCCGATTCGGGAGGGGTGGCCGAAGGCCGGGGTGGGTGCCGTTCGCCGTTCGACGTTCGACGTTCGACCCTCGCCCGCCCTCTACGCGAAGCTGCGCCCCACAGCCGCCGCCACCTGTCGCAGGCCCGCCACCATCTGCTCGAACTCCACCGGCGTGAGCGACTGCGGCCCGTCGGAGAGCGCCTCCTGCGGGCAGGGGTGCACCTCGACGATGATGCCGTCGGCCCCGGCGGCGATGGCTGCCCGCGCCATCGCAGGCACGTAGCGCGCGTGCCCGATGCCGTGGCTGGGGTCCACGATGATGGGCAGGTGCGTGATGTCCTTGAGGATGGGCACCGCGTTGAGGTCGAGGGTGTTGCGCATGTAGGTGCGGTCCAGCGGGTGGATGCCGCGCTCGCAGAGCACCACGTTGGGGTTCCCCTGCGCCAGCACGTACTCGGCGGCAAACAGGTACTCGTCGAGGGTGGCGCCGGGGCCGCGCTTCAGCAGCACGGGGTATCCGCTCCGCCCCGCGGCGATCAGCAGCGGGAAGTTCTGCATGTTGCGCGCGCCGATCTGCAGCATATCCACGTGCGCGGCCACGGTGTCCACGTCGTGCGGATCCACCACCTCCGTGACCGTCGCGATGCCGACCTCGCGGCCGACCTGCTGCATGATCTGCAGCCCTTCCTCGTGGAGCCCCTGGAACGCGTACGGCGAGGTGCGTGGCTTGAACGCCCCACCTCGCAGCAGCTTCGCGCCCGCCGACTTCACCGCACGGGCCGCGGCCAGAAGTTGCTCGTAGCTCTCGACCGCGCACGGCCCGGCGAAGGCCACGCACGCATCCGTGCCAATGACAACATCGCGAACCTTGACCACCGTGGGGGCTCCATGGAACTCGCGAGATGCCAGCTTGTAGGGTCGGCTGACGTGGACCACATTGGCGACGCCCGGCATGGCGGTCAGCAGGCTCGCCAGGATCGGCCGCTCGTCCGGCAGGATCGCGCTGGCGATGCCGATCGCCACGTGGTCTCCGCCGGGCAGGCTCAGCGGCGTCAGGCCGCGGGCGGCTATTCGCTGGACGACCGCGTCCGACTGTGCTTGCGTGGCGTCCATGTGCATCAGGACAATCATGTCATCCGGTCCTGTGGGGCGTGTTGGAGGGTGTCCGAGTATAGCACGCTCACCCGAAGGGCGCAACCGCGTCCGCCGCGCTTGACGCTCGCGGCGTTCGACGCCTATAATCGCCACATCCAAGTCGGCTACTGGCATACGCTATAGACGCGGGGCCAGGTACGGAGTTCACCATGCCATCGACCCACCGAGCGTTCCGCTCGTCGATCCTGTTGTCCTTGCTGGCCCTCGCGGGCTGCACGCCCAGCACTCCGGCGGGCAAGCCGGCGGCGAGCGCGCCCGAGACGCGGCCAATCGGCGACACCTTGACGCTGACCATCGTTCCGTACGAGGCGGCTGACAAGCTGAGCGACGAGTACACGCCGATGGCCGCCTACCTCGCCAAGAAGATGGGCGCCAAGCAGGGCAGGTTCGTCCCAGTGGTCGACTACGCCGGCGTCCTGGCCGCCCTGCAGGCCGGGCAGGTGGACGTCGCTTACCTGTCGCCATTCCCCTACGCGCTCGCCTCAGGCCAGATGAAGCTCCACCCGCTGGCGATGCCCTGGGTCAAGAACACCCTCATGTACCACGGCGTCCTGTTCGTCAAGGCGAGCAGCCCCATCAAGTCCATGAAGGACCTGCCCGGGCACACCGTCGCCTTCGGCGATCGCTCCTCGACGACCGGCTACATCCTGCCGCGCGCCCTGATGGAGAAGGAAGGCGTCTTCGACAAGCTCAAGAAGTGGTACAACGCCGGCAACTCCGAGATCGTGGTGAAGGCAGTCGAGACGGATGCCGCCGAGGTGGGCTGCGCCTACAACCTGATCTTCGAGGTGGTGTACAAAGGCCGCCCCGACCTCGCCAAGCAGATGCGCGTCATCGGCAAGACCGACGAGATCCCGAACGGCATCTATGTCGCTCGCGGCGACCTGCCCGCGGAGACGGTCGAGCGGCTGAAGAAGGCGTTCATGGACATGAACACCGACCCGGAAGGGCGTCCCGCGATGCTCAAGGCGCCCAACGACAAGCTCGTGCCGCCGGACGACAAGCTGTTCGACAGCGTGCGGGAAGCCGCCCGCAAACAGAACATCGACATCAAGGTGTTCGACAAGTAGCCGGGCCGGCCTCCGCGATGCCAATCCTCCAAATCGAGGGCGTCTCACACACCTACCCGCCCGCCCGTCACGCGCTGTCGGGCGTCGACCTCACCATCGAGCGGGGCGAGTGCGTCGCGCTCGTCGGCTCGTCGGGCGCGGGCAAGAGCACGCTCCTGCGTACCGTGAACGCCCTCGTCGTCCCCACGCAGGGCCGCGTCCTGACGCTGGGCGAGGATGTGGCTGCGCTCGGCGAAGGGCCGCGCATGCGCCTGCGGCGGCGCGTTGGCATGATCTTCCAGGAGTTCGCGCTCATCGAACGCCTGCCGGTGCTGACGAACGTGCTGGTCGGCCGCCTCGGCTACGCGAAGCCGATACCGAGCCTGTTCCGCCTGTTCCCCGCCGCCGACGTCGAGAAGGCCCGAGCGGCCATCGTGGCGGTGGGTCTCGCCGGCAACGAGGAACGGTTGGTGCGCCAGCTCTCGGGCGGCCAGAAGCAGCGCGTGGGCATCGCGCGGGCCCTGGCGCAGGAGGCGGAGATCGTGCTGGCCGATGAGCCGACCGCCAACCTGGACATACGCACCGCCGACGAGGTTCTCGGCCTGCTGGTGCAGCTCGCCAGAGAGCGCGGCGTCACGCTGTTGATGAGCCTGCACGACATACGCGCCGCCCGGCGCTTCTGCAGCCGCATCGTCGCCATGAAGGCGGGCAGCATTCAGTGGGATGGCCCCGCGGCGGACTTCACGGAC
This sequence comes from uncultured Chthonomonadaceae bacterium, assembly GCA_964519955.1. Lineage (GTDB taxonomy): Bacteria > Armatimonadota > Chthonomonadetes > Chthonomonadales > CAJBBX01 > CAZFLM01. The sequence continues at coordinate 37,358 of CAZFLM010000063.1, read as the reverse complement.
GCGGTACTTGAACGGGTATTCTACTGAGGTTAACTACAGCCGGCGCAGGTAGAACGGCAACAGGAGTCGCAGATGCCATCAGCCGGGTCGCCCGCGAACGACCAATCGGTGCTGCTGGAAATCGCTGCTCGCGCCGAAGCGCGGGAGTCCTACCGTCGCTGCCCCGAGAACCTCGCCATGCCCAGCGTGATGCGGGCGCTGATGGACTTCCTCGGTGAGGACCTCGGACATGCCGGGCTCGAGGCGCATGGCTCCGCCTGGCGCCGCGACCTCGCCTACACCTACTTCGCCGGCACGTCCGGTGAGGCATTTCGCTTCGTCTGGGCTCCGGCGCCGCAGGGCGATGGCCTCACGACCACCGATGCCCCGTGCGATCCGGTCCTCGGCTGTGCTCACGCCTTCGCGGCCTCGGGCTACGAGCACGACATCGTGCTCCACGCGGGCTTCGCGGCGCGTCTGGCCAAGGGCGCCTATGCGTGCGCGGGCCACGAGCGGCTCCGTTCTCAGCTTGTCCGCACCATATCGTCCGGCAGACCCGTCGTCGCGGCCGGCATCACCGGCACGTGCGATGTCTGCCTGCTCACGGGCTTCGGTGACCGCGGCGACATCGTCCTCGGCTGGTCCATCTCGCCGGGCGGCGACCCGGGCATCCTCTTCGAGCCCGACCGGCGCCTGCGGTTCGACGACTGGTATCCGACCACGAACTGGATGGTGTTCGTCGGCGAGAAGCGGGAGCAGGCGCCGGTGCCTGGCGCGCGGGCGGCGGCACTGAAGCGCGCGGTGGGCGACCTCACGACCTCCCTCTCCGGATCGTGCATCGTCGGCCCGGCTGCGTTCGAGTCGTGGGCGCGGGCGCTGCGCGACGTGAGTCAGTACGCCGGCGGCGACCCATCCGGCCTGCACGGCCGCCGGGCCGTCACCTACCCATCGATCTGGCAACTGGCCGAGCGGCGCTGGTATGGCGCCCGGTTCATCGAAGATGCCCTGCCCGAGCTGAGCGCTCACGAGACCGCGCTGCGGGCCGCCATGGGCATCTTCGACGAGGAGCACGATCTGATGTGGCGGATCGACGCCCTTGTGCGGGGCGGAAGTGAGGACGAGGCCGACCACCTGCGCAACCTGGCCGATCCAGGCATACGCCGCCAGGCGGCCGACATCGTGGATGCGTGCCGGGACAAGGACGCCGAGGCGGCTGATCTGCTCAGTTCGCTGGCGGCTGACTGACGCGACCATTACGGAGGCCATAGTGGCAAGACGAGTCGACGCGGAGCTTGAGACCCTCATTCGGGCCAGGTACCCCATTGTGTACGTCGTTTCGTGGGAGGAGAAGCGCGTCGAGGACTCGCTGCGCGCCATCGCCCGCGAACGCGGCAAGAAGCTCCACACGTGGACCATCACCCAGGGGTTCTCATCCGCCAGCGGCCAGCGCGACAACGCCACGCGGGACCCGGTGGCCGCGCTCGACTACGTCGTTCGGTCGCCCGATCAAGCCATCTTCCTGATGAAGGACTTCCACAGCTTCATCGCCGACTACAATGTCACCCGCCGCCTACGCGACCTCACCCCGGCGCTGAAGAACAGCTTCAAGAACCTGCTCATCCTGTCGCCCATCCTGAAGCTGCCGGCCGAGCTGGAGAAGGAGATCACCGTCCTCGACTACGGTCTGCCCTCCTTCGAGGACCTCGGCAAGCTGCTCGACGACATCGTCCGGTCGGTACACGATACGCCCGGCATCGACGTGAACCTGTCCGCCGAGCATCGCGAGCACGTCCTCAAGGCAGCACAGGGGCTCACCGCCATGGAGGCGGAGAACGTATTCGCCAAGTCGCTTGTCGAGAAGCGGGCCTTCGACGTCGACGTGGTCCTGAGCGAGAAAGAGCAGATCATCCGCAAGTCCGGCATTCTGGAGTACTACCCGGCGTCTGAGGCGTTCTCCGATGTCGGCGGGCTCGACCTGCTCAAGGACTGGATGGACAAGCGCACCAAGTCGTTCACGGACCGCGCCCGCGAGTTCGGCCTGCCGGAGCCCAAGGGCATCCTGCTCATCGGCGTGCAGGGCTGCGGCAAGAGCCTCTCCGCCAAGGCAGTCGGTTCGCTCTGGCGCCTCCCCCTGCTCCGCCTCGACATTGGCAAGGTCTTCGCAGGCCTCGTCGGCGCGTCCGAGGAGAACATGCGCAAGGCCATCCGCGTCGCGGAGTCCGTTGCCCCGTGCATCCTCTGGCTCGATGAGCTGGAGAAGGGCCTCTCCGGCACGCAGAGTTCCGGGTCGAGCGACGGCGGCACCACCGCCCGCGTCTTCAGCACGTTCCTGACGTGGCTGCAGGAGAAGACGGTCCCTGTGTTCGTCGTCAGCACCGCCAACCAGGTCGAGGCACTGCCGCCGGAGCTGCTGCGCAAGGGGCGCTTCGATGAGATCTTCTTCATCGACTTGCCTGCCAAGCAAGAGCGCGCCGATATCTTCGGCATTCACTTGCGCAAGCGCAAGCGCGACGTGTCGAAGTACAACCTGGACTCGCTCGCCGCGGCCACTCCCGGCTTCTCGGGCGCTGAGATCGAGCAGGTGGTTGTGGAGGCGCTCTACGACGCGTTCGACGCCGGACGCGACATCACCGACCCCGACCTGATCAAGGCGGTGCAGGCGACGGTGCCGCTGTCGATGACGATGCGCGAGAAGATCGCGCACCTGCGGGGCTGGGCGGAGACGCGCGCTCGCCAGGCGTCGAGCGCGCCCGTGGAGACATTCGAGGAGCAGGCCGCGGCGTTCCTGGCCGCGAAGGCCCAGCGGGACGCGGAGCGCGCGGCTTCCATCGCCGCCGCCGAGGCAACCGCCGCGTCGCCGGAGCCCGCCCCCGCCCGCAAGAAGCGCGCCCCCAAGAAGGAGCAGGCCGAGCAGCCGTAGTGCCGATGATCGGAGCCCCCGCCCCGGCGGGAGGCGATCGGTGTGGCCCCGCACAACGTTGCGCCACCGGAGCCCCCGCCCCTTGCGGGAGGGGGTTGGGGGAGGGGTCGGCCGGACAGACCTCGCGGCCGAGCGATCGCGCTCCCGCGCCTCAGGCGGCCTTCCTGCGCTCGTCCTCGGGCGGGCGGACCCAGGCCAGCAGCACGTCCCGGAGCTGGTCAGACTTGAAGGGCTTGCCCACGTAGTCGTCCATCCCGCACTCGATGCACCGGTCGCGATCGCCAGGCATCGTGTTGGCGGTCATGGCGATGATCGGTGCATGCCCCCCCGCGCTGGCCTCGTGCAGCCGAATGGCGCGCGTCGCGTCGTACCCGTCCATGACCGGCATCTGACAGTCCATCAGCACGATGTCCGGACGCTCTGCCACGCACCTCGCCACGCCCTCCTGTCCGTTCACCGCCACGAGCGTCTCGCACCCCAGGCTCTCCAGCATGCGAGTGGCCACCTTGCGGTTGACCGCGTTGTCCTCCACCACCAGCACTCGCAGCCCAACGAGGCCGGCAGCATCGGGCGAACACGCCTCGGTCTCCACGGAGGCCGCGTCCGCCGAGACGAGGCCCAGGGCCTGCATCACGACAGATTGGAGCGCCTGACGCCGCACCGGCTTCCGCAGCACCGCTGCACTCGCGCCCGACCACGCTGCCGGCTCGCCCAGATGCGCGAGGACCACTACAGGGACGCCGTGGTACCCCTCAGCAGGCGAGGCATCGCCTGGCGCGCCGGCGATGTCTGCGGCAACGAGCATCAGGGCAGTTCGGGACGATGCGGCGGCGGCGATCTCCGCCCTACTCGATGCCGTAACCACGGAGGCGCCCCACGCCTCCAGATGCCCCGCGATGGCCGAGCGAACGGACGCGTTGCTGTCGGCCACCACGATCGTGCGCCCGGACAGATCGGGGCGCTCCTCCGGTACACCGGCCGGATTGTCCTGCGCGAGCGGCAGATCGACCCAGAAGGTGCTCCCCTTGCCCTCCTCGCTGTCGAGGCCGATGCTGCCTCCCATCAACTGCGCCAAGCGCCGGCTGATGGTGAGTCCCAGCCCAGTTCCGCCGAATCGCCTCGATGTCCCGCTGTCCGCCTGCGCGAAGCTGTCGAAGATCGCGGCATGCTTGCTCGGATCAATCCCGATGCCGGTGTCGCGCACCGAGAGCCGCACCGTGACGATGCCGTCGGTCTCCCGGAGAGCCTCGGCGGAGACGACCACCTCGCCAGCATCGGTGAACTTCGCTGCGTTGCCGGCCAGGTTCAGCAGGATCTGCTGGATGTGCATGCGATCGCCCTGCAGGTCGCCGGGCACGTCGGGCGCGACGCGGGCGATCACCTCGACCGCCTTCGCCGCACAAGCAGGCGCCACGAGTTCGGCCACCTCCTCGACGATGATCCCGAGGTCCACGCTCCCGGTCGCGATGTCCAAGCGCCCTGCCTCGATCTTGGAGAAGTCCAGGATGTCGTTCACGATCGAGAGGAGGGCTTCGCCGCTGCGCTGCACCGTCTCCACATAGTCGCGCTGTACGTCGGTGAGGCCGGTCTTGAGCAGCAGCTCCGTCATGCCGATGACGGCGTTCATCGGCGTGCGGATCTCGTGGCTCATGTTGGCCAGGAACTGGCCCTTGGCCTGAGCCGCCTCCTCCGCCGCGTCCCGCGCGCGGGCCAGCTCGGATTGGGCCCGGTTGCGCTCGGTAACGTCGCGGGCGAAGCCGCAGTAGACCTCACGACCCTCGAAGCGAGCGCGCGTCAGCAGGATCTCCACCGGCAGCGTCGTGCCGCGCCGCGTGCGGTACTGCCGCTCGAGCATCAGCGTCTCGGTCTCATCGAGCTGGCTGAGGGTGTGCTCCAGCACGTCAGGCGTCAGGGTCGTATCGAAGTCGTACGCGTTCAGCGACTCCAGCTCGTGGGCAGTGCCCCCGAAGAGCCTGCACGCAGACTCGTTCACGTAGATGACCCGCCCACTCCGCTCGATCCAGAAGATGACATCGGCGGCATGGTCGACGGTGAACTGAGTCAGGCGCAGGCTGCGTTCGGCCTCGTCCCGAGTCAGGATGGCCTCCTCGAGGCATGCGGTCCGCTCCGCGAGTTGCTCCTCCCGGGCGAAGGAGTCCAGGACCATCCCGGCGAGAGTGCCGAACTCGGTCTTGGTGTTGGAGAGGCGCACCAGGCAAGCGGGATCGTTCCGCTCGAGCGCGCGCCCGATGGTGTCCAGCGGCGCCTTGACCCAGGCCACCAGGCACCATGCGAGGACCGCGATGAGGAAGACCACTACGATCGTGAGATACTGCTGCATGCGGACCATCGAGGTGTCGTAGAGACGCAAGATCGGCAGCTTGACGTCGAAGACGAGGTGCGCCACGACGCTCCCGCGAACGCCGACGAGGTCCTCCGCGACGCGAACACGGTACGCACCCCCGCGGTCGCCGGCGACGTGCGGATCGGGCTCGCGGGTCCCGGCGAGCGATGCCTCGGCCCCCACCTCCTCACCCAACCGCTTCAGCCTCGCTCGATCCCACGTCCGGCATGCCAGGAGGTAGCCGAAGACGCGGCCGGTGCGCTTGTCGTCGGCCGTTAGGTGGATCGTAGCGCCCCGCACCTCGAGGACGTTCGCGCCCTGGCGCACGTAGAATGCCACGAAGTGCTCGTTGCCTGAGAACGCCCGGCGGATGGCGGCTTCCGATATGCCCGGCAGACTCGCCGGGCCGCCGGGGGCATGCGCGTGGTAGACCAGCTTCATCGACGGGTCGTACACCCACGCAGCCGAACCACCGAACGTCGGCAAGCTGACGGCAATGTTCTCTTTGCCCCAGCCTGGATCCGGACGACTGACGAACTTGGCCATGTCGTCCCAGTAGCTGTTGTCGTAGATGAACCCCTCGAGCCGGGCGGAGTCCAGCTTGAGGATGTTGCGGATCGCGGCGCGCTTCTCGGACTGCTCCCGAGCCGCCACCGCCGCAGCTCGCTGCCGCTCCAGCGCGAGCCACACCCGGCCGGCGACGAGGCAGACGCCGCCCAGGCTCACCAGAAGGAGCACGATCCGTTGGCGAGTACTGAGTCCCCTCACCGCGCCACCCCGGTGTGTGCCGTCACGATGCGCCTGCCTCGCGGAGCGTAGGCAGGTGAGGTACTGACGCCGATACGATTGCCGCTCGGTGCTGCGCACAGCGATAGCCGACGCACCAGAGACACTCCCCCAAGCATAGTGGCCCGACAAGAGGCGCGAACGGGCCGAGACCATGAGTTCTGGCCCGGCCCGCAGTGCTCATTACCCGAATCCAGAGGATGCGCCCCCAGGCCCCACTGAGAGCGCATACGTGCATTTTCGGCAGGCGAACGAATGGCCTGCAGGTCCGACGATCGGGACGATGGCCGCAGGTGTCGGCCCACACAATGTAGAACTACGAGTCCGAATCGCCGATGGATCGATGATCTGCGCCCCGCGCCCGCGAGGCTCGGAGCGCCGCGTTTGGAAATCCGCAAGGGTACTACCGAACAAGGGGGACATCGAACATTGATTGAGGAAGGAAGCGCACCACAAGCAGTCGGCAATCGTTGGGTGATCGCCGGGGCCGCAGTCGTGATGCAGATCTGCCTGGGAGTGCTGTACACCTGGTCAGTCTTCAAGAAGCCGCTGGCTGAACTCTACCACTGGGATGCGGTTGCGACAGGAGCACCGTATCGGTACTCACTGCTGTTCTTCACCATCGGTATGATCGTCGCTGGCTTGTGGCAGGACCGCAAGGGCCCGCGCATCGTCGGCAGCACCGGCGGCATCTTGCTCGGAACCGGGTGCTTGCTCGCGTCGTTCTTCGGCAACACGCCCGAGAAACTGATCCTGACCTACGGTGTGGTCGGCGGCCTGGGCGTCGGATTCGCCTATGTCACACCCATCGCGACCTGCGTCAAGTGGTTCCCCGACAAGCGCGGGCTCATCGTCGGCCTGGCGGTGATGGGATTCGGCCTTGGCACCGTGTTCTTCTCGCCGATCCTCAGCGGCCTGATCGGCACGGATCCGGCGCAGTTCTCCACCACCATCCCCAGGACTTTCCTGGCAATGGCCGCGATTATGTACGTCTTCGTGATCGGTGCAGCCCAGGTCTTCCGCGTGCCACCGGCCGGGTGGAAGCCCGCTGGCTGGAACCCATCCGCAACGGCGTCCGCGGGAGCTGCGAGCTATACCACAGCCCAGATGCTCGGCACCTGGCAGTTCTATGTGTTGTGGGTGCTCTTCGCGCTGGGGTCGTCGATCGGGCTCACCACGATCGGAGAAGCCAAGCCCTACATGACGCAGCTTGGCGACGCGGAGTTCGCTGCCACCTGGGCGCTGAGCTACCTTGCGGTATGCAACGCAGTGGGACGGCTGGCGTGGGGCGCCGTGTCGGACCGGGTGGGTCGGAAGGCCGCCATTGTGCTTGTCTCGGCTACCGGGCTGCTGGCCTGCATGGTGTTCCTGCGAAGCGCCGGGACGCACTTCCCCGGGCTCGTCGGGATCTGCTTGGCCGGCTTCTGCCTGGGCGGCTTCCTGGCCATCATGCCCACCTTCAGCGCGGACTTCTACGGCCCCAAGAGCTTCGGCCTCAACTACGGTCTGCTCTTCAGCGCGTATGGCCTGAGTGGGTTCATCGTACCGGGCTACTTCAACCAGCTCATGAAGGGGTTCGCCAAGGCCGAGCTTGGAGCAGGCTACGCGCAGGTGTTCACGACACTTGGCATCGCGGCAGCCGCGGCGGTGGTCGCCGCAGCCATCCTGAAGAAGCCTGTGCCGCAGGAGCCGCGGCCGGTGTCCGTGCCGGAGCCGACGGAGGCCTAGCCCGAGCCACGCATGAAACAAGGGGCACGCGGATCGCGTGCCCCTTGATCCTGGTAGCGCCACGGGGAATCGAACCCCGGCTTGAGAGCTGAGAACCCCCTGTCCTGACCGCTAGACGATGGCGCCACGCTCTAGTGTTCAACGGCGTGATTATATACCGCAGCCGCGTCGGCCATGTCAACACCTCGGGCCGGCATCTGTGCGGGAATCTGCGGAAGATGCCCCGCGCCCCGCCGATAGCAGGACTCCCCCGCCCCCGCTGCGAACCTTGCGCCATCCCGCGTGCCCCGCGCCCATCTGGGAGGTCCGCACCATGCTTGCTCTCTGCATCGCCCTGGCCCTGCTTCCGCCGCCGGCCGCGCCCACCGCCCAGGTGCGCCCCTACCACGGCTGGGCGGACTGCGTCTGGCTCAGCAACGGCACCGTCGAGCTAGTCGTCGTCCCGCAGATCGGCCGCATCCTGCGCTATGGCTTCGCCGGCAAGCAGAACGTGCTCTACGAGAACGCCGCGCTCTCGGGCCAGCTCCACGCCGACGCCTGGAACGGGAAAGACTGGGTCAACTTCGGCGGCGACAAGCTGTGGCCCGCCCCGCAGAGCGTGTGGGGCTTCCCGCCGGACCCGCAGGTCGACGGCCGCCCGCACCAGGTGGAGGTGCTGCCGAGCGGGCACGTGCGCCTCGTCAGCCAGGACAGCGACCAGTACGGCATCCGCTTCGAGCGGGAGATCGCCCTGGACGCGACGGGCACAGGCGTCACCATCACCGACACGATGCGCAACGTGGACCGGAAGCCGCGCAAGTGGGGCGTGTGGGAGATCACCCAGCTCGACAACCCGACCGTGGCGCTGATGCCGCGCAGCCGCACCGGCAAGATGCCCGCCGGCTACCACGTCATCGGCAAGCCGGAGAAGGGCACGGTGCGTGTCGTCGGCGATCGCATCGAGTTCCGCCGGAGCGCCAAGGTGGGCGGCAAGATCGGCGCGGACACCCCGGCCGGCTGGCTCGCAGCCGACGTCGGCCCGTACCGCTTCACCTGCACCACCAAGGTGGAGCCCGGCGCCCCGTACGCCGACGGAGGCTGCCCGCTGGAGATCTGGGCGAACCCGGACCCGCTGAAGTACATGGAGCTGGAGCTGCTCGGCCCGGTCCGCACGCTGCAACCCGGCCGCACCGCCACGCTGGTCGTCCACTGGAGCCTGAAGAGGAGATAGCTCGCGTGCCCATCCCCCGCAACTACGTCTGCTACCGCGCCGCAACGCCGCCGGCCATCGATGGGCGCCTAGACGGTGCCGTCTGGGCCGACGCGCCCTGGACCGCCTGGTTCGTCGACATCGAGGGCGCCGCCAAGCCTCGCCCCCGCTTCCGTACGCGCGCCAAGATTCTCTGGGACGACGAGTGCCTCTACGTGGGCGCATGGCTGGAGGAGCCGCACGTCTGGGCCACGCTCACCGAGCACGACTCCGTGATCTTTCAGGACCCCGACTTCGAGATATTCATCGACCCGGACGGCGACAACCAGAACTACTTCGAGATCGAGATCAACGCGCTGAACACGGAGTGGGACCTGCGCCTGCCGAAGGCCTACCGCGACGGCGGCCCGGCCCTCAACGAGTGGGAGATCCCGGGACTGCGCACCGCCGTCCACGTCGAGGGCACGCTGAACAACCCGGCCGACCGCGACCGCTTCTGGTCCGTCGAGTTCGCCCTGCCCTGGAGCGCCTTCGCGGAGCACGCCGGATGCGCCTGCCCGCCCGCGCCGGGCGACACCTGGCGTATGAACTTCTCCCGCGTCGAGTGGCAGATCCGCATCGTCGACGGGCGCTACGTGAAGGTGCCCAACGCGCCGGAGGACAACTGGGTCTGGTCGCCGCAAGGCGTGGTCGACATGCACCAGCCGGAGCACTGGGGCTACGTGCAGTTCACCGACGCAACCCCGGGCACTGCGCGGTTCGAGCCCGACGGCGCCGAGCCCGCCCGCATGGCCCTGATGCGCGTCTACCACGCCCAGCGCGCCTACCAGAAGCAGCACGGTCGCTGGGCCGCGTCGCTCGACGAACTCGGCCTGCCGCAGCCATCGCACCGCACCTTCGCCGGCCCGCTGAGCATCGCCTCGACGGCAGATGGCTACACCGCCACGCTGCCGGTTCGCACGCGCGGCCGGGTGGCGCGGTGGATGGTTCGGCACGACTCGCGGCTGTGGCGGGAGGCATAGCCCCACGCGGCGCACCCGGTGCAGAGCCGCGACCGTGAGGGAGCGGTCTGTTGCAGTCGGCGACCACGCATCGCCAAGCCACAGCCGCCTGCCGAGCGGGACAGACGGGTCGCTCACGCTCCCCGCTCGGAACGTGGTGCGCACCCACAAGCCCCACGCGGCGCACCCGGTGCAGAGCCGCGACCGTGAGGGAGCGGTCTGTTG
>CAZFLM010000063.1:17853-27086 GCA_964519955.1 uncultured Chthonomonadaceae bacterium | reverse complement strand
CGGGTCGCTCACGCTCCCCGCTCGGAACGTGGTGCGCACCCACAAGCCCCACGCGACGCACCCGGTGCCGAGCGGCGGTGCACCCCGCAACAGCAGGAACCCCACCCCGCCGCGCCGAACCCGTCACTACCATCGTCAGAGGAGCACGCCATGCCCGAGACTGAGTCGTTGACACCCGAGCAGATCGATCGAGACCGGCGCCTGAAGTGGTTCCGCGAGGCGCGGTTCGGCATGTTCATCCACTGGGGCCTCTACGCCCAGCTTGGCCGCCACGAGTGGGTCATGAACCGCGAGCGCATCCCCGTGGCCGAGTACGAGAAGCTCGCGGACACCTGGAAGCCGAAGCCGAACGCCGCGCGGACCTGGGCAAAGCTCGCCAAGCAGGCCGGCATGCGCTACATGGTGATGACGACCAAGCACCATGAGGGCTTCTGCCTGTTCGACTCGAAGCTCACCGACTACAACGCGGCCAAGCGTGGGCCAGGCCGCGACCTCGTGGCGGAGTACGTCGAGGCGGCACGCGCCGAGGGGCTGCGCGTGGGCTTCTACTACTCGATGATGGACTGGCACCACCCCGACGGAGCAGCATGCAAGAACGACGAGGCAGCGCGGCGCCGGTTCGTCGACTTCATCCATGGCCAGGTGCGCGAGCTGTGCACCAACTACGGCAAGGTGGACATCCTATGGTACGACGTCTCCTGGCCGCTCGACGTGGAGGGCTGGGAGTCGGCGAAGCTGAATGCCATGGTCCGGTCCCTGCAGCCGGACATCATCATCAACGACCGCTCCCAGCTTCCCGAGGACTTCGGCACGCCGGAGCAACACATCACGCCGGAGAAGGGCGGCCGCGCGTGGGAAGCCTGCATGACCTTCAACACGAGCTGGGGCTACACGCCGATCGACACCGACTGGAAGGGCGCCAAGCAGGTGGTCGACATGCTGCGCCAGGTGGCGGCGGGCGGCGGCAACCTGCTGCTCAACATCGGCCCCACACCCGAGGGCGATGTGCCGCACCCGTGCACGGGCGCGCTGGCCGAGACGGGCAACTGGCTGAACAAGTACGGCGAGGCCATCTACGACGCGACGGACCCGGTGCAGCAGGAGTGGTTCATCACCGGGGCGTTCACCCGCAAGGGCAACACGCTGTACTTCCACTGCTCGCGCTGGCCGGGATCGCAGCTCGGCATCGGCGGCCTGGTCTGCACCATCAAGAAGGCGCGCCTGGTCGGCGGCCGCGAGGTCCCGTTCACCCAGGTGCGCGACCGCCTGGTGATCAGCGGCCTGCCGCAGATCGCGCCCGACCCGCTCGCCACGGTCATCGCCCTGGAGTTCGAGGGCGAGCCGCGGCAGGTCCTCGGCGCCGGCCACGTGCTGATCGACCAGGACCCGTGGCGCAAGACAGACCCATGAGCGAGTGGTGGCAGGATCTGTTCCTCTCGGGCGCCTACACGCTCCTGGAGGACATCCCGCCCGAACGCACCGAGACGCAGGTCGAGTTCGCCCGCGCGGCGCTCGGCCTGCAGCCCGGCGAGCGGCTGCTCGACGTCGCGTGCGGCATCGGCCGGCACAGCCTGCCCCTGGCCGCGCGCGACGTCGACGTGACGGGCCTCGACTACACGCCGCGCTACCTGGCCCAGGCCCTGCGGGGCTCGGAGGGTCTCGCCGCCCGGTTCATCCGCGGCGACATGCGGCGCCTCCCATTCGCCAGCGGACGGTTCGACGCGGCCACCAACCTGTTCACCTCGTTCGGCTACTTCCAGAGCGACTCAGAGGACGCCCACGTCCTGTCGGAGATCGCGCGGGTTCTGCGTCCCGGCGGCCGCTTCCTCATCGACACCATCGCCCGCGACGGACTGCTGCGCCGGTTCCAGGACCGCCGGTGGGACGAGATCCCTGGGGGAGTGCTGCTGCAGAAAGCCGAGTGGGACGCGCTCGCCGGCCGCGCCACGACCCGCTGGACCTTTGTCCGCGACGGCCAACAGCGGAGCTTCACCGTCGACACGCGGGTCTACGCGTTCACCGAGTTGGAGGCGATGCTGGTAGCCGCAGGGCTGCTGCCCGCGGGCGTCTGGGGCGACTGGGACGGCAGCCTGCTGGGTCTGGACAGCCGCCGGATGATCGTGCTGGCGAAGAAGCGAGGGTAGGCGGGAGAGGTGCAGGACGGGAGGTAGGTGTGGCATGCCCTCGGTCGGGAGCGTGCCGAATGCCTGCCAGAAGCTGCCGGCCGCATGGTGCGTCAAATCGGCGCGGCCCTCCCTTCGCGATACTCCGCGAGGGCTGCCTCGGCAAGAGCGTCGAGCTTGCCGTCAGCAGCGTCACGCTCGATCTGCTCATCCCACACATCGCCGTCATACTCGGCGAACCACCTGCGGAATCGCGCCAGGTCGGTCGGAGACAACCCCGCGACCACGGCCTCGGCTGTCTCTAGAGCCGTCATTGTCGTCCCTCCAGTGCCGATCGGCATCTCCATCACGTGAACGTGCCGCTTGCACCTTATACCACTGCCGCCGGCGAACGGCAATGTGCCAGCCCATCCCCCGAAGCAGGACTCGGCGCCCCGCGCGGCCCATAGTCCCGCGGCTCGATGCGCGCACCGCGACGCGCTCGGCCGAACTGGAGGAACCACCCCATGCGCCTGTCCGCGATAGCCGCTGTCCTCGCCCTTCTCGGCCTGCCCGCCTCGCTCCCGGCGCGGGTTCAAGTGGCTGACGCAGCGGCTCTCGCGCAGGCAAGGGACGCGCCGGCCAATGCCGTATGGCTGGACGCGCTCGATCTCTCGAAGATGTCGGCTGGCTGGGGCCGGCCGAACGCGGCGACTTCCATCGATGGCGCCCCCATACGGCTCGCGGGCATCACCTTCCCACACGGCGTGGGCACGCACGCGACGTCCGAGGTGCTGATCGACCTGCGCCGCGCCGCCACGCGGTTCATCTCGATGGTTGGCCTCGACGACGAGCGCCATGGTCGCGGCTCGGTTCGGTTCCACGTACTCGTCGACGGCAAGCCCAGGGCGGACACGCCGATCCAGCACGGCGGCGACGCGCCGAAGCTCCTCGATGTCGACCTCCGCGGCGCCCGCTACCTGCAGCTCACGGTCGACGATGCCGACGACGGCGATACGAACGACCACGCTGACTGGGGCGGCGCCCTGATCCTGATGCGCCGCGGCGCAACAGAGCGGCCCAGGACCATCTCGCTCCCGGAAGAGCCCGTCCCCACCATCGCGACGGGCGTCTCGCCGGTGCCAGCGATCCACGGGCCGCGGATCGTCGGCTCGACGCCGGGCCGCCCGTTCCTCTTCCGCATACCCGCCACCGGCACGCCGCCGCTGCGCTTCGCCGCCGCCAACCTGCCCGAGGGGCTGTCGCTCAACCCGCACACGGGCATCATCGCGGGCACGCTGCGCCGGGCCGGCGAGACGATCGTCGCGCTCACGGTCCGCGGGCCGAGGGGCGCCGGCAAGCGCAACCTGACCATCGTCGGGGGCAAGGACAAGCTCGCGCTCACCCCGCCGATGGGCTGGAACTCCTGGTACTCCTGGTTCGGCGAGGTGAGCCAGCAGCACATGGAGGAAGCCGCCGACTGGCTCGTCAAGACCGCCCTCGCAGCCCACGGGTACAGCTTCGTGGCCATCGACGACTGCTGGCAGGGAACGCGCAACGCGGACGGCGAGATCCAGGGCAACGAGCGGTTCCCGGACATGAAGGGGCTCGGCGACCACATCCACGCGCTCGGCCTGAAGTTCGGCATCTACTCGTCGCCCGGCCCCAAGACCTGCGCGGGGTTCGAGGGGAGCTGGCGGCACGAGCGGCAGGACGCGGCCACCTACGCGGAGTGGGGCGTCGACCTGCTCAAGTACGACTGGTGCTCCTACGGCGAGGTGGCCGGCGGAAGCTCCGTGGAGCACTACAAGGACCCATACGTCCGCATGAAGCGCGCCATCGAGGCGGCGGACCGCGACATGATCTACAGCCTGTGCCAGTACGGCATGGGCCAAGTGTGGGAGTGGGGCAGAGAGGTCGGCGGCCACTTCTGGCGCACCACCGGTGACAGCAGCGACACGTGGGGCGCCATCTCGGAGATCGGCTTTGCGCAGGCCGGCATCGGCAGGCACGCAGGCCCAGGCGGATGGAACGACGCGGACATGCTCCAGGTCGGCCTGATCGGAGGCAGCAACGGCCACAGATCGCGGCTGACACCCAACGAACAGATCACGCAGATGAGCCTCTGGAGCCTCGCCGCGTCGCCGCTACTGCTGAGCTGCGATCTGACGAGGCTCGACCCCTGGACGCTGGCGCTGCTGACGAACGACGAGGTGCTGGATGTAGACCAGGACCCGCTGGGGAGGGCCGCCCAACTCCGGTGGAAGGACGGTGTCCTGGAGGTGTGGTCGAGGCCGCTGTTCGACGGTACGGTCGCGGTGGGGCTCTTCAACCGTGGCCTCATGAAGCAGAGGGTCGCCGCCAGGTGGGCCAATGTGGGGGTCACAGGCGCGCAGCGCGTGCGCGACCTCTGGAAGCAGCGGGACCTGGGCGAGTTCCGCCGGGAGTTCGCCGCCACGGTGCCCGCGCACGGCTGTGTGCTAGTCAGGGTCGGCACGCCGCGCGCGCAGAAGCGCGCAGGACCTACTCCAGCGAAGCGATGATGGAGTCCGCCGCCTCGCGCCGCAAGCTGCCAATGAGGCTGAACACCAGATCGCCGGACACCCAGCTCGTCGCCCCGGGCAGCCGCTGAATGCGCTTGCGCGCCCCAATCAGTCGCTGGGGCGCCGGCGTCTCGAAGAGGGCGAACGATACGACACCGTCGGAGTAGCGCAGGATCGTGGTCACCCGCTGCGGTCCCGCGCCCACGACCCACACGCCGTTCAGCGCGTAACCCGCGGGCGGCGTCGGCTGCCTGATGGTGTACGGAACCTGCGCTTGCGCCTCGGCCACCGTTCCGAGCGGCGCACTCGTCGGGAACCGCGGCTCGCGCGGCGCCGGCGGCAGCATGTCGGCGCGGAAGTCGGCGCGTTCGAACGTCGGCGTGTAGTCGATCTCGGTGACGAATACCTCGCGCACCACCACGCCGCGCTGGTTGAGGTCCTCCATGCGCAGGCGCACGCCCGTCTCCGCGTCGATGGCCAGGCGCTTGTAGAAGCCGGCCGCCCCCGTGGAGCGTATCTCGACGATGGTCGCGTTCCGGCCGGCGATGACCTGGTTGCCGACCACCGAAGCCGTCACCGCCCCCGTCGCGAAGCCTCGCAGAAGCTGCGCCGCGCGGTGCTCGATCTCCGTCGGCAGCACGACACCCTCGAAGATGCGCTTCTTCGGCCCGGCCTTGTAGTTCAGCAGGCGCACGCCATCCATCAGGATGATCTCGCCGGCCATCACGGGCGGGGTCACATACTCGATCCGCTCACGCGCCGGGCCGGCGTGCTTGACTATCTGCGTCGACTCGAGCACGCGGCCGGTGAGCAGGCGAGTGGTCTGGTGCGCGATGTAGGGCTGCCGCAGCCCCTTCCTCAGGTACAGCTCGAGCGCTGCGCGCGCCTGCTTGAGGCCGGCACGCTGGGCGGCGGCCGCGCGTTTGGCGAGCGCCGCGCGCAGCGCCTTGCGCACGTCCTGCGGCCGCGACGTCGTCGTGGTGGGCGCCTGCCCCGAGGCCGGTACCCCGGCCAGCACCAGCGCCAGGATCGCCAACGCCGCCGGAATCCGGCTCACGCGCAACCAGGTTGTTAGTCCCATGCAGATCACGTGCGTCACTCGGCTCCCGACGTATCGGAAGGCAACATGGAAGCGGCAAGATTGGCAGATGCCACATCCTCGAGCGGGTTGGCGGCCGCCAGACCGACGGTGTGAGCCCGCGCGGCCTGTACCTCGCGAGACGGGCCGGGCACGGGCGGCGGCTGGACGTTTGCCCCCCGGGGCGCGGAGGGCAGGAAGGCCAGCACTGCCAGCGTCGCGGCGGCCGTCGCCAAGCCCCATGCAGGCAGCAGCCGCGGGCGGAACATGCTGGGGATGCTTACTAGCCAGGCGCGGCGGCGCGGCTTGGGGGCCGCGGCGGCCAGGCGCTGCTGCAGCGAGGCGGCGAAGTCCGCCGACACCTCGAAGCGCGGCGCAGCCTGAACGGCCGCCACCGTGCGGCGCAGCTCGGCGAGGACCCTCGAGCACTCGCGGCAGCCCGCCAGGTGCTTCTCCAGCTCCCAGGTCTCGTGCGCGCCCAGCGCGTTGTCCAGGTACTCCGACAGCCTGGCCTGCATCTTTCGGCAGCTCATGCCGACGCTCCCAACCGGCGCCTGACGCGCCTCGGTCCCGGCCACGCCGGGACTATGCCAACACGCCCTCGAGGTACGGCGCCAGCTTCTGGCGCAGCGCCATCCGGGCGTTGAACAGCCGTGACTTCACCGTACCCAGCGGGCAGTCGACCACGCCCGCGATCTCATCGTACGGCAGCCCTTCCATATCGTGCAGCACAACCACGGCGCGCAGCTTCTCGGGCAGCTCTGCGAGCGCTCGATCCAGCTCGACGCCCAGTTCCGCGTTCATCAGCACGGCCTGCGGATCGAAGCGGCTGTCCGGGAACTCGCACTCGACGCTCTCCCCGGTCTCATCGTCCTCAGCCATCAGCGACGTCGTCATCGAACGCCGCTTGCCCCGCCGCGCGTGGTCGATACAGATGTTCGTGGCGATCCGGAACAACCACGTGTTGAGGCTCGCCCGGCTCTGGAACGAGTGGATGTTCGTGTAGGCGCGCACGAACGTCTCCTGCGCCAAGTCCTCGGCATCCACACCCGCGCCGATCATCCGGCAGATGTAGTTGTACACCTTGTTCTGGTACCGCGCCACGATCTCGTTGAACGCCGCGGCGTCGTTCGACTGACACCGCAGGATCAACCGGACGTCGGCATCTGCCACTGCAACCACCTCGCGCGCTCCGGGCGCCGGCCATTCGACCGACAGGTGTGATCGCTTCACGATCATAGACGCCGGAGTCGCCCCGGAGTTCATTAGCACACGTACGAGGATTCCGTCACACCAGCGCACACGCCCCCGCCGCGCCGCCCCAACCCCCAAGTCCCAAGTCCCGCCCGCCGCGCCGCCCCTACACGACCAGCGGATAGCGCCCCCACTCGCGGCAGGCCTCGTAGAACGCCAGGATGTTCGCCACCGGCGTGCAGGGCACGATCTCGCTCGACGAGCCGATCAGCAGCCCGCCGCCGTGCCCCGCCGCCCGCAGGCACGCCTTCGTCGCCTCCACCACGTCGCCTACCGTGCCGAGCGGGAGCACCTGCGAGCAGTCCACGTTGCCGACCAGCACCAGGCGCTTCCCGTAGCGCTTCTTCAGCAGCCCGATGTCCATCCCGGCGATCGGCTCGATCGGGTTCAGCCCGTCGATGCCCGCATCCAGCATGTCGTCGAGGATGTCCATCACGTAGCCGTCGCTGTGGAAGATCACAGTCAGGCCGGCGGCCTTCACCGGTTCGATGACGCGGCGCAGCGAGCGGATGAACGTGCGGCGGAGGAACTGCGGGGAGAACAGCAGGCGCCCCTTGTACGCCACGTCGTCGCCGATGAAGTAGATCGGGCAGAGCTTCGCGTCCGCAGCCGCCCGCGCGAGCCGCACCGCCGACTCGGTCTTGATCTCCAGCAGGCGCTCGATGTCCGCCGGCGCGTCGTAGATGGCGTACGAGAAGAGCTGCTGGCCCATCGTGCCGAACGTGTCGTGGAAGCCGCAGCCGGCGCACGGGACGAACATGGTGTGCGGCTCGAAGCGCTCCCTCTCGCGCCGGAGCCACCCGATCCACTCGGTCCGTGCCCACTCCTCGCTGACCGGCTCCTCGGTGTAGCTCCGCAGGTCGTCGAGCGAACGGATCGGGTACTTGGTCACCCAGTTGGACTGCCCCGAGACCTTCCGCTCGACTGCCTCGCTGGAGCCCTCCGTCGAGCCCTCGTCCGACAGCGCGTAGGACGCCCCATAGCCGCGGCAGAGGTCGATGCCGAGCGCGCCGTACACGCGGGCCATCGCGTCGCCGTAGTCGGTCCAGCCCGGGCAGATGTGGTCGACGATCGCCCGGTTGTCCAGGTAGTCCCAGATCGGGACGCGATCGCCCTCTTCGTGGCGGATGGCCGCCAGGATGCGCGCCTCGACGATCGGGTCCAGCATGCCCCTACCTCGCTCCCGCGGCGACCGTCCGCAGATAGGCGCCGTACTCGGTGCCGCTCAGACGCTCCGCCTGCGCCAGCACGCCCTCAGCATCGATCCAGCCCTGCTGGAACGCGATCTCCTCCAGGCACGCGATCTTGAGCCCCTGGCGCTGCTCGATGGTCTGCACGAAGTTGGAGGCCTGCAGGAGCGACTCGTGCGTCCCGGTATCGAGCCACGCCATGCCGCGCCCCATCCGCTCCACGCGCAGCTCGCCCATCTCCAGGTAGGCGCGGTTGACGTCGGTGATCTCCAGCTCGCCCCGCGCCGACGGCTTGATCGACGCCGCGATCTCCGTGATGCGCCCATCGTAGAAGTACAGCCCGACCACGGCGTACGACGAGCGCGGCGCCTGGGGCTTCTCCTCGATGCTTACCGCGCGCCCCGCCTCGTCGAACTCCACCACCCCGTACCGCTGTGGATCGCGCACCCAGTAGCCGAACACGGTCGCCCCACGCTCCTGCGATGCCCCTCGCTCCAGCATCCGCGTCAGCCCGTGCCCGTAGAAGATATTGTCGCCCAGGATGAGGCACGCCGGCCCGCCGCCCACGAACTCGCGCCCGATGATGAACGCCTGCGCCAGCCCCTCCGGCCGCGGCTGCTCGGCGTAGGCGAACTGGACCCCGAACCGGCTCCCGTCGCCCAGCAGCTTGCGGAACGAGGGCAGATCGGTCGGCGTCGAGATGACCAGGATCTCCCGGATACCGGCGAGCATCAGCGTCGACAGCGGGTAGTAGACCATCGGCTTGTCGTAGACCGGCAGCAACTGCTTGCTCACCGCCTCCGTGATCGGGAACAGCCGCGTCCCCGCCCCACCTGCCAACACGATGCCCTTCACCGATATCCCCTCTCTTGGCCCAGTTCCGGCATCCTACCGGTGGGATGGGCGTCCCCGCCCGTCCTGCACCGCCTGCCGGTGGGATGGGCATCCCCGCCCGTCCTGCACCACCTGCCGGTGGGATGGGCGTCCCTGCCCGTCCTGCACAGCCTACCGGTGGGATGGGCGTCCCTGCCCGTCCTGCACAGCCTACCGGTGGGATGGGCGTCCC
>CAZFLM010000063.1:17244-17753 GCA_964519955.1 uncultured Chthonomonadaceae bacterium | reverse complement strand
CTGCACCACCTGCCGGTGGGATGGGCGTCCCTGCCCGTCCTGCACAGCCTACCGGGATCACTCATCTCGCGGCCATACCCAGACATATGCCCCAACGTCGGGCCAGCGCTTGCCAGGGTTGCCAACGATGTACCCGAGCTTCTCAGCAAGCTCCTCCAGGTTCCGCACGATCCGATCATAGGTCTCCTGTTGCCAGATCGCCCCAGTTCTGCCATGGTCCCGCTGGACCCTATTGGCGATATAGGACTTCCATGAGTGCACGATCGCCTCGAGGGCCTACGGCTCGATCGGGTGCACCAGCACGTGCACATGATCGTCCATCACCACCCCAGCTACGGCCTCATAGCGGACGCCGTGGAAGTGCATGATGGCGTCGTACACAAGCGTGCGCTCCGCCTCCGAGAGGGGAGCCTGCGACGGCACCAGGCGCCACGTCACGAAGTAGACCGCGTTGGACGCCCGCCAGTGTGGCAGGTGCCGGGCATACGAATGGAACGCCTCGGATGCCA
>CAZFLM010000063.1:12920-17144 GCA_964519955.1 uncultured Chthonomonadaceae bacterium | reverse complement strand
TAGTCCTCCAGGACGGGCACGGAGGCCCATCCCACCACCGCGTTGTGCGCAGCGAAGGCCCAAAGCGAGCGCGGCCTCACGCTGCAGCGGAAGCGGCACCGATTCCATAGTCCTCCAGGACGGGCACGGAGGCCCATCCCACCACCGCGTTGTGCGCAGCGATGGTCAAGACAGAGCGCCACGGCAGGCACCCGACTCCGCCCCGCCTACCCGACCATCACCACGAGCGTCTGGCCGGCGTTCACCACCACCGGGCCGCCGAACACGACCGAGACCTCGTCGCCGGAGCGCTGCAGCTTGCCCTCGACCGGCACGCGCCCCATCGCCGCGCGCACCACCGCGCGCTCTCCGATGCCCGCGAACCTGGTGTCGAGCTTGGCCACACTCAGCTTGCCCTCGACAACCTGCAGCTCGATCGTCTGCGACTTCCCGGAGCGGGTCTGGCGCACACCGCCCCACCCGTTGCTCGCCACGAACAGGCTGCCGAACTTGTCCGGCGTCACCGCGGGGGCCACGCGCAGCTCCCCGGTCAGCGCGTCGTAGCGCCACCCGCTCAGCGCCAGGAGGAGCGACCAGGACGACATGGCGCGCGCGTAGTGCCCGCCGCACTCGATCTCGTTCCACGGGTTCCGCGGGATGGGCGGCTTCGGGACGCCGTCGTAGCGCTCGCGCACGCCCTTGACGATCGAGAGGCCCTCCTCGATCATCCCCTCGTAGATCATGTGCGCGGCCACCTGGTACTCGATGCCGGTCCACACCTCGTCGGAGTAGAGCATCACGCCATCCGGACGGCCGCCCTTCGGCCACGTGCAGATGATGAGCCCCTTGTCCTTCGCCCCGGCGAACGCGCGCGGCGAGTGCTTCCAGCCCGTCAGATCGGGCATCCAGTTGTACTTGAAGACGGCCTTCAGCGCGCTCTTCACCTTGTCCTCGGGCAGGATGTAGCCCAGGCCCAACTGGTGCGCCCACCACTGGCCGATGAGCTGGTCCGCCATGCAGCCCGGTCCCACCTCGCCCCAGCGCTTCTGGTAGTCCGGCAAGTCCTGCCGGAAGTACTCACCCTCCCAGCACACGTCGACGAGCCGCTTCTGCCCCTTCTCGAATACGCCGTGGAAGCGGGCGGCCGTCTCCTTGTCGCCGACACGCTTGGCCCACTCCTCGCCCGCCCGCAGCGCAGCCAGGTAGTAGCCGCTGATGAACGCGGTCACCCCGTGCAGCGCCTCGTCGTACGTGTTCCACTGGTCGTCTTCGAGCGTGCCGTTCGGCGTGCCGCCCGAGGTCGCCGCGTCGCGGTTGATGAGGTAATCCACCCCCTTGCGCACGTGCGGCCAGTACTCGCGCATCCAGCTCTCGTCCGAGTGGTTGAGCGCCTCGCGGTAGCACTTCAGGATGCAGCTCGCATGGCCGTCGGCGAAGGGGCGCTCGCCGGTCGGGTGCTTCGGCGAGGGCACCTCCGTCCGGTTGTGGACGCCCCCCTCCACGTCCTGCTGGTTGATGAAGTCGATGCGCCGCATCTCCCGCTCGAGATCGGGGAACAGGCGCGACAGGCTCTGCTCGTAGCCCCACACGTGCGTGCAGGTCGGCTGGCAGCAGCCGTTCGACCCCTCCCATCCGTACGGGTCGCCGTTCGCGATGCGGAACACGATGCCCCGGTGCCGGATGATGGCCGCCTGCGAGGTGAGGCAGTCCGTGAGGTAGTACGGCAGCGACGTGTCGTACGCGGTCTTGCGGAAGCTCTCCGTCCGGCCGCGGATGGCCGCCCAGTTGGCCGCGACCTCGTCCACCACCGCGCGCGCGTTCGGCCACACGGTGGCGTAGTGGGCGCCCATGTTCTTGCCCGCGTCGCTGTAGTCGTTGGGGAAGCGCCATGCCAGGAAGAAGGGCACCTCGGCGCTCTTGCCCACCTCCAGCGTGACCGAGCACGCCAGCGCCCCGATCGAGGTCTCGCCCGCGGAAGTCGGCTTCGACGCGCCTGCCTGGTCCGCCGGAGTGAAGCGCCCGCTCTTCGCGAACTCGCCCCAGACCGCGGCGAAGTCCGCCGCACCGGTCGCAGCGCTCGGCCTCGGGCCCGTCGTCGCCAGCGCCACCGCACCGAAGCCCTCCGCCCCGACGCACTGCCCATCCGGCGCCTCGCACTTCAGGCCAGCCGCCTCGCAGAGCACCGGGTAGGCCATCATGCGCGGCAGGCTGAACCGCGTCTGCCCCGGGTCCAGAATGCCGCCGCCCACCAGGACGACGCGCCCCTGCCCCACCGCGTGCGCCCAGGTCTTGCGGCCGTTCCGCAGCGCCGCGGCCTTGCAGCCGTCCTTCGGCGTCACGCCGCTAAGCTCGAGCGCCCCTCCGGCCGCCGGCCGCGCGTCGCTCAGCCGCACCGGCAGCAGCTCATCCAGCGCGGCGAGCGCCTCGCGCGGAGCGTACACGTCCACGAACTCGATCTGGTCGACGTTGATGTGGCCCCAGCCGCCGCTGTTCCCGTCCACGATCTCGAAGTGTGCCGTCTTGCCCTGGAGGTCGCGCACGTCCCACACCACGGGCTCCAGCTTCTCGTTCTCGTTGCCCGAGGCCGCGCGCACCACCTTCCCGTCGACCACCAGCCGGACCTGCGTGTCGGGATGGCGCCCGCCGCCAACAAGCAGCCGGATGTAGCCGCGCTCGACGGTGAAGTCCTTGCTCGTCATCTTCCCGGTCGGCACGTCGCCGCCCAGGTAGGAGTTCACCAACCCCTTGCCCACGAAGCCGCTGACCGGCTGCTGCCCCTCGAGCGTGCCCTTGGCCGGCTCTTTGCCGAACGCCTCGCCCTCGACGGTCCAGTTGCCGTACCCGCTCTCGAAGTCCTCGAACACGATGTCGGGCTTGCCCTGGTCGGCGCCCAGGGGCTTGCCGCCCGTCAGGCGCGCGTAGTCGCCCAACAGCGGCTGGCGCGCGCCCGACAGCACCAGCGTCGCCCCCGCCGACACTGCGTCCCGCACGGCCTGCCAGGTCGCGGCCGCGATGGTCGCCGCTGCGTCCTCCAGCCAGATCACCTCCGGGAGCGCCTTGTCGTGCGAGCCGACCTGGTCGAGGCCGCGAACCGACATGCCGTTCGGCCGGTCCTTCGGCGGCGCGTTCAGGCCACCGGCGTCCAGGTTGGTGCTGACGTAGATCGGCTTCTCCAGCGCGGCGCCCTTGGCCGCGACGGCCGTCATGTCGAGACCGGCGACCTTCCCGGCCACGAACGGCGTCGTCACATCGAAGCCCAGGTTCGGATGCCGCACGCCATCGATGCCGCCGCGCGCATCGTAGCCGACCGGGTTCAGCAGCATCGAGGCGAGCGACACGGTCAGCCGTCTGCCGCTCTTGTTGCGCACCTTGAGCACCACGCACGCGACCGGCATGGACGAGAGGCGCGTGTCGAGCGGAGCGAACGGGGAGAACGCGGTCATCTCCACGTCGACGGGCAGCTCGCCGTCCTCGAACTTCAGGACCGCGCAGGGGTACTCGCCCGTCATCTCGATGGCCTTCACCGTGGGGAGGCCCTTCGGCCCGCCGGCCGTCTGCAGGAGCTTCGCCACGCCGCCGGCATGGACGCCGAAGTAGAACGGCACGTGGCCGTCGGTGAGCGTGTTGAAGAGCTGCCACGTGGTCCACTGCCCGTCGGCGCCGATCTCCACGTTGCCCGTGCCGATGCCGCCGAGGTGCATCCGCGCATCGGTGTGCTTGTCGGAGCGGTACTTGCGGGGCGCCTTCTGCGTGAGCAGGTCGGCCTTCCACGCCGCCAGCTCGCCCGCGGGCATCTGCTGCTCGACCCAGTCGCCCCAGGCAGGCGCTCCCACCAGCGTTCCGGCGCCCATCAGGGCAATGAAGTCGCGGCGCGAGACGCTCTGCGACTCCGGCGTGCACTTCCCGGCGCATTTGCAGTTTCGTGGCATCGTTGGCTCCTCATCGGTGGCAGGCGAGAGGCGCACGTGGCGTCCATTCGCCGAGCATGCTTTCCGGCTTCGCGGTTCGACACAGCGCGCGCGGACACCTGCAAGCGCTGCCCCAATGGAAAAGGGGGCGCTCACGCACCCCCTCGCTACTGACAGCCGGTACCCGCCCTGCACCACGTACCGGTGGGATGGGCGTCCCTGCCCGTCCGGCACAACCTGCCGGCTGCAGGGGCCCAGGCGCCCGCCCTGCGCCGCGTACCGGTGGGATGGGCGTCCCTGCCCGTCCGGCACAACTTGCCGGCTGCAGGGGCCCAGG
>CAZFLM010000063.1:0-12820 GCA_964519955.1 uncultured Chthonomonadaceae bacterium | reverse complement strand
TGCCCGTCCGGCACAACTTGCCGGCTGCAGGGGCCCAGGCGCCCGCCCTGCACCAAGTACCGGTGGGATGGGCGTCCCTGCCCGTCCAGCACAACCTGCCGGCTGCACAAGGCCCGGCGCCCGCCCCGCACCACGTACCGGTGGGATGGGCGTCCCTGCCCGTCCAGCACAACCTACGGAAAGATGCCGCGCCGCGTCACCGCGTCCGCCACCCGGCTGACCCCAATGAGGTACGCCGCGGTGCGCATGTCCACGTCCTCGCGGTCCGCCATCCGAACGACGTGGCGGTAGGCGTAGCGCATCATCTGCTCCATCTTGTCGTTCACTTCGGACTCGGCCCAGAAGTAGCTCTGCAGGTCCTGGACCCACTCGAAGTAGGAGACGATGACGCCGCCGGCGTTGGCCAGCACGTCCGGGATGAGCGTGATGCCGCGGTCGTGCAGAATGCGGTCCGCCGCGGGAGTGGTCGGGCCGTTGGCGCCTTCGACGATCAGCTTGGCCTGGATGCGCTCGGCATTGGCCGTCGTGATCTGGTTCTCGGTGGCGGCCGGCACCAGGATGTCGACCGGAAGCTCCAGCAGCTCGGCGCCGCTGATGGCGTCCCCGCCGCGGTGCGTCACGAGCGTGCCGTCGCGATGGGCGCATTCGAGCAGCGCGCGCACGTCGAGCCCCGCCTCGTTGTGGAGCCCTCCCGTTGCGTCCGCTACGGCGACGACCTTGGCGCCGTATTCCTCGAAGATGCGCGCGGCAACCGACCCGACGTTTCCGAAGCCCTGCACCGCCACGCGAGCGCCGCGAACGCGCATGCCCAGCCGCTCGGCCGCCTCGCGGGCTGCCAGCACCACGCCGCGCCCCGTCGCGTCCACGCGCCCCTCGGATCCGCCCAGTTCGATGGGCTTCCCCGTCACCACCGCCGGCACCGTGTGGCCCTTGAGCATGGAGTAGGTGTCCATGACCCAGGCCATCACCTGCGCATTGGTGGCCGCGTCCGGCGCTGGAATGTCCGTGTCCGGCCCGATGATCGTGCTGATCTCGGCCGTGTAGCGCCGCGTCAGACGCTCCAACTCGGCCATGCTGAGCGCCTTCGGGTCGCAGAGAACGCCGCCCTTGGCCCCGCCGAACGGGATGTTGACGATCGCGCACTTCCACGTCATCCACATGGCGAGCGCGCGGACCTCGTCGAGGTCGGTGGAGCGGCTGTAGCGGATCCCGCCCTTGGACGGCCCACGCGCCACGCTGTGCTGGACGCGATAGCCTGTGAACACGCGCACCTCGCCGTTGTCCATCTTCACGGGGAAGTGCACGGTCAGCTCGCGCTGGGGGTACTTCAGAATCTCGTGGAGCCCCGCGCTGAGCCCAAGACGCTGGATCGCGATCTCAAGCTGCTGCAGGGCGTTCTCGTAGGGGTTCGTGCTCTCTCTCACCGCATCGTCGCGGCGCGGACGTTCAACCACAGTCACGCCCATCGATTCCTCCTCGAATCGGGTACTGGCCATTCCAGGCGGCAACACGCCATTATCGGCACATTCGCCGCCCGGTCTGTTCTTCAATGTGGCCGGCTTTCCCTACGAACCGGAGAGCCGACCACGTTTCCTACGCTTGCCGGGCCTGCTCGCCAGCCCTACTGGACGGGCACGGAGGCCCATCCCACCACGGCGATGCCACACCAAGTGAGCAGAGCAGCCCGTACGCCAGTCCGACTGGACGGGCACGGAGGCCCATCCCTCCACAGGCTCATCCCACCGCGGCGCTGGCGCTATGCCGAGGCGAGCAGCCCGCGCAGACGGTCGTCGAGCGCCGCCTGGTCCACCGCGAACGACTGCAGCGCCGACTGCGTCATCAGGTCGTCCAGGGCAACCCCGGAGTCCTGCCAACGCGAGAGCAGCGGGATCTTGCCCTGCGTGCGGATGTCGTCCAGCTCCTCCGCGCTGAAGCGGCAGAACAGGCGCGCCGAATGGTCGGCGTCAGCCGTGCGGATGTCGTCGCCGGTCAGGGTGGTGCCGCCGCGCGCCGCCAGGTCCTCGGTCACCGCCCGCACGCGCTCGTCGACATCCCACAGGTCCCCGAGCAGATCCCCGCCGCCCGCGATGGCGAACTGGCTGCCGACGCGTCCGGTCAAGGTCGCCGGGTCGTGCTTCGCCGCCAGGAAGTCGCGCGCGACCTTCGGCGGCATCGTGTAGACGTCGCTCCCGGCCAGATCGGACACCTGCGACGCTGCCCGCATCGAGGCGCAGATGAGCTTGGTGGGCGTCCGATCCGCCAGGCGCAGGTCGACGAGCGCCACCTGGGTCGCCATGGACGCCTTCTCGCCCACGTTCGCGCCATCGCCGAGCTTGTTGTCCGCCACCACCGCGTTCAGCCGCCCCAGGAACACGTTCACGTAGGTCGGCTTGGAGACCACCGCCGCCAGGTAGTTCTGGCGCGCCGAGAAGCCCAGCGTGTAGTTCACCGGAATGCCATCCGCACAGACCCGCGCGACCGCGCAGTAGCCCTCCGGCGTCAGCGGGATCTTGATCGTGAACCGCTCCGGGCAGATCGCGTGGTACCGGTGCGCGTAGGCGACCGTGCGCTCCACGTTGTGCGCCACGTCGGGATGCAGCTCGACGCTGACCCTGGCCCCGAACGCCTTCACGAGCCGCAGCGCCACGTGGCAGTTCACCACGAAGCCCAGCTCCATGACGAGATCGGCCTCCGAGATGCCCGGATGCGCGGCCTTGATCTCGCCGACGGCGGCGCGCGCGACGTCGTCCAGCACACCGGTCTGCACGACCTGGTTCGCCAGCGTGTTGTTCGTGGTCAGCGCGGTGAACTCGGAGTGCCAGAGCGACGCTGCCTCCTCCAGGTTCCCGGTGTCGAGCCACAGCTCGGTGCCCAGGTCCCGCAGGCGAGCGAGCGCCGGATCGGACGGGACCGCGGCGGTGCGCGGCGCGGCCACGGCCTCGAGGGCCAGCTCGCGAAGTTGGCGGTCAACGGCGGATGTGCGGATCATGATCTTGTGGTGCCCTCCTTGACGTCCGTCGGTCGGTGCCTTCAGTCGGTCTTCCCGTACCACTCACGCGTGGCGGGGAGCATCCAGAAGTACACGAGAGGCCCCGCCACCCCAACGAGCACGACGGAGCCGAACGAGAACAGGGAGAAGCTGTGCAAGCCGGCCAGCACGCAGAGCCCCAGCAGCAGGGCCACAGCCGTCCAGGCCCAGGCAACCTGCCGCCAGGCCGCCCAGGCCGTGATGAGCATGAACACACCGATGGGAACGAGAACCAGCGCCACGAGGAACGCTCCGACGGCCCCCAGCGCGCTGAAGATGTAGCCCTCCGCCGGAGCGGCCGACGACGCGGCGCGCTGGGCCAGGAAGGCGCATGCCGCGGTACGCAGCGGCCCGACAAACGCCGCCAGCGCCAGCACCGCGGCCATCACCCCGACGATGCGGGGGCGCTCCGAAGCGCGCTGCAGTCTCGCGAGGGTCGCCGCGCTCGGCCCGAGGCCGACGTCGCCGCCACCGTAGGCAGTGAGCGGCGAGGCGCACGCCTGGCAGTAGGCAACACCGGACGGGTTCGGCGCGGAGCAGTTCGGGCATCGGACGTCGAACTCGTCCGGAGCGTTCGCGTGGGTCAAGATTCCCTCTTTTCGGCCGCCCGCTTCGCCAGGTCGATAAACGGACTGATCAGGTCGATCGGCAACGGGAGGATCGTCATGGAGCTGCGCTCTGAAGCGATCTCGCGCATGCTCTGCAGATACCGCAACTGGAGTGCCGCGGGTTCCTGCGCGATGACGTGGGCGGCCTGCGCCAGCTTCTCGGCGGCCTGGAACTCGCCCTCGGCGTTGATGATCTTGGCGCGCCGCTCGCGCTCGCTCTCCGCCTGCGCCGCCATCGCCCGCTTCATCGTCTCCGGCAGCGCCACGTCGCGGATCTCGACGCCCGTCACCTTGATGCCAAACGGCTCCGTCTGTTCGTCGATTACGGTCTGCAGCGTCTGGTTGAGCTGATCGCGCTGCGAGAGCAGCTCGTCCAGCTCGGCCTGGCCGATGGTGCTGCGCAGCGTCGTCTGCGCGATGAGCGAGGTCGTCCTCTCGAAGTTCTCGATGTTGAGGATCGCCAGGCGCGGCTCCATCACCTTGAACAGCACGATGGCGTCCACCGTCACCGGCACGTTGTCCCGCGTCATCATGTCCTGGCGCGGCACGTCCATCGTCACGATGCGCGTACCGACGCGGATCGGACGGTCCACGTACGGTATCAGGAAGATGATGCCGGGCCCCTTGACGCCGCTGAACTTGCCCAGCCGCAGCACCACCGCACGTTCCCAGTCCGGCAGCACCCGCACGACGGCCGGCAGCACCAGAATCGCGACGGTAACGAGGATGGCGATGGGCCATCCCAGGTAGTTCACGATCGCCTGCACGACGTCCACGTCTCCCGGCTCCTTCCCGACGGCAGGCGGTCAGGCCTGCTCGTCGCTCTCGTCGGACGGCGAGCGGTACACCGGCTCCGCCGCCGGCGGCTCGGTGCGCCGAACCTTGAGGGTCAGCCCGTCGCGCGACTCAACGGTGACGGCGTCGCCGCGGCGGATGGGGTCCATCCCGATGTTCACGGCCGTCCAGTGCGTCCCATCCACGAAGACCTTACCCGTCGGGTTCACCGGTGTCCGCGCCTCGCCCTGCATCCCGATGAGCGTCTCGGGGCCGCCGCCCGGACCGCGGCGGTGCGAACGGATGATCGCGGCCAGGACGAAGCCGAAGAAGCCGGCCAGCACTACCGCCAGCGTCACCACCACGACCAGCGACACCTCGACGCCCAGGGCCGAGCCGCTGAAGAGCAGGAGCGCGCCGGAGACGAATGCCACGATGCCGCCTGCGGTCAGCACGCCGTGTGTCGTGGCGTAGAGATCGGCGATGAAGAGCCCCAATGAGAGCAGCAGCAGCGCGATGCCGGCGCCGTTCGCCGAGAGGACCGAGAACGAGTAGAACGCGAGGAGCAGCGCAATGCCCCCTACGACGCCCGGCACGATGGCGCCCGGACTGCTGAACTCGGTCATGATGCAGATGGCGGCGATGAGGACCAGGATGAGGGCGACGTTCGGGTTGAACAGCCCCATGAGGAGGCCCTCGGCCCACGTCAGCTCCTCGGTGCGGACCTCGGCATGCAGCGTGGCGAGCGTGCGGGTGCCGCCGGTCGTCTTCACGACGCGCCCGTCTAGCTGCCGCAGCAGGTCGCCCCGATCCTCTGCCACGATGTCGGCGACTCCCAGCGCGCGGGCCTCCGTCTCGGAGTTGGAGATGGACTTGCGCACGATGTCCTCGGCCCACTTCGCGCTCCTGCCGCGCATCTGCGCGACCGTGCGCATCAGGGCCGCCGAGTCGTTGACGACCTTCTCCTTCATATCGCCGGGGATGTCCGCCCCACCGCTCGCCACCGGGTGCGCGGCGCCGATGTTCGTCCCGGGCGACATGGCCAGCACGTGCGCCGCGAGCCCGATCATCGCGCCCGCCGACGCCGCCCGGGCGCCGCGCGGCGTCACGTAGACCACCACCGGGAGCCTGGTGTTGAGGAGGAGCTTGAGGATCGAGCGGGTGGCCTCCATCTCGCCGCCGGGGGTGTCCATCTCGACGAGGAGGCATTCGGCGTTCTGGTCGATGGCGTGCGCCAGGGAGCGGGTCACGTAGTCGCGCATGGGGGCCATGATCGGGCCGCGCACCTGCGCCACCACCACCACCGGCGCGGAGGCGCGGGCCTGGGCGAGGCTGCACCGCCCCATAAGGGCAAGCAGCACCGCCGCGGCGCCTGCGGCGACGAAACGAGCGAAGCCATGGCGACACATCGCATCCGGACTCCTTGTTCCGTCCTCATCATACTCCCGGGCCCGCTCAGAGTCAACGACAGGGCGCGGCTGCGCGGCGCGAGTGAGCGGCGAATGCGCAGGTACGCGCGCCAAGCGCGGCGAACATGCGGTCAGTCGGGCGTCTCGACGCCCATGCCGGCTGTATCGAGGGGCTGCGCATGCTCAGGATCGGACACCGTGGCGCGCCCGCAGTGGCGCCCCCGAACACCATGGCCTCCTTCGAGGCCGCCTTCAATCTGGGATGCGACTGGGTTGAGTGCGACTGCCGCGTCTCTGCGGACGGCGTCATCGTCCTCGCGCATGACGCCGAGGTGCACACCGAGGATGGCGCGCGCCATCCGGTGGCCGAGCGGACCGCAGCCGAGTTGGCCCGGCTGGACCTCGGCGCGGGCGCCGGCGTCCCCACGCTCGCGGAACTGGCCGAGTGGGCCGTCGAGCGCCTCGGCGTGTTCGCGGACATCAAGGTCGAGGGGGTCGAGGCGGCCATCCTCGATGCGCTGACGCCGCTGCTGTGGGAAGGCGCAATCATCTGCGGCGCCGGCGACGACAGCCGGCGCGAGTTCCGCCGCCTCGCCCCCGATGCCCGCCTCGCCATCACGGTGAACGTCGCTCACCAGGATGAGTTGCAGCGCCGATGGCACGAGATCGACAGCTACGGCGTCACCTTCGAGTATCCGCTGGTCACGCCTGAGCGGCTGGCCGACCTGCACGGGCGGGGCATCCTCGTCTTCCCCTGGACGGTGGACGACGCCTGCGCCATACGCCGCCTCGCCGAGATGGGCGTCGACGGCATCATCACCAACCGTCCGGACCTCTTCATCGAGCTATGAGCAACCAGGAAGCCTTCACCCGCCGCCTGCCCGCCGACGCCGTCCGCGTGGGCGCCGCGCTTGGCAACACCGCCGCATACCTCCGCGCCGACGCCCGCGCCAACCTGGATCACCTCTGGGTCGCCGCGACGAACCGCTGGTACTTCGGCGACGTCCGCGTCGAGGCGCACGCCGACGGCGCTCCGCTGTCCCACGCCGCGACCGACTTCGGCCCGGAGCACACGGCCGGCATCGTCATCGGCGAGGGCATCGAGGTGACGGTGCGCCTGGAGGCCGCGAGCACCGGCGCCGCCGAGGCCTGCCACACGATCGCGATCCGCAACCATGGCGCAAACGCCGCATCGGTCAGCCTGACCATCGACGGCTGCTTCGGCGCGCGCCCATCGCCCCTCCACCGCAAGCAGCCCGCTCAGGCCGACATCGACCGCACGTTCACACCGAAGCCGGGCGCGGGCGTTCGCACCCTCGCCGCGCACACTCCGGAGGGCGACACGGTTAGCGTCACGGTCAGCGCCGGCCCGAAGCCCGCGATGGGTGAGGCGGATAGGTGGTCGTGGCGCGCGGAGATCGAGGTGCCCGCGGGCGATACGGTGACCCACGTCGTGACCTACCGCGTCGAGAGCCCGGCGCCCGCCGCGTGGTCCGCGGAGCCCGCGCCTAAACGTGAGCGCCAGGCCCTGCCCCTCTTCGGCTCGGGCAGCCGCGAGGTCGACCTCGGCGTGTTCTGGGGCGCGGTCAACGCCCGGCGCGTGTTCCATCGCTTCCGCCACGGCTGGGGCTTCACCAACGACCCGCCGGGCGACATCATCGTCACGCGCGATGCTGCCTGGTACGTGCTGGGCGCCGACTGGTACGCCCCGGACGTGTCGCGGCGCATCCTGGACACGCTCATCCGCATCGCGCCGTACCCGGACGGCAAGATCGCCGAGTACATCCCGCTCGACGGCGACGAGCCGGTCCGCGCCGACTACGGCCTGAACATCGCCGACCCTACGCCGCTCTTCATCATCGCAGCCAGCCACCACGCCGCCGTTACCGGCGATCGGGACTGGGCGCGCGCCGCGTACCCGGTCGTGTCCAGGGCTGTGGGCTATCTCCTGGAGCAGGTTCGCGACGGCCTCGTCGTGTGCACCAGCCAGTCGTCGGACCCCGGCAGCGGCCAGTGCGGGTGGCGCAACATCCTGAGCGACATCCGCATCACGGGCGCGACCGCCGAGCTGCAGGCCGAGTGCTGCGCTGCGATCGGCGCGTTCATGCGGCTAGCAGCGTCCGCCGGCGAGGGCATCGGGGCGCTCGCGTTGATGGATGACCTGAGGCGCCTGGCCGCGGGCCTCGGCAAGCTCTACGACAAGGAGGCCGGCCACTACCGGCTGGCCATGGACCCGAAGCACCCGGGTTCCGAGTACGGCCGCGACGACACGCTCGACCAGGTGTTCCCGGCGGCCCTCGGCTTCGCGAGGAAGGATGACGACCTGGCGCGCCGCCTCAGCACCCCGGCTTACCGGACCCCATGGGGCCTGCGAACGGTGCCGACCGACTCGCCCCAGTACCACCCGACGGACCAGGCGGGGCTCATCGGCGGCATCTGGCCGAACGCGACGGCCTGGGCTTCGGCGGCGCTCGCGCACTCGGATCCGGCGCTGGCATGGGAACTGGCCGCCGACACGGCGCGCCTGGCGCTGCTGGAGAAGCCGACCGAGCAGGGCGCGTGCGTCTACGGCGAGTTCCCCGAGTTCCTGAACGGCGACACGGGCTGCAACTTCGGCGGCATGGCGATGAGCCCGTGGATGGGGCCGACGTTCGTGTGGCTCGCCGTGGAGAAGCTGCTGGGCCTGGACGCGGGCACGAACTGGCCCACCGTGAACCCGCTGGTCGCGTCCGGCGCGCCGCCGGTGTTCGCGCGCGGCCTCACGTTCCGCGGCAAGCCCCTCAGCCTCCTCGCCACGCCTGACCACCTCTTCGCCACGATGCGCGCCGAGTGCCAGACGCGGCGCACGGTTGTGGCGAAGGACGTGACGCACCGGTACACGGACTCGCCGCACGCCATCGTGATGGAAGGCCGAGAGGGCGCCATCGCCTACCTGGCGCCGCACGCCGAACCCCCAGCGGACGCGCGGGGCATCCTGGCGGGAATGAAGCCCGGCGAGATGCGGGAGGGGTAGGGAGTAGCCACACGAGCGAACGGGCCCGCCGGGAGAAGCCGGACGGGCCCGTTCGCTCGTGTGGCTACTTCGTGCCGGCATGCGCCGGCGGAGCCCCTTGAGGGCGCCCACCCGTGGCGCGGCCTCCAAGGTACCTGCGCTTCATCTCCTCGCCGATCTTCATGCCGATCTCGGGTTTGCCCTGGAAGGCCTTCTCCTGGTCGGCGCGGCTCATGCTCGCCACATCGTTACGATCCTTGCCGCACCCCGCCAACAGGCAGCCCAGGGTGGCCGCCGTCAGCACAAGGCGCGCGGCCCTGCTCACCGTTCGGCCTCCTGTCCTTCTCACTGCCGAGTACCATCCCACATGTTCAGCTCCCAGTGGTTGACCGGGTCCGGGTTCGTCGCGACCGGCCGCATCGCCTTCACGTGGCCGTCGCAGAACGTGAATGAGGCGGTCTCGCTATGGTGGGCGGAGACCGTGCCGTTGCGTCCCCACGGGAAGACGGCGTCGGGGTTGGGCGGACTGTGGCCGCCCAGCGTGCACCCGCGCGGATCCGGGATGCAGTGGCCGGGCTCGTCGAAGTCGTTGGTGATCACATCGCCCGTCGGAGCGCCGGTGGAGCAGAAGTCGAACGGGTACGCCCCGTTCGTATCCTGCCCGTGCCGCTCAGCGGTGAGGACGGTGTCTGCCGGCCGCACCATCTTGGAGAGCGAAACCGATCCGAGTTCCATCCACGAGATGCCGCTGGTCTCCGTGTAGTTGAACGGGCCCATCGCGTAGTTGTACGAGCCGCTCCACCCAGCATGGTACGCATTGCCTGGGTAGTCGAGAATCACGCCGGCCCAGCCCCACTGGTCTCCCTTGGGGCACTTTGCCAGGCCGCTTCCGTCACTGGGGCACTTCCAGACGCCAAGGTTCTTGATGTATGGGTCTACGGCGAACGCCCAGCCGCCCTGCATGGTGTCCCACCGATAGTCGTTCCACCACTGCACGATGGGGTACATCTCGTCGGTGTCCTGGACGTACATCATCACGGCCAGCGCGATCTGCTTGGTGTTGCTGAGGCAACTCGCGCCGCGCGCCTTCTCGCGAGCCTGGGCAAACACAGGGAACAGGATGGCGGCCAGAATCGCGATTATTGCGATGACTACTAGCAACTCGATCAGCGTGAAGCCCTTTCTCGTGCGAAACATGCCGAGTGTCCTTTCTGTCGATGTGCGGAACCGACCAAGTCCACTGCGTCTTGCTTGCATCGAGTCGCGCCGTTCGGCCTGCTAATCCCAACCACACCGAACTGCTCGTCAATGCCTGCCGATGGCAGGCCTACGCCGGGCGCTGTTCGCCCGGTCTCACCTCCTCGCGTCGCACGGAGTTGCGCCGCCAGCCTTCGGCTCCCACCGCCTATGAACGCTGCGGACACGCGTCGCGACGGCCTCACAGACAGTAGGCCGCCCACCATGCGACGCGCGGTGCCCTGCATTCTGCCTAACACAACCCGGAGGCCCTGTCAAGACTCGCATCGCCGATCGCCTGCCGGGTGGCGCCGGCGTGCGCAACTAACGAGTGCCAGACGGCGGCGGCAGGTTCTTCGGGCGTCCGGCGGCGCCCCCGTTGCCGAGGTACTTCCGCTTCATCTGCTCGCCTATCTGCTGGCCCCTCACTGGATCGCCGGCGAACGCCTTCTCCTGGTCGGCGCGGCTCATGCTGGACACGTCGTCCGCCTTCTTGCCGCAGCCGCACAGAAGCAGGCCGAGCCCTGCTGCCACGCAGGCGGGAAGAACTACCCTCTTCATCGTGGATCCTCTCCTCAGCCCCGATAGCCAGCTACGAACCGGCCAGACGCCGCCCCGTCGCGTCGCCGAGCCGCAGTGCCGGCGCCCGCAGCACGGCCGGCACTGCATCTCGGAGTTCGCGTGGCGCCCTGTTACTGGCGGGTACCGTCCCAGAGGTTCAGTTCCCAGTGGTGCGCGGGATCGGGATTGGTCTGCACTGGCTTCATGGACTTCGCGTGGCCATCGCAGAACGAGAACGTCGCCTGCTCGTTGTGCTTGGCCGACACACCGCCGTTCTTGCCCCGCGGGTAGGCCCCATCCGCGCGGCTGCCGTCCGGCGCCCACTGGCCAAAATCGTCCATGTTGCCGGTGATGACGTCGCCGGTCGGCGCGCCCGTCGAGCAGAACACACCGGGGTAGTTGCCGTTGCTCTCAGACGCGTGCTTCTCGGCGGTGAGGATCGTGTCGGCCGGGCGAGACATCTTGGAGACCGAGACAGCGCCCAGCTCGAGCCACGTCGCTCCGCTGCTTGCAACGTAGTTGATGGGGCCCTGGGCATACGCATACGACCCGTTCCACCCCGAATGGAACGCGTTGGCGGGGTAGCCCAGCGCCACACCGCACCAGCCGGACGAGTCGGGAGCGTTGGCCAGGCCGCCGCCATCGCTCGGGCACTTCCACACGCCGAGGTTCTTGATGTACGGGTTGATCGCGAAGGCCCAGCCGCCCTTCATCGTGGCCCAGTTGTAGTCGCCCCACCACTGGACGATGGGATAGGTCTCGTCGAAGTCCTGCGTGTACATGGTGACCGCCAACGCGATCTGCTTAACGTTGCTGATGCAACTGGCCTGCCGGGCCTTCTCGCGAGCCTGGGCGAAGACCGGGAATAGAATGGCTGCTAGGATTGCTATAATCGCTATCACAACTAGAAGTTCGATCAGCGTGAATCCGCTCTTGTTCCGATTCATGTACCTTTCGCTCCTTTGCCGTGAGTGGTCGATCGGGATTGCCTGTGGTTCGCTGAGCCTCGACGCCTAGAGGCGGCCGAGCGGCTCATCTTGCTCGTGCGCGGGCAACACGCCGTCCATGCGATGGGCGCAAGCCGCGGATGGCGGCGGGGCAACGGTTGCCCGCATCACCACCTCGCCCGGAAACACCTCCTTGCGAACGTGGGTACTGCCGTTCTCGATGTGATCGATCAGGGTGCTGACCGCCAGCCGCCCAAGATCCTCGAAGGGCTGGCGCACCGTCGTCAGCGGGGGTACGAACAACGCGGCGGTCGGCACGTCGTCGAAGCCGGTCACGGAGATGTCGGCCGGCACCCGGTAGCCGAGTTCGCTGAGCGCCTTGATGGTTCCGAACGCCATCGGATCGTTGCCGCAGCAGATGGCCGTCGGCCGCACCGACTTCGACAGCGCCATCACCTGGTGGGCCATCTGGTAGGCAGCGTTCTCGTCGTAGTGCGCGGGGGGAACCAAGCGGGGGTCGTAGCAGATGCCTGCCGAAGAGAGCGCCCTCACGTAGCCACGGTGCCGCAGGCGGGCGCTGCTGAGTTCGAGTTCGCCGCCGATGAGCGCGATGCGTCGATGGCCCGCCGCGATGACGTTGCCCACGAGCGTCTCCATGGACGCCTCGTTGTCAACGTCGACGTGGGATACCAGCGGATGGTCGCAGACGTCGTTCACGAGCACGAACGGCACGCCCTTGTTCATCAGCGCGCGAGCCATCTCGTCGGTGTTCGGAGGGCCGAGGAGGAGGAGCCCGTCGCAGCGCCCGTCCCGGTAGGTCGGCATGCTCTTGCGGATGTCGGTCCAGTGCGAACCGACGAACAGCGTCACGTTCTGGTGATGCTGCATGCTGCTCTTGAGGACCGCCTGGAGCAGGCTGGCGAACCAGTGGTTGATGGAGTCGCCTGCCAACTGGGCCACGACGCCGATGGTGTCCATCCGGTTCGAGGAGAGAGCACGTGCGACAGCAGAGGGGTGGTAGTCGAGCCGGCGCATGGCGTCCAGGACGCGATCGCGCGTCTCCGGCCTAACCGTGCGGGGGCCATCGTTGAGGACGTACGAGACCGTGGCGCACGACACGCCTGCTGCCCGAGCCAGATCCCTGATCGTGACGCGCATCGCCATCGCCTGGTTGCCGTGTCCCCCTCTAACCGATTAGAACACGCGGCGCGCCCAAACGCTCACGAGCATGTCAGGGGGTGTGCGCCGAAATCTAACCGGTTCAC
>CAZFLM010000062.1:0-40922 GCA_964519955.1 uncultured Chthonomonadaceae bacterium | reverse complement strand
ACGCCGGCGATAAGCGACCTGGACGGCGCCCGGGCTCTGAGCGTTGCCGCGCAGAAGCAGCGAACGGGCGTTCGGGTGCACATGAAGGTCGATACCGGGATGGGGCGCCAGGGCGTCATGCCGGAGCTGGCGGAACGCCTGGCGTCCGTCGTTGCGCGGATGCCCTCGATCGTCATCGAGGGGCTCTTCACGCATTTCGCGTGCGCGGATGATGACCCGGAGTTCACCGCGCGGCAGTTGGCGGTCTTCGAGGATGCCCGCCAGCGCGTCCTGGCGACCGACACGCGCCTCAAGCCGGTCCACTGCGCCGCGAGCGCGGCGCTGCTGCGCTACCCCGAGGCGCGCCTCGATCTGGTGCGGCCCGGCCTGCTTGTGTACGGCATCATGCCGCCGATCCCCGCCGAGGTGTCCGTGCCGCCGCTGCGTCCCGCGATGACCCTGCGTACCCGCATCGTCCAGGTGCGCAACCTGCCGGCGGGCCACGGGGTGAGCTACGCGCGGACCCGGATACTGACGAGGCCGAGCCGGATCGCGGTGCTGCCGGTCGGCTATGGCGATGGCTATCCGCGAGCGCTGAGCAACATCGGCCGCGTCCTGGTCAACGAGGCGCCGGCGCCGATCGTCGGCCGGGTCTGTATGGACATGACGCTCGTCGACGTCACCGATATCCCTGGCGCGAACGTGGGGTCCGAGGTGGTGCTCATCGGCCGCCAGGGCGCGGAGTGCATCCGGGTCGAGGAGATCGCCAAGCTCATCGACACGACGGAGCACGACGTGACGACCCGTCTGACGCCGCGCGTGCCGCGCGTCTACGTGGCCTCGGGGTCTGCTGTCGCGGCGACGCGGCTGGGCAACGGGACGCCTGCCTACCAGCGCTGAGGCCGCGGCGCGCTGTGCTAGAATCTGCGTGATGCTCGGACGAGATCGCCCCGCGCGGGTGTCTCGTCCGTGCACTGCAGGAGGTAGCGATGCCGCTGTTCGACTTCCGCTGTGCCGAGTGTGGCCACACGTTCGAGGCGCTGTGCCGGGACTCCCGCGCCAGCGGCCTGGTCTGTCCGGAGTGCGGAGCCGCGTCGCCGGCGCGCCTCATCTCGTCGTTTGCCGTCAGCCGCCGCCTGACTCCGTGCGGAACGCCCGGCGCGGACGCGGCCCGCACGTGTGGCGCCGAGGCGGTCCGCGGCGGGTGCGGCGGCTGCTGCGCCCTGAAGTAGGGGATCCGCTCGCCAGTTCGTCTCCCGCGTACGCTCGTCGGACCGGGCCATCACTCTCCCCCGTGACGAGCTTCGTGGCCGGTTCCGCTGTACCATCCATCCTGCCCAGGAGGTACCATGCGCGTCGCTGCGATTGACATCGGCTCGAACACGATCAAGCTGGTCATTGCGGACCGCGGCGATGACGGCGCCTTCCGCCGCGTGTTCGAGACCGCGAGCACGACGCGCCTGGGGGAGGGCATCCACGCGCGGCGCCTTCGGGAGGCCGCGATCCGGCGGACTCTGGATGGGCTGCACGCGTTCGTCACGACCTGCCGCGGCAACGGTGTGGAGCAGGTGGCGGCGGTCGGCACTTCCGCTCTTCGCGATGCCGTGAACCAGCAGGAGTTCGTCGAGCGCGCGCGGGCCATCGGCGTCGAGGTGCAGCCGATATCGGGCGAGGAGGAGGCGCGGCTGTCGTTCCTGGCGGTGCGGCGCGACCCCCGCTGGGCGACGGAGGCGGGCATCCTGGTCATCGACATCGGAGGGGGCAGCACTGAGGTCATCTGGGGGGGCAGCGCCAGGGAGCCAGTTCGCTTGCTCAGCCTGCCACTGGGGGGCGTGCGGCTGACCGAGGATGCGCTGCGTTCCGACCCGCCGAGCATCATGCAGATGGACGAAGCCAACGGGATCGCGCGCGAGGTGCTGCAGGTGTTCCGGCCGGACGTGCCGAACCTGACTGCGGTGGGTGTGGGCGGCACGCTGACCAACGTCGCGGCTGTCCGCCACGGGGTTGTCGGGCACGATCCCGATGCCCTGCACGGCCTGAGGCTGACGACGGACGACATCGAGGAGCAGGTCGCCCTGTACGGTGGGATGACGGTGGCTCAGCGGCGCGAGGTGCCGGGTCTCGATCCCGCGCGCGCCGACATCATCCTGGGCGGCGCCATCATCTTGTCCCATGTGCTGAACGCTGCCGGGCTCGACAGCGTGAGCGTGAGTTGTCGCGGGCTGCGGTGGGGTGTGCTCTACGACCGGTTCGGGGCAACGCGGTAGCCTGGCCTATTGCTGAGTGGCCCTGGACGGGCACGGAGGCCCATCCCACCACGGCGCTCGTGCATCATCCAGGCTGGAGTCCCACGACGCTGCTGGAGTGTATGGATGAACCTGAACGCGCGGCTAGAGGCGATTCTGGAGCTGGCCCGGCAGTACGAGTACGACTCGGGGCATGCTCACCAGGTCGAGTGTCTTGCGGGCACGCTCTTCATGGAGCTTGCCGAGTACCATATGCTCGCCCGGGAAGACCGCAAGCTGCTGGAATATGCCGCGATCCTGCATGATATCGGCTACAAGGTGGGCGGGCCTGGGCATCATCGGCACGCGCTCATGATGATCCTCACGGAGCCGCTGACGGAGTTTTCGCGCGACGAGGTGAAGATCATCGCAAACGTCGCGCGGTACCACCGCAAGGCCCTTCCGACGCCGGAGCACACAATGTTCGGTGTGCTGTCGGAGCCGGACCGCCAGCGGGTGCTGTGTCTGGCGGCACTGCTGCGGGTGGCCGACGCGCTGGACCGCTCGCACAAGGGGCTGGTGAAGGAGTTGACCTGCGACTTCACCGAGGATGCCGTCTTGCTGAACATCGTGGCGGACGGCGAACTGGCGGCCGAGACCGCGGCCGTCGCCAAGCGCGGCGATCTCTTCCTCCGCGTCTTCAAGAAGACCCCCCAGGTGGTCGCGCAGGCTCCCAAGCTTGCCACGCCGCAAGCGGTGTTCCAACCGGTGTAGCCAGGCCCTCTGCTCGGCTCACGGACCGTTGAGGCCGGCGTGCGTGGGGGCCAGCCCTCCATCGGTCCGCGCGTGTTCGAGGCGGCCTCGGCGTGTTCCGGCGTGTGCGCGGCCGGGCGCCGGCGTGTCTGCCGCACGTCGGCGTGAATGGATGGTGAGCGCATGGTCGCGAGACTACTGGTGGTGCGGTGGGTGTCCTTCCGCAACTCCCTCACGCGCGGCGACAAGCGCGACCGACGCCGGGCGCTGAGCGGCGTGCTGCTGTCCGGCATCATGATCTGGATGGTGTACGGCACCGGGCTGCAGTTCTTCGCCCCGCTGGCCGACGTGGCGCGCACCGACCCGGCGATGCAGGTGGTGCTGGCCGGCTTGCCGTCTGCCGGGCTCTTCGCCGCGTTCTGGATGCTGCTGCTCTCGGCGCTGACCGTCGGCATCCAGACCTTCTACCTGAACCCCGAACTGCCGCTGCTCCTCTCGGCCCCGCTGCGTCCTCGCGCCGTCTTTGCGGCCAAGTTCGTCGAGGCGACCCTCGCCAACACGGCCCTCTTCCTCGTGGTCAGTGCGCCGCTGCTGCTGGCCTACAGCCTGGCGCGCGGCACCATCACGCCTCCGTACCTGCTGTACCTCCTGCTTGCCCTGGCAGCCTTCTGCGCCATCCCGAGCGCCATCGGATCGGCCGCGGTGATGGTGCTGATGCGGGTTCTGCCGGCCAACCGCACGCGGGACATCCTGGCTGCGCTGGGCGTGGCCCTGTTCGCAGGGCTGTACGTGGTGCTGAGCCTTGCCGTGCGCAGCACAGGCGACGCGGAGACGTTCCATCGGACGACGCAGGCGCTCTCGGCGATGGTCTCCAACCCGTGGCTGCACGTCGGGCCGTGGGCTTGGGCGGGCCAGGCGGTGTCGGGGGGCGGCGCGGCGAGCGACGTGTGGAGCGCGCTGGCCCTTCTGTGGGGCTGCGCGGCGGTGCTGCTCTGGTCGACGGGTGCGGTTGCCTCCGGGATGCATCTGCGGGGGTGGTCGAGCGCTCAGGAGGTGGCGACGCAAGCGGGGACCGTGGTGCGCACGTCGAGCGCGGACTGGGAAGGGCGGCTTCGCCTGCTGCCTCCGCCCGTGCGAGGCGTCTTCCTGAAGGACATGCGCAGCCTCTGGCGGGACATGCGGCAGCTCTCGCTGTTCTTCATCCCGATCGCGGTCGTGGTGGTGTTCCTGTTCCAGGTGAGGTCGATGGCCGAGATCGAGCGGCTGCCGTCGGCGATTCTGGCGCAGATGCTCTACCCGGTGTTGGCGATGATCTCGATGCGGCTTGCGATGTCGGCCTTCATGACCGAGGGGCGCGCTCTCTGGCTGCTCCTCTCGTCGCCAACCGACCCGCGGGCGTTCCTCGTGGGCAAGTTCGGCTACGCATACTCGCTCTCGATGGCCATCTCGGTGGTGACGACGGCGATCTTCGGGGTGCTGCGGGGCGTGGCGGGATGGGACTGGCTGACCAACTTCGCGCTGATGGGGTGCGCCGTCGCCGGCTTCTGCGGCATCGGGGTCGGTTCGGGCGTGCTGCTGTGCGACTTCCAGGCGGAGAACGCGCGGTTCATCATGTCGCCGGGCGGCCGGCTCATGACGTTCTTCCTGCAGAT
The DNA here is from genome assembly GCA_964519955.1 of uncultured Chthonomonadaceae bacterium. Lineage (GTDB taxonomy): Bacteria > Armatimonadota > Chthonomonadetes > Chthonomonadales > CAJBBX01 > CAZFLM01. The sequence continues at coordinate 36,313 of CAZFLM010000062.1, read as the reverse complement.
GGGCTACCTGGTGGTGCTGACCGTGTCGACGCTGGCATCGTGGTACCTGGCGAAGTCTCACGTGGCGCCGCCCGCGCTCATCTATGCGGGGGCGGGGTTGGTGGTGCTGGCGGCGACGCTGGGGGCCATCGCGTTGCCTATGTGGCTCGGGGCGCGGCGCCTTCGCAGCATGGAGTGGTAGGCCGGGGTGGAGCGTGTTGCCTTGCGTAGAAGCTACCTAGCCAGTCCCATCGATGCGAGTCCCCGGACGGGCACGGAGGCCCATCCCACCACAGCGCTCGCGCATGATCGAGGCTAGCGAGTCCCATCGATGCGAATCCCCGGACGGGCACGGAGGCCCATCCCACCACTGCACTCGTGCATGATCCAGGCTAGCCAGTCGTGGCGATGCGAGGCTGCGGACGGGCGCCCTTCGGCGAACTCAGGGCAGGCTCGGGCCCATCCCACCGCGGCGCCCATGCATCATCGAGGCTAGCCCGCCGGGGGCAGCTTGGAGACCCAGTCGGAGATCGCGTCGAGGAGCGCCGGGACGAACACCTTCGGCAGCGCGGGGTACTCCTCAACGCTGCCCGATATCGCCTGGATGAACAGGTGATTGGCGCTGCGTACTGCCCTGACAAGCGAGCCCTTGTTGCCGCCCTTCTTCAGGGCCTCCTCCATCGCGGGTACATTGGCGTCCTGCGGCACCTGGGAATCCAGCTCTCCGAAGAGGGCCAGCACCGGCGCAGTGACCTTGGACATGTACGTGGCGGGGTCGCAGTCGATGAAGTAGCGGAACCAGGGCGTGCGCACCTGCGCGAACTGGGAGTCGATCGCTGCCAGCGCGGCTTCGCTGGTATCGGGCACCGGGCGCTGCTGATCCTTGGGCAGCTTGGCCATGTCGGCCTCGGCCTGTCTCCTGGCCTTCTTGAGCCGTTCCAGCGTTTGGGTCTTCACCCCATGCACGATGGCGTCGAGGCCGCTGCCGGAGCGGACGGCCTCGAAGACGCGCTTCTGCAGCGCGATATCGTCCTCGCGCGCCGCGGCCGGCATTCGCATCAGGCGCTGCGCCGCCTCGACACGGGCCAGCACCAGCCGGTCGCCGGGTATCGAGGAGCCGCCGAGGAGCACGAGCCAGCCGATGCCCTTGGTCTCGGCCGCGGCCATGGCCGCAGCCGTCGCCCCTTCACCGTGGCAGATGAGGCCGATCCCGCTCGCGCTCAGGTCCTTGCGCTCCCTCAGGTAGGCCAGCATCGCCTGGACATCCTTCGCAGCGTCGGCGGTGGTCGTGTTGGCTGCGTCGCCCGTCGACTGGCCGGTGCCCCGGTCGTCGCATCGCAGCACTGCGAACCCCTTCCGGGTGAAGTGATCCGCGATCAGCCGGAACATCTTGAAGCCGTACATCTCGCCGTCGCGGTTCTGCTGACCCACGTCGCTGACGAGAACGATCGCGGGGAACGGGCCTGTGCCTTCGGGTAGCGTGAGGGTGCCCGCCAGGGTGGCGTCGCCGCTCTTCACCTTGACGGCCTCCCGGCGGTAGGGGACCGGGGGCTCGGCTTCCGCTCGCTGCGGGCTGAGTTCGAACTTATAGACCAGGTTGGCCTGCTTGAACTCTCCCCGGATCATCATGCGCACGATGGTCCCAGGCCCGGCTTCGTCCCTGATGGTGGCCTCTGCCGCTTCGCCGTCGAAGGTCGCCAAGCCGGACGCTGCCCGCAGCTCGAAGTGGACCTTCGAGCCCGTCTGCGAGACGTTCGTGAGCGCCAGCCCGGTGGCGTTCTGGGTAGGCACGTCGATGGTGGCCGACAGCGCGGATCCGTCGGTTCGGAAGGCGACGATGATGCGCATCGGCTGGCCGGGGATGATGATGTTGCCCTCCCACCGGCCATCGAGCTTGGGCGTGCCCTGGGCGGACAGAACCGTGGCCGAGGCGACGAGCAGCCATATCGAGAGAACGAACTTCACCGTTGGGCCTCCTGACGAGGTTGTAGGTTCCGCCTCCGACGACGGGTGTCCGGAGGCAACTGGGGAGCGGCACCGCGCCGGGGCTCGGCGGACCTCCCATGGTATAATACACTCCGCCGAGGAGGACCGATGTCAAGAGCGCTCGGATTGGATGTTGGCGATCGCACGATCGGGACCGCACTGAGCGATGAGCGCGGTCTCGTCGCCTTGCCTGGCCGGACGGTCGAGCGGCAGCCCGAGGGTTACCGGCGAGACGTGGCGGCAGTTCGGAGTCTGGTTGAGGCGAACGAGGTCGATGTCGTCGTCGTCGGCCTCCCGCTCTCGATGAACGGCACGGTGGGGCCGCAGGCGGAGAAGGTGATGGACTTCGCCGAGAAGCTCCGCGCGGGGCTCGAGGTGCCGGTCGAGCTGATCGACGAGCGGTTCACCACGAGCCAGGCCAACCGGGCGATGCGCGACGCCGACGTGTCGCGGAAGCGCCGCAGCCAGGCGGTCGACTCGATGGCGGCCGCGCTGATCCTCCAGAGCTACCTGGACGGCCGGGCCTATTCGCAGACGCCGCGCGAGTAGCTCCGCGCCGCCGGCCACACGGCCGAACCTCGTTCATCTCCTGGCGTGCCACTGCCGGCGTTCTGGCGGCCGGCGGCCCCATGCTGGAGGACACACTGGCGGGCAAGAGCGTTCGACGAAAGCGGCGGCCACCGGTCGTCGGGTGTCTGGCCGTCCTGGCAGCCGCCGTTGTGCTGTCGGTCGGGTGGTATGCGGTCGGGCTGCGTCCCGTGAGTGCCGACACCCGTCCTCGCGGCTTCGTTGTACGGCGGGGGGAGCGCGCCTCATCGATCGGGCGGCGTCTGGCCGCTGCCGGCCTCGTTCGCAACGCGACGGTGTTCTACCTCTACACCTCCTTCGGCGGGCATGCGTCGCAACTGCGCTCGGGGCGCTACCGTCTGTCCCCCTCGTTGGGCGTGGCCGGGTGCGTCGAGGTTCTTCGGCGCGGCGGGGCTGCGGACACCGGCACCGCCACCATCCCGGAGGGCCGTACTGTCGCGCAGATGGCGGATGCGCTGCTGCGTGCGGGCACCATCGACGACCGCGACCAGTTCGTGCGGCTTGCGCGCAAGCCGGCCGGTGTGACGGTTCCGTCGGGCATGCCCCGGACCGGGCTGGAGGGCTACCTGTTCCCGGAGACGTACGAGTTCGGTGAGCACGCAAGGCCGGAGCGCGTGATGCAGCAGATGGTGGACACCTTCGAGGCGCGATTCGCTCAGCCCTATGCCGCCGAGATCGCCCGGAGCGGGCACACGCTGCACCAGATCGTGACGATCGCCTCGCTGATCGAGCGGGAGGCGGAGGTCGACCGGGATCGCGCCCGCATTGCCGGGGTCATCGAGAACCGGCTGAAGCGGAAGATGCGGCTGCAGATCGACGCGACGGTGCTCTATGCGCTGGGCTACCACAAGACGCGCGTGATGTACCGGGATCTGGAGACCAGATCGCCGTACAACACGTACCGGCGGGCGGGCCTGCCGCCGGGGCCGATCGCGTCGCCGGGGCTGCCCTCCCTGTTGGCGGCGCTCAGGCCGGAGCGGCACGACTATCTGTACTATGTGGCTGCCCCTGGCGGCGCCCACATCTTTACGCGCACGGAGGCGGAGCACAACCGCGCCGTCGCGCAGGTCCGGGCGCTGCGCAAGGCGCCTCGTGAGGTGCGTGGTGACGACCTACGGTGAGCGCCGGCCCTCGGGCCTCCTGAAGCTGTGCCCCCATCGCTATTGCGCGAGCGGCGTGACGGAGATTGACGCGGCCGAGCTGCGATCGCTGGGCATCGAGGCCGTGCTGCTGGACCTGGACAACACGCTGGTCGGCTGGCAGCGGCACGACATCCCGGCGGAGGTGTTCGCGTGGATCGAGGCGCTGAAGGCCGCCGGCATTCGGCTCTGTCTGGTCTCCAACACGCGGCACGGGCGGCGCCTCGTGTCGCTGTCGCAGGAGCTTGGGGTGCCCTATGTTCGCCGTGCCTGGAAGCCCAGGCGGCGTGGCTTCCTGAACGCGCTGGCCGAGCTGCAGGCCGAGCCCTCCAAGACCGCCATGGTGGGCGACCAGATGTTCACGGATGTGTTCGGCGGGAACCGCATGGGCCTCTACACCATCATGGTGCGTCCGATGCACCGGCGCGAGTTCCTGGGCACGAAGATCAGCCGCGCGGCGGAGTGGGTGCTCCTCGGCGTGTTCCGGCGGCAGAAGCGGATCTAGTCTGGCCTGTCCATGAGTGGCCCTGGACGGGCGCCATTCGGCAGGCTCGGGCCCATCACACCACGGCGCTCGTGCCTCAACCGGGCTAGCCGGCGGCGCGGCTCTCGCAGATTCGTGCCCGGGTCGCGGGAACAATCCTGGGCTCCGCGTCGTCAGACCGGTCAACGGAGTGGTGTATGCCTGCCCTCACTGGGCGCACGCGAGTGCTGGGGGTCTTCGGGTTCCCGGTCGAGCACAGCCTGTCGCCGGCCATGCAGAACGCGGCGCTGGAGGCTCTCTCGCTCGACTACACGTATGTTCCCTTCTCCGTGCCGCCGGACGATCTCGGCCGCGCCCTTGCGGGCGTACGGGCACTCGGGATTGCAGGCGTCAACCTCACCATTCCGCACAAAGAGCGCGCCCTGGACCTCGTGGACGAGGTGCAAGGCGATGCGGCGGCGGTCGGGGCTGTGAACACCGTCGCCAACGTGGACGGGAAGCTGATCGGCCACAACACGGACGGCGACGGGTTCATCGCGCCGCTCGTCGAGGATGGCATCTCGGTTCGGGGGCTGCCGGCGGTCGTGCTGGGAGCGGGCGGCGCCGCTCGGTCGGTGGTCTTCCGCCTGGCGGCCGAGGGAGCGCTCGTGCAGATCGCCAATCGGTCCACGGAGCGTGCGGAGCGCCTTGCCGCGGCCGCATCCGAGCGGTGCGGAGTGCCGGTCGAGGTGCTTGCTTCGGAGGACCGGCTCGCCGCTGCGGTCGCCGGGGCGGGCTTGTTGGTGAACGCTACATCGGTCGGCATGTCGCCGCGCGACGGCGAGATGCCCTCCATTCCCCTGGACTCGCTGCACGACGGACTGACGATCTACGACCTGGTGTACCGCCCACTGGACACGCTGCTGCTGCAGGCGGGGCGGGCGGCCGGATGCCGAACGGTGACGGGCGACCGGATGCTGGTGCACCAGGGCGCCCGGGCGCTCGAGATCTGGACGGGCCGGCGCGCTCCGATCGACGTGATGTCGGCAGCGCTCGTCCGGGCGCTTGGGGAAGGGCGATAGGCTGGGCTCGATCGAGAGCGAGGGCTGCGGTGCGGCTGCGGCTGCGCCGATACTCAGGCGGGCGGCCGCTCAGTTGTGGGGGGCGCCGCTCCCCGGAAATACTGCTTGCACCCTCTCGGGGGCTGTGCTATAATCCGGGGAGCGGGTGCGGCGTCTGTCACTCCGTGTAGTTGACTCTTGCCGGCGTACACCGTCTTCGGGGCGAGGTGCTACAAATGGTCATGGCAAGGAAGAGCGTAGGGGAGTACCTGGTTGAGAAAGGGTACGTCACTGCCGAGCAGCTCAAGCAGGCCCAGGAGATGCAAAAGCAATCCGGCACCCCGCTCAACCGTCTATTGGTAGAGTCCGGCTTTGCGTCGGAGCGCGACGTGACCGAGGCTCGAGCCCAGGAGATGGGCCTGCCTTTCGTCGACCTCAACAAGTTTGCTCCTGAGGCGAGCGCGATCAACGTGGTGCCGGTGCACATTGCCAAGCGGCACAACGTGATCCCCGTCAAGAAGGACAGCGCGACGAACACGCTGATCGTCGCGATGGCCGACACCTCCAACCCGTATGCAGCCGACGACCTGCGCGTCGTCTCGCGCTGCACCATCCGCGCCGCGCTGGCGGCTCCCGGAGCCATTGAGGACGCGATCTCACGCGCCTACGGGGCCAGCACGTCGGCCGATCTGGCGCCGGCGCCCACCACCTCGGCCTCGCCGGGCATGAACCCGCTCAAGGGCGGCGCGCCCAGCGTGCCGAGCGGCATCGGCGACTTCATGGCCGAGATCCGCGAGAACGTGGCGAAGGCGGGCACCGGCGGCGACGTGGAGGAGGACGACGAGACTGCGATGGCGATGGCGGAGGAAGCGCCTATCGTCCGCGTGGCCAACGCCGTGATCCTTCAGGCCATCAACGAGGGCGCCTCGGACATCCACATCGAGCCCACCGGCCGCGGTCTTCGCGTTCGGTACCGAGTGGACGGCGTCCTCCACGAGACCATGGCGCTCCCGAGGTACATCCAGGCGCCGCTGATCTCGCGCTTCAAGATCATGGCGGACATGAACATCGCCGAGCGGCGTGTTCCGCAGGACGGCCGCATTCCGATCCGCGATACGAACACGAACAAGGACTACGACCTCCGCGTCTCTTGTCTGCCCAGCATCTTCGGCGAGAAGATCGTCTGCCGAATTCTCGACAAGAGCAGCGTTCTCATCGGTCTGAACAAGCTCGGCTTCACGGCCGAGGTGCAGGACCAGTTGGAGGAACTCGTCGCCCAGCCGAACGGCATGGTGCTTTCGACGGGCCCCACCGGCTCCGGCAAGACCACGACGCAGTACTCGATCCTTCACAAGCTGAACTCGATCGAGAAGAACATCCTCACCATCGAGGATCCGGTCGAGTACCAGTTGAACGGCGTCACGCAGGTGCAGGTGAACAAGAAGGCGGGCCTCACCTTCGCGAACGCGCTGCGGTCGTTCTTGCGGCAGGACCCGGACATCATCATGGTCGGCGAAATGCGCGACCTTGAGACTGCCGACATCGCCATTGAATCCTCGCTGACAGGCCACCTGGTCCTCTCGACGATCCACACGAACGATGCTCCGTCCTCCGTGATCCGAATGGTCGACATGGGCGTGGAGCCGTACCTGATCTCCGCCACGGTCATCGGAGTGCTTGCACAGCGCCTTGGCCGAAAGATCTGCCAGCACTGCAAGGAGCCGTACGAGGAGGATGCCACCTACCTGCGGCGGTTCGGCTTCCGGCCGGAGTCGGCGGACCAGAAGGTCACCCTGTGGCGCGGACGCGGGTGCGAGGCTTGCCGCCACACCGGGTACAAGGGCCGGCTCGGCATCTACTCGCTGATGCGGGTGAACGACGAGATCGCCGAACTCATCGTCCGGCGCGCCCCGCTGGCGGACATCCGCGATGCGGCGCGGGCGAACGGGATGCACGAGCTGCGCGAGGACGGCTTGATCAAGGTGCTGGAGGGGATCACGACGCCGGACGAAGTCATGCGCGTCGTCTTCACCGCCGGCCACTAATGGGCGGTTGGGCTCGGGGGCGGCGCAGTCCTTAGGGCTGTGGCTTGAGTGCTCGTCCTGCCGACACTAGATTGCCAGACAGAAACTGCGGCTATTGACCTGTCTTCGGAGGTTCCAAGTCGGTGACCGACACGACTCAGCCTGTACCCCAGGCAGCCATTCCCCAACCCGCCGCGAGCGCGCGGCCCAGACCGCTCGAGGATGCGCACATCGATGACCTGCTGACGCTGGTCGTCGAGAAGGGCGGATCCGACCTGCACATCTCGGTGGGAGTTCCGCCGATCATTCGGGTGGACGGCGCGCTGCTGCCCACCAACTACGACAAGGTGACCCCGCAGGAGTCGCAGCGCGTCATCTACGACATCCTGACGGACGAGCAGATACAGCGCTTCGAGACATCGATGGAGCTGGACTTCTCGTATCAGCTCCAGAAGGTGTCGCGGTTCCGCGTCAACGTGTACCGCGACCGGGCAAACGTCGCGACCGCATTCCGCGTCATCCCGTCCCGCATCCCCACCCTCAAGGAACTGAGCCTGCCACCGGTGCTGGAGGAACTCACCCGGCTGCCGCGCGGGCTCATCCTCGTCACCGGGCCAACCGGCTCCGGCAAGTCGACGTCGCTCGCCGCGATGATCAACCAGATCAACAACGAGCGCAGCGTCCACGTGCTGACGATCGAGGACCCGATTGAATACTTGCACTCGCACCGGTTCAGCATCATCAACCAGCGCGAGGTGGGGCAGGACACCAAGCAGTTCTCGAACGCGCTGCGCGCCGCCCTCCGCGAAGATCCTGACGTGATCCTCGTGGGTGAAATGCGAGACCTGGAAACGATGCAGATGGCGGTATCGGCGGCCGAAACGGGCCACCTTGTCTTCGCCACCCTGCACACGAACAGCGCCGCGACCTCCGTCGAGCGCATCGTGGACTCGTTCCCGCCCGGGCAGCAGGAGCAGGTGCGCTTGCAGCTCTCGAACAACCTGCAGGCCATCCTGTGCCAGCAGTTGCTGCCGCGCGCCAACCAGCCGGGCCGCGTCTGCGCCATGGAGATCATGACCGCCAGCCCGGCCATCCGGAACCTCATCCGCGAGAACAAGGCGCACCAGATCACGTCGATGATCCAGACGAGCGCGAACCTCGGGATGCAGACGATGGACCAGTCGCTGCGCGACATGTACCTTCGCGGCTTCATCACGTTCGAGCTTGCGATGGAGCGCGCCATGAACCCGCCGGAACTGGAGAAGATGATCCGGACGGCGACGATGGCCGGGCCGGGCGCTCCCGCCGGCCGTTAGCGTTGGGACGAAGCGTCCGGCGCCTCGGTTGGGCCGGACGCTCGCACAGTTGGCGCGGAGCCGCCGGGGCAAGTGCCGCCAACGGCCCGCTTCCTGGCTAGATGTCCGATCCCCCAGAGGGAGTCTGCAAGATGCCGACCTTCAGCTACACGGTACGAGATGCGCAGGGACAGGCGCGGACCGGCACGTCCGACGCCGAGAACGCCGAGATCCTGCGACGCCGGCTCCAGGAGCAGGGCTTCACGGTTGCCGACATCACCCAGACCGGCAAGGGCAAGAAGGCCGCGGCCGGAGGCGGGTGGGGCCGGGTTAAGCTGGCCGACCTGTCTGTCTTCTGTCGGCAGTTCTCCACGATGATCGACGCCGGCGTCTCGCTGGTGCGCGCTCTGGACGTCCTTGGCGAGCAGACCCAGAACCCCAGGCTCCGCCGGATGATCATCGACATCCAGCAGGAGGTGGAGTCCGGCCAGACTCTCTCCAAGGCGATGCTGAAGTACCCGAAGACGTTCACCAACATCTTTATCGGTCTGATCAAGGCTGGTGAGGTGGGAGGCGTCCTCGAAGAGGCTCTGCAGAGGCTGTCGGGCTTCCTAGAGAGCGACATGGCCCTGCGGCGCAAGGTGAAGGCCGCCCTGACGTACCCATCGATCGTCGTCGTCGTCGCAGTCGGCATCGTCGTGGGCCTGTGTACGTTCATTGTCCCCAAGTTCGTCGAGCTGTTCAAGGACCTCGGGGTCAAGGAACTGCCGTGGATGACGCAGATCCTGGTCGACTTCAGCGACTTCCTGAAGAGCAAGTGGTACATCGGGATCATCATCCTGGTGGTGACCTTCGTGGCGGTGAAGTACTTCGGGACGACGCGGATTGGGCGGCGCGTCATCGACAGGATCAAGCTGAAGGTGCCGGTGTTCGGGAAGCTGCACCACAAGATCGCTCTGGCGCGCTTCTCGCGGACCCTCGGCACCCTGCTCGTTTCCGGCGTACCGATTTTGCAGGCGCTCGAGACTGTTGCGGGCACGGTGGGTAACGGGATCATCGCCGACGCGGTCATGCAGGCGCGCGCCCGGATCCGAGAGGGCGACCGCATCAACGACCCGCTCGAGAAGAGCCGCATGTTCCCGCCGATGGTGGTGCACATGATCTCCATCGGTGAGGAGTCCGGCGCCCTCGACAACATGCTCGCGAAGATCGCGGAGTTCTACGAGCAGGAGGTCGACGCAACCCTCCAGAGCTTGACGGCCGCCATCGAGCCGGTGCTGATCGTGTTCTTGGGCGTCTGCGTCGGGTTCATCGTCATCGCCATGTTCATGCCGCTGATCTCGGTGATTGAGAAGCTCAGCAGCGGCGGCGGCGACGCCGAGGGCGCGGCGAGCAGCGCGGCCGGCGGCGAGTAGCGTCCGCTTGGCCAACTGAAAGCGCGCAGGGACAGGGCGGATCGGCTCTGTCCCTGCGTTTCGCGCGGAATGCGCCCCATCCCGGGCGGCGTCCGCAGTAGGGCACAATCCGTCGGTCAGTGGGGGTACGCGGTTGCCGGATGTCCCGATCAGCTTCTGGGGGACTCTCTCGGTCGTGTTCGGCGCGATCGTCGGCAGTTTCCTTAATGTGGTCATCTGGCGCCTGCCACGCGGGCAGTCGCTCCTCTTTCCAGGTTCCCATTGCCCCAAGTGTGAGTCCTCGCTCTCGGCGATCGACAACGTCCCACTGCTCAGTTATGTTCTGCTTGGCGCGAAGTGCCGGAGGTGCCGTCAGCCGATCTCGTGGCGGTATCCGGCGGTGGAGTTGCTGACCGCCTGCCTGTTCCTATCGCTGACGCTGCGGCTGGGGGCGACTGCAAGCGCGGTGGCGTACTGCCTCTTCTTTGCCGCGCTCGTGGCAGCATTGTTCATCGACCTGGAGTTGTTCCTGATACCCGACGAGCTGAACGCATTCGCGCTGCTGGTCGGGGTAGGGTTGGACGTCTGGGCGATCGCGGCGGGCGATCCGGCGCACTCTCTGCTCTGGGGGTGGATGCCGCGGTGCGTTCTAGGTGCACTCGTATGCACCGGGGTGTTCGTTGCGATCCAAGTGCTCGGCTTCCTGCTGTTCCGCAAGGAGGCGATGGGCGACGGCGATGTGAAGCTGGCGCGGGCCATCGGCGCCCTCCTGCCGCTGAGCCAGGCGCTGGTGTCGTTCCTGTTGGCCATCGCGGTGGGCGCGGTGATCGGCGTTCTGAAGCTCGCGTGGCTGCGGCTTCGCGACGGCGCCGCCCCGTCCGCCCCGGCTGAAGCGGTTGAGCCCGAAGCGGAGGACGAGGAGCCCTTCGGGATCGGGAACCTGCTCGCCGGCGGCCTGTACTACCTCGTGGGCCTCGACCTGGTGGCGCTGGTTGCGGAGAAGGTGAAGCGGCGCCCGGCGGGGCAGGCTGAGGCGCCAATCGAGGATGACTTCGAGGCCGGACCGATGCATTTGCCGTTCGGCCCGTTCATGGTCGTCGGGGCGCTGCTGGCTGTATTCGTGGGAGACGCCCTGATCACTTGGTACCTGGTGTGGGCTCACCTTGCGCCGACGCCGGGCGGATAGCGCTCCTTGCGTCGCCAAGGAGCGAGGGACGCAGATCGTCGGGGCGGAACAATGGCCCGGGGGCGCTCGTCAGACCATGCGTTAAGGCGAGTGTCGGCCTCCGGAACGGGAGGGGGGCGGCGTGCCATGCGGCGCTGTCCCGTTGCGCGCGTGTTCGCGCGGAGGTTGGGTGATCCAATGCAAGAAGCCTCTAGAAGCCGAGCCTTCACCCTCATCGAGTTGTTGACGGTGATCGCCATCATTGCTGTACTTGTCGCCATTCTGTTCCCGGTCGCCGGGACGGTGCGGGAGCAGGCGCGAGGCAGCAACTGCATGTCCAACATGCACCAGGTCTGGGTGGCCGCCAGCGTCTATAAGCAGGACGAAGGCGAGTATCCTCCGGCGCTGATGGGCTATGCCACCACCGAGATCGTCGATCCCAACGACAGCACCAAGGTGATCCAGGTGCCCTACGTGGGTGAGGGGACGCCCGTCCCGTTCACGCGGATGGAGGGGACTTTGTACCCCGACATGATCAAGGACAGCAACGGATTCCGCTGTCCCGACGTCGGCACGTCAACGGCCTCCGCCGTGACGATGGCGTACTTCCCGGCGAGCGCTCCCTCGGGCTGGGCGGACCGCAGCGGCAACGCCTATAGCTGGATTGCCGGAGCGTTGGCCTCGGCCGGGTGCCCGAGCGACTCGTATGGCACGATCGACTGCTTCACCTCTGGGCCGTACGCCGGGCAGCCTAAGTACTTCTACGTCTGGGACACTTACGATGTCTCACCGCGGATCGACGAGGATGGGCGCCCGGTCAAGGATGGCGCGGGCAACCAGATCTTCGATCGCGTGTACAGCGTGGACTGGACCGGCGTGAAGGGGCTGAACGACCTGCCTGAGCAACTGAAGTACGCGCAGCCACCGAGCGACAAGACGCTGCTGACCTACTGCAACTGGCATTCGGCGCGCGCGGGCACCGGCATGGTTACCGCCATCTCGCTGGCGGGCACGGCGAGGAAGATCGACGCGCGTCGGATGGTGCAGAAGGGCCCGAACGTTTTCAATCAGTAGGGGTAGGACGGACGGCGGCGGCGCTCCTGTGTACTTCGCGAACGAGCGTTGCGGGACAATGTCATGAGCGTGCGATCGAGACAACTGGGCATATCGCTGGTGGAAGTGCTCGTTGTCATCGTCATTCTGCTGGTTGGTATCTTCTCGGTGGTGCGGCTCTTCCCCGGCGGCTTTCTGATCAACCGGCGGACGGGGGAGAACACGACCGCAACGCGGCTCGCCAAGGCTGAGCTGGATCGCCAGACGACGCTGCGAGCGAACCTGTGCGACGCGATCGTGGGCATCGCCTACGATCCGGCCTCCGGAACGCTGGTCATCGGGAACGATATCGAGCCGGACGATCTGACCGACGCGACCCAGGCGCCGGCCGACCTGCCTGCGTATTACCTGTCCAACATCAACCGCATCCGGCGTATCCTGGGCGAGACGGTGCGCATTCCGGTTGGGATGCCGACCGTGTTCGGCAGCGGTTCCATCTACATGCTGGCCAGCGGCCCGATCTATGCGCCGCGAGTGGGCGATACGTTCGATGGGGTCACGGTGTACGGTGCGGGGATGGTTCGGCGCGAGCAGGATCTTGTCAGCAATGCTGACGGGCCATTCGTGTCGGGCCCGAACCAGTACGCGATCGACTACGGCGGCATCGAGGGGCAGCCCGAGCAGGCGCGGATAGCGTTCGGCACCGTCGTCTACGTGCGGCGCTTCCGGATCAAGTACAGCTACTACGACCAGGAAGACAACTGGACGATCAAGTCCGACGTTGTGGACTTCCCGGATGCGCGGGACACGGGCTACGACGTCGATCCAAACGACGCGACCAAGCGCGTGCTGCCGGCGTCGTACGCCGGCGATCCGATATCGATGGTTCGCTTCAAGGCGGATGGAAGCAGTGTGCCCCTCTACCTGGTGCATGGCAGCGAAGAGGTGTCTCGCCAGTTCCGCCAGCTCCCCGTCGTCACGGCGGCGGACAGCATCAGTTGGTCGAGCGACCCGTATCAGTTCCGGGTCTTCCAGGATGCCAATGCGCCGTCCGGCGTGGCCAACCTTGGCATCCTGGTGTTCAATCCGCGGGGTCGCGACTACACCGAGGCCACGTCGGGCGGGGCGCAGCCGCTGACGGCCCGGATCGACTACGACGTTCTGGATTGGCGCATCCTTCGGGAAGACCGCCCGATGCCAGGCGCAGCCCCCTATCGGTTCCAGTTGGGCCTGGGCAACGTCGAGAAGGTGGGCGACATCCTGGACGACCAGTCGCAGTACACGGGCATGTTCCCGGGCGGCGCGTCGGCGGACGTCATGGTCTGCGACCTGTCCAACGGGTCTGTGGTGACGCCGGACAACTACACGGTGGACTACAACGAGGGCACCGTCACGTTCGATCCGACGTTCGGCGACAACCACGCGTCGGGATCGTTCCGGATCATGTATAAGGCGCACGGCGGCTGGGGCGTTCAGATCCAGAAGGCCGTGGCGCACATGACGCGCACCTATGCCTTCCCGCCGCCGTTCGGTACGTACACGCTGGGGACGCACTACCGGTACAGCGGGGATCCCGATCCGCATCCGGTGATCTACATGGCGCTGAGCGAGGCGGGCAAGACGTTCAGCATCCGTGAGCTGTGGTACAGGGTGGCCGGAACATCGACGCCGCAGCGGGCTTCAAATGAGACGTACCGGGTGCGCACGAAGGCCGAGTTGATCGCTGCTGGCGACAACTTCGAGACCGCATCGGGCCGGCCGTTGACGTGGATCGACCTTCGCGACCGTCACTCGGATGCAGTGGGTTGGGCTTCGGGTGCTGCGTTGGCGACGGTGTCGGGTGTCGAGGGCATTTCATTCAAGGCGCGCGTCGTTCACGATAGCGGCAGCCGGGTGACGCAGACGGTCAACGGCAACGTCGTGCGGGCGCGGTACCGCAAGTTCGATCTCGATACTATGCTGACCCGGAAGGCGGAGTAGGGCATCCGGGTGCTGGCAGTGTTGGAGCCGTTGTGCGGCGTCTGTTCGTTGTCGAGCGGATTGTACGGCTCATCCGCGGTCGCGCGACGTTCCGCGGCCGAGATGTTGGGAACGCAACCATCATGCGATCGAATCCGATACTAGACCGCAGCCGTGGCGCCTTCACGCTAATCGAGCTGCTGGTAGTGATGGCGATCACGGCGATTCTGCTGGGCTTGATCTTCGGCCCGCTCGTGCAGGGGTTCAACCTGACGAACCGAGCGAGGGTGCAAGCGCAGGCTCAGGAGACCGTGCGCCAGGCGATGGAACTCATCCAGCGCGAGATTGCTGACTGCTACCTGGTCCAGACGTACGTGGACACGAAGGGGCAGCTCAACAGCACCGTGTTCTGGGTGCCCGGTCCGTCCGGCAATCCGCAGCCTGTGCTCGTTCCCTACACGATGCTGGATGTGCAGCTCCCGGCGCGTGAGTCCGATCTCGACCCTGCCGCGACGCTGGACCCGACGACGATGGCGCCGGTGGATCGCGGGCCGCTGCTTGTGCCGCTGCGGCCGTCGGAGATCCGCACTCGCTTCTGGGTGGGGCTGCGCAACAACGCGACGGTGGCGGACAGCACGTACGGTGGGCGCCCGAGTGTTCTCTACGGCAACCACTTCGAGCAGGTGAGCATCCCGCGCGACCAGCACAACCCGTTCGTGCTGTATATGGCCCGCGTGTCTCCGTGGATCACGGTGGGCGGGCGGCGGGTGGTGGATACTCGCCTGTTCCGGGTCGACTCGAACGGCGCGCCGATCGTCTCGGATCCAAACTTCTTCTACGACAACAGCGCCGCGGTGGCCCCCTCGGGCGTCAGCAGCAGCGCATTGCCGGGCTGGACGGACCTGAATGGCGACGGCGCGGTGAACATCGCCGAGAACTGGCGCGCCATCGCGAAGCCGCTCGTCCCGACGGACAAGGCCGATCTGGCCATGGTAATCCGCGAGTCGAGCAAGGCGCCGGCCTACGACCCGGACACCGGCGACATGCTGATCAGCTCGCTCGTCCTGTTCCAGCCGGCGTACGTGGGCAACGACGCCGGCGCGCCGAGCGTGAAGCGGACCAGCGCGGTCGACACCGATCCCGCCTTCCCGACGCGGTACACGCATCGGTTCGGATCGTGGCCGGAGACGAGCGTCCGCCTGTACCTGCATTCGGGTGACCTGGCCTCGGGCAGTGCTCGCTACACGGTGTACACGCCTCTGGAGTGGGTCAGCGGAAGCCTGGTGCCCGGCACGGCGAAGTACGTGTCCGGCGGGTCCACCACGGACACCCGGTTCAATCCGATGCTGCTGAACTCGAGCTACGCGGCCTCGGTGCCTGGTCAGGGCATTCCTCGGGTCGACCTGAGCCAGTTGAACGACTCGGTGCCGCAGTTGCTGTTCACGTTCAACTCGCAGGACGGCACGCTGGACTTCGCGGTGTCGGACCTGGCGGACTGGCACGACTCCACCGGCGCGCCGGTGACGAACCCTGGGGACGTCGCCCCGCTGGAATACGATCCGGCGTTCGTGAACAGCCAGAAGACCGACGACGTCCAGGCGCTGCACTATCTGAGCCTGCTGAAGCTGCCGAACGGAGACGACGCGCGCCTGTTCAAGCTGTGGAACTACGACAGCAGCGGCGCACAGCGGCGGAATGTGGTGATCGTGCCGGGCTCCTTGATCGTCACCGGTCCCGACCAGAGGCCCGGGCCGCACCAGGGCCTGAAGGTGACGTACACGGTGCTGTCGCGCACTGACGCCACCGAGACGCCGGGGCCGAACACGTGCTGGGTGAACTACCAGCCGCGGAAGAACTCGGGCTCTAGCCCGGAGCCGAAGGCGGAGTTGGGCACGATCCTGTTCGACACGACGGACATGCCCACATCGTGGCGGGACTCGGACGGAGAGAGCCACCCGGCGGCTCCGATCACGGTGACGTACCAGGTGCAGAACAACACCTACTTCGACTCGAGCAACGCGCTGCACTACGCGACCGTTCGAGCGGACTACATCACGCGGGAACTGATGTCCACCGCGCTTGGCGTCCGGCTCTATGACCTCAACTCCGGCCAACCGCAGCAGGTCACTCTGACCCAGAAGTTCCGCATCCGGAACACCCAGCGTTGATCGCAGGGGGCTTGATAGGCATGACCGAGCATCTCACTACGGGAACAGGACTTGTCGACGGACGGGCGTTCGGGCGCCCGGGGCGTTCGCGCTCGCGCGGCCAGTCGCTGATCGTCGCCGTCATCGTGCTCTTCGTCCTCCTGTTTCTGGGCGGCGTGTTCGTGGGGATCGTGGCCCACAACATGATCAGCCAGGGCAGGGCCGCCGATACACTGTCGGCCGCCCAGCTTGCGGAGGCCGGCGCGAACTACGCGGGCGAGCAGCTCCTGAACAGCCTGGACGGGGCCGACTGGCGGCCTGCTCCGACGCCGTGCGCGAACGCGCAGGACCCGGACCGGCCGTGGCTGGACCGCGGGTTCAGCCGCATCTCGCTGCCGTCCGGGCGCGCGCTGATTCGCGTGTCGTACAAGGTGCCCGTGCCGAATGGCGCCGATCCGCCGCTGGTGCGCGCGAACTTCCCGGGATACCAGAACACCTCAACCCTGGACCCTGAGAAGGACCCGACGATCCTGATCGAGTCCGTGGGGCGTGTGGGGCAGATCGACGAGTCGGACCCGACCACGTTCCTGAACGTGCCCGCGCCGCGGCTGCGGCGCGTGGTCATCGCGAAGATGGCGATCGGCCTCACGGACTACCTACGCTACGTCACGAATATCAACGAGGACTCCGAGGCGGAGGCTCTGATTGGCGTACCGCCCATCAGCATCCCCAACCCGGCATCCACCGCAACGGCCCTGCCGCTGTGGATGCAGTTGGGGCTCCTGCCGGTGCGCACTCCCGATGGGGTCTCGCTGTCGGGCGTGGACGCTCCGGGCGCTCCGATGCAGATCAACTGCAACCTGAAGCTGATGCACAACGTGGTCCTCGGGCTCAACCCGGACCGGGGCGAGAGCGTCAACGTGGCGGGGACCATTCGCGTCGAGAGCGGCAGCACCAGCTCCGATCCGGCGGATCCGTCGCCGCGCAGTGCTCGGTTCAACAACATTGCGCTGTACGCAGCCAACGCCGATCCAGTGCGCGATCTGCCGCAGATCCTGCCGAGTTCCGCCACCAACTTCAACACGTTCGGCCAGCTTCTGATGGACTCGAGTATCAACACGCTGTTCGACACGAACGGGTACCCGCGGCGCGCGAAGCGGCTGGACCCGCCGGCCATCGACCGAGTGGATCCTGCGACGGGCGTCGCGCGGTACCTGCGGATGAGCCGCGACTCCGGCGTGGCGCTGCCGAGGAATGCTCCGACCTTCAACACGGGCGGAAGCGGCTACGGGGCGGGGGTGTATGTTCCGCTGCTGGCGAACGAGCGCCGCTCCGGGACTCCCAGCAACGCATGGAACGAGGCCCTGCGGCAGGAGTGGTTGTCTCCTGGTGCGCGCGGCCCGTGGAATGGCCCGTTCTACGTCCCGGACGGCGTGCTGGTTGAGTTCGGGTACTTCGTGGTCAACGACCCCGAATCGGGGCAGGCCGCAGTGAAGCCCGGGTTCAAACTGACCCGCCCTGATGGCAGCGCCTTCAGCGATCCGCTGGGCGAGCAGGTGACGAACGAGCTTGTGTACAGCTTCTTCATCTATAAGCCTGCGGGGCAGCGGCCCGTGCTGAAGCTGGACAACCCGCTGTTCCGGAGGTACCTGCGCAGGAGGCAAGACGACACGAACGTGCTTCCGGCGGGCAGCGGGACCGTCGAGCAGCGCATCGATCGGTTCCTGCCCCCGTTCAACGGCGTGATCTACGCTGCGGGCAACATCCGGACGCGCGGCCTGCTGCCGTCGAAGGCTGCGATCCTGAACGACTCGACGCGAACCGACGTGCGGCGCGACCCTGACGACAACAGCGGCATGACGGAGAACCAGCTGCGGGCTGCGACGAACCCTCCCGCGATCACGATGGTTTCGGGCCGGAACATCTACATCGAGGGCAGTTTGGTCCGTGAGCCGAGCGGGCCGGACACGATGCTCGCGCTGATGGCGCAGGAGAACGTCGTGGTCAACACCACGATGTTCGTTGGACCGGCGGACCAGAGGTCGCCGGCCGCGGACAGCGAGGATGGCGTGCCATTCTTCCCGCTGGAGTCGGGCAACAGCATGTCGCTGCAGTGGTTGTTCGGTGCGGACCCGACGCAGTACACGTCGATGGACGGCGGCAACGTGTCGAGCTACCTGCTGCTGCGCAGCGGGGTCAATGCGGGGAGCTACACCTACTGGAACCTGGCCGTGAACGAGGCGCTGCCGCCCGTCGCGCCCGCAACGATGTTCTATCCGTTCAACATCCTGTCCGATGCGCCGACGGTCTACCCGCTGCCGCACCCGGGCGCGCCGACCGCGAGTACGTCGCTGTACGAGCAGCGCGCGTTCACGCTGTGCACGATGCCGCCTGCAAGCGGGCATGCAATCTCCGGCGCGGACTACTCGTTCACCGGTCTTCCGAACGCGTGGCCGCTGGGGCTGCACAACACTCTGCGTTTTGCGAACGATCCGTACAGCTCGGCGCCTACCGGCAGCTCGGGCTTCAAGCTGTCGCGCGCGGCGGTGGTGCCGAACGATGTTCGGATCGAGGCGCTGATCTACGCGCAGAACGGTTCGTTTTTCGTTATCCCGGGCAGGCCGATGAACGAGGTGCCGTACGACGACCGGGACCGGATTCGCAGCAAGCATCTGCGGCCGGACGTTGGCGGCTCGCTGGCGTGGCAAGCGGACGTGTACGACATGTACCCGTTCTACAACGAGCCCATCGATGTGCGGATCACGGTCGTTGGCGCGATCGCGGAGAACCGGACTGCGCCCGAGGGCGACCAAGCCGCGTGGATGCAGCTCTGGGGATGGATCCCGGAGAACTACGGCTCGACGGGGATGACTGACAGCTCTACGAACCCGATCAGGATCCCGCGCGAGCATCTCCACATCGGGGATATCGGCAACACGCCGGCGGACTACCGCTCGGAAGCGGAGAAGGGCTACTACGGTAGTCTCGGGATCACCCGCGGCCTCCGATACATCTACGAGCCGGCCTTCCACATGCCGTTCTCGGGCTACACGTCGTCCGGCTCGGCGTTCCGCGTGGACGACTACGGCCGCGTGCTGCCGCCGATTCCCCGGCTGCCTGTCTGTCCAAAGTTCGTGCACTTCGGCGAGGTCCGCTGACGCTCATAGCCGCGTGGAACGGCACCTGTGCGAGAGACGCTTCGGCGCCGCACGCCGCGGCGAGGTGATAGCACCATGATGAGACGACTCCTCCTGCTTGCACTGGCCGGCGCTGCCGTCGGTTGCTGCTCGGGCATCGACCGAGCACGGGCCGACGCGGATGCCTACGTCTCGCAGCGGCAGGTGATTCGCGTTGGCGTGTTGGTGAGTTCGGCGGTCGACATGGGCGGGACCTACGGGAACGAGAATCCCGATCCGCACGTGTTCTACGTGCTGGACGCGCGCACGGACTTGAAGCCCAGCGGGGTTGAGCTGACGAACCCGCTGGCGCCGTCCGTCATCACCGGCAACATCCTCGCCCGCTGGAAGAACCGGGTGAAGATGACCTATAACGCCACGAGGCAGCAGGGCGATCCGGCGTTCCAGTCCGGCACGGCGGAGTACAGCCTCTTCCAGATCGGCGCCCGGGTCACGAAGAACATGGGCTGCTACTGGGAGGTGGATCTCGACAACGTCACCTCGGAGGACCTGGCTCAGTTCGACCTGCTGTACATTCACACGCACAAGGCGAATGTGAACTTCACGACCGACCAGATCGTGAGGCTGCGCCGGTTCGTGGACGGCGGGGGCACGCTGTGGCTGGACAACTGCGGCGGGTTCACCCTGACGGCCGGCAATCCGTTCCTGATCGACGTGCAGTTCGCCAACGGCGGCGGCGCGTCGTCGGGAGCGGTCATCGGTGCGCCGAACCATCCTCTGCTGACGTACCCGTACGCCCTCACGCGCGAAGAAGTCCAGTATATGGGCGACAAGTTCGTGGGTGGGTACTACCTGTACAACGATCGATCGAACCCGGCCGACCCGACGCAGGTCGATGCCGCGCCCGGGCGCGATGCCGCGAATCCGCCAGGCGGTTCGTTCATGGTTCCCGTCGTGTGGAACAGCCGTGGTCTGGCCGCATCGAGCGAGGTGCTCCCGAACTCTGGGTGGCGCCCCTACGTGCTGGCCGGGCAGCTTGGCGCCGGGCGCCTGGTGATGTCCGCGATGGACAGCGGCTGCGCGGTGAACGACTACGTTGGCGGCTGGAACGCGGGCTACGGCGGCAACAGCGCGGCCATCAGCGGTGAGTCGCTTCAGGGCGCGCACCCCAGGGACCTGAAGTTCCTGTACAACATGGTCTCCTGGGCGTCGGCGCACACGACGCCGCTGACGGACGTGCGCCGTTCCGGCGGCACGAGCGAGCGTCTCGCGTCGGCGCTGGAGGAGAAGTGGAGCCCGACACCGCCCAACGGCGGCCTGAACGTCGGGGGCGTCGCTCTCTACAAGCACTGTGTCTACTTCGTCGACACCGCGTGCGTGCTGCACTGCTTCAATGCCTCGCCGGGCGAGGACCTGGACAACGACGGCAACACCGATGACGGGGTGCAGGACTACATCCTGGGCGCGCCCTACGACGAACTGTGGCGGCTCGATCTGAAGGGGCTCGGCACCAATGTGCGTGGCGCATCGGCTCCGACGATCGTGCAGTTCTACGATCCAACGTTCACCGGCGGGGGCTCCCCCGGCGCGTTCGCCAACCCGCTTGATCGCGACCTCGTGGTGGTCGTCCTGTCGGACGGCACGGTGGTCGCGGCGCGGGCCCTGCCACGGGCCTCGACGTCGGGGCTCCCGCTGGCGCCCGCCACCAACGTTGACTGGGTGGTCTCGGCGAACACCTCGGGCGCGATCCCCTACGCGCTGTCGTCAGCCAGCAACCCGGGCGGCCAGGTGCCGCCGGTGCCGGCGGCGGCTTGGGCGGAGGGCGTCGTGTTCGTCGCGCTGAACACGAGCAACGGCGGGCGCATAGCTGCCATCGATCCGCGCAGCGGCACGAGCGCGTTCCACCTCGGGCGCTCGCTGAGTTCATCGTCCGGCTCGGCGGAGTCCATGGTGCCAGACACCTCGGTGACGCTGCCGGAGTTCTGGACCACTCCGACGGTCGGGTACATCCGCGACGAAACCACGGGGGCCATCGACAAGGTCATCTCTTGCCAGATGGCGGGGACCGGGGCTGCGGGCGGCCGGCCCGCGTCGCTCTCGACGATCCTCTTCGGCGCGAAGGGCGAGCCGCTGGCCTACACGGGCACCACCCGCAAGTACCGCTGCACGCGATCCACGGGATGGTGGTGGGTGTACGGGCAGAACGGCGACGACAACGCGAACCTGCGTCCTCGGGTGTACAACCGCAATGGGACGACGACGGTCGAGCTGAAGTACACGACGGCCTCGTCGCCGGGCGCCAATGAGTACACCATCCTGTGGGAGAACAACGAGGTCCGAGTCGTGGTGGGTGCGCTGGACCCGGCGCTGGGCCAGCTCTATGCCGACTACACGCTGGACTGGGCGCCTGCCTCGAGCGTCACCGCAGCGCAGAAGGTGAACATTCGGTCCGCGCTCGTGGTTCCTGAGCGCGCCAACGCCGGCAACTACGCTATGGGCGGTCCGCCGGCTCTCGCGCCTACCGATATCGAGTACTACAACGCGCTTCTGACCGCCGGAACCAGCGGCGCGGGGCCGGGCACGAGCACGCTGACCGCGGCCAAGGAGGCCGGCACCCAGACGGCCATCAAGTGGTCGTATCCGGTGCACAACGGGGTGGACACGCAGGTGGCCGGCACGACCATCAGCCTGACCCCGAGGATCAAGCAGACCGACCAGACGATCGCCGGGGTCGGGCAGTACGTGTGCGATGTCCGGTTCATCGGCTCCCCAGCCGTCCGCAACGACGTTGTGTACGCCGTGGCGACCGCCAACGTACGGGCGAACCCGAGCGGAACCGGCGGGACTGCCGTGTCGCTGTTGTGCGCGTTCCGCGCGAACCCGATCATCACGATCGAGACTGGCTCGCCGATCTCGTCGCCCAACACGGCGGTTCGGGTTCGGCAGCCGAACGTGTTCGCGCAGCCCTCGGCCAGTGCGCCGCCCATGATCGATATCCCGCAGGCGCAGCTCGGCATCGACACCGCTTCGGGGACCATCAAGATCAACTCGTTCGCCAAGGGCCAGTTGCCCGCCGAGTGCGGTGGGACGTCGCTGCCGTTCATCGTGCAGATCGGCACCGAGGGCGAGATGCTGGTAACGGACAACCCGGACTACCAGTCCTTCGGCGTGTCCACTCGGATTGCGCCCGCCGGCACCCTGGACAACCTGTTGTGGTACGTGGTTATTCCGGCGGATCTGGTGCTGCCGTCGAGCGTGTCGTTCAGCATCACGTCGCCGACGATCCAGTCGACGTCGATCGGGCGCGCGACGTCCGGCCCCTCGGTGCAAGGCACGGTGATCTGGGTCGGCTGGGAGAATGGGTGCGTCCTGTCGTTCGATGCGGACCCTGGCGCCAACGATCCGTCGGTCCAGGGGCCAGGCAGCCAGGTGCCGATCTACACGGGCGTCTTCGCCAGCGGCACCGAGCAGACGGGACACCTGCGGTGGATCTCGCCGACGACCGCCGGGCCGGTGATGGTTCCGCCGGCGGGCAGCGGCAACCTTCTCGCGGTGAACTCGCTGGGCGGCATGCGGTCGTTCGAGGACACGATGACGGTCGTCGCGGACGCGAGGCGGCTGATCGAGGTGAACGCGGCCGGCGAGGCGGTGTGGGTGTGCGAGGGCAGCCGAAGCTACAGCGTAGCCGGAGGCGATCTGCCCGTATACCTGACCGATCCGAACAGCGGCAATGTGGTGCCGTCGAACCCAGGCAGCCGAACGGGCGTTCAGGTGGTCAAGACAGTGCCCTGGGCTCGCCCGTCGGTTGTGCGGCACGTGAGTCTGAACGACCTGATGGTGGTGGACACCGGCAACAACCGGGTGCTGCAGGTCGACCGGGGCGGCAACGTGGCTTGGGAGATCTCCGAGTTCTACGACTCGTTCAAGCACGTGCTGCGTGCGGGCGACCCGCTGTCCCTCAATGAGCCGACGGACTGCGCCTTCTGGACGGAGTTCTTCCCGAACCTGACGAGCTGGTTCCAGGTGATGGGTATGACGTACCGGTACGATCAGCCGGGCTTCGTGGTCCACTATCTGATCGCCGACACCGGGAACTACCGGGTGATCGAGGTCGTCGATGTGTACGACTCCGCGGGGCGCGTGGTGACTCCGAACGATGCGAGCGGCAGTCCGCTGTCGTTCACGCTGCGCCGCCAGGTGAACTTCGTCAGCAGCACCTACGGAAGCCAGAACAAGCGATACCGGTATCGTGGCACTGTGCGGCTGACGGTCGCGGATTCCATTCTCCCCACAGCCTGGCAGACGGGCGCGGTGGTTCGGTACCTGACGCTCGCCGCCATCGACAACGCGCGTCTCGTGGACCCTGCCACCCCGGCGAGATCGGCTGCGGCCTTCGGCGAGACGACGGCCGGGCCGGGCGGCTCCTTGGTGGTGCTGAAGGAGGACGGTACGGCGCTCGGCGTGATCAACCGCATCCGGATTCCGCTGGTTGCGGCGCCGGATCCCGGCAATGACGCCGACTACTGGTCGATGCCCGTGGTCGCCCCGACGTACGTGTCGTACTTCATCGAGGTGACGAACGGCACGCCCATGCTGAAGGTCCTGTGCTGCGACGCGAATGGCTGCTACCAGGCTCGTCCGCAGTTCGTGGCGCGGGCCGACGGGTTCACGGAGACCGTCCTGGATGTCGAGTGGCTGCTGACGGCGCAGGACTACTACCTGATGACCGGCAAGCGCCTGCAGGCATCGAGCATCCGGCGCCTGAACGCCGGTGCGGGGAACGCGGTGGTGGCGGCGACGCCTGCCCTGCACCAGTTCTTGATCGTCAACCGCTACAGCGGCGACGACGATCCGACGGTGTTCGGCGGGAACGATGCGGAGAAGGCGGCGCTGGATGTGCGGACGAGGACGCAGGGCGAGGTGTTCGTGCTCAACCCGGCTCTGTTCAGCCTCGGGCTGCGGCCTGCCGCGGCGGGCATCCTGGGGTTCGGCTACCAGCCGGACTACATCTTCAACGCAGGCGCCGGTACGCTTGTGGCGAACCCAGCGGCGAGCATCGTGCGGCGTATTCCGAACGAGGTCCCGGTGAATTCGGGCGGGTTCAAGGGCTTCAGCCGGCTGATCGGCGATCCGACCCGCGCGACCTCATCCTCCGTTCTGGAGCAGCCGGCTTCGGCGGATCGGCCGCAGTAGGCTCGCACTCGAGAGCGCGCGCGGCCCGGCGGGCTCGACCGAACCCGGCCGCGCGCGAAACAACCTGACAACCCTCTGCCGCCTGTCGTCTCAGGCAGGCGGATAGTCCGGATTGCCGGCCCGCGTCTTCGCGAGGCGGGGCGGCGTCCACAAGAACCAGGGTGATCGCACCATGCGACACGTTTGCAGACATCTCGGTGTCATCGCGGCAGCCTTCGGGCTAGGCTTGTGCAGTCCGGCGCAGGGGCAGTTGCTGACGGTCAGCGACTGGCTCACGCATCGCGGCAACCCGCAGCGAACGGGCGGCAACTCGGATGCCGGCATCTTGCCGGACCAGTCGAACACGGCTGACCAGTCGGTATGGCCGCAGCTCGGCCCATCGTGGGTCTATCCGGCCTCCCGCGACATGCCTGCGGAGATGGTGTCCGACAACACGGTGCTGGCCTCGGCCACGCTGTTCCCGACGAAGAGCGGCGCTGAGAGCACCTGGGATGACCGCGACTACCCGGCAGTGCAGGCCGACGGTACCATCCTCAAGACATTCGGGCTGAAGGGTTCGTGGGTCTATCCAGCGGTCTCCAGGCGGATGTCGGGGGCGTGGCCTCCCAGCGACTTCACCGCCAGCAAGGTCGGCGACTACGTCTACATCGACGCTGTCACGGATTCGACGCTGGCGACCATCGGCGTTGACACGCTGGAGACGCTGCCGAACCTCTCCTCGGCGAACAACGATGCCTCCGCCGCCATCTACAAGCAGATCGACGATGCGCTCAAGGCGGCTCCGGCGTTTGCGCGGTGGACCTTCGGCACGCGCTACCCTGCCGGCACGCTGCAGGGCACGGTCGACGTGGGCAGCGACGCGAACCGGTGCAAGCTCGTTCCCAACCAGCGCTATGCCGCCTACATCCGGTTCCCGGCCAGCGGCACTCTCGAGAACTCCAACTCTGCCACGGCGCGTCCGAACACGCAGCACGTGATGGTGCGCGTGAGCTGGGGCGCGGACGTCAACGATCCCAAGACCAGCCGCATCTTCATGATGGACTTCTCGGAGACGGGCGGGTACTGGAAGCGCATCAGGACGGACTCGGCGGACGACCGCTACTTCCCGTACGGCCTGAAGGATCCGACGAAGGCGTTCGACGCGAACACCAATCCGTACTGCCCGATCACCGTAACGCTCTACAACGTCACGCCCGACGATCAGCCCGGCTCGAGCGGCATCAAGTCGATCGTGGTGGCCGACGCTGTGCGGCTCGTGCCGGAGGCCCTGCGCGGCGATATCCATGCGTCGGCGGCCTCTGCCGTGTTCCCGCCGAACGGGGTCAGCAACGCGTCGGTCAACGAGTACTACCAGCTCACCTACTACGGGCGCGACGAGACGAGTGGGCCGGGCATCCTGTTCCCGACGGCGACCAACTACAGCACCTCGGTCGGCTCGACCGGCGTGCTGCTGGATCCGACCAGCGCGTACGACAAGGACTCGAACCCCATCGTGTTCGATCCGAGCCAGAGCATCCGGTCTGCCGTGTTCTACTGCATGCAGGACTACTTCAACAAGACCGACAAGTCGCGCAACCGGTACGGTCAGTTGCGATGGCGTTTCCCTGCATGGACGACTCCGGTCAGCGCGGCCACCATTGACGACACGGCATACCCGCAGGATCCGAACGGGGAGTTCGTGACCTCGGCGGGCTGGTCGCAGTTGGCGAACCTGGACCATCAGCCCTACGGCACCAGCTACCAGTGGGCTGTCGGCGCCACCACGGCGGACCAGTCGGCGACCTGGAAGAAGACGGTGTACGGCACGGGCACCTACACGGTGCTGGTGTGGATACCGGGCGGCGACACCGGCGGCGGCATCCACTATACCAAGAAGGCCCATTACCAGATCTACTCCGACACGGGCGTTCTGGACTACTACCTCGACCAGCGGAATACGGCGGTCGACACGGTTACGGGCACACCGCTGACGTCCAACGGCATGTGGCGCACCCTCGCGACCGGCGTCAGGTTCCCATCGAACGTGGCGAAGGTGGTGCTGGACAACCTGGTGCCCTCCGACGACGCCACTCTGAGCCGCTCGGTGGTGGCCGACGCGATGCAGTTCGTGTCGGAGTCGCACTCGACGTCGGGGGTCACTGCCGCGCCGTGCGTTGCCCGCGTGAAGTGGCCGTCGGGCAAGGTGCGGTCGGTCGTCTACTTCGGCACGACCGACGGGCATGTGTGGGCGCTGGATGCGATCGGGCCCGACCAGGACTCGAATGGCGATCCGCTGATGCCGGGCGCCGCGACCTCTCGAACGAGCACGCTGACGACGCCCTACTGGGTGTACCCGTCCGTGTCCAACCCGGCCAACGTCTCGACGAGTCCGCTGCCCGATCCGCAGCAGAGGCTGGCCGACGGCGCTCTGGACGGCCTGTGGGACGATCCGAATTGGCTGCCCGATTCCGAGAACAACGTGCAGACGCAGGGAATCGACGGCGATGTCACGGGCACGACGCCGAACTACACGACGAAGGCGCCCGATCTAGCGGCCTTCAGCGCCTCGCCTGTGTTCGTGGAGACGGCGACTCGCAACGTCGACCTGAGCTACACGTACAAGCAGTTCCTGGTGATCGGCAACGTCAACGGGCGCATCTACGCGCTCGACCCGGTCGGTCGGACCTCGGGCGGCGAGCCCTACTCGGTCACGATCGCGTCGGGCGACTACCCGGGCGTGCCCGGCACGACGCGGCGCGTGATGACCTGGCCGACAATCGCCCGAGACAAGTGGCTGGACAAGGGCGGGCGGCAGGCGGGCGGCAGCTTCAGCAAGTACACCGACGACAACTTCGGCTCGCAGTGCGAGGTGCTGGCGTCGCCGACGGTCAACAAGACCAGCACGCCGGTGGATCCGTCGACCGGGGCCAGCGTGAGCGACCAGATCATCGCGTGCTTCGCGAACTACGCCTCCGACGGTACGGGCCGCGTCTGCGCGGTCGATCTGGCTGACCTGAGGCCGAGCGACCGCATCGCGAATCCGAACAACGACGGCGAATCGCTGTGGCAGTTCCCGGAGGAGGACGCAACGGGAGTTGCGCCCATCACGCAGCCCGGCGCCATCACGACCGGCGGCAAGTTCGTCTTCTCGGCGGGTGGGCGCGTCTACTGCATCGCGATGCCTCCCGCGACGACGACCATCAGCGGCAAGACGGTGATGCAGCCCGAGTGGACCTATCCGTACGCGAGCGCACCGGGCGATCCGAGCGAGACGCGGCCGAACGACCAGCAGGCGAACGAGAACTCGTTCACGGCGCCGATCTTCCGCACCGGCCTGACGAACGTGAACAGCGGGAACGACGTGGTGTTCGTCGGGAACCGCGACGGAACCGTTCATGGGCTCGACGCCACGTCCACCGGGAACCCCGTCGCGGGGCCGACGGTGCTGTTCACCTCGGTGACGCGCGGCACGTCACGGGCGTCCGCGATCTTCATGAACTCGCTGCCGCCGCAGCCGACCTTCTCGACGTCGACTGCCGTGCCGCCGACGCCGAGCGTGCCGGTGGTGAACAACCAGGCCAAGCCGGCGATCATGCTGCCCAACGATGCCGGCGGCATGGTGGCATTCAGTCCGGAGGACTCCGGCAAGATCATGTGGCGCCTGTTCGACTCAGGCACCGGCCGGGTGCCAGTGACGCAGAGCGACACCAGCGGGAACTCGGTCACCACGGCTGTGGCGACGTCCAGTGCGTACCGCGGCGCCGATGCGATCCTTGCCAATGGCTGGGTGTACAACGGCGACGAGGGCAACCAGGACATCGGTGAGATCAACGGCCAGATGCGCGCCTATGCGGACACGCAGGTAACGGGCGGCATGTCGACGCCGGACGAGCCTTACTATCCGCCTGGAGGCGACGCGAACGGCTCGCTGGATCTGCGCTTGGTGGAGCTGTGGAACGGCGTGGAGGACGACGCGACTACGCCGTACCAGTACTTCGGCTCGACGGATGCGACGAGGTGGGTGTCGCCGTACGACGCGTGGGTGGACGGGAAGCGCAAGGCCGACAACCTGACGCCGCCTGGCATGGTTGTTTACGAGTGGGGCGACGACATCGTGGTGGCTGCGTGGGGCGCCTACACGGGCAACATCCTGCCGACGGTGACGTTCACGCTGCAGGGCGGCAGCCAGACGGTCGCGCCGGTGACCGTGGGCGCCATTCGGGACCGCAAGTGGGACTCGGGCGGGCTGACGATCGAGGGCGTTGGGACGGCTCTTGGGTGGGTTGCCAAGGCGACGTTCCCGTTCCGCAAGCCGTCGGACACGAACGACCAGGCGCCGGGCCGCAAGTACACGGTCCAGGTGCGCGCCCAGCTCAGCGCGTCGAGCGGCGCCATCTTCACAACGAACCAGTTGATGCCGGGCCAAGCGTACGTGACCAAGACCAGTGCCAACCCGCCGAGCGGGCAGGACGAGAACACGCCGGTCACGGGCACCGCTCGTCTGATGGCGGTTGCGCATCCGCTGGCCATCACCACGGTCGGAGTGCCGTCCGATCCATCGGCCGCGGGTTCGATGGGCTGGTACTCCTTCGTGACGAACACGAGCTACACGCAGTTGATGGCCAATGGGAACCGGCTGTCGTTGATCAGCGGCTCGAGCATCTCGCTGGACAGCAAGGCGAAGGGGCTCGTCGCGCCGGTTGGGTTCCTGCCGCATGGCTCGTCCGGCACCTACCTGGGCGGGGATGGGCGCGCGCTGCTGATGATTGCGGACCGCAGCAGTCTGTGGAAGCGCAACGATCCGCTGGGCAACGTGCGTGTCGAGCGCAAGGGGCTGGAGTGGGGCTGGAACTCGAACGACTCGTCGCTCTCGACGCTGCAGAAGAACACCGGCAACGTGATGAACCCGCTTCCGTGGGAGACGTTCCCGTTGAAGTACCCGAACACGTCGGCTGACTACCCGGACATGGATCTGACGCGGACGACGCTTCGGGCGGGCACGATCGACATGGCGCGATCCGGTGTGACGCTGCCTCTGCCGACCATCACCAAGGACACCAGTGGTGTCATCACGGCCAAGACGCTCCGGCCGCAGACGATCGACATGACGGTGAGCGTGCCCAGGTATCAGTCGGCGAACATCAACCACTGGTACACGGACATCAACAACGAGAAGCAGAAGAACCTCGCCGGGCCACCGTACGCGGCGAATCCTTCGCCCTCGGCCGGCTACTACGGCAACATCGCCGTGTATGTGGGGACCGGATCGGCTTCGCGGTACCGGGGGACCTCGTTCTCGGCGCAGCAGCAGGTGGCGACGGGCACGTCGCGCGAGGACGTCTATCGCGAGTTCATGGTGGGCGTTGGCGTGCCGCCGGACATCAACCTGCGCACCGAGGAGCAGACGATCGACCTCGGCAACGAGGCGCACGGTCTCGGGTTCGCTCCGGGCATTCCGTTCGCGCCCAGCGGCATCGGGCCGTACCCGGTGGCGGACAACAACAACTACGACCGGTTCTTCGCGCCGTTCACGGTGCGCAACCAGGGCAACGTGAACCTGATCAACCTGCGGGTCGCGAAGGTGGTTGGGGCTGAGGCGAACATCGCGAACCCGGCGTCCTGGCTTGCGCTCCAGAGCGACCAGGTCGACGCGGTCGTGGCGCTCCTCGGCGGCGGGCTGGTGTGGATGCGGCCATTCAACGTGGTAGGCCCGGTGGCTGCGGGCAACCGCGGTGTTGTGACCACGCTCGACCACTCGCGCCGCAGCGGGGCGTACGATCTGGAGACCGACTACTCGGCAGCGCCCTACGGTTCGACGAATCTGTGGCCATTCAATTCGAGCAACCCGTACGTGACGTCCGGCAACGTGCTGGGTTGGCCGGCCGGCACGGAGGCGAGGCCGACCCTGAACAAGCCGCGTCCGGGCGACGTCTCGGCGACGACGATGAGCGTTCCGGCCGTGGCATATGGCGACCCGGACGACTTCCTGAGCGGGAAGGGCGACACTCGGCCGAAGATCGGCGTGGCGGTGCCTGTGGGAACCCCGGCGGGCACGTACAGCGCCAAGGTCTACGTGTACGAGGACAGCTATCCCGAGCAGTGGATCGCCTACGCCGGCGGCTCGGGCGGACCTCTCAACGGGTACGCGAGCGGCTCGGGCGGGCTGAACGACGGCATCCTGAACGGGGCACTGACCCCGGTGGCCGGGCGCCTGACCGGCGCGCCGCTCGAGGCGGTCGTCCAGAACCCGTTCACGCTGAAGGTGACGGTGCGCGAGGCCCGGCTGACGAACGAGCAGCCCGGCACCAAGCTCGTGCCCGGCCCGGACATTGGCAACTACTGGCAGATCGACGCCCGCAACGGCGCCGTTCCGCTGGGCGCGAACTTTGCGCCGGCGGCGGTGCGCGACGCGGCGACCGGAGACCTGATCCTCTTCTGGGCCAGCAACCGGCAGTGGAGCGGCTCGAGTTGGGTCGCGCCGACGGTGCAGGACACGCCGGTCTCGCTCTTCTTCTCGCAGCTCAACTCGGTCTCGGGGAGCGGCCTGTTCGACTGGCGTTACGAGACCGGTGGAACGCGGTGGTGGAACCCGGTTGCGAATAACGCGTCGTATCCCGACATCGCGTCGTCGACAGAGTGGTTCCCGTCGACCGAGGTGAGCGGCCAGCCCTGGCTGCCGGCGGTCCCCGGGACCCTGGTGCCGAGCGGCGTCGCAGGGCTGCCTATGACGCGGCATGGCTCGCCGGCCCTCGTGCAGGACGAGTCTTCGCCGCGCCGCACGTGGCTGTTCTGGCAGGGCTACGCCTACAAGAACATGGGCGATGGGTCGTCGGCCTACAACCTCGATTCGCGGACGTTCTACGCCCAGGTCTCGAAGGGCAACAACGGCGTCTGGGCTCCTGCGGCGATGGCGCCGTCCAGCGGTCCGCTCTCGTTCCGCAACGACCCGCAGTTGGCGAAGATGTCGCCGAAGCCGATGATGCTCGTCGATCAGGGTGGCACGTCGCGCAACTACCTGTTCTGGCACGGCGCGGGCGCCGGCGGCAACCGCCTGTTCTACAACCTGGCGAACGGCAACCTGACGGCGCTGACCCCGGCTGCTTGGCAGACGGATGTGGCGCTGGCGACGCCGGGCGGCCTCCAGAGCGTCTCCGACCCGACACCGGTTCGGCGCACGGTCTGGTGGGATACGCGCGTTACGCCGCGTTGGATCACGGACACCTCCACGGTGTCCGGGGGATCGTTCGGCCGGTTCGTGACAGCGTACGACGTGGATCCCGACCTTGGCAGTGCGTCGTCGGCACTCGTCGACGCGATCGACCTGATGTACACGGCCGTGTCGCCGAGGCGGAAGCAGCCCGAGACGTTCATGACGCGGTACCGGGTGCTCGACAACGGGCGGCTCCAGGTGATGGCTCTTCCGCCAGTCGAGAATGAGCTGATGGTTCGCGATGGCACGACCAATACTTGGATGTCGCGCGACGTCGCGTGGCTCTACCGTGGCACGAGCGGCTATACGGACGGCAATGGCCATCCGTGGATGATGATCAAGGTCAACGGGCAGGAAGCCAACCAGGTCAGTGGCGTGCAGTACGACAGCACGACGGGCCGGCTGGTGTTCCAGGCGGCGTCGGTGAGCCTGAACGGCGGACGGACGCTGTCCGGCCTGATCTCGGTGGACCCGCAGCTCGGCACGGTTACGTTCCTCGACGCGGCGCCCGGGCTTGGGGATTCGGTCACGATCAGCTACATCCCGCAGACGATGCGGGTGAACGTGACGCGGAACGAGGCCGGCGTCGTGTGCGCTCCGAGCGGGTGGGAGAACGACCCGGGTGTGGCGCCCAAGCCGTACGTGGCAGCCTCGGGGGGCAACTCGGAGCCATGCTCGTTCCTGGACACCTATCCGAACCCGCGATGGGTGCAGAACGCCGACGCGTTCTTCCGGGTGAACGGCCAGCCGACACAATCGGCCGGCGAGACGCAGGTGACGCGCCTGTGGACCCTGTTCCGGAAGACCGGCACGTCGACCTCGGCTTCGGCGCTGTTCTACTCGGCGCGGCGGCTGATGGTTCGGCTGCCTCGGGGAGTGGTGCGGACGCTGACCGATTCCGGCACCTACACGATCGCCGGCAACATCGTGGTGACCGGCAACCGCGGTCCGTACGAGGTCGACTGGATCCGCGGACGTGTGTACTTCACGCAGGTAGACGAGGGCAACCTCGTGAACATAACGTTCGCCTATGGGCGGGACTCGACGAGCGGCGCGCTTCAGACGGTGTCGGCAGGCGCCTACCGAGTCGGTTGGGGCGACGAGATCTCGGTGGGCTCGCTGCCCATCGGCAGCGCTCTGGGCGCGGGGACAGACCAGACCACCTCGGAGGTGCTGCTGCCGACGGAGGCAGCGGTCAACGAGGGCCAGGTGAGCGCCTTCCGTGATCCGGTGGAGGCGAAGGTCTGGGTGTTCTGGACCAGCACGCGCTCAGGCACGACGGACCTGTACAACATGACGCTGAGTCCGCAGTTCTACCTGCAGCCGGCGAACTAAGGCGCATGGCGGCGTGAGGTTGCCCCAAGGGGGTGGCCAGTCGCACCGCAGACGTCCGACGTTGGCGTCGTCGGACGGCATGAAGGTGGCGGGGAGATGGGCGGTGTAACCCACCGCCCATTCCGTGCGTCCGAAGGGTGTGGCGTGCGGCACACATCGGGAACTGTCCGCATGGCGCGGGTGCTTGACACACCCTCGCGAAACTGCTAGAATGGGCGAGATGCTCGGGCGGCTCCGTCCGAACGCCGTATGTCGCGCTAAGTTGACCCCCCAGGAGAGTGGGTGAATGGCTAAATCCGGAGGACCGACGGTCGGGCTGGACATCGGCTCCAAGATGATCAAAGTCGCGGAGGTCGTACCGGCCAAGAGTGGTGTGGCTGTCAAGGCGGTTGGTGTGGCTCCCACACCAACCGGTGCGATGGAGAACAGCGTCATCGTCGATGCCAAGCTACTCGGCGACGCGGTGAAGAAGCTGCTCAAGGACAGCGGGATATCGTCGAAGCGGTCCGTGAGTTCGGTATCGGGCCAGGGCGCCCTCGTGGTTCGCGTGATCGAGGCGCCGAAGATGGCCGACAGCGAACTCAGCGAGCACATGCGCTGGGAAGTTGAGCGCCACGTACCGTTCGCCGCTAACGAAGTGATTATGGATTTCCAGCCCATCGAGCGCGCCGACGATCCACCAGACGCGCAGACGATGGAGGTCCTGCTGGCCGTGGCGCAGCAGGATATGATCGACCGCCATGTCGAGATGCTGCTGGCCGCCGGACTGACGCCGGCCGCAATCGACGTGGAGCCCCTATCGGCATCCCGTTGCCTCGTCGAGCTTGGTCCCGATCCGTACGGCAAGAAGAGCGTCGCGATCGTCAACATCGGCGCCAGCAACACGGATGTGGGTATCTTCCGCGATGGCCTATTGGCGTTTCCGCGCACCCTTCCCTTGGCCGGCGACTCGATGACGCGCGCCATCATGCAGCAGATGGGGGTAGACGAGGAGACGGCCGAGTCCCTGAAGCTGCAGTATGGCGAGGTCATCATGGATGGCGTCAGCCAGCAGCCGCAGGTGCAGGCGATCCAGGACGAGGCGTTCCTGGACTTCTCCGTGGGAGCCCCGATGAGCGAGGCGGCAGACGCCTTCGATCTCGGCGGAGATGCTGCTGCCCCCGCGGGTGACGCAGGCGGCTTCGACCTCGGCGAACCATCCGCAGGCGCGCAGGTGCCCGCGACCGTGGAACACGATCCCACCAAGCTTCAGGTCTTCGCCGCCATCGCCCCGGTGTTGGGCGAGATCCTCTCGGAGGTGCGGCGGTCGATCGAGTACTACCAGGGCCGTTCTCCGGATGGCCGGGTGGACCAGATCCTCCTGTGTGGAGGCAGCTCGAACCTCAAGGGCCTAGACGCATTCCTCGCGGCCGAACTGGGCATCCCCACGCGCGTGGCGGACCCGCTGGGGTACGCGCCGCTGACCTCACGGACTGTGACGCCGGAGCAGGCGGCTCAGATTGCGCCTTCGCTGGCGGTGGCCATCGGTCTTGGGGCCCGGGACCTTGTGTCCGCGCCGACGCCCGCGTCGTCCGGCGGGCGCAAGCGTGGCAGGAAGTAAGGAGAGGGCATCGACGCTATGCTGCGAATCAACCTCCTGCCGCCGTACATCTATGCCGGGAAGAAGAAGACACGGGTGATCGTGACCTGGGTCTTGGCTCTGGCATTCGTGCTCGGCGGCTTCGGCTGGTGGTACGTGAGCCTAGGGAATCAGGCGAAGGACTGGGACACCCAGAAGGCCGCCTTGGATCAGAAGGCGAACGATGCCGACCGGTTCCTCTCGGAAGCCGGCACCATCGACCAGCAATCGCAGGGCATTCGCGACAAGGCGAAGTTCGTTCGCGACTCGCTGGACTACAATGCCAAGACCTACCCCACGGTCATCTACCAGGTCCGGGACTACACCATCCGCAACGTGCTGTATAGCTCCCTGGATCCCCAAGGTTCCACGGTGTCGCTGGCCGCGTACGCTCCGACGCTGGCCGATGTCGGCCACTACATGATGTGGATGGAGCGGAACCCCAAGATCCAGAACGTCAACATCGGCCTCCAGGGGCTTCCGCAGTTCCCGATCGAAGGGCCGATCACGGGCAACCAGAGCCAGAACACCAGCGGACCGCGCCCGTCAGGCGGCGGCGGCTGGGACTTCTCGGTGCAGCTCACCCTTCGGGACGCGATCGTGGCAGCCCCGACGTACAGTGGCGGCCAGGGCGCTTCTGGTGGGGGCGGCACGGGAGGCCAGGGCATGCCGATGGGTTCGGGCGGCATGCCTGGGATGATGATGGGGTCGGGCGGCATGGGGCCCTCGATGGGTGGTCCTAGCATGGCCTCCGGCGGGAAGTAGGGGGAACGCGCATGTCACGCTTAACGCTTCTGCACATCAACATCATCGGCGCGGTCGTGTGCGTGATCGTGGGCGTTGCACTCTACTTCACCCTCATCACGTCGGCGCAGGACCAAGTCACCAAGTCGGAAGGCGAGTTCCGGAAGGTCGAGGAGCGCGCCAACAAGTACGATACGAACAAGCGGGCGCTTGAGACTGCGAAGCTCAACCAGCTAAAGGCGCAGCAAGACTACGCACTGTATGAGAAGCAGTTCATGCCGACGATCGGGTACCAGGCCTTCGCGCAGGACGAGGCTGGCTCCGAGCGGTTGAAGACGATGATGCGCTTGTTCTGGCCGAACCGCGGTAAGTCATGGCCCGAGAAGTTCATCAAGATGGTACGCGGCCACATGGCGCGTGAGCAGAAGGCCAACGGCATCGTCTGGGAGAACCCCGGGGTCATCGCGTTGCCGGCGTATGGTCCAGACCCGAACACGATTGAGATTGCGCGTACGGGCGAGGGGCTGGGGCCGGTCCTGCACTATGGCAGCTATCAGATGTCGGTCCGTGCTCGGAGCCTGGACGCGCTGATGCGACACATCCGCGCCTGGAACTCCGCCCGGTCGATGGGCGTGCCCACGGTTGAGGGGCTGTCGATCCAGGGTAACAGCCCGAATCTGCGTGCGACGTACATGCTGACACTGACTATCATCCTGCGTGACAAGGAACGTGACCTCATTCCGCCTCAGAACAGCCGGATCTCGGGCTCTGGCGGCGGCGGCGGTGGCGGCGGCGGCATGATGGGTGCGATGGGCTCTGGCGGCATGGGCGGCATGGGCGGCAT
>CAZFLM010000061.1:19359-41334 GCA_964519955.1 uncultured Chthonomonadaceae bacterium | reverse complement strand
AAGCACAGCGCTGCGGTAGGCCGGACGTCCCTGCCCGCCATGCACAGCGCCGTGGTGGGGCGGGCGTCCCTGCCCGCCAGGCACAGCGCGGTGGCAGGCCGGGCGTCCCTGCCCGCCATGCACGGAGCCGTGGTGGGGCGGGCGTCCCTGCCCGCCATGCACAGCCGATCGATCGACCAAGCCAGATGCCCGCCTGCCTGCTTCCACCCCCAGCCCCGGCTCTCAAGAACGAGTGCCGTTCCCCCGATAACCCCAATTAGGAAGGTTTGCTCCCCGACGAGCGTTTGCCATTGGACCCCCGCTGCACCAAGGCCTTCTGCGCGAGAGGCATCCACACTATGGCTGAATGTGACCGCGACGGGCGGTTCCAGCTCGTCATGAACGAAGACAAGACGCAAGTGACCCTCACGGTGGCTCCGCCGAAGGCGGCAGGCCGCTCCGTCACCGTGCCCGAGGTCGTAGAGGAACTCCGACGGATGGGCGTCATGTACGGCATCCGCGAGTCAGAGATAGGCCGCGCCGTCAAGGTGGCCCACGAGACCGGGCTCTCATCGCCTGCGGTCGTCGCCGCCCAGGGGCAGCTCCCCGAGGACGGCGTCGACGCGCAGACAACCTGGCGGATCGACCTGCACGCCATCCAGCACCCGATGCCGCAGCGCATTGACGGCATCCCGGACTACTTCGCCTACGACCCGGAACGCATGGTGAAGGCCGGCCAGGTCCTGCTGAACGTGACCCCCGCCCGCGCCGGCACGCCCGGCAAGACGCTCCTGGCTCCGTTCGCGGCAGTGCCCCAGGCCAAGGGGCGCGACACCGGCATCACGGCCGGGTCGGGAGTCCGGATGTCCGAGGACCGCCTGCAGTTCACCGCTACCGCGGACGGCTGTGCGGAACTGATTCGGGATCGCCTGGTCGTTCATCCGATCCGCTGGATCGATGGCGACCTCGAGGGCGACACGGTGGCGTCGGGCGGCCTCGTCGTGATGGGCAACATGCGCAGCGGCGGGAGCATCAAGGCGCGAGGCGTGGTCGCCGTCAAGGGATCCCTGGCCGGGGTCAAGGTCCGCGCGCGCGGCGACGTCTTCGTGACGCGGGCCGCCCGCAGCACCATCGTGGCCGACGGCAACGTCTACGTCCTGGAGCAGTTGCTCAACTGCGAGGTGAACTGCCACGGCAAGCTCATTGCGCTCGATGGGGCCTCCATCGCCGGCGGCGACCTGCTCGCCACCGGAGGCATCGACGCGATGGACCTCGGCGCCGATAACGGCACCTACACCACCGCTGCCGTGGCGGTGGACGGCCTGAACGGGGTCCGCTCTACCGAGATACAGGAAGAGATCGCCGCATGCGAGGCCACCGCCCAGAAGATCGGCGCGACCCTGCGCCCCCTGGCTGCCTTGCCGACCGCGGCGCTCCCGCCGGACAAGCGTGAGCTGATACAGAGGCTGATGGACGAGCGGCGCAACCTCGAGGACCGCGTCCGCGAGCTGCATGGCGAGCGCCGGCAGTTGACCGTGACGAGCAAGGAGAAGATCGCGGCCAACGTCGTCGTTCGTGGCACCGTCTATCCGGGCGTCGAGGTCAAGGTCGGGCAGGCGTCCAACCGGGTCGACCAGGCCCTGTGCTGCGTGTTCTTCACCGAGGGCGCCGACCCGCTGCACATCGCCGTCCGCCCCTGGAAGGAGACGCGGGTCGCCTGAACCGCATTCCATTCGGACGCGATATCGGCCACAATAGGGGTGACCCGGCGCCTTCGGGACCGCGGAACCGGTTGAGAACGGGTGGGGCAGGCACGAGTGCCTGCCCGCCTCGTTGATGGGCTCCGCGCCGAATGCGCCCACCATCCTATGACGGGGGTGTCTGCACTTGGAAAGCCGTTTCAGGTTGACCCGCCTCGTTCGCACGCCCACTTCCGAGATACACCTCATCTGGGATGATGACCGGCGTGTCGGCCAGGTAGACGTTCACTTCGCCCAGGACACCATCCACGCGACCATCATCTTCGAGGCCGACATGGAGGTCTCCGACGAGGAAGAACTGCTCGCCCAGATTGACGACGACATCGTTTCGTCCTACATGCCTCGCTTCGAGCGGGAGGACTTCGTCGCCCACGTGTTCCGCGGGGAGCAGATAAGCCGCTACACCGATTGCTCCGGCGCCGTGGACGAGCTGGATGATGACGAAGACCGAGAGGAGTAGGGCGTCCCGCAGGATCGGCGCGCCCGAGCCCATCGCCGCCCTCAACCGCGTCCGCATCGTCGAGACCGGCGAGCCCCTCGTCGACATCCGCCGCCACTGCCCCAGCGTCACCGTCCGCGACGGCTGCTGCCCCTTCCTGCGCAAGACCGTCGCGGACATGCTGAACGCCGCCGCCGGCCGGCTGCCAACCGGCTACGCGTTCCAAGCCGGCACCGCGCTTCGCACGCTGGCGATGCAGAGGCGCCACTGGGACGCCTACTACGCCAGCGTCTGCCGCGAGCACCCCGAGTGGCCCCTCTCCGCCAGACGCCGTGCCGCGAACCGCTACTTTGCGCCGTACGACCAGCCCGCCCCGCCAGGCCACTGCACGGGCGGCGCGGTGGATGTCGTCCTGGTGGGGGCCGACGGCCAGCCCGTCGATGTGTCGTCACCGCTGGAACGCTGGGACGGCGCCTATACGTGGTCCGACGGCATCTCTCCCGAGGCGCGCGCCAACCGCCTGCTCCTCGTCGACGCCATGCTCGGGGCGGGCTTCTCCAACTGCCGCGAGGAGTACTGGCACTACTCGTGGGGCGACTCGGCCTGGGCCGTCCGAGTGGGAGAGACCACCTGTCCCTACGGCCTGGTCCCGGCGCCTATGTCGCTCGAGGTCGCCCACGACGGCGCGGCTGCCGATGCCGTCGCCGAGGTGCAGCCCGGGGCCTGGCGCTGCGTCCCGCGTTCGGCCGATGGCGTCCTCGACGTGTGCCTCCAGTGGTCGCAGGGCCGCCCGGTCTCGTTGACCATCGAGCCGCCCGTCGGGCCCCTGTACGCCTCCGCCGACCGCAGACGCTGGACGCCCCTGCCCGCTCGGCTCGGCGACCATGCGACGGCCGTTGAGTTCATCCCGGGCGTCGAGCGCCTCTTCATCGCATCCCGCGTGCCCGCCCTGTAGGGACGCCGCCTGCTGCGTCCCTGCCCGTCCTGCACCGAGCCCCGGTGGGATGGGCGTCCCTGCCCGTCCTGGCACCGCGCCCCGGTGGGATGGGCGTCCCCGTCCGTCCGGCGACCGAGCCGTGGGGGATGGGCGTCCCCCGCCCGCACTGCACCGCGCCCCGGTGTGATGGGCGTCCCTGCCCGTCCTGGCACCGCGCCCCGGTGGGATGGGCGTCCCTGCCCGTCCCGCACCGAGCCGCGGTGGGATGGGCGTCCCTGCCCGTCCTGCACCGAGCCCCGGTGGGATGGGCGGCCCTGCCCGTCCCGCACTGAGCCGCGGTGGGATGGGCGTCCCCGCCCGCCACGTAGAGACGCTTGCAGCGTCCCCAGGCCCGCCCACCCGCGCGGCCCTGGAGGGTGGCGCTCCGTCGCCACCGCTGTTCCGCCGGCCAGACCGCGGACCGCCGCCGCCCTCGGCGGCACTCTCCCGCGTCGCGCAGGTGCCGGACCCCTCCACGTCGAATGGGAATGCATCTACATACACCTCGGTGAGAGACCATGAGCACCCGGCTGGACCCCCTCGAGCACCTCGAGCGCAGCGACAAGTGGTACCTCGGCGGCGGCGGCGCGGCCATGTTCGCGCCCGCCTTCCCGCGGTACCTCGACCACTTCGGCTTCTGGGACGAGGCCTACTTCGTCGATGTGCGCCTCGACCGCCTGTTCACGCTCGTTATCCTGGACGAGCACGACCGCCCGATCGCCCTCCGTCGCGAGGGGCGCCGCTGGACGCCCGACGCGCTGACCCAGACCTACCTCGCCGACGGCCTGCGGGTACGCGAGGACAAGGTGGTCACGGCCGCCGACACGCTCGGCTCGCGCGTCACGGTCTACAACGACTCCAGGCGGCCGCGCGTGCTGCACTTCATCCTCTGGTCGCTCCAGGAGCGCTCCGCCTTCCGGCCCGGCGCTCGCACCGTCAGCGCCGAGAACATCGAGCGCCTCACGGACGGCGTCGTGTTCACGCACATGCTCGACTACGGCGCGGAGCCCTACGCGGACCGGCCGGCCGAGAACGCAGGTTGGGGCGAGCGCGGCAAGTCGGCCCCGCCGGCGCGGCGCCACGGGCTCCACGTCGCCATCGGCGCGGACCGCCCGCCTCTGTCCGTCTGCGCCAACCTCGCCGAACGCACCGACCCGTCGCCGAACTGGCAGGTCTCCATCGTGCCGGAGAAGTTCCGCGAGGGCGTGTTGGTCGAGGAGTTCCGCACGAACGGCGCCGACGAGGGCCACCTGCACATCTGCCTCCACTACAGCCTCGAGGTGCCCGTCGGCGAGGCGCGCGCCATCCAGTTCGGCGCCAACATCGGCCTGGATCGCGACCGCGCCGTCGCCCGCCTACGGCAGGAGCTGTCCACGGACCTGGCCTCCGAATCGCGCGCCCGCTGGACCGACTACTACGCCCACGTGCCCTACTTCGAGTGCTCCGACCCGTTCATCCAGCGCTACTACTGGTATCGCTGGTACGGCCTTCGCCTCCTCACCGTCGACGTGGGCGGCCACCAACTGGAGGGCGAGGAGGGGGTGCGCTTCCCGTATCCCTGCGTCTTCGAGGGCATCGGCGGCTTCCGGAGCCACATCTCCTACTCGGCTCAGTGCCACATGCTCGAGGCCGGTTGGATGCACGACCCGAGGCTCGCACACGGGTGCATCGAGGGTCTCTTCGCCGCGCAGGAGAACAGCGGCTACCTGCCCGGCCACCTGTATCTCTTCCGCCCCACGCGCGGCTTCTACCACGCCAACTGGGGCGCCAACGCCCTGCAGCTCTATCACATCACCGGCGACCTCGCCTTCGTGGACCGCATGTACCCCGTGCTCAGCCGCTACGCCGAGTACTTCGAGCGCGAGCGCGACCGCGAGGACTCGCACCTCTACGACATCGTCGACCAGGGGGAGACCGGCCAGGAGTACATGAGCCGCTACCTCTTCGTCGACCCGCACGCCGACGACTGGCGCCGCATCCAGCTCAAGGGGGTCGACGCAACGGTCTACATCTACCAGCTCCAGCGGGCGCTGGCCACGATGGCGGGCCTGCTGGGCAAGGGCGAGGAGGCGACGGTCTGGGGGCGCAAGGCCGACGCGACGCGCGACGCCGTGCGCGAGAGGATGTGGGACCCGGAGACGACGTTCTTCTACGACCTCGACGCCCGCACCGGCCGGCGCTCGCCCTACAAGGCCGCGTGCGGCTTCTACCCGTTCCTGTGCGACATCGCCGGCCCCGAGCATCTCGCGGCCCTGCGCGACCACCTGCTGAACCCGGCGGAGTTCTGGACCACGTGGCCCGTACCCGCCAGCAGCGTCGACGATCCGTTCTTCAGCGCCGAGGCGGAGTGGCGCGGCCGGCGCATGTCCTGCCCATGGAACGGGCGCGTCTGGCCGATGACCAACTCCCACGTCTGCGAGGCCGTCGCCACGGCCGCCGCGATGGACCCGGACCTGCGCCCCGTCGCCGCCCAGCTCATCACGCGCTTCGTGCACCTGATGTTCCACGACGGCAACCCGATGCGCCCCAACTGCTTCGAGCACTACAACCCGAACACCGGCACGCCCAGCATGTACCGCGGCGTGGACGACTACCAGCACTCCTGGGTTGTCGACCTGCTCGTGAAGCACCTGGTGGGCCTGCAGCCCAACGGCTCCGGCAATCTGGTCCTCGACCCGCTCCCGTTCGACCTGGACCGCTTCGTCATGTCCGCCATCCGCTACCGCGGCCACACGGTCGATGTCGCCTGGAAGCGCGGCGACGCCTTCGTCGTCACCGTCGACGGCATCGAGCGCCACCGCTCGCCGGAACGCCAACGGGTCGAGCTGCCGCTGGGGTAGGGGGTGACCGCGGACACGTCGGGTGTCAGGCCGGGGGCGTCAGGCCGTGAACGGCCTGCCTGGTGGGCGTTCCGCCGGGCGTCCTGCGGACGCGATGCATGGATGGCTAGTCTGCCGCCGCGACGCTGGGTGCCTCCGACTCCGCGAAGGTCTGTTCCGCCGCTGGCCATACCCGGCCGGATGAGTGGTGCTCGCGTTGCGTCAGCACGTACTGCTTCACTCGCGTGATATCCGTTCGGCTTACGCTGAACACCCCGTAGCCCTGCTGCCACCGGAACTCGGGGCATTCACCGATTCGGTCGCCAGCCATCGCCGACGAGACGCCCTTCGCGTACTGCATGAGCTTGGCCGGAGACATGCTGGAGGGCGTCTTCACCAATAGGTGCACGCGGTCATCGGTTCCGCCAATGGCCAGCACGTCGCAGCCTGCGTGGCGAACCTGCGCCTCGACGCATCGGAGCACCCGCGTCTCCACCTCGCCCGCCAACCACGGCTCACGTCCGTGAGTAGACCACACGAAGTGCAGGTAGACCTCCGCCTTGCTGGATCGCATCGGCGCGCCTCCTTCGACTACGCTGGGTCCGTTCTTCGCGTCCGCAGGACGCCCGGCGGCACGCCCACCAGACGGATCGTTCCCGTTCCGCCTTCTACGGCGTTGCGCCCCGCCCCACCCCGCCGTTCTACTCGCTCCTCGCTCCTCGCTCCTCGCTACTCGCTACTCAGACCCACCTACTCCGCCCGCCCCGCGTCCCGCCTGCACCACTCGGCGTCGCGGTCGCGGCCCGTGCGCTCGTAGAGGCGGATGAGGGCCAGATAGGCGTGCTCCATCTCGCGAGGCTCGGTGGCGAGCGTCACCGCGTTCAGGTACTCGCGCTCGGCGGAGGCGTCGTCGGCCGCGCGCTCGAACTCCAGCGCGACCTCCAGGCGGGCGAGGGGCTCGAACGCGTCGCTGCGGGCGTTCAGGAAGCGGAGGAGGGGATCCGTGTCGAGCGAGCCGCCGTACGACAGGCAGGCGCGGCCGGCTTCCTCCGAGATCTCGGCGTCGTCGCGGCCCGCGCCCAGGTCGTAGAGCCCGGTCCGGGTCGAGAGTGCGATGGGGCAGTCCAGCACGCGGCGGAAGCGCTGCACGGCCTCGCCAGGGAGGCCCATCTGCGCGTACGTCTCGCCGATGAGGTAGTAGGGGTCGGCGAACCACGGCGCCGACTCCGAGGCTCGCGCGAAGAAGTCGCGTGCCCGCTCGTAGTTGCCCTGGCCGAGGTGCCGGCACCCGAGCTGGTTAAGCGCGTCAGTAGCCTGCGGGTCGGCCGAGCACGACTGCTCGTGCATCTCCGTAGCGTTGCGCGGCACCGGCATCTCAGCCAGCTCGTCCGCGATGCCCACGATCTTGGAGAAGTCGCGGCGCTGCTCCTCGGCCTCGGAGAAGAGGGGATCGTCGTCGCCCTGCTCGTCGTGCGCCTCGTAGCGGCCGCGGATGAGGCACCACCGCAGGAACGCCTCGAAGCTCGACGCCACCGGGCGGTAGTGGTCG
The DNA here is from genome assembly GCA_964519955.1 of uncultured Chthonomonadaceae bacterium. Taxonomy (GTDB): domain Bacteria; phylum Armatimonadota; class Chthonomonadetes; order Chthonomonadales; family CAJBBX01; genus CAZFLM01. The sequence continues at coordinate 33,812 of CAZFLM010000061.1, read as the reverse complement.
TACTCGTGGTCCCAGTACAGCACGGCGGGCTCGCCCTGGTGCGAACCCGCGCGCATCAGGAAGCCGAACACGTTCTCGTCCTCGTCGAACCCGAACGGGAGGAACTGCGGCAGCATCCCGCGCCAACGCTCGCTGTCCGTCAGCAGTTCCCCGAGCGGGATGAACTCGCAAGGCTGCACGTACGGGTAGTCGAACGCGGCGTGGAGGCGGGCGAAGGCTTGCGGCAGATCGCACATCCAGTGCGCGGAGAGGCGGACCAGGTCCTTGGTTCGTGCGCTCATATCGGTTCGGCTCCGAAAGGGGAGTGCGTCGGGGTTCGACGGCGGGCGCCCGAACTCCTGTAGTCCGCTCGCTCTCCGCCCGAGGATGTGATAGAATGAAGGCTGCAACAGGGGCGGATAGCTCAGCGGTAGAGCGCCTCGCTTACACCGAGGTGGCCGGGGGTTCGAATCCCTCTTCGCCCACACAGCAGCGAGTAGCCGGAAGCGAGTAGCGAGTAGCGAGTAGGGGGCACGTGCGGCACGGAGGCGATGCCATGACGGTCACCATCCCGTTGTCTTCTGCGGAAGAGCAGGCGCTCCTGCGCAAAGCCGCGGCACTTGGCCTCGATCCTGCCGAGTATGTCCGCACCCTCGTGGCGGACGCAACTCACGTTGGCACCCCGAACGGGTCGTCGCGCCACCCCGCCGCACAACTCCTGGCGCATTGGCTCGCCGTTGATGCTACCGATGACCCCGATGCGCTGCTGGTGGCGGAGCGCGACCTGGTGGGCCTCAAGGCGGGGCTGAACGCGAACCGCGCCGGCCAGAGGCCGCTCTTCTGATGGCGCCAACCATCGGCCCCCTCGGAACCGTCGTCCTCGACACAGGGCCTCTCAGCCTGGTTACCAAGCCTGCGAGAGCGCCCGAGGTCGTAGCATGTTGCCGATGGTTGCAGGCGCTGGTCGATGCCGGTGTCCGCGTCTGCGTTCCCGAGATCGCCGACTACGAGTTGAGGCGTGAGTTGCTGCGTGCGGGCAAGGCCGACTCGGTGTCGCGTCTGGACGCCCTGGAGGACGTCCTGGTCTTACCTCCGCTCTCCACGGCTGATATGCGGTGCGCCGCCCAGCTCTGGGCTGACGCCCGCAACGCTGCCGCCCAGACCGCGCCTGATCTGGCCCTCGATGTGGACGCAATCCTCGCCTCGCAGGCGATGTCGCTCGGCGATGGAGGCGGCGTGGTCGTCGCCACCACCAACCCGGGGCATCTGGGCCGCCTCGTGCCGGCGTCACTGTGGTCTGAGATCATCGTGCAGGCTCCGTGATAGCGTCGCCTCGACGCCCCTCTCGCCAGAGGTAGCACCATGAAGACTGCACCAAGCCGTGCGTTCTCGCTGGTCGAGTTGCTCGCCGTGATGGCCATCATCTCGACGCTGGCCGCCCTCTTGCTCCCTGTCGTCGTGGGAAGTGCGGAGCGCGCCCGCTCCGCGGTGTGCCTCGCCAACCAGCGCCAGACCGCCCAGGCCTTCGCACTCTACGTCGCCGACTACGACAACACGTACCCACCGGCCTCGTCGGGGTCAGGCAACTGGGTTACGCTGCTGCATTCCCACCTCGCCATACCCGGCGCCCTCATCTGCCCAGACCGCATCCTGGCCTCCGGCTTCACCGCGTCCAGCGAGGGCGGCACGCTTACCGGGCACGCCTACAACGCGAATCTGGCGGGAGTTCGCCTCTTCGCGATGACCGGCACGCCAGAGCCCGCCGTGCGGTATCCCGCCACCACGGTGCTGATCTTCGACGCGCGTGCGGGCATCTTGCGCACACGCGGCCCGACGTGGGCAAGGACCTGAAGGGAAACGATACCTCCGTGATCGTAGCCAGCCCCCCGGGCATCGAGGAGCGGATCGCTCTGCTGCCGGAAGGCGGCACGCGCCACAACGGCGGCGCCTACTACGCGCTTGCCGACAGCCACGTGCGCTGGCTCACGCCGGGCCAGCCCAGCCTCGGCCCGGCCGATGGCAACACAGTGGGGTTCGGACTGTGAGCGGGACGCGAGCGACGAAGCCAACCGCGTGGCCCGTCCGTGTAGCCGGGGCGTGCCTCACAGGGTCGCGTCTCCTTCTGGTGTGCCGCATCCACAGCGTCCTGGTGGCCCCGCCGCCGTACAGCGGTGCTCTGAGTGGCGTGGCCACTCCTCGCAACATCGGGCGGCAAGGGGCGCCAACGCCCCACCGCACAGGCAACGCGGTGTGTCGATGCGCGATGCGGTCCGATTGGGACGGCGCCGCCTCCGAATGCCCCGACGGCCAGACGGCCGTTCGCGTGCGGGGTGTTCCCGATGGGCTGACCGCGCGGTTCGGCAAGCTGGAGGGCTACGGCTCCAGCGACGACGGCCTGGTGTTCAACTCGCCGGAGCAGGCTACCCAGCTCTACGTGCTTCAGTTCGCCCGTGGGACGCAGCCGGTGCGCGTGCAGGCCGACCTGCGCCGCGGCAAGGATGGCTCGTGGAAGCTCGCAGGGCTCTCGCTGGCGCAGGAGTAGGGGGCGGCCGAGCGCTTCGCCCAGCCCCCAGCCCCCAACACCCAACCCCCGCCGTTTGACTCCCCCAGCGCCCGATGGTATACTACGCCATCGACAACCCGCCGCCCGGCCCGGAACGTGGGCGGGCGGCTATTCTTTTGCGAGACGGCTCGCGCCCCGAGCTGGGCTCCGATACGGCGGTACATCATGACCGACTTTCTCCGTAGGCTCTTCGACAACAACGAGCGCGAGGTGGCCAAGTACCGAGCCGCCACCGGCGCCATCAACCAGTTGGAGCCCGAGTTCGAGCGGCTCACCAACGCCCAGTTGCGCGAGAAGACCGATGAGCTTCGCGCGCGCGTGCAGAGCGAGTGGGCCAAGAGCATGGAGAAGCTCGAGCGCGAAGGCCTCCTCGAGTCCGAGCGCAAGGACAAGACACGCAAGGCGCTCGACGACGTTCTCGATCAGATCCTGCCGCAGGCGTTCGCGCTCGTCCGCGAGTCCTCCAAGCGCACCCTGAACCAGCGCCACTACGATGTGCAGCTCATCGGAGGCATGGTCACGCACGACGGCCGCATCGGCGAGCTGCGCACCGGTGAGGGCAAGACCCTCATGGCGACGCTGCCGCTGTTCCTGAACGCTCTGGCGGGCCGCGGCTCGCATCTCGTTACCGCCAACGACTACCTGTCCAAGGTCGGCGCGGTGTGGATGGGCCCCATCTACCACCTGCTCGGCATGACCGTCGGCATCATCCAGGGCCAGAGCCCGGAAACCGGCGACGAGGGGGGCTCTTACCAGTACGATCCGTACTACGAGGACCCCGACCCGCGCTTCACGTTCTGCCGCCGCATCTCCCGCGCAGAAGCCTACGCCTGCGACGTAACCTACGGCACCAACAACGAGTTCGGCTTCGACTACCTGCGCGACAACATGGCGTTCCATCGCGACGACCTGGTGCAGCGCGATCTGCACTTCGCCATCGTCGACGAAGTGGACTCCATCCTCATCGACGAAGCCCGGACGCCGCTCATCATCTCCGGCATGGTCGAGCGCGACACGACCATGTACTACAAGGTCGACAAGGTCGTCCGCCAGCTCCGCTACGGCAAGGAAGCCAACACGCAGCAGGAGCGCGACGACCCCGAACACGATCGCAACAACCCGAACATCCACTACCTGGTGGACGAGAAGCAGAAGACGGTGTCGCTGACGGAAGCCGGCACCACCCGCCTCGAGGCCATGCTGGGCGTGCGCAACCTCTCCGAAGAGCAGGAGCTGATGCACCACGTCACGGCGGCCATGAAGGCGCACGCGCACTTCAAGAACGACACCGACTACATCGTCAAGGAAGGCGAGATCATCATCGTCGACGAGTTCACCGGCCGCCTGATGTTCGGGCGCCGCTACTCGGACGGGCTGCACGAGGCGATCGAAGCGAAGGAAGGCGTGCAGATCAAGCACGAGTCGCAGACACTCGCCACCATCACCTTCCAGAATCTCTTCCGCCTGTACCTAAAGCTGGCCGGAATGACCGGTACCGCCAAGACGGAAGAGGACGAGTTCCGCAAGATCTATGGCCTCGACGTCGTTGTCGTCCCGACCAACAAGCCGATGATCCGCGCCGACCACAAGGACATCATCTACAAGGTCGGCGAGCACAAGTACCGCGGCATCGCCGAGCAGATCCTGCGCCTCTGGGGCAAGCAGCAGCCGGTCCTCGTCGGCACCCGCTCCATCGAGATGTCGGAGAAGGTCTCCACGCGCATCTCCTACGACCGCCTGCAGGTCCTGATGCTCACCTGCCTGCTGCGCAACGGCATCGAGGAGTCCAAGACGCTCGACAAGGCGAAGAAGGAGCAGTGGCACACCGCCCTCAACGTCGATCTCGACACGCTCACGGTGAACAAGATCCTGCCGATGCTCCGCGAGCTGAGCCTGCCCACCGACCCGCTCGCCCCGGCCACCCTTCGCCAGTTCGCCAAGTACCTGGAGTTGCCCGAGGACGAGGAGACCATCGAGAACCTCGACGAGGCGCTGCGGCACGGTATCCCGCACAACATCCTGAACGCCAAGTACCACGAGAAGGAAGCCATCATCATCGCCGAGGCCGGGCGCAAGGGCGGCATCACCATCGCCACCAACATGGCCGGACGCGGCGTCGACATCCTGCTCGGCGGCAAGCCCCACGACATGGAGCTGCCGCCCGGCCAGGATGACACGCTCGACGATGGGGCGCCCGCTGCCGATGGAGTCGAGGGCGAGGAGACCGACGAGGAACTCGCCGAGGTGGCGGCACTCTCGTTCCGCCGAGGCGGCAAGCAGAGCGTGCTCGACTCGGTCGTCATGAACGACCCCGCGGAGCACCAGGCGGCCGCCGACGAGGTGCGCAAGCGCGGTGGCCTGTTCGTTCTGGGCACCGAGCGCCACGAGAGCCGCCGCATCGACAACCAGCTTCGTGGACGGTCCGGCCGCCAGGGCGACCCCGGCGAGAGCCTCTTCTTCGTCTCGCTGGAGGACGAACTCTGGCGCCTGTTCGGCGACCGCGCGAACCACCCGTGGCTCAAGGGGTGGCCGGACTGGCAGGGGATGGACGCCAAGATCCTCTCGCCGATGATCCAGCGCGCCCAGAAGAAGGTGGAAGAGCACCACTTCGAGATGCGCAAACACGTCCTGCAGTACGACGACGTGATGAACAAGCAGCGCGAGGTCATCTACAACGAGCGGCGCCGCATCCTGCTCGGGGCCGACATGCGCGACACCATCATGGGCTTCCTCCACGAGACTGTGATGGGCGCGATCCAACTCTTCTGCCCCGACAACGAGCCGCCGGCCAACTGGGACCTGGGCGAGCTGTACAAGGGGCTCGACGAGTTCTTCCCGCTCAGCCTGTTCGTCCAGCCCGCCGAACTGGGCGGCAAGACGAAGCCCGCCCTCCAGGAGATGCTCGTCGGTGCGGTCGAGCGGGCCTACGAGGCGAAGGAGGCCGAGATCACCGAGGTCACCGGTGACCCCGAGGCCATGCGCGAGTTCGAGCGCCGCGTCGCCCTCCAGGTGGTCAACAACAAGTGGACCGAGCATCTCGCGAACATGGACTTTCTCCGGGAAGGCATCGGCCTGCGCGGTTATGCCCAGCAGGACCCGCTGGTGATCTACCAGAAAGAAGCCTTCGAGATGTTCGAGAACATGGAGCACGAGATCCAGAACGATGTCGCGCGCATCATGTTCCGCCTCGCCATCGCACAGGACCGCCCGCAGCCGCGCCGCGTCTACAACACCTTCTCCAACGTGGAGGAGGGCGCTGGCGACGGGCCCAAGCAGCCCGGCCAGAGCACCAGCGGTCAGACCAACGTGCCCGGGCCCGCAGCCGGCCGCAAGAAGCCCGGGCGCAACGACCCCTGCTGGTGCGGCAGCAACAAGAAGTACAAGCACTGCCACTACCCCGACTAGCGAGCGGGCACAGAGGCGAAGCGCGAGGGGCCCTGGTCATCCAGGGTCCCCTCACTGCTTCTGCCCCCCGCGGCCAGCCGCCCCGGTCAGCCGTCCCCCAAGCCAGGGCGCGCGCTCCCGCCCCGCCTCAGTCCGGAGGACGGTCGGCCGCAGGCCAGTCTGCCGGGGGTCTTGTACCCCCGGTCGGCGCCAAGACGCAGGACCCTCCCGCATCGGCGGCGAAACCTTCGCCATGAACCCAATCCTGGACATGGTGCGCGGCCGCTTCGCACGCTGGGATGTCGTCGCCCAGCCCGACCGCGACGAGGCCGAGTGGTGGGCCGGTGCGCCCTCCGTTGCTCGCGACGACGAGGGCGCCTTCTGGATGGCGCTTCGCATGCGTACGGCAGACAGCCCGCTGGGCATGCGCGGCTACGAGATCCGCATCCTGCGCAGCGACGACGGCATCCGCTTCGAGCACGCCCACTCCATCCGCCGCGAGGACGTGACCATCGCCGGCTTCGAGCGCCCGGCGCTGCTCCGCGACCCCGCTTCCGGCCTGTTCAAGCTCTACGGCTGCGGCCCCATCGACGGCGCCTGGCGCATCGTGCGGTTCGACGACGCAGCGCGCCCCGACCAGTTCATCCCGTCATCCGCCCACATCGTCATCGAGCCCCTCCTGCGCGAGCCCCTGGGCCCGGCGCTGCCCAGCAGCTACAAGGACCCCGTCATCGCGTTCGTCGAGGGCGCCTATCACTGCTGGACCATCGGCATGCTCGGCAACGAGCGCCTGTTCCACTTCGCCAGCGAGGACGGCGAGCGCTGGCAGCCGGTCGGCAGCCCCTCGGACTCGCTGCTGCCGCTGGCCGGCTGGCACACCCACTCCGTGCGCCCTGCCAGCGTCCTGCCCGTGGGCGTCGGCTGGTTGTTCGTCTACGAGGGCTCCAGCAGTGCGTGGGACGACCCCAGCTACAACAACGTCACCGGCCTCGCGTTCACGTTCGACCTCCATACCCTCGTCGACCTGACGCCGGACGAGCCGCTCCTCGTCAGCCCGACGCCCGGCAGGCTGCAGCCGTGGCGCTACTCACACTGGATGTGGGTGGGCGGCGAGCTGCGGGTCTACGCGGAGGTGGAGAAGCCCAACGGGTCGCACGAGGTGCGGCTGTTCCGGATCGGCAGATAGCTGCCCTCAGCCTGCGCTCGATCCGGGCAGAAGGGGAGATGCGATGGCTCGCTATGCCGACGAAGCCTCCTGCAATGGCGCCGAGGACGAGCGGGAGCGCGTCCTCGCGTCCCGGCGCTCGGCCGAGGCTGCGCTGGCCAAGCTGCGGGGCGATACGGTGTCTCGCGTCTTCGTGAACCGCGTCCGCGCCGCCGTCCGTTGGCTCGCAACATTCGTCTGCGTCGTCATGTGCGTCGCGCTCATCTGGGCCTGGGCCGATCCGGCCACTCTGACAAGCTGCACCACCGAGTCCGGCGAGACCATCCTGCTGTTCGACGAGCGGTACCACGTCGACGACGATGGCACAATGCTCGAGAGGCCGCCGCTGGCGTGCCCGGCTGGCTCGCAGACTGATGTCAGCCTGGTTCTGGACACCGACCACCTGGCGCCGCTCGTTCCCTGGGCCGTTGTGCCCGCGATGCTGGCCTGGCTCTACCTGCTCCCCATTCGAAGCCGCGACCTGACGGCGCTGGAGGGCATCGACGATCCGCTGGCTGTTGGCCCCGTGGTGCGCACGCTCGCGATGGGCGACGAAGAGGTCCGCGCGGCGGGCGCCGATGCCCTGTGCCGCCTCCTGCCCGCGCTCGACGAGACGCACACGCGGGCGCTGACCGATGGCGAGAGGCGTCTTCTGCACCGTGCGCTGGATCTGCGGCGAGCGGAGGAGGAGTTCGACCTGCAGATGGCCGTCGTGCGCGCACTGGCACAGGTGGGCGACCGGCGGTCCGCCGCTTGCCTGCGGCAGATCGCCGAAGCGGAGACAAGGGGCAACTACCAGGAGCGCGTGCAGGCCGCCGCCCGCATCGCCGTATCGCGGCTCGAAGCCCGGCTCGAGCGCGGCCGCCACGGCGATCGGCTGCTCCGCGCGTCAGTCGAGCCCGCCGAGCTGCTCGTGCGGCCCTCCGCCATGCCGAACGAGTGCCTCGTCCGACCGGCGCACCAGCCCGCCGCCGATGAGGAGGAGCAGGCCCAGCGCTGCCAGCGGTAGCACTGCTGGCGCGGAGCGGACCGTCGCTACCTCAGCCGCAGGTGCAGTTCGGGGCCGTCGGGGTTCTTCGGACTGAGCGGGTAGTACACCGCCTCGATGCGCGGGGCCTTGGCGGTCTTCACCTTCGCGAGCACGAAGTGGTGCTTGGCGTCTTCCTTGGCGGTTATCCCCGCAGAAGGCAGGCCGATCAGCTTCAGCGCCAGCTTCCAGTCGCCCGCCACCTGCTGGTAGAAGAACACGTTGATGACGGTCGCCTTCTTCGCCCCGGTCTTCTGGATGACCTCGATCCGCGCGGAACCGGTCTTGTAGTCGCCGACCGTGGCCTTGCCCTCCGAAGTCTGCTTCACCTGGGTGAACGTCTCGTCGAATGCCTTGCCGTAGGCTGCCAGCGGCTCTCCCAGGCACTTCGCCAGCAGGTTGGACTCCTGGCCGAACCCGCTCACGGACAACGCGAGCAGCAGACCGGCCAGCATCGTGACGACACAGCGCTTCATCGCGATTTCTCCATTTCGTGCCAGGTTCCGTTGGGCCCGCCGACATTGGGATCGTAGCCATGCTGGTCGGTCACGATGTACTTCCCGTTGCCGTCCGACCATGCGTGAGCGTATCCGCTGGGCAGGCTGACCTGACCCTCAGACTCGTCGTACTTGTCGACGCCCCGGATGTAGTCGTCGAACCCCGTGATCTCGTGCTCCTGTGCGGCCTCGTTGTCGTGATACGTCTTGTCCATCGACGCCGTGATCTCGTCGTTGGTCTGGCTGATGATGCGGCTGATCTCGCCCGCTCGCCGGACGCCCGCGTAGAAGTTGCGCTGGATGATCTCGCGCGCCTGCATGATCGTGTTGAAGAAGTGGGGGTCCATCCTGTAGGAGGACAGCACGATGCCGAAGATCCTCATCGCCTCCTCGATCCGGTCCTCGGGAGCGATGACCGTATACACGTTCGACGTGACCCAGGCCCCTTCGTAGAGGGTGCCGCCGATCGCCGTCGTCGTTGGCGTCGTCGACATCACGTCGATCCGAGCGTGGCACCTGACGAGGTATGTCGTGTCTCCATCGACGTACTTCATCGTGAGGAAGCCGCGCCTGCCGGACATCCGCCAACCGGGCCCGGAGTGGGTAGCTTCGGCGATGTCAGAGTCCTGCTTCGACACGACCGACACCCGGATGTCCGGATGGGCCTTGCGCCAGCGATTGAGGAGGTACGAGCTGACGCTCTTGGGTGGGTCGGCGCCCTGGTCGCCGGCAGGGCTGTGCGCGAACCCAGTCTGCGAGCCCGACGAGGACACGATCATGATCTGCTTGTCGGCGCTCTTGAGCACGGACGTGCCGACGACCGGACACATGTACGCGCCGGGAACCCAGGTCAGTTCGTCTTCGGCCGTGTAGCCATCCGGAAGCAGGTACGTGCCGGCCAGCTTGCCCGTACCGTCGGTGTCCATCACCTCATGGCGGGTCAGCTTGATCTGCGACCCGCCCTGCTCGGGTTCGGCCTTGCTCCCACTCGTCCCGCCTGTGCCGTGCTCATTGCCCACATTCGCACAGCCGGCCAGGAGCACCAGTACAGCGAAGTAGTACCTGCGCATCTGGTTTGGCCCCCACTCGTTGGTCTGGGTGACATCGCGCCCGGGAGCGCGCGCAGCGTGAGACCCGTTGGCACTCGGCCCGCAACGCAGCCGGATCTGGGAGCACTGAGCCAACGGCGGCCTGCCACGCGCCGGCCCACTGAAGAGCCCCATACCAGCCCGTGCAAGTTGCGGGCCAAACGGCCGGGACCGCCGGCCGGCTCGCCGCACCCAAGTGCGGCGAGCTGCGGCGCAGGCATTCCTACAGGTAACCCAGGTCCTCCAGCCGCCGCGCGATCTCCGCCTCCTCGTCCGCGCTGTACACGGGCGCACCTTCCGCTGGCGCGGTCACCGAAGCGCCCAGCATCCCAACCGGCGCCTCGATGCCGAACTCGCCCAGGATCGTCGGCGCAATGTCGTAGATCGACATCTCGCGCGGCTCGGAGGGGCGGGGCGGTGCGTCGATCTGCGAGATCACCGCGATGCCCATCTCCGAGTGGTTCGCGTCGTCCGGGCCGATGTCGTTCTCGCGCGTCCACACGCTGCCGTGCCCGATGCTTCCCACCGACCGCCACCGCAGGTTGCCGAAGTAGACGATGAGGTCGGGCGCCACGCCATTGACCGTGCGGTACACGTCGCGCGGGCGCATGACGCGGGTGCCGATCGGGCGGCCCTCCTCGTCGCCGAGCGCCTCCAGCTTGCCGATCAGCTCGGCCAGGAATGCGTCGGCCTGGCCGGCCGGCACGGTGCCCTGCGGCTCGCGCCCTTCCACGTTGATGAACAGGCGCCCGTAGTAGCCGCCGTCGCCCCACGCCTTCGTCCGGCTCCAGTCCACCAGCGAGGTGGAGAACTTGGTCAGCTCCGTCACGGGCTCCTTCAGCGTCAGGTAGCCCTCGCGGATGAGCCACTCGTTCAGGCAGACGCCGCCGTCCATCGGGCCCGCGCCGTGGTCCGAGACGATCATCACCGTGGTCTCGTCCGGCAGCACCTCCAGGAACTCGCCGAGGTGCGCGTCCAACTCCACGTAGTAGTCGCGCATCACGTTGCGGTACGGGTTGCCTGGCTCGTGCTGCGGGTGCCGCGGGTCGTGGAAGCGCCAGAACGCGTGGTGCAGGCGGTCCGGTCCCATCTCCACAACCATGAAGAAGTCCCACGGATGCCGCGTGGCGAGGCGCTGGGCGAGCTGGAAGCGCTGCGCCGTCATCGCGCGGATCTCGGCCAGCACCCGGTCGCGGTCGGTGGTGCGGAAGTTGCGCACGTCGACCGCGTAGTCGCCCACAGCCGCGCGCACCTCGTCCTTCAGGGAGCTGGGGAACGTGTAGTCTGCATCGGTGTTCGGCGTCAGGAAGTCGCCCACCACCAGCCCGTTGATGGGCTTGGGCGGGTAGGTGAGGGGCACGCCGATGAGCGTGGAGCGCTTGCCCTGCCGCCCGAGGATGTCCCACACCGCCTCCTCGCGCACCATGCGGCTGCTCGCGAAGTCCAGCGCGTCGTAGGAGTGGTCCTTCCGGTTGCGGAACCCGTAGATCCCCAGCGTCCCGGGGTCCTTGCCGGTCATCATGCACATCCACGCGGGCACGGTGATCGGCGGGATGGTGCTGCGCAGGGGGCCGTGGACGCCGCTGCGGATGAGGCGGTCGACGTTGGGCATGAGCGAGCGGAACTCGCCGAACACCAACTCGGGCGGGGCGCAGTCGAGACCGATGACGCAGACGCGTTGAGACATGATGCGAGGTAGCTCCCACGGTTGTGCGCAGAGCGCGTTGGTCTGGAGTCTACCCTACCGGCTGCCGGCCTCGGTCGTAGCGCCGTTCTGTCTGACGGCGATCTTCTCGCCCAGCATCACAAAGGCCGGGCGGCCGGAGCGCATCCGGTCGACGACGACGAGGCGCGCCTCCTTGCCCTTCCACTTGGCGACGTCCCACTTCACAGGGCGCAGCGTGGTGTCGCCCTGGCCGCACGCCTTGAGCACTGTCGCATCGTCTACGATCAGCCCCACGCAGCAGGTCGGCTCGCCCTGAGCGTCTTTCGCGTCGGCGCCCGCGACCTCGACCGTCAGCGTGTCGCCGGCGATGGTGAAAGGCGGCGATTGCAGCTCGCAGGTGGCGGTGGCGCCGAGCGTGGGGTGCCGCGTGGTCAGGTAGCTGCCGGCCGCGTCGGCCTGCACCACGGGCATGTCGCCTGAGACGAGCCTCCAGCCGGCGAGGTCCGGCGACAGAGAAGGGCGGCCCTCGCTGACCTGCCCACGCTCGTAGGCGGAGAGATCCTTCAGCTCGTCGGACTCGGCTGTCGGCTTCGGGCCGATCAGGGTGGCGCCCGGCGGTTGGTGCCGGGCTGCGAGCCGCAGAATGGGCTCATAGCCATCGGGCGTCGGGACGTCGGTCTTTGGGGTCGTGTGGAACGACAGGTAGAAGTCGAGGAACTGCGCGGTGTACCAGTGGTTCGAGATCTTCCAGCGCAGCAGAGGGCTCATCGAGCTATCGTCAATCGGCTCGGCTAGGTAGCCGTCGAGCCACCCGGCTCGGGCGAGCGGTACGTTCTGTTGGATGATGTGCCAGCCGACGCGCGGCAACCACACCTCGCACCAGGAGTGGCTGTGGCCACGGACTGCTCTGGCTGCCAGGCCCATTGCTCGGAGGAGCGCCACGGTGGCCGTCGCCTGGTGCAGGCAGACGCCCTTGCCGTTGTTGAGGGCGTCCTCAGAAACGGGACGGCGCAGATCGCCGTTCGGTACGCCCGAGTCGCCGTAGTGGATCGTGTTGGTCCACGCCCACACGTTGCGCAGGGTCTGCTCCAGCGTGGTAGCTTTGAGCGGAGACGCCATCCGTTGCGCTCCCCCAAGTGTCGGGTCGCAGTTCTCCGTCTTGCCGAGGTAGGGGCGGTGCCTCGGTGGCACCGAGTAGGTCTCCCACGAGAAGGCGGAGACGTCAATCTGCGCCTCCCGGTTCTCGGTGATGACTGTGATGTGCATCGGCTGCTCGACATCCTTCACGAGCAACTTCAGCCACCGGTTGCCGGCGCTGTCGGTGCGCTCCTCCCATCGGGCGAGGTTGTCGACGCAGTAGGCGTGGCTGTAGTACGGGGACGTGACCGGGAATGGGAACTCCCACCCTCCAGTCTCGCGGTACCACCGGCGGATGTCCGGCGGGAAGTCAGCCTCCCGAAAGGTGATCGTCATACTGGTCGCCGTGAGCTTGCGGTCCCACTGCCGTGCCGACGCGCGCTGGCAGACGGCAGTCGGGGTCGCTCCCGCCAGTAGGAACAGCATCACCGTCGCTCTGACCCAGGCTCGAACTTGGGCGATCTCAGCCCTATGAGCCATCGTTGCCTCCTGCTCGGTCTGTCTGGGGCGCCAACTGGCCGCACGGGGCGCCGGTTCGGCGCCCCGTGCGGCTCCGAACCGTGCCGCCTACCCCTTAATCGCCACCGGCTTGCCGGTCGCCATCGACTCGTTCGCGGCCAGGCCCAGCTCGAGCGACTTCAGGCCGTCGGCGTACTGGCACTGGATGCCCGAACCATCGCCTGTCCGAACGGCGTTCAGGAATGCCGTGTCCTCGAGGACGAAGACATCGCCCTCTCCCGGTATCTCCACCGGGTCCTTGCCCACCTGCATGATCTTGACGCTGTGCTCCCAGCCCGTGAACATGGCCGTCGTGTCGTGGCCGAAGATGTTCAGGATCACATTGCCGCCGCCAGCGTTCGCCATGCAGGCGGAATGCAGGTTCACGATGCCGCCGGTCTTCAGCTTGATGTTCACCAGGCTGGCGTCATGGACGTCGTAGTTGTAGAGGCCGACGTTGAAGCCTGTGGCTGCGTGCGCGAACACCTCGACTGCCTCGCCGCAGATGTAGCGGACCAGGTCGAAGGTGTGCGTGCACTGCTCGACAGCCTGGCCGCCGCTCTTCGCCATCACGCCCCACCAGGAGCCTCCGCCGGTGTCGGTGGGCTGCGGGTTGGGCGATCCGCCGATCCATCCGCCCATGACCAGGGCGGCCGGGTCCTTGGCGAATAGCTCGCGCGCCTTCTGCACGCCCTTGCGATAGCGGTTCATGTAGCCAACGCAGGTCAGCAGGCCGGCGTCCTCGACCTCCGCCGCGAGCTTCCTCACGAAGCCCATGTCCAGGGCCATCGGCTTCTCGGTGAAGAAGGGGATCTTCTTCTCGATGCAGGCCTTCTCCATCGGGCCGTGCGCGAACGGCGGGATCATGATGTAGACGACGTCGGGGCCGACCTCGTTGATCATCTGGACGCCGTCCGTGAACGTCTTCGGCTTCGCGTCGGGATTGATGGCCTTCAGCTCGGCAATACGAGCGTCCATGTGCGGCTTCTGCGGGTCCGCCATGGCGACGATCTCGAGGTCTTTCATGGGCGCGAGGCCCTTGAGGTGTGCTGCGCAAATGCCTCCGCAGCCGATAATACCAAGGCGCAGTTTCGCTGGCACGACGATCCTCCTTCGGGAGTTCCGGAACGGGAGCGTTCTGTGCCGCCCTGTTCTCCGGCCCGCGAGGTGGTTCCTCCAGTCCCGCCGCCGATTGCGGAATGCCGCCCCTTCGCGTCCGCCGGGTACCATGTGAGCACTGCGGCAGGATGGGCCTCCGTGCCCGTCCCGTACAGCCCAGGGAGGGTGGCGCTCCGTCGCCACCGCGTCCCGCAGCGCGTTTCGGTAGGATGGGCCTCCGCGCCCGTCCAGTACAACCCAGGGAGGGTGGCGCTCCGTCGCCACCGCGTCCCGCAGCGCGTTTCGGTAGGA
>CAZFLM010000061.1:0-19259 GCA_964519955.1 uncultured Chthonomonadaceae bacterium | reverse complement strand
TGGGCCTCCGTGCCCGTCCAGTAGGACCAAGAGGTATCTGTCATGTCCGCCGGAATCATCGAACGCTATCGCGAGTACCTGCCCATCACCGAGGCCACGCCCGTTATCACCCTCGACGAGGGCGGCACGCCGCTCCTGGCCGCGCCTCGCCTCGCGGCCGCCATCTCGCCCCACCTCACGCTGTACCTGAAGTACGAGGGGCTGAACCCGACCGGGTCCTTCAAGGACCGGGGCATGACCCTCGCCGTCAGCAAGGCGGTGGAGGAGGGGAGGCGCGTCGTCATGTGCGCCTCGACGGGCAACACGTCGGCTTCGGCAGCGGCCTACGCGGCGCGAGCCGGCATCGCGTGCCAGGTGCTCATTCCCGGCGGCAAGATCGCGCTCGGCAAGCTGGCCCAGGCCCTCATGCACGGCGCGAAGGTGCTCGCCATCCAGGGGAACTTCGACGACGCCCTCGCGATCGTGCGCGAGGTGACGCGCGACTACCCCATCGCGATGGTGAACTCGCTGAACCCATACCGCCTGCAGGGCCAGAAGACCGCCGCGTTCGAGATCGTCGATGCGCTCGGCTCCGCGCCGGACTACCATGCGCTCCCCGTGGGCAACGCCGGCAACATCACCGCCTACTGGATGGGTTACCGCGAGTACCAGGCGCTCGGCAGGTCCTCCACGCTGCCGAAGATGCTCGGCTTCCAGGCGGCCGGCGCGGCGCCGTTCATCACCGGTGCGCCCGTGCCGAACCCGGAGACCGTGGCGACCGCCATCCGCATCGGCAACCCCGCGAGCTGGGACTGCGCGGTGGCGGCCCGCGACGACTCCGGCGGGCTCATCGCGGCCGTTACCGACGAGGAGATCCTGGAGGCCTACCGCATGGCCGCCGCGCAGGAGGGCGTCTTCTGCGAGCCGGCCTCCGCGGCGCCCATCGCCGGCCTCCGCAAACTCGCGTCGCAGGGCTTCTTCACCCGGCCGTGCTCGGTCGTCGCGACGCTCACAGGCCATGGCCTGAAGGACCCGCAGACCGCCGTCTCGGAGGCCCAGGCGTCGACCATCACCGTGCCGCCGACGCGCGAGGCGGTGCTCAACGCGC
This sequence comes from uncultured Chthonomonadaceae bacterium, assembly GCA_964519955.1. Lineage (GTDB taxonomy): Bacteria > Armatimonadota > Chthonomonadetes > Chthonomonadales > CAJBBX01 > CAZFLM01. The sequence goes on along the minus strand of CAZFLM010000061.1, from coordinate 18,172 downwards.
TGGGGTACTGAGCAGATCAGGTAGTTTGGCGTGCGTGCGGACCCTTGCTGGGTCGCGGCGAGCGACCGACAATGTCCTAGCCGGCTCCGGGACGAGACGAGCGTTCAATTCGTCGAGGGGGCCGATGCCGGACTGCGAGTACCTGCCCAGTTGCATCTTCTTCAGCGACCGCATGGAAGCGATGCCTGCCACCAGTGAGACCTACAACCGCTGGTACTGCCGCGGCGATCACTCCCAGTGCGCCCGCTTCATCGTCGTTGGGGCCCTTGGCCCCGCAGGCGTCCCGCGCGATCTCTTCCCGATCCAGCTAGACCGCGCCCGCGAGCTGCTGGCCCAACACGGCAAGCCCTAGCCCTGCATAGGCGGGCCGTGTCTTCGCGCCCGGCAGAGAGCCGCGGTGGGATGGGCGTCCCTGCCCGTCCGGTAAGGACGCCGCGGTGGGATGGGCGGCCCTGCCCGTCCCGTAGGACGCTTCGGTGGGATGGGCACAGTCTCGGCACCCCTGGAGGGTGGCGCTCCGTCGCCACCGCCGCTCCGCCCTGCGCCTCTGTGACTCCTTTCCTTGACGCTCTCCGGCTCGCGGCAGTATACTCCCCTCTACCTATGGCCGATCCCACCCTGCGCTGGGCTGCCGTGCCCGCGCGGTCGCTCGATTTGGCGCTCACCCTGTGCAGCGGGCAGGCCTTCCGCTGGCGGCAAGGCGCATCCGGCGACTGGGTCGGCGCGATCGGCGACGTGGCGCTCCGCCTGCGGCCCGGCGAGGACGGCTTCCACTGGCAGACCTTTCCAGAGCCGGACCGCTGGGACGTGGTGGCGCGCTACCTGGCGCTGGATGTGGACCTGGACGCGCTCTGCGGCGACTGGGTGCGGCGCGATGGGCGCATGGCGCCGGCGCTGGAGCGATGGCCCGGCCTGAGGGTGCTGCGCCAGGAGCCCGTCGAGGCATTCTTCGCCTTCGTGTGCGCCTGCGTGAACACGGTCAAGAAGGTCTCGCGCTCCGTGTCGGCATTGGCGCAGCGCTATGGGAAGCCCATCGCCGAGGTGGATGGCGTCAGCGTATGCGCGTTCCCGACGATCGACGCGCTGGCCGAGGCCGACGAGGGTCTGTTGCGCGCGGACCTGTGGGGCTTCCGAGCCCCGCGCGTGCCGCTCCTGGCGCGAGCGCTGGCCGCTGAGGGCGGCGGGTGGCTGGCCGAGCTTGCCGAGGGCGAGTACGTTGAGGCCCGCAAGGCCCTTGCCGGCCTGCCTGGCATCGGCCCGAAGATCGCCGACTGCATTGGCCTGTTCGGCCTGGGCCATGACGAGGCGGTGCCGCTGGACACCCACGTGCACCGAGCCGCGGTCTCGCTCGTAGCGCCCGATCTGGCGGGGCGCTCGCTGACCGCGAAGACCTACCGCGAACTGGGCGACCGCTTCCGCGACCGGTTCGGCCCGTACTCGGGCTGGCTGCAGCAGGCGCTGTTCTTGGATGAGATGCACCGTGCCGCGCGCACGGAATGACGCCGGGGAAGGCACACACATGCAACTCTACAACACGCTCTCGCGCTCCAAAGAGGAGTTCGTACCGATCGAGCCGGGCACTGCCCGCATGTACTGCTGCGGTCCCACCGTCTACAACTTCGCGCACATCGGCAATCTGCGCACCTACATCTTCGAGGACGTGCTGCGCCGCGCGCTGCGGTTCAACGGCTTCAAGGTCACCCACGTCATGAACATCACCGACGTGGGCCACCTGGAGTCGGACGCGGACGAGGGCGAGGACAAGATGGAGGCCGGCGCCCGCCGCGAGGGGCTCGACGTCTGGGAGTTGGCGCGCAAGTACGAGAACGCCTGGCTCGAGGACATGGCCAAGCTCAACATCGAGCGCCCCGAGGTCATCTGCCGCGCCACCGAGCACGTCGCCGAGATGATCGCCCTCACCGAGCGCATCCTGGCGAACGGCTACGGCTACATCACGCCCGACGCGGTCTACTTCGACACGTCCAAGTTCGCGCGCTACTCCGAGTTCGCGCGGCTCGACCTGGGCGGACTGCAGGCGGGCGCAGGGGGCCGCGTCCAGCAGCAGGACGAGAAGCGGCACCCGAACGACTTCGTGCTCTGGTTCACCAATCGCCCGCGCCACATCATGCAGTGGGACAGCCCGTGGGGCCCCGGCTATCCGGGGTGGCACATCGAGTGCTCGGCCATGAGCATGAAGTACCTGGGCGACTCGTTCGACATCCACTGCGGCGGCGTCGACCACATCACGGTGCACCACACCAACGAGGTTGCCCAGAGCGAGTGCGCCACGGGCAAGCAGTTCGCCCGCTGCTGGCTGCACGGCGAGTTCCTGAACATCGTCAAGCAGGCAGCGTCCGGCGAGGCGGAGGGCGTCGAGAAGATGTCCAAGTCGCTCGACAACTTCCTCACCGTCAAGGTCCTGGCTGATCGCGGCTTCGACCCGCTGGCCTACCGCTACCTGTGCCTCCAGGCGCACTACCGCTCGGAGCTGCGCTTCTCCTTCGACAACCTGGAGGCCGCGCAGACCGGTCTGCGCCGCGTCTACACCATGCGGACGGATGCCGACCCGCTCGCGGACGACGCGCGCTATGCCGAGGCGCGAGCGGAGGTCCTGGCCGCGCTGAACGACGACCTCAACATGCCGCAGGTGGTGGGCCTGCTGAACCGCCATGGCAGCCGCCGCCTCTGGCTGGAGTTCGACGCGGTGCTCGGGCTGGACATCGAGAAGCGCTCGCAGCCGGTCGAGGAGGAGATCCCCGCCGACGTGCAGGCCCTCGTGAGCGAGCGTGATGCGGCCCGCAAGGCGAAGGACTGGGCCAGATCAGACGCCCTGCGCAACCAGCTCATCGACATGGGCTACGAGGTGGCCGACAGCCCGAAGGGCACCACGGTCAAGAAGCGGCTGTTGTAGGGGAGCGGAACGACTGGGCCGCGCGGTGCGCGGCCCAGTTTGCATATGTGGCTGTTCGGTTCAGTTCAGAAGGGGATTCGGGTGGGCTACGTCGAAGCCATACTGCTGGGCTTTGTGCAGGGAGTGACCGAGTGGCTGCCGATCAGCAGCACGGCGCACCTGCGAGTGGTGCCGGTCCTGCTGGGCTGGTCCGATCCGGGCGCCGCGTTCACCGCCATCGTGCAGTGGGGCACGGTCCTCGCCGCGCTCGTCTACTTCCGCCGCGACCTGGTCGCCCTGCTTGGGAGGGGGCGGTCCGAGGTCGGCGTGGATCGGCGGCTTCTGGTGCCCATCGGCCTGGGCACGCTGCCCATACTCGTCTGCGGCGTGCTGCTGAAGCACAGCATCGAGGTGGAGTGGCGCTCCCTCTACGTGGTGGCGGGCAGCATGGCGGGCTTCGCGCTTCTGCTTGCGTTGGCCGAGGCCCGGTACAAGGCAGCCCGCGCGATGGGCACGCTGACGCTGATGGATGGGCTCATCGTGGGCATCGGGCAGGCCTTTGCGCTCATCCCGGGCGCCTCTCGCTCCGGCACCACCATGACCGCCGCGCTGCTGCTGGGGCTCGAACGCTCCACGGCGGCGCGCTTCTCGTTCCTGCTTAGCCTTCCCGCCGCCTTCGCCGCCGGCCTGAAGGAGTGCTGGGATGAGCGCTCTCAGATCGCCGCCACCGAGATCGGTCCGCTCCTCGTGGCCACCGCCATCGCGTTCATCGTGGGCTTAGCCTCCATCCACTGGTTCATGGGCTTCCTGCGGAGCCACAGCACTTACTGCTTCGTCGCCTACCGCATCGTGGTTGCCGCGGCGGTCCTCGCCCTCGTCTCCGCCCGCATCGTTCCCGCCATCGACCGCGGCCCCGGCGGCGACAGCCCGGCGGACTCGCCCATCGAGCTGCGCACGCCGATCCGCATCCCCGTGCCCGGCACCGGCGGGGAGCTGTCTGGGCAGGCGGCGCCAAGGGACCGGTGGGCGTACGCGCGGGGGCATCTGGGGCCCTCGCCGTAGGCGCGGGTACCGGTCAGTCGCCACCCTCGCCCTGTAGCCCGCGCAGCACCGCGAGGCCCACGACTGCGAACAGCACGATCGCTGCGATCTTCGCCCAGAGGGGCCAGCCGGCCATCCACCCCCAAGACCTTCTGCCCCAGGCTCAGTCCTTCGCTCAGTTCCTTCACGGCGTCTCCCTCTTCTGGTGCCCGCTCGCGTTGCCACCGGTGTGCGCGGAGTGTCGCCTGCGCGGACCAAGGGTCGGCTCGGCATGCACGAGCACATCGGCCTCCGGCATGGCTGCCCGCACTCGCTCCTCGACCGCGGTGCTGATGGCGTGGCTGTCCTCGAACGGCACTCGGCGGTTGATCGATATCACGAGGTCCACAAACGTCAGGTGGCCGGACTCGCGCACTCGGACCTGCGTGCAGGCCTGCACCCCCTCCACGCTTCGCGCGATGCGCTCTACCTCGGCCGTTGCGCCGGACGGGGCGCGATCCAGCAGGGCGTCGATGGCGCGCTTTCCGAGCATCACGCCCACATGGATCACGATCAGCGCGACGGCGAGGGCAGCTATGGCGTCGGCGCGCTCCAGCCATCGGTACTGCGGCAGGGCGGCGCCCACGGCCACGCACACCAGGCCGAGGAGCACGACCGCCGAACTCCAGACGTCCGTGCTGAAGTGGAGGGCATCGGCCTCGAGAGCCTGGCTGTTGTGCTTGCGCGCGACCCGCATCAGAGCGCGCGACCGGGAGACGTCGATGACGATCGAGGTGAGGATGACGACGAACGACCAGGCGGTGGCCTCCACCTCCACCTCGCGGAAGAACAGCCTCGACACGGCCTCCCGCATGATCCAGACGCAGGTAACGAGCAGGAGCAGCGTCTCCACGAGCGCCGAGAGGTTCTCTACCTTGCCGTGCCCGTAGCGATGCTCCGCGTCCGGCGGTTTGCCCGACACGCGGACGGCCGCGTAGGTGATCGCGGCGGCCACCAGGTCGAGCCCCGAGTGCGCCGCCTCCGACAGCAGACCAAGGCTGCCCGTGGCGAGGCCCACCGCCAGCTTCGTGCCTGTCAGCACCACGGCCGCGCCCACGGACGTGAGCGCGACCCGGCACTTCTCAGTGACCGCACAATCGGGTGTCGTCACGGTGCTGCCTGCCTCGTCAGTCGTCGCCGAATATGCCACCGAGCCACCCGCCGCGCCTGCGCCGGCCCCACCCATGCTCCGAGTGGCGCCGGTCATCGTCGCCGTGGCCACGGTCGTGGTCGTCATCGTGCCGCGGCGCGAACTGCCCGTAGGACGGAGCAACAGGCATGGCGCCGCGCTGGCCCATGGGCGCCTGATCTGTCATCGCATTCGAGCGCTCGATGATCTTGTCGAGTTCGCCGCGATCCAGCCAGACCCCGCGGCACTTCGGGCAGTAGTCGATCTCGATCCCAGACCGATCCGCCATCACGAGATCGACGCTGCACACTGGGCACTGCATCTTCGCTTCCTCCAAGGTGCGGAATGCTCCCAGCATACAGGAGGAACGATGAGAGGACGATGAGAGGCCGCCGGGCCGCGGCCCTCCGCACGCAGAGCCCGCCACTCATCGTGCTCTCATCTGGGCTGTGCCAGGATGGAGGCATGAAGATCCTGGTGGTCGAGGATGAAGAGCCTACGGCAGCCTTCCTGCGTCGCGGGCTCTCGGAGGAGGGGTTCGCGGTCGATGTCGCCGACACCGGCCCGTCCGCCGATGAGGCCGTCGCGGTGAACGAGTACGACGCGATCCTGCTCGACGTCATGCTGCCCGGCGAGGACGGGTACTCGCTGTGCCGACGCTGGCGGGCGGACGGGCTCACGGTCGCCATTCTCTTCCTGACCGCGAGGGACGAGATCAGCGACCGCGTGTGCGGCCTGGAGTTGGGCGGCGACGACTACCTCGTCAAGCCGTTCTCGTTCGACGAGTTGGTCGCCAGGCTGCGCGCGCTGCTCAGGCGCAGCCGCCTACCGCTCAGCCCGGCGATCCTGTCGCTCGGATCGCTCTGCATCGACACGAACCGCCGTCGGGTGACGCGGGACGGCGTGCCTCTGCCGCTCACCGCCCGGGAGTACGGGCTCATCGAGTACCTGGCGCGCAACGCCGGCAAGGTCGTCAGCCGCACCGAGCTGTGGGAGCACGTGTGGGAGAGCGGCGCGGCCCCGGACTCGAACGTCGTGGATGTCTACATCCGCTACCTGCGGAATGAGCTCGGGCGCGATCCGGATGTCATCGAGACTGTGCGAGGCGCAGGCTTTGTCCTCAACGCGGCCGGCTAGGCGCTGCTGATGCGCGCTCTCGGCGGGAACCCACCGACCTTCCGGGCGCGCCTGATGGCCAGCACGGCGCTCCTGGCCATCGGCGTGCTGACCGCCACCGGCCTCGTCGTGTATCTGGGCGCCAGCCGCGCCCTGCAGGCCAACCTCGACGACGCCCTCCTCAGCATCGCCCGCACCCAGATCGCCGCCGCCTTCCACGAGCCCGCCGGCGGCATCGACCTGCCCAAGGGGCCCCCCGCCCACCTGGCGCTGCCCGGAGGCTCCGGCTACGAGGAGTTCGTGCAGATAGAGGACCGAGCGGGCAAGATCGTCGCGCGCACGGCCAACCTGGAGCATGGGCAGAACCTGGAGTCCGATCCTCGCCATGCCGCCATGGCCCGCGCGGGCTCTCTCTCGTTCGTCGATACTCGCTTAGCGGGAGCCCCGTGCCGCGCCATCTACTACCCGCTGCGAGACCGGCAGGGCCGCCCCCTCGTCGCGATCATCGCCATCTCGCAGGAGCCGATGCACCGCTCACTGCGCTCTCTGCTCGGAGTCATCCTGGCGGCCCTCGTCGCCACCGGTGCGCTAGCAGCCTGGGCGTCGGGCCGGCTCGCCAGCAGGCTCACCCGGCCGCTCAGCCGGATCGCCGCGGCCTCGCGCGCGGTGGGGGAGCACAACCTGGCCGCGCGCATCCCGGACGTGTCGCCGGACGAGGAGTTGCGCCACGTCACGGCCGTCCTCAACGAGATGCTCACGCGCCTTGACGCAGCGTTTCGCGATCAGCGCCGCTTCGTGGCCGATGCGTCCCACGAGCTGCGCACGCGGCTCTCCAACCTGCGCGGCACTGTCGAGGTGGCGCTGCGCCGTCCGCGCACGGCCGACGAGTGCCGCGACACGCTCCAGGTGACGCTGAGCGAGGTCGATCGGCTGTCAAGGCTCGTGGCGGACTTACTCACGCTGTCGAGGGCCGATGCGGGGCAGCTCGTCGTCGGGGGAGGCGAGGTGAGGCTGGACGGAGTCGCGCGGGAGGCGGCGGCCGCGTGCGCGCAGCGCGCGCGCGATGCCGGCATCGAGCTGATCGTGGACGCGGCCGAAGAAGTCAGCGTCACCGGAGACGCCGACCGCCTGCGCCAGGTGGTCGACAACCTCCTGGACAACGCGCTGCGCTACTCGCCGGCAGGCTCCGCCGTGCGCATCGGCGTGGGCATGGCAGACGGCAATGCGCGGATCACTGTGCGGGACAGCGGGCCGGGCATCGCGCTGGAACTGCGCTCAGCCATCTTCGAGCGCTTCTACCGTGCCGATCCTGCCAGGGCGCGGCGCTCCGGCGGGGCAGGCCTGGGACTGGCTATCGCGCGAGCCATCGCCGTCGCGCATGGGGGCGAGCTGACCGTGGCGAGCGAGCCCGGCGAGGGAGCGGAGTTCGTCCTCCAGTTGCCCGCGCGGCCCGCGGAGCAGCCAGACACCCCACGGGGCGCTCCGTAGCCGGGGCACACTCGCACTCGCGTTCCTGCCCCGCACCTACCTCGCCATTCGCTCGTCGGCGTCGCGGTAGTCCTTGTTGCTCGGATCGATCTGCATCGCCTTGTTGTACGCGGTCCGCGCGTCGACCTTCTGCCCGCGCTCCTCGTAGATCGAGCCGAGGTTGTACCAGGCTTCAGCGACCTGATCGTCCAGCGCGACCGCCTCGCGGTAGTGCTTCTCCGCCCCGCGCTCGTCGCCGGCCTCGTGGAGCGCGGCGCCCTTCGTGGTCAGCTCCTGCGCCAGGAGCCGCTTCGCCTCGGGCTGATCGCCGTCCAGCGCCAGGCTCTTGCGCAGCGCGTCGATGGCGGCATCGGTCCGGTCGAGGCGCGCCTCGGCGATCGCCAGGTCGTACCACGCCCAGTCCATCTTGGGGTTCTGCTCCACGGCCTGGCGCAGCAGCTTGGCGCCGCGATCGTAGCGGCCTGCCTCCATCTCGCGCAATGCCGCGTTCGCCACCTCGTGCGCCGCGCCGCCGCCGAAGTTCACGTACGGCCGCGCCACGGTGCTGCCTACCACTGTCAGCGCCAGAACGCCGCCGAGCCCCGCCCACGCCGCCAGGCGCTGCCCACCGCGCGCGCCCATCGCCACCCCGAGCAGCGCTCCCAGCACGGCCCCGGACGCGTGCGCCACGTTGGCGATCTGCCAGATGTTCAACTCCGTCAGCACGATGCACAGGACGAACCAGTAGGCGAACAGCTTGACGGTGCCCAGATCGACCGCCCCACGGAACCGGGAGTCGCGCTTCTGCAGCACCCAGAGCAGGAAGCAGAGACCGTAGCCAACCCCCGAGAGCCCGACGCCGCCCGACTCGAGCGCAAAGTCGGCCGCCGCCGAGCCGGCAGCCAGCAGCAGCAGGATGCCGGCGTAGCGCAGCGTGCCCAGCTCCCGCTCGAGCCAGATGCCGAGCGCCCATGTCCAGGCCAGGTTGAAGAGCAGGTGGAACGGCCCGCCGTGGGGCAGCGCCGAGGTCACCAGGCGCCAGGGCTCGCCGTGCCAGGCGCGGGAGTCCATGAACGCCCAGTCGATGCCCACCTTCAGGTGCCAGGCCAGCGTCGTCGCGATGGCCGCCATGCACACCGCCGTGGTCAGCGGGTAGCGCACGCAGTCGTGCAGGCGCGGCGGGAACCCCGTACGGGGCGCGCGCGGGTTCGACGGCGGCGACTCGTGTCGCGGAGGTGGCGGCGGCCACACGTTGGGGTCGTAGTCGGATGGCATGGGAGGGCCTTTCATCAGGAGGCATCGGACGGCGCCTGAGGTTGAATGCCAAACAGGAAGCGACCAGGGGCCGCTTCCTGCCGCACGCGTTGGCGGAGAGGGCGGGATTCGAACCCGCGAGGCTCATCGCCTACCCGTTTTCAAGATAGGTGGGAGCGTCCCGCGAGGTCCCAGATGGCGCATTCTGATCTCGCGTCGTGCTGAGGATGTCCCCCAAAGTGCCGGCCTCTGTCGTCTGGTCCCGCTTCTTCCCGCCCAGTATGTTAGCAGAAATGTTAGCAGACGGGCGATGGGCTGAGGCAACCCGCCCGGCGTCGGCGGCATCGGGCGGAACGTGCCCCACAGTCGCGTCCCTCATCGAGCCCCCACGCAGCGATGCCACTTCGTCGCCGCAATGGTTGATCACCTTCACAGCGATATTGCCCGTCTCCGGGGGCGCCAACGGCAGGCTCTACGTGCGGTACAGCGCCAACCAGGCTTCCTAGTTGATCTCGGCCCGCAGCGCGCGCTTCAGCTTCGCGTTCGGATCGTCGCCACCGACGAAGTATGCAGACCGAAGGAAGGAGGTTCGCCCGTTGTAGTCAGTGTCGATGAACCACACGGCCAGGTCGTCCGTAGAGCCGATACCCCGATTGTTGGCCGGTCCATCTGCGCACTCCTGACACCGATCCATGTGCGGGCCCTACAACTGGGCCAGATGGTCCAACCTGGGCGGCACGCGCTGGAGGCTCTCTACCCGGAGGAGCGCCTCCCGCAACAGCCAATCAAACGAGTGCACTTCAATTCCCTCGTCGCGCAAGTTCCTGCGCCACTCGTCGCGGGATCGAGGATAGTCGGTCTCCCGTCCCATGAGCACCACGGAATGGCATCTGGCGGTGATGTCTAGGAGGCCGAGGCCCGCATCTGTCTTCGGGCGGCGCGCATTGTCTAGGTTCCGTCCCAGCCACGCCTGCCACTCCGGACTTGGTCGATCGCCTCGTTCAGCCTCGCGGTCGGGCGCCCCGCCTTGGTGAACGGGCTCTCGTTGTGTGCCTCAAGCTCGATGGTGGTCCACTCGTAACCCATCGAGTTCTGCGTTGCCACCAGGAAGTCGATCTCATGGTCCTTGCCCAACCACGACCGCGGGTAGACCCAGCGCCCATGCCCGGCGGTGAACGACTGAACCAGGAGGACGGGATGCTCGACCAGGAACGCATGGATCGCCCGTTCGTTTGGCGCAGTCTCCAGTTCGTGCTTCAGACCCATGACGTGCCCCAGTTCTATGTGGTCCCACCACACGAAGTGGTCCGGGTCAAGCACTCGCACGGCATCTCCGAGCTTCCTGAACACCAGACCCCTCGTTGGTTCCGGCAGATCACGCACATCGATCACCAGTCGCGGCACGGCATCCTGCCCCGAGCCACCAGGCACCGGTGGCAGAAGGTGGCCGTACAGGCCAAGTCCCACCTTCCTGAGGGCGCCAACGACTGGTGCCAGTTCGCCATTGAGAAGCATCTCCGCGTCGGAGAAGATGGGGTCACCAGCATACGCCAAATGGGGCCGCAGGACGCAGGCCAATGCCTCCGGCGTTACAATGCCTTGCGCCCTTTCGGGTAAGGGCGCCACAACCAGATCAAAGGCCCCAGAGAGCAGTTCGAGGGCGCTGGCGCCACCTTCAACCAGGCGGCTCCCCAATGCGGATGCCGACGATACGCTCACCTCACCCAACCCCATACACCTTCATCACCTCGTCGCCGTAGTGGTTAATCACCTTCACGGCGATCTTGCCCGTCTCCGGCCGCGCGAACGGTAGGCTCTGCGTGCGGTACAGCGCTGACCAGGCTTCCTCGTTGATCTCCGCACGCAGCGCGCGCTTCAGCTTGGCGTAGGGATCGTCGCCGCCGAGGAAGTAGGCATGGCGCACGAAGAAGCTCTCCCCGTTGTAGTTCGTGTCGATGAACCACACCGCCAGATCGTCCGTCGAGCCGCTGCGCATCTGCCCGGTGGTTGGGTCGTACACGTCGAGGCCAAGCACGGTCACCGTCACTTGGCCGTCGGGCTGCGTCTCGACACGCACGTCCGGCTCGCCGAAGACCATGAACAGGTTGCCTGCGCCGGTCTTCTTCAGCAGCTCATCGCCCATGCTCAGGTCGTTGTTCATGCGGACCGGGAGCACCGTCAGGTCGCCGATCTGCATCGCCTCCTCGCTCACGTAGCCGTCGAACGAGAAGCCGCAGACCGCCAGCAGGTCGAGTTACTAGCTGGGCATGTGCCGCCGAGCCCGTATTGCTGATCGCCGACAAGTCGCCACCCGTAGTGGCGGCATAGCCCACACAACCGCTAGTCGGAGTCAAGCATGAACGTGCACGATACAAGGTCCTCGCCACCGTGTTCGCGTACCTGCTTCACCAGAAGTGGGTTCACAAACGCTGTCTCCACACTCGCGGCCTCCTCGGCCTTGAGAACGCCGATGTCAGTGTCCGTGAGCCCTATGCCATTCACAGACGACCCAAGCCGCAGCCCCTGATCGCAGGTCAGAACAAAGCGACTGTGCATGGGGGTGGTTCCGGATCTGGTGCCTACTACAACCACATGGACCTCCGCTGGCTTGGAGCCCTCGATCTCCCTCCAGCGTTGGTTGAAGCGCGTGCGCACCGACCTGTCTCCTGGAGAGACCCCTCTCTGTGCCTTCCATGATGTCAAGACGAAGACCTGACAGTCCCCAGGAATCGCTCGCAACACCCCGAGGTCCTCGGGCCGGAAGTACGGATCGTAGACCTTGACATAACCTGATGCGCACCGGCGCAACCAGTCCTCTACGGTGGAGAGGGCTTCATTGCGCCTGCCAGCCCTGATGAGTCGGATCCCCTCTGGCATCGTCTTGTCCAGGGCTGGCAGGCTCTGGCTCCGCAACCCCAACACCTTCTCGCCCATCGCCAGGCAGGCCCGTGTCGCCCAGAGTAGGTCTCGGAATAGCTGACGCCTCGCCGTAGGGCTGGCGTGGCTCTCGATGGCATTCTGGATCACCCAGGCCGCCACCGGATGCGCGGTATCAAAGCATGAGTCGCGTACTTCATGAAGCCACCCGGCGACCTCCTTGCCAGTGCCCGCGACGCGACCACCGGCGTATAGCCGGGTCAGGAGACGTCCCGAGGCGAACGCGATCGCTTGCTCCAGGTCGTCGTGGGACACTAGGCGGGGTGAGTCCGCTCTGTGCGGGTTTGCGGCTAAGTCATGGCTGGCTAGGTCGAGTCTGGCGCGATGCTCGCGAAGTGGGTTCTCGATCATCGGCGCCAGGCTCGATGCGAACTCCGGGTCAACCTGGTGAGCCAGTTCTAGGATCTTGCCGCGAAACCAGTCCAGCTTGGGTTGTACCTGAATGCCCTCGAGTAGCTGGACTGCCTGACTCAGGAGGACCTTGGCTGCCTCGTCGTCGTTGGCATCGTGCCATGCGTCAGCCACCTCGTACAACCGCGCCACGCGATCCGCAGCATTGCCGATCTCCTGTAGCGTCTCCTCGGCCCGGCGCAGCATCGAGTGTGCCTGGTTCCGGTTGCTCGGGAACGCGCAGGCGGCGACCAGGGCGAGGACGAGCGTCCGATCGGCGGGGTTTGGGATGGCGCAAGCCCGCTGGTACAGATCATGCCATTGGGGGGCATGCTGTGACCGAGACCGAGCTGTGGCGCGGAGCCGCTCCACCAGCGCGAGACCAGCAATGACGTATCCGTCGTGTTGGATGTTCCGAGCGTCCGGGAGCTTGGATGCCACGAGATGCGCCAGGCTCTCAGCGATCTCGAGGACATCACGCTCGATGAAGGTCGGACAGCACTCGCCGCTCGCACTGGCCCCCTGAGGCCTCACCATGTTCTGAACGAGCAGCCTCATACCGGTGTGCAAGCAGCTGTCCGCTGATATGTGTTCGAGGACCGAGCACACCCGCCTCGCGCACCGCGGCTCGATCGCCACCCGCATCGCCGAGATGTCGCAGACATCCTCCGGAGGCCTGCCGCTGATCAGATACTCTACAATCGCCAGAAGTGCCGCGTCCCTTGCCGCTGACGGTAGCTCGGCAAGCCGCTCCATGGCCCAGGTGCTATCCCACTCAAATATGGCTGCGGACGCTGAGCGCAGCCCGCGCCATCGTGCGCCGGGGTCCTTGCAGTCGTCGATCGCCGGCACCACATGCTCGTTCATCAGGCGGAGGAATAGCTTGCGCTGCCCAGCGATCTCGCACCGCAGCGCGATGTCAGCAAACAGGCGAGCACGCTCCGCCCCGGATGGGACGGCGTCGATAAATGCCAGAGCGCTGTCCAAGTCCGCCGACGGCTCATCGTCAGGCGCCCCTGATATCGGTAGCGCCCTAAGTGCGAGCAGGAGGCTGTCCATGTATGCGCCAGCAAAGGTAGGGTCAGCTAGGGCAGACACGGAGCGCTCGGCCCGGGCTTGTTCTCGCATCCGTCTACCGAGATCGGGAGTGTCGTGTCCCACGATCACTGCCGCCTCAAGGGCTAGCGAGGGACGTTCCCATGGGGAGTCGACAGCGTCGACTGATCTCTCAAGCCTATCTGACGCCCGCGCGATCTGCGCCGCGTCGCCAGACCCTACGAGCGCCTCAACGCAGAACGCAGCGGCATACACCTGGTTGCGCGCCAAGCGAATGGCCGGCAACATCCCGCAGAGCGCAGGCGCGAGGCGAGACCGCGTCGCAGCATCTGTACCGGCAGCGATCTCGAACAGCCCGACGACCGCGATCTCTCGCAGTGCCGGCTCCTCAATCCTGCTGAGTGCCTTCTGGATGACCGCGATGTCAGCGCCCGAACCGGCCCGGCTTACATACGCATGGAGGGCATCGCGAGTGGCCAGGTCACGGCGGTAGGCCATGTTCAGGCTGGCCCCCATCTGGAGAGCCCACTCTACGTCATGACCTGCGATGGTGCGAATCAGGCGCCGCGTTACGAAGCCGTGGTCTGCAGAGCGGGCCAGCAACTCGCCGTAGTCGCAGCGCAGGCGTGTGACGGCCTCGGCCTCGATGGCCAGGCAATCCGCGGGGTCCACCTCCCGGCAGGAAGTCACAATGCGCGCCCAGCAGTGGCAACGCGCGTCTACCTCATCAAGCTCAGCGATACTGAGATGAGCATCTAGGAGACGCTCGCGGGCGCGGTCAGGATCCCACCGATACTCGGCCCTCGCTAGAGCCACCTGCAGACGAACAAGCTCCTCATGCGGCTTACGAACAGCCGTGTCCTTCAGTATGTCGATGCGGGCTACCAGTGGTATCGTCTCTGCAGGCGCACAGCTCACGAGTGGCTCGGCCAGTTGGCGCAGCCATCTCATCGGAATCGGATAGGTTGGATCTGCAGCGATCACTTCGAGCGCTCGGCTAACCACCTGATGGGCGTCCGGGTCCGCTCGGTTGGCGTTGCACCATGAGACCAGTAGCATCAGCCTGCCCGACGTGTGATTGACATTGTTCGACCAGCTCAGGACCTCATGGGCTGCGAGACGGTGTGCAGCCGGCGACGCAGCCCGAGCGAAGTCGCGAATGCCCTTGTCAACGATGCGATCGCGCAGAAACTCCGCGCTCTCTGGTTCGTTAGCAGCTGGAGTAACGTTTAGGGCGATGGTCGCGCGTAGCATGTCAAGTGCCGCCGTCTCCTGCTCTGGTCCCACGGTCCTTTCGGCAAGCTCGATCGCGGTGCTTGGCGTCACATTGAACAGCGAGGCAGCCAGCTCAACGACTCGGTCCCGCACCGAGGATGGATCTATCCTCCCCGCGATCTGCTCGATGTCAGACATGACCCCTTCGGGCACTGAACCTGCAGAGAGCTTCATGTGACCAGCGACCTTGGCGAGCAGCTGTAGGCGATCCTCCGGCAGCATCGCCTGGTAGGCGACCTCCAGCGCTGTCGCTGTGTCACCAATCTCAAGCAGCGCCTCCACATCGTCGGCCGATGACGGGTGCGTGGATGCAGTACGTAGTGCCGAACTCAGCAGCACGTAGCGCGGCATCTCGGCGTACTCGCCGGCGGCAAAGGCCTGCTCCGTGGCGAGTCTCAGCGTCCGCCGAAGGCCACAGATGTTGCGCGTCTGGTCCAGAACCCCGACCACGTAGTCCTCAGTCAGCAGATCGCTGAGCTGCCGGTAGTGCTCGGGGGTTGCCAGGTACGTCGGCAACAGGAGCACAGCGTCTCCATCATAGGGTGCCTGCGCGTAGTATCTGACGAGTTCATCCTCGGCCTCGCGGCGCGAACCCTCCATCACTTCTGCAACGAAGCCCTGATAGCTATCGGGCACGAACCGGTACACGTCCCGTGCTGGGTCGAGAGACAGAAACGGTATGGTGGCCAGCGCCTCTCGAACGGTGACGTCCGACGCGCCGGTGACGCCGGCTATCGTCTTGGGCCCGATCAGGCCCCTGGAGAACGTTAGCGTCCGCAGGAACTGCATAAGGCGCTGGTCTGCAGTCGCAATGGACGTCCAGGCGACACCAAAGAGGCCGCGAAGCTCGCGCGGCAGTCTGTCGAGAAGCTCGTCGATACCCGATCCGCTCACCCATTGCTGCCGGATCGCAGCCAGATACGCAGGCAGCCCGCCCCCTCGCTCGTGGATGCGGTCCATTGCGTCCTTGCCAAGCCCAAGGTCGGCGAGGTAGTGCTCTGTTTCCATGCGCGAGAAAGGGAGGATCTGCCACGTGTCATGCGGGAACGGCGGGTACCCCGTGGATTGGCAGGTCACCAGAAGACGGAAGTGGCTGGGCACGTCTGGGAGAGCATAGCCGGTCAACCATTCCCCTACGCAGCCTCCCACAGTCCAGTCGATGCCGTCGATGACCAGATACCATGGACGTTTGGACTTCCGGGCTTCCTGGTTCAGCCCGCGCTGATATGTTTGAAACACCTGGACAAGATGGTCGCTGTCGAGATCGTCGAGAGCCGCCGGGTCCTTGCCAAGTGCGGCAGCCATCTGGGCGCAGATGTCGAGCAAGAAGTAGTGCAGGTTCTCGTTCTGGATCGATGAGCCCACGAAGAACGTAAGCGACCGGTCAGCCTGCGACCTGGCGAACTGCGCCAGCAGGTTTGTCCTTCCAGATCCTGGCGCCCCTTGTACGGCGATCGAGCGCCTAGCTGGCGTCATCATGTCGGCAAGCAGGCTCGTGATCGCGTCGCGCGGCACCTGTGGGTCGCGAAGGTCGGGGAACGTGCTGCTGTGCATCGTCAGGTCCACAAGGATTCCCTCCTGGGAACTCGATGGCTACGATCAGCGGAGCCCGGCAGTGGCGGCAGCCATCCGTAGCCAGTGGCCGATTCCAGTTGTCGCCGAGTCATCTACGTTCGAAGCTTCGACTGGCGCCATCACTTGCCAGCCGGCAATCCAGTCGTACACCAGCTTCGACACGTTCGTGTTGTTGCAGACCACGATGAAGACCGGCGGCGTCTGCCCTTTGGCGCGGGCCTCCTCGTTGGCGGCCCACTCGCCGTAGTACTTCTCGTAGTTGGAGTAGAGGCTGCGGAGCGCGCCTTCCAGCTCGGCAGGCAGCTTCGGCTCGCCGCCAACCGCCTCAGTGCCGCGGCCCTTCTTCGGCAAGTCGTCGCGGATGCGCAGCCACAGGTCGCGGTAGGTCGGCATGTCGCCCACGCCCGCGTTGTCCTGCACCGGCACGCGCGGCACCTTCACGATGCCGGCCTCGATCGCGTCGATCAGCGAGAAGTCGGACACCACCCACGGGAAGAGCGTGCCTTCTGGCCAGCCCGAGCCGCGCAGGAAGAAGGGCGTCGCCGACAGGTCGTAGATCGCGCGGACGCCGATCTTCTTCTTCACCGCCTCGATACCGCGCAGCCAGATGCGGGCCAACTCGTTGCGCTTCTTGGCCTCCAACCCCTCTTCGCGGCTCAGCTTCACGTCCTCGCCATCGGGCTTGCGCGCGTAGCAGTGGTGCGCCTCGTCGGAGATCACGACGATGTTCTTCTTGGTGCCCAACTGCCGGCAGACGCGGCGCACCATCTCGTCCGGCGTCTCCTTGTGCGCGTCCGGCTCGCCGGGGTTGAGCACCGCCTTGGTGACCCGCGGCGCGTTCAGCTTGTCGCGCAGCCCGAACGCGTGGTAGTTCGTGATCAGTATCTTCGCGCGACCAAGCTGCTCCATCATCTCGCCCGGCACGATGTCCAGGGCGTGGTAGATGGTGGCCGGATCGTTTGGCAGCAGCACGCGGAGCCGGTCGCGGATCGTGATCCCGGGTGCGATGATGAGGAACGTGTCGGAGAAGCGAGGGTCCTGCGGGTTCGCCAGCTTGTTCAGCGCGTGCCACGCGATCAGCATCGCCATAACGGCCGTCTTGCCAGCCCCGGTCGCCAGCTTGCAGGCGATGCGGTTCAACCCCGGGTTCGAGGTGTCGTTCTTCTCGCGGAGTGTGTTCTCGATCCACCCGTCGCCGAACTGGCGGGCGGCCTCAGCGATGTAGATGACCGTCTCGGCAGCCTCGCGCTGCGCGAAGTACAGCCGGCGAGAGCGCTCGGGGTCGTTCCAGTGCTCAAGGAGCCGCGCGGTGACACTCGTGACGCCCGCGTAGCCGCCGGCCCGCCACATGTCGATGCGGGGGCGCAGGCGGTTCACGAGTTCGTTCTCTTCGATGCGGTCGGCGGTCCACTCCGTGTCGAAGACGAGCTGGCCGCTCTTCTTCTTGGAGCGTGCGACGGGGATGAAGTACTCGCTGCGCCGCCTGCCCTCGAGCACGTCGGACGTGATGCCGTCCTGGTCGAAGCGGAAGTGTCGAGCTGGCTCCGCGAATGGGGAGTTGAGGATGGGGTTTTCGATAGTCCGAGACAACGGTACACGCCTCCGCCCATCGTGTGGTTGCGGCGTTTGGCAGTCCAGAAGCTCCGATGCTGGTTCCTGGAGATGTCCATGTAGGTTCTTCTGCACTGGACCAGCCTTGTCCTCCGAGAGCGGCCGCTTTCTGTGCCGACGTCGCGACCCTTGGCATCGCGGCCGACAGCTGGTTGCCCACCCGCAACTCCGATCGCCATCCATGCCTCTGGGTCCTATCCTGGTCCTTGAGCGTGCTCCGGTTCGCGGGCGACCGTACCCGAACCAGCACCGGCACGTTGACAACCTGACTGGAGGGCCCAGCCATGCTGGACACCATCGACCAGGACGATGTGCGCGAGCGCATCCGGTCCGACGACTGCGGCAAGTGGGACGTACTTGTCGGCAGAGATCTCCTCACCCTGCAGGACGGG
>CAZFLM010000060.1:2112-41394 GCA_964519955.1 uncultured Chthonomonadaceae bacterium | reverse complement strand
CGACGCCAGCGCGATGAGCACCAGGCGGATGCTCTCCGGCTTGCCGCGGATGACGCGCTTCAGGTTGGCTTCCACTCTCGCGACGGGCGTGTTCTCTGGCACGGTGTCTCTCCTTGCGGCAGTCTCGATCATCGGGCGCGGCCGCCGCGCTCGTCCAGCAGCGCGCGCAGTCTCGCCAGCATCTCCGGGGCGGCCTCACCAAAACGGGCCGCGTTGTACAGTCGAACGAACTCCGCGGCGGACTCGGCGTCGAAGCCCTCGCCTCCGCCCTCCGGCGCCCGCAGCGACGCCACGCACTCCGACCACGGCTGGTTCGGCGGGCAGTTCCACCCCTGCGCCAGGCAGGCAGCCTCGAACCGGGCGCGCAGGTCCGCGATCTCCCGCGCCGGGTCGCTGTACGAGAACGGGCGGGCGCCGAGCTGCCGCCGCTTCCGCCGCAGCAGAGCGCTCCCCAGCATGAGCACGACGAGCGCCACCAGAACGCCGACCATCGCTCGCGGGTCCATCTCGCCGAACAGCCGCTTCGCGTCGGCCCAGCGGTCCTGGAACCACTCCGTCAGCCGCGTCCACCACCCCGCCTTCTCGCCGGTCTGGTCCGGCATGCCCGAGGCGGGAGTCGCGTCGATCGTGATCCAGCCCGTCCCCTCGATCCAGGCCTCGGCCCAGGCGTGGGCGTCGCGCTGGCGCACCACGATGGAGCCGGAGCCCTCGCCCTCGTGCGCGTAGTAGCCGACCACGTAGCGCGCGGGGATGCCGGCACAGCGCAGCAGCATCACGAGGCCCGCCGCGAAGTACTCGCAGTGCGCGCCGCGGTCGCTCATCAGGAAGTTGGTGATCGGGTCGCCCGGCCCCGGGGCGTAGCGCAGGCTGTAGGGGTGCGCCTGCATCAGGTACATCTCAAGGGCCTGCGCCTGCTCGAGCCGGCTCAACGCGCCGGTGGCCCCGCGGCGCCTCGGCATCAGCACGCTCGCCTGCTGGAGCACCCGGGCCGACAGATCGCGCACGCCCTGCCCCACCTCGGCCGGTACCGCCTTCAGGCGCACGAGGTCGGCGGCGCTGGGGCGGACGCACAGGATGCCCTGGTAGCTCTCGTCCTTCGCGGCCTTGAGCGTGTAGTCGCAGGGCGCCTCGGCCTTGGCGTGGACCGGCCCGCCGTCCTCCGGCGCCCAGCGCACCTCGTCCTGCTCCTCCAGCCCCAGGCTGACGGTGGTGAGCGGCATCACGAGCACGCCGTCGATGTTGGCGAGGCGCGTCACGCAGACTGAGCTGCTCGGGACGGAGCGCTCCTCGGAGAAGGCGGCCGCGTCCACGTCGACGAAGCGGCGGTTCTCACGCGAGGGCAGCCATTTGCCGCCGCCGTAATCCGCGTACGCGTGGCCGCGCAGGTGCCCGTCCGGCAGGTCGCCCTGGATGCGCAGCACGCGCCCCATGCCGCCCGGGCTGCCGTGCATCGATCCGAGCGAGGGCGTGTCGGACAGCCCGGCCGAGTCCTTGGGGCTCAACCGCTCGCCGGTCAGCTTCATCGCCCAGTCGGTGACCTCCGAGCGGTAGGTATGCAGGCCGCTGTAACACCCGAACCCGATGAGGAGCGCGAGCGCCACCGCGGAGCCGACAAGCGCCTGTGAGGGCCAGTGGCTCAGCACCGGGCGGCCCGGCTCCGTGTCGGAGCGGAACGAGAACAGCGCGAGCAGGAGGAAGAAGGCGTAGGCGGCCGCATAGGTCGGCACCGTGCTCTCCTCGAACGAGCTGGTGCCCGCCATGAGGATGAGCGCGGAGAGCAGGATGGAGATCACGCCGCGCCCGCCGCCGTCCGGCCACTTGCGCCAGCACTCCATCGCCAGCACGGCCGCCGCGCCCTCGCCGGAGTAGCGCGCGCGGGACGGGTCGAAGAAGCCGGGGCTCTCGGTCGGCGCGCGCACCAGGTTCTGCAGGAAGACCGGCAGGATCATGACGATGAGCCACGGGCCCCACTCGGCCGGGCTGCTGCCGAGGCGCTTCGGGAACACGTAGCTCGCCAGCATCACGACGACGAGGATGGGCAGCACGAAGCTCCCCTGCTCCCGCTCGAACAGCGCGGCGCACGCCACCAGCGCGGCGGCCATCGCCGGCCAGGGCAGCTTGAAGGGGCGCTCCTCGGGCGCGGCAGCCGTTTGCACGCTCACAGCTCGTCAACCCCCGCCGCGAAGTCGGCCGCCGACACCACGCGGATCGGCGTCGCCAGGTCCACGGCGAGCGGGTCGATCGTGCAGGGCGTGTCGCGCACCACGATGACCCGCACGCCCGAGCCCTCCCGCCGCAGCCGCTCCACGAACGCCCGCCGCGTCTCGTCCCAATCCATGAACACGCAGATGATCGTGGTGATTCGCGAGAGGTACTGCAGGATCTCGGGCTCCAGCACCTCGAAGGGTTCGGTCGGGCTGCAGCCGACGCAGGCCAGGATGTCGAGGATCTGGTCGAGATACGCCAGGCTGCGGCCCGCGGTGAGGTGGTACAGGTTGGGCCCCGCGGCGAACAGGTCGACGATGTAGTCGGACCGCGCCATGTAGTCGCTCACTCCGGCGCAGACCGAGACGGCGCGCTCGAAGTTGTCCAGGTCGGCCGGCTTCGCGGGCTCGTAGTCCACCACCTGCGGCAGGCGCTCACCGCGAGCGGGAGGCGCGGTGCTCTTCACCGGGCGCTTGGGCCGGACGTAGGTGTCGAGGATCACGGCCACGCGCAGGAAGTACTCCTCCTTGTACTCCCGCACGATGGGTATGCCGAGCCGGGCGGTGGCGCGCCAGTCGATGGACCTGATGCTGTCGCCCTCGCGGTACTCGCGGTTGCCGATGTACTCCAGCGCCTCGCCGAGGTCGGAGGCCAGCGCCACGCCGCCGGGGTGGTACTTCGCCCCGCTCGGCAGCGCGAGGCGGGCGAGCCGCGTGAACTTGGGGAACACGAGCACCTGGTGGTCCTGCGCGGCGATGCGGAACGCGCGCATCAGGCCGAACGGGAAGCTCGTCTCGACGCGGAAGCCCCGCCACGTGTGCACGCCCCGCCGCGCGCACTGCAGCACCATCCGCGCCCGGTGCGACTGCCCCTTGCCGAGCGGCGGCAGCGCGATGCCCTCCTGCGGCGCCGCGTCCAGCCCGGCCGGCAGGCGGTGCGGCACCACGGTCATCGGCACGAGGCCCATCCGCCGCTGCTGGCGCACCTCGATGTCCACGGGCAGCGCCTCGCCGACGCCGATCCGGTCGATGTGCTGCGCCCGCACCGATGCCCGCGGCTTGACGAGGCCCAGGCACGCGAACGCGACCACCCAGATGCCGAACAGGTACATGGCCGGCACGTACGCCTGGAGTTCCAGCGAGTTGGAGCCGACGGCCGCGTAGGTGATGGACATCCAGAACATCCAGTGGCCGACGAGCGTGAGCCGCCAGGTCCACTGACGCCACACCCAGCGCGAGAGGACGCCCTGGTTCAG
Organism: uncultured Chthonomonadaceae bacterium; assembly: GCA_964519955.1. Taxonomy (GTDB): domain Bacteria; phylum Armatimonadota; class Chthonomonadetes; order Chthonomonadales; family CAJBBX01; genus CAZFLM01. The sequence continues at coordinate 37,934 of CAZFLM010000060.1, read as the reverse complement.
GGGATAGGCGAGGCAAGAGCAGTCCTTCGTGCGCGACGAAGGGAAGTAGGGTTGCCTGGGCTGCGGTGCGGTTGCCATGGTGGGCGCTATTCACGGAGGGAGCGTTGCCAACGGTACCGCGTTCGGCGGCGGCGGCGGGTTCTCCTGCAATCGGAGCTTGACCGCCGGCGCGGCGCTCCCCAGAGGACTTCGCGCGCCCCGCGGCGAACTCGCGAGCCGTAGCGTACGCCGTCAGGAGGCGCGCCCGATGCGAACCGCACTCACCGTGGCACTTGCCGCAGCCCTCGCCCTCGTTGCGCGCGTCCCCTCCGCCGGCCAGGCTCCGCCCTCGCACCGCGACCTTCCGGACTGGATCGACCGCACGCAGACCTACTGCATGGTGCCGGTCCTCCCCGAGACGGCCACGAAGCTCCACGCCTCCGTCAACGGTGTCTGGGCGGGCATCGCCGGCACGGACCCGCTGCTGACCGCTCCAAGCATGGCGCCCGCCGTCCAGGCCCGCTACGGCGCCGACGCGCGCGCGTTCGCCGAGGCGTGCCGCAAGGCCGGCCTGGTCGTGTGCGGCGTCGTCAACGGGATCGAAGGCTTCCCGGCCATGCGGGCCGATCTGCCGGCGATGGACGAGATGGCGTGCCGGGATGCGCTGGGCAAGCCGCCCCAGGCCGGAGAGATGACGCTGATGTGCGTCAACAACCCGGACTGGCTCGCGTGGGAGATCGCGCGGGGCAAGAAGGCCATCGACCTCGGCGCGGAGTGCATCCTGGTCGACACTCCGATGAGCGCTTCGTTCGTCAGCGGCCTCCTGCGCGGCGGGTTCTGCCAGCACTGCCTGGCCAACTTCCGCCGCCACCTCGAGGCCAGGTTCACCCCGGCCCAGCTTCGCGCGCGCTTCGGCCTGGAGGCGTTCGACAAGGCTGCGGTGATCGCGCGGCTGAGCCCGCAGCAGGGGCCGCCGAACGCCTTCGCGACGCGTCCGGCCGTCTCCGCCCAGGATCGCGCGCTCTTCGGCGAGTTCATCCGCTGCCAGGAACAGGCCAGCTTCGACACGCGGAAGCGCCTGGTCGACGCCGTGCGAGCCTACGCGACGCAGCAGCACCGCCGGGTCGCGCTCTGCACCAACGCGAGCGACCTGGGCACCGTGAACCCGGGCGGCCACTGGGTGCGAGCCCTCATGTTCGCCGGCATGTTCGACCTGTTCGCCTACGAGCTGAACGCCGAGCCCCTGGGCATGATGTCGGACCAGGTGACGCCGTACCCGCGCGGCAAGTGGGCCGCGTACCACCGCCTCGCCTACGCGGTCTACCACCGCCGCTCGCCGGCGGTCATCCATGCGTCGGCGATGGGCAAGCTGCTCGTCGACGCGCTGACGAAGGGGCGCACCATCAACCGGTGGATGCAGGCGCAATGCGCGGAGGCCTACGCGTCGGGCGGCGCCTACATCCAGTACTACATCGAGCCGCAGGCCGGCAGCGAGGTGTTCCTGCGGCGCTGCTGGGCCGGGAGCGCCGCCCAGTCCGCGTACGTCCTGGCGCACCGCGACCTGTTCGACGGCGAGCAGCGCTCCGGCTCGTCGCTGGCGATCCTGTTCGCGATGTCGGAGCGCGGCCGGACCCTCCCCGCCGTCTGCCCGTCCTACCTCGGCTTCGCGCAGGCGCTGACGGAGGCCAACCTGCCCTTCGACGTGCTGTTCGCGGGCGACGGCCACTACGTACGCGACCGGTTGGCCGCCGCCGATCTGCGGGCCTATCGCGCCCTCGTTGTGCCGAGCCCGGTAGCGCCAACCGCCAACCAGATGCGCCTCATCGCCGCGTTCGTGCGGGCTGGCGGCGCCGTGGTGTGCCAGGAGCCCGGCAGGCTCGGCCTCCCCGCGACTGGCCCGCCCGTCGGCGCCGCGCCACCCGATTGCGTGGCGAGGGCTTACCGGGTCGGCAAGGGGCGGGTGCTCGTGCCGCAGGGGGCGGTGACGGAGAGAGGCACCGGCGACGTCGGCGAGCGATTCCTCCGCACGTACGACGCCGGGGAGCGGGCACGGATCGCGCGACTGGCGGGCGCCCTCGGCCTGAGGCCCATCCTGCCCGCCCAGTCCGACGGCCTCGTCTGCGCGTTCCCGGTCGTGCAGCCATCCAGAAACCGCGTGGTGGTCCACCTCGTCAACTACGACGTGGACGGCGCAGGCGACGAGATCCGCGCGAAGGACAAGGTGAGGGTCGAGATCGCTCGCCCTGCGTTCCTGAGCGAGCCGCTGATCGCCAGCGTCTATGCCCCGGGGCATCCGGCTGAAACCGTGCCCGTCGCCTCGTCCGGCGGGCGCCTAATGGTCACGTTGCCGCGCCTCGGCGTCTCGGCGGACGTGGTGATCGAGGGTCGAGAGGCAGCGCGACGCCCAGCGCGAGCGACGCCAAGACGACACCTATGAGCCACCAGCAGCCCATCGACGAAGAGGCCGCCCGCGCCGAGGCCGAAGCCATCGCGGCGGACGTTGCGCTCTGGCGCCGCCACCAGGCGGCCGGCAACGTACTCGCCTGCACGTGCGTGTACTCGATCGGCTGCTCCGTGCTTGCCCTCCCCTTGCGCAGCCTGGTCATGGGGGGCATCGCCATCCCGGCCGCGGTCGGAGCCAGCTTCGCCTGGGCACGCGTGACGGCACGACTGGACGTCACCACGACGCGGCTCGCGGACCGCCACTACAAGCACCCGATCGAGGTCGCGGCGCTCCTGGAGGCTGCCTCTCGCGGGGCGCCCTCGGGCAAGGTGGGCGAGCGCCTCGCGCGGGCGCTCTCCGCGATGGCGCCCAGGCAGGCGCAGGCGTTCGGGGATCGCCAGGTGCGGCTCCTGAACAGCCTGCTGCGAGTCGACCCTCGGGGCGCGAACCAGGCCGGCCCTGAGCTTCGCATCGCGGCGCTCAAGGTGCTGGCAGTCGTCGGCGACGGACACACCGCGTACCGGCTCGAGAAGCTCCTCGGGTCGAACTGTGGCGTCAGGCTGGAGGGCGCCGCCAGAGCCTGCCGCGCCGCCATCGAGAAGCGCCTGGCGACCGGTACCGACACCCTCCTCCGCCCGACCGACGCGCCCGCCGACACCCTCCTACGGCCCGCTGAGGGAGGCGCCGACGAGGAGACGCTCCTGCGCCCGGCGGAGGACCGCGAATGAGCAGGCGACGCCATGGAGCGCGCCATACCCGGCCGCCGGACCCGCCGGTACGCGTGTTCACGTCTGACGAGGACCAGGCCGCGCGGGCCGAGGCGAAGGCGATCGCGCACGACGTGACTGCCCTGCGCCGGTTCACGGCAGCCCGCGCTCCGATCGGCCATGTGCGCCTCGTGAGCCTGTGGGTAGCTATGGCGGGCGTCGTCTGGAGCAATCCTGCGATGGGCGCGATCGGCATCGCGACATCCGTGGCCACGGCCATCGTCTGGCAACGGGTGTCGAGAGGCTCCATCGGCGCGGCAGACCGGCTGCTCGCACGAGACTACGAGCATCCGGTCGAAGTGGAGGCCCTCCTCGTGTCCGGGGCCCACCTGCTCCAGGAGCGGGCCATCAACGACCTCCTCCAGCAAGCGATCATGGGGCTCACCAGGCACGCCGATAGCCTGACCCATAGACAAGTCGAGCTGCTGGCCGCGCTGCTGTACTCGGATGGACGCCTGGGCGGGAGGGCAGCGAGGCGCTTCCACATCGCGGCGCTGCGGGTCCTGGCGCTGGTGGGCGACACGAACACGCTGGCAGCCATCGACGAGCTGATGTGGTTCTGCTCCGACGAGCAGGTGCTGGCCGCCGCCCGGCAGTGCAGCGCCTCCATACGCGAGCGTCTGGCCGCTGGTAACGACAAGCTCCTCCGCCCAACCGACGCGCCCGGCGAGGCCCTGCTGCGGCCCACTGAGCCAGACGCCGATCAGGACACGCTGCTGCGGCCGGCGAACAGAGATGAGTGAGGTGACACGGATGGACACGACTGAAGAGGCACGGTGGGAGCGGCGGCTGGCGCTGTGGCTGAGGCTGTGCGCGCTGCTCGTGGGGCTCGCATTCCTGGCCGTCGTCATGCCGACCGCGTGGATGGCCGCGACCCACGAGGCGATCGGGCTCGGCCCCTTCCCGCCGGGCCCCATCGTGCCCTACCTCGCGCGCTCCACGTCGGCGTTCTACGGCATGTTCGGCGTGCTGATGTGGATCGTCGCGAACGACCTCCGTCGGCACGCCCCGGTGCTGCGGCTGCTCCTCTGGGCCAGCCTCGGCTTCGGCCTGGCGATCATCCCGATCGACATCACGTCCGGCCTGCCCACACCCTGGTGCGCCTGCGAGGGCCCGATGGTCCTGGCGCTCACGGGCCTCCTGGCGCTGGCGACGAAGCGATCCGGGGTGCTGCGGGGGTAGCGCAGGGCCGCATCCTGCAACGCAGCGGCGAACGTCAAGGACCCGGCGGGGCACGGAGGCCCCACCCCACGAGCCAACCCACACGCTGCACCGACCCGTGGGGCGCGACCTCCGCGTCGCGCCGGGAACGCTGGAACGGGCGCAACGCAGCGGCGAACGCCAAAGACCCGGCGGGGCGCGGAGGCCCCACCCCACGATCCAACCCACACGCTGCACCGACCCGTGGGGCGCGACCTCCGCGGCGCGCCGGGAACGCTGGAACCGGCGCAACGAGACGGCCAACGGAAAAGACCCGGCGGGGCGCGGAGGCCCCACCCCACGAGCATACCCACACGCTGCACCAACCCGTGGGGCGCGACCTCCGCGTCGCGCCGGGAACGCTCCGCGTCGCGCCGCCCCCCTTCACGGCCAGAAGTCGTAGCACTGCACGCGCAGGAACAGGCCGTAGAGCGTCCAGAAGCCGCCGACGAGCATCTCGCCGAGGATGAGGCCCAGGAAGAGCGGCACCACCTGACGATACACGCGCAGGCCGCCGTATCGCGTGATCACGAGCTTCACCGCCCATCCGATGAGCACGGGCAGCCAGATCTGCGCCATGCCCCACGAGTTGGCCACCGCGTAGCCGAGCGGGTGCAGCGGGAACCAGGGCCACATCTGCCGCAGCCACCCCAGCAGCGTCGCGAAGAGGAAGCCCGCGCCGGCCGCCTCCAGCGCCGCGGTGTTCGTGACGTTCGGCCCGATCATCCAACTGTGGAGCTGCGCGAAGCCGTCGTTCGGGAACTCCCACGCCCAGAGCTTCCCCGTCATGCGCGCGGTGGCCGTCCCGTCGCGGTAGGCGGTGTCCAGGTACGCCCAGAAGAGCGTCGCCGCGCCGACGGCAGAGGTCAGCATGATCGCCCGCACGATGTCGCGCTGCGGCGAGCCGCCCGCGTCCGACATGCGCATGGCCTCCAGCGCGTGCGGCGTCGGGTTCGCGAAGTACGTGCGGTTGAACCAGAACGTCAGCCCGAGCGCGCCCATCGTCCGCGGCCCGAGGGAGCCCGCCCCGGCGCTCGCCACCAGCACGTTCATCGGCCCCGTGTTGCTCATGTCGTGCACCGGGAAGCCGAACTCCGCCCGGATGCGCGCGATGGCCACGCACAGGCCGTAGAACACGAGGATGAACACCGCGAACACGCCCGGCGGCATCCCCAGGTAGGCCATCCCCGCCGCCATTGCCGCCGTGCCCGCCGCGAGTCCGACCAGCGCGGCGCGGTAGGACATCGGCTCGGCCGAATCGTCCAGCGGCTTCGGGCCGGGCCCGAACGCGGTGCGCCAGACCTCGCCCAGGTAGCGCCGCGCGGTCCACACGGCCACCAGACAGACCGAGACGTACGCGCCGAACGCCTGGCTGTTCTCGTAGGGCGGCGCCCCGCCGAATCCCCCGCCCGGCGTCACCACGCCCATCCAGCCGAGCTGCGACGCCAGGTAGCGCTCCGCCTTGTACGCCCAGAAGAAGAACCACAGCGAGAACGAGAGGTCCAGCGGCATCAGGAAGGCCAGGCCGATGGCGAAGAGGTAGAACGATATCTGCAGCCCGCCCAGGTCGCTGAGCGGCGGCGTCTGCATGAACGGATCGAGGCTCTGCCGCTTGATCGGCGCCATCGGCAGCGTCGGGTAGAGGAACGCCAGGCCGTTGTACACCGTGATGGCCGCAGCAAAGCCCGCCCCGAGCCACAGCAGGCGGTTGGACCAGAACGGCGCGCCCGCGGTCATCTCCACCGGCAGGTAGGTGGTCGGGAACGCCAGCCGCTCCGACTGGGCCCACCGCCGGCGCAGAAGCGTGGCGATGCACAGCATGGACCACATGAGCGCGACGATGAAGACGCACCAGAACGCGGCGGGCACGAGCCACGGGCGGAAGTTCTCGGGGCGGTAGATGGAGGAGTTGCCGTAGTAGAAGCCCGACACGGCGGTCGGGTCCGTCACCAGCACCGACCGGTTCATCGAGGGCCAGAGCGTCCGCTCGTAGTGGTTGCCGTGGCCCGCATACTGCGGCATGAACGGCAGCGTCGCGATGAGGATGTGCCCCATCTGCCCGGACGAGAGCGCGGAGCCGACGCAGACCATCGAGAAGATGCAGAGCAGCTCGCCGCGGGTCAGCGGCGCCGGACGCGAGGGCCGAAGCCACGCCGCCGCCGCGTTCAGCCCTACGAGCGCCGCGAAGAGGCAGAGGGCGTTGCAGTACGGCACGATGTTCGTGAAGAGGGACCAGTGGACCAGCTCGCACTGGACGAGCCAGAACTGGCTGGCGACGACGAGCGCGATGCCGATGGCGTACGCGCGCGCCCGGACGCCGCGAGGCGCCCCGCCCCGTGCCTGCCCCATGCCCGCCCCGCGTCGCCGCATCGCCGGCAGCCCTCCCGCCCGGTAGAAACGGTCAGACAAGCGTCACCGGCGCTTACTTCGGCGCGGGGGAGCGGAGTCCTGCTGGGGCGAGGGTCCCTACCGATCGTCCTTCGGCGCCAGCGGCGTCACGGGGATCTCGCCGTGGAGCCGGGCGAAGCCGCTCGTACCGATGGCGCTCCACTCGCCCCAGAGCTTCGTCGCGCCATCCGCCGGCACGCGGATCGGGCCGAACCGCGCCGTCTCCCCCGCGGCCAGCCGCAGACGCGAGAAGCGGAACACGTTGCCGCGCAGCACGCCGGAGGACAGCCCGCCGGTGGTTGCGCCGCCCTCCTTCAAGCCGGGCACGTAGCCGGCGTCCACCGTGTCCGCGCTGCCGGCCGAGACATCCGCCGCACCCGGCCGGTCGAGACCGATCGCCACTCGCAGGGCGTCCGGTGCGAGGTACGTCGACGCACTGCCGGTGTTCGTCACGAGGAGCGATACATCGAAGGGCGGCCTGCTCGCCTTCCGCCCCGTGTCGATCAGCTCCCACGGCGCGGAGCGCACCTGCACCTCGACGCGGATGGCCGCCTCCGAGCGCTCGCCGCGCCAGGCGGAGGCGAGCGAGCGCAGCGGCAACGTCGCAGCCTCGCCGGCCTCCGGGAAGCGGAACAGCAGGACGCCGAGGCAGTTGCGCGGGCGCTCGGCGCGCAGTAGAGCCAGGTGCTGCCGCACCAACTCCGGCGTCGGCACTTCGAACACGATGCGGTAGCCGCGCTGGCCCGTGTCGCTGGCCGGGACCTCGGCTGCGAACTCGTGGATGTCCTCGCCGATCGCCGTGTCCCTGCGCGCGGACTGACCGGCGGCGTCGGAGGCGTAGGAGCGCAGAAGCCGGAAGCCCGGCCGCCGCGCCAGATCGTCGAGACCCATGTCCCGGAACATGCCCACCAACCGGCCCGAGCGGTCGTACACCGTCGCGTGACCATAGGCTGGGATGCCCGCCATGAAAGGGAGCCCGGTGCGCCCGGCGGCCCGCAGCCCCCGGCGCATTCGCGCTATCCGCGAGACCGGCGCCAACGCGTCGAGCGACTTGGGCACCTCGCCTTCGTAGTACTGCGGCACCGTGAAGTCGACCGCGCCCATCACCGACCGCACGTCGCCGCCGTCGAACCAGGTCTGCAGCGCGGTGATGGAGAGGGACAGCCGCTGCGCCCTCAACCGCCGGCGCAGGCTCCGCAGAAGCTCGGCGTATTTCGGCAGGCGCTTCGTCGGGCAGTCGAGATCGAGCTGGACGCCCGCAACGACCAGGCCCGCCTGCTCCGCTTCGGCCCGCTCGCGCCGCACCGCGTCCAGCACCGCCCGCTCGATGGCTGCGTTGTCGGCGGTTGCGTAGCTGCGCACGATGCCGTAGTCGAAGTTGAACACGAGATGGACGCGCAGCCCGTCCGCCCGCGTCTCCCAGCGCTGCGGTAGGACCAGGCGCAAGCCGCCCTCGCCCGCGCGAAACGTGCCGGCGCGGACGTACAGCTCGCCGACGCCCATCGCCCGCAGCTCGTTCACATCGGCGGCGGTCACCCGGAACGGCGTGTGCCAGTACCAAAGCGCCACACGCAGCGGCGGCAGCGGCCCGGGGTGCGCCGCGCGCCACCACCAGAACAGCCCCATGGCGAGCAAGAACAGCAGAAGGAAGCAGCCGCCGCGCCGCCGAAGTCGTGTCATGAACGTGCCCTTGCGTACCCCCTACTCCTGGATCCCGAAGCGATGATCGGCAAGCGACGTTGGCTCTTCCTCGTCGTGCCCCTGGGCGCGGCGGCACTGGTGGGCGCCGCGGTCTCCTACCAGAACCGCTCCCTCCTCCAGCACGCCACCCGCATCGGCCGCGGGAAGGCTGTGACCTACGCGTGGCGCTCCCCCCGCACCGCCGTTGGCGTCTCCATCGTCTCGGGCCGCACCTACGGGCAGGACACGCTCGCCAGTCTGACTCTCACCGTGATCGAGAGCGGCTCCGGCGTCGAAAAGCCGACCGACCCGCCCAGTCTGCACGTACAGGAACTGCCCGATCCATCGACCGCCGTCGTTTCGCCCAACGGCCAATGGCTGCTCTACGCAACGCTGTTCGCCGAGGACCGGTATGGGCAAACCACCGCCGGCTTCCGTGCGGCGCGCATCGATGGCTCCGGAGCCTTCGAATGGCGCGCGTGGGACCTCTACGATCGCGAGAGCCAGCGCAGGCCGGTGTGGCTCCCCGACAGCAGCCGATGGCTGGAGTTGCTGCCGTCGCGGCCAGGCAAGACCTTCCTTCACACCCTCGATGCCGACGGGCCGATGCGGATCAAGGTCGAGGGTGCACCACTCTGCTCGGCGCTGATTGGCGTCACGCCCGACTACCGTCTCATCGCCGTGTCGGGGGCCGCGAACCAGGGGCTCAACACGTCCACGGTGGAACTCGTCGACTTCGGCATCCACCCGAACACCGAGCCGACCCGGACCATACGCCTGAAGGCGCCGCCGGGGGGCACGATCAGCGAACTGGCCCTCTCGCCGCGCGGCGACCGGCTGGCCTGGCTTATCGGCATCAAGCACTACCCGCCCGGCTACCGCCTCCTCTCGCGATGGTGGCCGGCCCTCGCCAAGCGGTTCCACGCGTCCGAGGGTACCGAGCTGCGCATCAGCCACCTCGACGGCACGCACAACGCGGCCGTGGCCTTCCAGGCGTCCGACCCGAGGAAGCTCGGCCACGACGCGATCTGGGGCGTCCAGTGGCGCCCCGACGGCAAGGCGGTCTCGTTCGTCTCCGCCTCCCAGCTCTACCAGGTCCCAATCGACTGAGCCGCCCGCGTCCCGCACCACCCCGTCGTCGCGTCCGCCAGGACGCCCGGCCGCGGGCCCTCCAGGCGGGTCGTTCACGGCCCGACCGGCCCGGCCCGACCGCCACAGCCCGACCGCCCCGCCCAACGCTCACGCCCCCCCGCCGCCCGCGTCCCGCACCACCCCGTCGTCGCGTCCGCCAGGACGCCCGGCCGCGGGCCCTCCAGGCGGGTCGTTCACGGCCCGACCGGCCACCGCCCGACCGGCCCGGCCCGACCGGCCCGGCCCGACCGGCCCGCCCAACGCACACGCCGCCTCCGCGGCCCTCGCCGCTCGCCAGACATGGGCCGCCCCATGTCGCCACTCCGGCGACTACCAGTCGTAATAGCCGTTCGACGCCTCGTTCGCAAACACTACCGCGTACTTCCTCGCCGCGTGGGCAAGCGGGCTGCGCGGATATCTGGCCGCCATCCGCCGCATGTACCGGGCTGCCAGCTTGCCGTGGTTGACGCGCTTGCAGTCGCGGCGCCACCAGTAGTTGAAGTTGGACAGCTTCCGCTCGCAGCAAGCCGCCCGGTAGAGCGCTTGGGGCGCCACGCGCGTGTTGGGGTAGTGCCGCGCGATCTCCAGGCATGCGTCCTCGGCGCGAGCGTAGATCTCGTGGCGATAGTGGTGGTCGCGCGCCGCGAGGTCGTCCTGATGCGTCGCGTGGTGCTTGTTCCAGCAGAACGCAAAGCTGCCGGCGCGCCACCCCTGCCAGAGGGCCGCGTTGTAGAACAGCAGGTCGCTCCCCTTGTAGATGTAGGACGCGTAGCGGTACAGCGCGGCCGCCTTCGCCTCGTCGCCCCGAGCCTGATCGATGGCGCGGCGCAGCGAGCGCAGCTTCCGCACGGCCACGAGGGTGTCGGCCTCGGTCGTGAGTGGCTGCCCGAGTCCGTAGTCCTGCAGGTGCGCGTAGAACTCCCTCGGCGCGCCGCGCAGCAGTCGCTCGGCCTCGTCGAAGCGGTTCTCGCGCAGGTAGCGGAAGCCGAGCGAGTAACGCACCAGTATCCTGCGAGTGACGCGGGCGGGCATCGGCGTCCACTGGTCATAGGGCCATCGCGCCTGGTCATAGTGGCGGTCCAGGCCCCTGTGGCTCCTGAGCATCGCCTCGATTTGCGGGATCGACATGCGGATGTCGAGCAAGAAGGCAATGTCCCCCGCGTAGCGCAACTCGAAGTACTGATCCAGCGCGCCGGACAGGTCGCCCATCAGCTCGCACACGATGGCCGCCATCTCGCGTGCGCCGCGCCTCAGGGGGCTGTTGGAGTAGCTCCGCAGCAGCGCCGTGAAGTCGGCGAGTGCCGGCGCATACTTGCCGAGCTTCTGAAAGGAGGCCCCGCGCACGTAGAGCGCCCGGTCGGTCCGCCCACCCCTCAGCGCGCGATCCGCCCACTCGACAGACCGCCCGTAGGCCCCGCGCTGGTAGTAGACCTCCGCCAGCCGGGTCTGCACACCCGGGGCCAGCCGCGACGCCCCTTGTCGTGCCGCCACTGCCTCGGCCAGTTGCACCAGGCGGCGCAGGTCGGCCGGCTTGTTGTCGGTGTGGTACAGCCGGTAGTAGAAGTAGGGTGACGCCACGTCCGGCCGGCGCACCAGCAACTGGCTGAACCGGTAGGCCTCCGCCGCCGTCAGCCGCTCCCTGGCGCGCGCCACGGCCTTCAGCGAGAAGTAGTAGCCGTCGTAGTCCGTGGCACGCGGCACCCGCAGCAGGTAGCGCGCGAGCAGCCGTACGCGGATCGGGCTCTGCTGCTCCTTCGGCAGCGTGCGGCGCACGATCTCGACCGACTCCAGGTCATCCAGCGCGAAGTACTGCTCGATGGCCGCGTAGGGCCTCCCATCGAGGAACGCCAGCCGGGCGCGCAGCCCCGCCATCGATCGGCGAAACCGGGTCTTCGGGTAGTCGCGGCCGAGATCGCCCAGCGCCTGCCGCCCGATGTCGAGCTGCCGGCTCTCGGCCGTGCGGGGCAGGATCGTGCAGCGCGCCAGCATCATCAGCGCACACTCGCGCTTGACCGTCTTCGGGTAGTCGGCCAGGAGCTGCCGCAACTGCTGCGCCGCCCCGCGGTAGTCCCACCACGCCCAGGCCAGGCAGGCCTGCTGGTAGAGCGCGTGCTCGCGCAGGAAGCCCGACGCCGGGTCGCGCGCCACCGCCACGAACGCCGTCTGCGCCTCCCGCAGCTTGGCCTTCTCGACGTTGCCGAGCCCGCCCAGATGCCGCCGCAGCGCGCGCGCAAAGGCAGGATCGAGGCCGCCGCGGATGGCAAGCACTCGGTCCAGCACCTGCAGCCGGTCGAGCACCTCGCCCGTCGGCCCCAGCCGATGCGCCATCCGCGCCCAGGCCCGACGCGCACCCGCCCAGTTACCGGCCTGCACGGCCCACTCGGCATCCGCCGCGATGCGGCGCCGGGCGTGGTCGCGCACTTCCTCCCGGTGGGCATCGCCGTCTTGGGTCAACTCGATGCCGGAACGCTCGGCCTCGTCCATACCCCAGTTGTACACGTGCCGATCGTCGTGCTCGCCGATGAGGCGGCCGCGCCGGGGCACGCTGCCGAAATCAACCATGCCGCTGTGGAAGTGCACCGACTGGTAGTTGTCCCCAACGTGCGCCTGCGCGCGAAGCCCCGCCAGCACCAGCACCAGCACCAGACCACCGACACCCCCCCAGCCCGCCTTCATCGTCCGCTCCCGCTTCCGCAGCCTTCACACCGATGATCACGTATTCGCTGGCCTGGATGACGGCACCTGCGCCCGAGTCCGCCGTTTTCGCCAGCCCCATTCCCCAACTCCCAAGTCCCCCCTCCGCGGCCCTCGCCCCTTGCGGGAGAGGGTGGCCGAAGGCCGGGAGAGGGGTCCCGGCGCCCCTGGGAGCCGCACACGGTAGCTCCACGCCCCCTCTCGATTCGGAGGGGTGGCCGAAGGCCGCGGTGGGTTCGCCCTTCTCCCCGACTCTGCGCAGGAACATGCCGCCCCGCAGACGAACCACTCCCATACACCACCCAAACCGCTCCTGCCCGAGGATACGCACATGACGCTTGCCAAGCTCGCTGCCCTTCTGGGGTCTCTCGTCCTGCTGCTGGCCGTCGCCGCGTGGACGCCCGCTGAACCCGCCCTGGTCAACATCGCGCCGGCCACCTTCGGCACGCGCGTCGTGGCCGACACGTCCTACGACGCGCAGCACTCCGGCGCGAACGCCGTGGACGGTCGGATCGCGCCAGGCGATGCGTCGTGGTACTCGCGGGACCAGACCCAGCTCCCGTGCGGGCTCACCTTCGAGTTTGGCGCGCGCGAGCAGGTGCGCCGCGTCGTGCTGCACCAGGCCCAGTGGCAGGGCAGCATGTACCACACCAAGGACTTCGCCATCGAGGCATCCGACGACGGCAAGGCGTGGCAGCGCATCACGACGGGCCAACTCGAGGACCGCAACGACTCCCACATCGCGCTGGAAGCGCGCGCCGACACCCGCTGGCTGCGCGTCGTCGTGCTCACCTCGTATATCCCCTTCCAGACGTGCGGCTTCGCGGAGGTCGAGATCCTGGCCCAGCGCCCGGTTTCGGTCGGCGCGCCGCGTGTGACGCTCGGCGGGGCCTCGGCCACGGTTAGCGATGACGTGTGCGGGCTCTCGCTGCTGCACCGATCGTCCGGCCCGCAGGTTGCCGTCTACCGCCGCCAGGGCGCGCTCCTGGCCGCGCTCGCGGCGGGCGAGGAGGCGGCCATCGAGTTGCCCGTTACCTGCAACGCCGCCAACGCCACGCTGACCGCCGAGGCGGAGCTGGTGGGACCGGGCCAGGCGCGCGCCATCGCGCGGGCCGGCGGCGCCACTCGCGAGGTCGCGCTGAGCCAGCCCGGCAAGCGCGTCACGGTGAGCGTGCCGGTCGCGGAAGGGTCGTCGAGCGCCGCGCTCCGCCTTGCGGGCGCCTCCGTGTGCGCCGTGCGCCTGTCGAACGTGGCGCTCCGCGCCGGCGAGCTGACCGTGCCGATCCAGCTCCAGGTTACGCCCACCGACTACGGCGCGGGCGCCCCGCCGGTCACCCCCGCACTGCGCCCTGCCATCGAGCAGGCGCTCATCGAGTGGGACTGGCGCGCGCAGGACGGCATCGACACGGAGCGCCAGCCGGTGCTGGTCGAGGACGCGGTGAAGCGGATCGTGAAGCGTGGTGTCGCCCTGGCCCGCGACGCGGAGAAGGCGGCGGGCGGCGCCCCTAGCCCGGCTCTGCGGAAGGCGTTGGCCGCGTGGTCTGCCGTCGTCCAGGACGAGTTCAACCTGGCCACGCGCAAGAGCATCGATCCGGAGGCGTGGGACGCCCTCTACACCCGCGCGCACCAGGTGAAGCGCGCCCTGATGCTGGCGCACCCGCTCGCGAACGTCGGCCCCGTCCTCTTCGCCAAGCAGGTGCCCGGCTGCTTCAGCCATCAGCTCACGCAGTACTACGGCCGGTACGCGCGGCCCGGCGGCGGCATCTTCGTGCTGGAGAGACCCGGAGCCTCGATGGCCGCGCGCCAGCTCACCCCGAAGACCATGGCGTCCGGCAGCTACATGTTCCCTGAGGTGTCGTGGAACGCGGACCGCGTCCTGTTCGCCTACTGCGCCACCGACAGCATGCCCGAGAACCGCATCCAGGGCACGCCCGGCCGGTTCTACCACCTCTACAGCATCAAGCCCGACGGGACCGGGCTGAAATCCCTGACCGACGGTCCGTACAACGACTTCGCCGCACGCTTCCTGCCGAACGGCCAGATCGTGTTCATCTCGACGCGGCGCGGCGGCTGGCACCGGTGCGGCACGCCCGGCTGCGAGAACTACGTGCTGACCGTGGCGAACGCCGACGGGACCAGGGCGCACCCCATCTCCTTCCACGAGACGCAGGAGTGGGACCCGACGGTGCTGAACGACGGCCGCATCGCCTACACGCGGTGGGACTACGTGGACCGGCACCCGGTGTTCTATGAGCACCTCTGGACGACCGGGCCGGACGGCACGCGCGCCGCGGCGTTCTTCGGCAACAACACGTTCAATCCGGTCGGCGTCTGGGAGGCGCGCGCCATCCCCGGCTCCACTCGCGTCATGGCGACCGCCGCCGCGCACCACGCAATGACCACGGGCTCCATCATCCTCGTCGACCAGTCGCGCGGCGTCGACGGCCCGCTGCCGATCGAGCGCCTCACGCCGGACGCCCCGTTCCCCGAGAGCGAGACGACCGTCTCCGGGATCTGGCACAACCCCATGCCGGGCGTCGAAGCGTACGACACCGAGGAGAACCAGCGCTGGCCGGGCGCCTCGTACCGCAGCCCCTACCCGCTCTCCGAGCGCCTGTTCCTGGCGGCCTACAGCTTCCGCCAGCTCGTCGGCGAGCCCACCGGCAACGCGGCCAACATGTTCGGCCTGTACCTGTGCGACGCGTTCGGCAACAAGGAGCTGCTCTACCGCGACCCGAACATCGCCAGCCTGTGGCCGATGCCGCTCCGCAGCCGCAAGGTCCCGCCTGCCCTGCCCTCCAACCTCGACCCGAAGCTGGCGGACGAGGGCGAGTTCGTGATCCAGGATGTCTACTCGAGCATGCCGCAGATCGCCCGCGGCACGGTGAAGTCGCTGCGCGTCGTCCAGGTGCTGCCGAAGTCGACGCCTGGCAAGGACATGCCCGCCATCGGCGTGGCATCCGGCGCGCCCGGCAAGCAGGTGCTCGGCACGGTGCCGGTGGAGCCGGACGGTTCGGCCTACCTGCGAGCCCCAGCCCGCAAGGAGCTGGCCTTCCAGGCCCTCGACGAGCGCGGCATGGCGGTCCAGATCATGCGCAGCGGCACCTACCTGCAGCCCGGCGAGAAGGCCACCTGCGTCGGCTGCCACGAGCGCCGCACCACCTCGCCGCCGGCCCGCCAGGTCCTCGCCCTGCGCCGGGCCCCCTCGCGCATCGCCCCTGGCCCGGACGGCTCGCGCCCGCTGAGCTACCCGATCCTGGTCCAGACGGTCCTCGACCAGAAGTGCGTCTCGTGCCACAGCGGCCCGAAACCGGCCGCCAACCTCGCGCTCACCGGCGAGCCGGAGGGGCACTACACCCGCTCCTACAACGCGCTCGTGGGCCGCGTACCGTTCTCGGACATGAACAACGGCGAGGCGCTGAGCAAGCCCGGCCGCTTCGGCTCCCACGGCAGCCCGCTCATGTCGCTGCTCCTGGCCGACCACGCCGGCGTCAAGCTCACTCGGGACGAGATCGGCCGCATCGCGACGTGGATGGACGTGAGCGCCCTCTTCTACGGCACGTTCGACGTGAAGGACCAGGAGAAGCAGCAGCGCGGCCAGCGGATCGCGGGGGTGAAGCTGGAGTAAGGCCCTCGCAGCATGGTGTCGTCGCGCCAGGCCGGCCCGCCTGCTGCCGGCTGCCTCACGTGCCGCCATCCAGCATGACCCAAGAGCGACGCCCCTCTCCCGAGGCCGGGAGAGGGGCGTCGCATCGCATAGCGCTGGTTCCAGCTGCCGGACACCGGATCGATTGCCGACACGAGCTTGGATCACGCGCGAGCGCAGTGGTGGGATGGGCCTCCGTGCCCGTCCGGTGCCACTCATGAGTGGGGCAGGCTACCGCCTGCGCCGCATGAGCTGCAGCCCGACGACGCTCGCGCCCAGGAACGCCGCTGCGGCAGGCTCGGGCACGCTGCCACCCTTGGGCGTCAAGACCAGGTTGTCGACATCCGTCGCCCAGTCCGATCCGGCATCGAGCGTCACCAGCAGTTGGTCGATGGAGACGCCGCTCAGGTTGCTCGCCAGGTGCGTCGTCCACGTGGTGTCGCTGGTCGTGGTGAACAGGTCCACGCCCTGGACCACCCCGCCGAGCAGCCCGGTGAACTTGATGGCATAGGCCTGGTCGTACTCGAAGCGCACGTCCGCCCCGTCGAACGTGAACAGGCCACCAGCCACATCGTTCCGCGCGACGGTCATCACGCCGCCGTCAACGCCGCTGTACCCTTCCATGTCGGGATCGGGGTTGCCGTCCCAATCGCGGAAGAGCCCGCCCGTCAGGACATCGTAGGTGAACACCCCCTCGGCGGTGGGAGTGCCCGCGAAGAGCGCGCCATGTGCTCCCGCGAACGTGATGACATCGGCGCGTGCAGGGGTGGGCGCCATTGGCAGAGCCAGGACTGCGAGGAGCACGATCGGTAGAAAGCCGTACGAGTGCCTTGGCATCATAGAGCCCGTCCTCTCCGGATGGTGGGTCCATCCAAACAGGCCGCCAACTCCAGCGGCTGACATGGACGATGGGCTGAGGGCCACCCGGCGCCCCGCGCCGTTACTCCCGCGATAGTGCACGATCCATGCCAAGCGACGCAGGGTCGGCCTGCGGCACCGGGAGAAGCTGCCGCGCCGCCGGCGACGTGCGTCTCAGCGGCGTGGCGGCTGGTCCGGATCACGCAGGACCGCTGCGGTGGGGCGGGCGTCCCTGCCAGCCCGACACGCCCCATGGAGATCGCGCTACGGGAGAACGTCGATCCCCGTCCGCCGCAGCATCTCGGGCTTGTACGCCGCGGGCCTCAGGTTGTGGATGTGCACGTCGTACCGCACCATCCCGCTCTCGGTCTTCCCGGTGGGCTCCAGCCGTACGATCGTCCCCTCAGCCCTCAGCTCGCGGTCCTTGTTCAGGACGACGACACCGCACCCGGCATGCAGCAGGTCGCGCAGGTGCTGCGGAATGGCATAGCCTGCGCCGACGCCGGACGAGCAGATCTGCTCGAACGACTTGGCACCGTCCTCGTTCTCCTTCCAACTCGGAGCGTGCAACACCAGCGTAGCCATCGCGGCTCTCCTCTCGATGTGGTCCTCCCCGCCCGGCGCGCGAGGGTCCCCTGGGCCGTGTTTCGACGCACGCGACTCAGTTCCTGCACACGAATGCGCGCCATGCAGGACTACTGGGCCCGCACACCGAACTCACGTTCAGAGCCGGGCGCTGCGACCCGCCGCTCCACCGGCAAGGGAGGCCACGATGTCACGCTTGGCACTGGTCGCGGCAGTTCTCTGCGCGCTCGCGCTGTTCGGTTGCGGCAAGAAGGACGAGACCACCGTTAGCGCACCCGGCGGCACGGTCACCGTCAACAAGCAGGGCACGGAGGTCGCCGCCACGGGCGAGAAGGGCACCACGGAGGTCAAGGGCGGCGACAGCGGCGTCACGATGAAGCACACCGGGGCGGAAGGCACCACGACGGCGGCGACCGGCAGCAAGGCGGACATGTCGGAGATGGGCTTGGCCACCTACCCCGGCGCGACCGTCGAGGACGCTGGCGGCGCCCAGGCGGCCATCGACACGCCGCAGGGCAAGCAGTACACCATGGCCCTCATCACGACGGACTCGGTCGACAAGGTGGTGGAGTTCTACAAGAAGGAGCTGCAGTCCGCCTCGGCCATGACCATGCCCGACGGCGGCACCATCAGCGGCAAGACGAAGGGCGGCGACGACGCCGTGGTGGTGGTCGCGAAGGATGAAGCCAAGACGAAGATCGGCATCAACGTGACGAAGAAGAAGCAGTAGGCGCGCGCGAAGTGACGGAGAGGGCCCATGGCTGAGACGCTGGAGCAGGTGATCGCCGCAAGCCCTGTCCGCCTGCTGCCGCAGCGCTTCGCCGTCGCGCGCCTGGCGGATGGGTCCGCGGCGCCGAACGCCTTCGCGGTGGTGCGCGACGCTGTCGAGACGACGGCCATCGTGGCGGAGCCGGAGCTACCGGCTCTCGACACGTTGGCCGTCGAGAAGTGGTTCCGCGCCATCGCCCTCCATGTCGCCACTCCATTCGAAGCGCCGGGCTTCATCGCCGCCGCCCAAGGAGCGGGGTCACACGGCATCACGGAACGGTAGTTCCACCTCGCATGCCATCGCGTTGGGCCTAACGATCTGGTACGCGAACGTGCCGACGAAACACCGGTCGTATCGACATACGAGCCCCTCCATGGCGTCCTCTACAGCGGCCACGGGTATCGCGTCGGACGGCGCCTCAGCCATCAGAACAAACGAGCGGGTCTCCAGGGTGATCTTGGCATGGTCGCAGTCCTTGTAGTTCCACCGGCGGGTCAGGATTCGAGCGCCATCGCGGTAGACGACCTCGCCAGGAGCGGTCCTCTCGTCGGCACCTCCCAGTGCGACGAACTCCTCATCGCCTGCCGACACTGTCAGCGTGATCGGCTCCACAACCCGAGACAAGTCGTACCCGCCATGGGGCAGAAGGTGAGCGACCTGGTTGGCTAGGTACACGTTCACGATAGGGTTGATGTCGGGCCACCCCTCCTCGCGAAGCAGGCGGCGAGCCAGCGCCTCGTGCGTAGGCTTGTGCGTCTTGGCCTTGACACCGAACGCTTGGTAGGCCGCTCGCCACGCGCCGATGTTGGGGTGTGAGGTTAGCTGCTCAGTACTCAGGCCGCTGCCACGCAGCTTCTCCACGGCTTCCGCGCGAAGTGCCTCGGTGACTTCCGCCACATCCGGCCTTGCGTCGGCGATCTGACCGCAGAAGACGCCAACGGTGAGTCCGGGAAACGCGGATGCCACGGAATCCGCGATCACAAGCTTCATCTTAGTCCCTTTCTGAGACGGGCCGAAGCCCCCGTTCACGACCCGCACCGGCCGGCCAAACATCCGCGGGAAGGGCGCACGCACCCGCCATGGTACAATCTAGATGGGAAAACGTGTAGTCCGCACACCTGGCTCTAGCATACCTGGTATCTGGTGTCGTGGTGCGCGCTGCCCGCCATCGTCAGCGACGCGAGGCGACTGCAGGCAGCGGCGCGAGGCGCTCGGCACGTCGTATGGTGTCCCACGGAGAGTGTAGCTCGTATGGGAGAAGCGCTCGGCTCTGAAGTCGCGGATCTGCAGGGCAGGATAAGGTCGCTGATCCGAGCCGTCCGCGCACGTGTGCAGCCAACCACCGCGCCATCGTGGGCCGCCAAAGGCAGCGAGATATGGGAGGGCAGGCTCGACGGTCGGCCCGTTGAGCGAGTGGTGATCTACCTGCGGTCGAGCGGATGTGTCTGGGCTCTCACAGGTGGATGCCTCGACTGCGAGCACAGCTTGGCCGACACGACGGTGGGCGTGCCAGTCAGCGCCCAGGACTACGTCACGCAGTTCGCCTCGGAGTTCGCCAAGTACGACTTTGCGAGGTACCCGGTGCTCTGCCTGTACAACGAAGGCAGCATCCTCTGCGAGCAGGAGCTACCCGCAGATGCCCTCGAGTCGATCCTCGCGCGTATCGCGGGCACCAGCGCCATCAGATCGGTCGTTCTGGAGTCGCTGCCTCAGTACATAGATGACCGATCCCTGGCGACCGTCCAGCGATACCTGGGCGATCGGATCGTCGAGATCGGCATCGGCCTGGAGAGCTCCAGTCCCATCGTCCGGGCGCTGTGCGTGAACAAGCCGTTCAGCCTGCATGAGTACCGCGCGGCGATGGTCCAGATCGGTGCGCTGTTCCGCCCTCTCTCATACGTGATGCTGAAGCCGACATTCCTGAACGAGTCGGAGGCCATCGACGATGCCGTTGTGTCCACCAGGTACGCGTTTGAAGCCGGCGCAGCAGCTGTCTCCATCGAGCCGGTGAACGCTGGCGTCAACTCAGTCTCTGGCGCCCTCTTCTCTATCGGTGAGTACCGGCCGCCTTGGCTTTGGAGCGTGGTCGCCGCAGTGCGGGCAGTGCACGGGCTGGGCGAGATCCGAGTCGGCGGGCACCAGTATGCACCGGCCTACTCGCGTGCTCCGGCCAACTGCCCGTCGTGTACACCCCGCTTCGCCGAGGCCATCTCCAACTACAACCGAACCGGGGACATCAGCACATTCGATTCCCTGGACTGCGACTGCAGGATCGACTGGCTTGCCGATCTGAAGAAGGACGGTCCTGCGCTGCCTGACCGGGTCAGGCGGTTGCTTCCCGCTCTCGAGGAAGCTGCGGCTTCCACTAGATAACGTAGTCTGTTGGTATCCTGAAGGAGCACGGTACGGAATGGAACGAAACGGGGCTGATACACCTCTGCTGCTCGTACTGATCGGATTCCTCCTGAATGCGCTAGACGCGGCGGTGGTGATCTATCTGCACGACATCGAGGTGCTGAAGGATCCAGCCCAGGCTGCGGTACTGGCAGTCGCCTCTATGTGCCTGATATGGATGATCTTGCATGCGGTCAACGAGTGCATCGAGGACAGGAAGTCGAGGGACGGGCTGAACAAGATGGAGGCCTCCATCGACACAGTCCTCCCGTTCGTCAAGGCGGCGCAGAAGTGGCCAGGCGCACACTGGCTGCAGGAGGAGGCCAAACACCACCTTGACGCGCTGGTCAACATCGGCGCCACTGGCTCGTTCGTCTGTACTGACCGTAGGCGTGCACACGAGTACGACGCCCAGATTACAGCCACGTTACGTAGCGGCGAGGTCTACCGGGGCACCCTCGTCTACGAGAGTTCGGAGTTGTTCGTGTCTGGCAGCTACCAGAAGTACATGGAGGCCCTCCAGGATCGTGCGCGCGCTGGAGTTGTCGTTCAGCGACTGTACATCGTCTGCAAAGGCGTATCGACCGACGAAGCCATCGCGCTGGATGACCACATCCGGACCACATACTACCAACAGAACGGACAGCACTGGCAGCTGCGCGCCAACATGACCTACGCTCGGCACGAGATCGACGAGCCACGCGCGGTCATGGACTTCATCTTGTTCGGGGACAACTGGCTAGCACATGCTGAGCGAGACGTGCAGCCGAACGGCCCATTCAGCAGTCGCTTTGGCGGCCCCAAAGATCCTGAGCGGAAGCCGCTGAGCGACAGGTTCGAGCACTGGTGGGACAACGCGCCGAAGAACTGGCTGGGAGCGACGACGTGCCCCCCCCGCGCGACACGCGATCGCGCGCCTGAGCCCCAGCCGGAGTAAGGCGCTTGGCGTCCGAGTAGTCAGTACCGCCGCACATGCCATCGGATGGCTGCACGTTTGGCATCGCCGCCGCCACCTCCGCCCTCGCTGCCACCGGCATCAACGTGTACGTCGTCTCCACGTTCAGCCTCGACTACGTCTACGTGCGGGAGGAGGATGCTGAGCGGAGCCTCCAGGCCCTTGCGGCGCGGGGGTTCCCGGCGGCGTAGACGCTCCCCACGCAAGAGGGCCACCCCGCGACTGGGGCGGCCCTCTGCTCGATGCCTACGGCCGGCCGGTCGGCTCGCTACCGGCGGCGCAGCCCACGCAGGAGCCCGGCGCCAACCGCCCCGCAGAGCACGAACGCGAGCGCCGAGGGTTCGGGCACGGAGCCGGAGTCCTCGGTCCTGGCGTTGAACGTGACGTCGTACGCACGCACCAAAGTGATGTCGCCCAGGCTCGATCCAACGTTGGCGAACTGCCCGACGGCGACAGGCGCTGCATCGAACACCGGCCCCAGGTCGGTCGTCAGGTCGTAGGTGTCAAACGCCGTGCTGGACATGTCCAGATAGTCGTACCCCCCGACGGCTTCGAAGCCCAGCCCGTGGTACTCAGGTGCCACCAGGATCTGCTTCGGGGCCGTGAAGGTGGCGGTGCCGATGCCGGCAACGTCGATCGTGGTGGACAGCCCCACGAGGTACATATAGTACGGACCGGTGCCCACACTGTCCGTATCAGCCGTCATGGTTATCGTGAAGGCCGCGTCGACGAACGACGTCATACCCACCGTTCCCGATGCCGTACCGTCCCAGGTGAAGGTGATGGGAGCCCCCATCGCGCAGGTCGTGCCCAGCGCCAACACCAGGACGGCCAGAGCCGTCCGCATTGCCAATCGCATACGCTTGTCTCTCCGCCACCAGCCCCTAACGTGCGGCCGGCTGGCAGCATCTGTGGTTGTGTCGGCCCAGGTGCTTGGCCGCCTGGATCACCTGATGCAAGATCCGTGCCACCAGTGCCCACCGATGTGGCTGGGCCCTGGCTCGCGCCGAGCCCTCCGCCTCCGGACCGTCTCCGTCCAGCCGGGGCGGCGGCAACACGTGCGCCGCCGAGCCCCGGGACGCAGGCTGTTGCGCAGGCCCCGTACCGGTTGGACCCGTCCTGCCGCCGGCCCACGCAGGCTCAACGGCGCCTCGCCTGGCCGCGGGAGCCGCACACCCAACGACCTCGACCCGCATCCGCGGGATTCCGGCGCGCGTCTGGCACAGAATATGCAGTCAGGCTAATTAACTTGCGCCCCCGCACTGGAGAGGAGATCGTCATCATGGGAACACGCCCACTGCTGTGGGGCCTCGGCGCCGCGCTGGCGCTCTATGCCGCACCCCAGACCGCCAACGCCGCCATCATCAGCGGCACGTACAACATTCCGTCCGGCATCGTCTATGGGACCACCATCGGCGGCGTCGACGGCCAGGGCTACTGCTACGATCCGACCACGCTCGGCGCCTATGACGGCAGCGTCACCGGCGTCGGCAACGGCAACGCGCTCGACTACTACTGGGTTCAGGACGCGTCCGGCCCATTCAACACGCCCGACACGGGCACCATCTGGGACCTGCACGGCCAGGCGAACCAGGTAGTCGTCTTCCCCATCGCCGACCACGGCCCGCTGCCCGAGGAGGCCTGGGAGTACAACGTCTACCTGTCCAACGACCTGGTCAACTGGACACCGGCCGACCTCATCGACGCGTACGACCAGGGCTGGGACCCGAACCCGGCCGTCGCGGATGCGTGGACGACGGTATGGCAGCTCCCGAGCCTCCAGACCGCCCGCTACGTATCCGTCACCTCCGGCAACAACGGGCTGCACGGCGGCTCGTACTACGACAGCTACGATGACGAGATCGACGCGGTCGCGGGCCTCGACTACCGGGGCAACCCGGTGGTGCCGGAGCCCGGCAGCCTCGCGCTCATCTTCGGCGCGAGCGCCCCGGCCGCTCTCTTCGCACTCCGCCGCCTGCGCCGCCGCAAGTAGACGCTGCGCTCTCCACCTACGACCAGGGGCCGCCCCGCGAAGGAGCGGCCCCTGGTCGCATCAGCCTATCGCCGCCGCCGCCGCCACCACGGGCTACCCCTCGGCGGCTCCTGAGGCTCGTTGGCCGGCCTCAGCAGTGCGGCATCGTCCCCTGCCTCGGCCGGGCGCAGCAGCCCCTCCCCGCCGCCGCCCACCGCCGGACGCAGCAGACTGTGCCGCAGCAGGATCTCCCTCGCGCCTTCCCGCACCTGTTCCTCGTCGTCGCCGAGCAGCGATTGGCAGCACTCATGCCATCGCCGCAACTTGGGATACCGATGGCTCTGGCCCATGCGCTCCAGAATCGCCGCGCGCTGCTCAGGCGAAACATGGCCGGCCGCGACCACCTTCCTGGACAGTGCCAGCGGATCGCCCATCCTGCCGAGGGCCTCCTCGGCGCCGAGGCCGTCCTCGCCCTCGCGCCGCGCTTCGTCCAGGAGCACCGGGATTGCTCGGACATCGCCGATCCGGCCGAGCGCCGAAACCGCCAGCGGCCTAACCCTCATCGACCCGCACCGCGCGGCGCCGATCAGGAACTCGACCGCCGCCTCGCCGCCGATCTCCGCCAGCGCCTCGACAGCGGCGGCGCGCAGATCATCGTGCGCATCATCGACGGCGGGCAGCAGATCCGGCGCCCGCGCCAGCGGCACGATCGCCCGCGCGTCGCCGATCCGGCCCAGCGCCCAAGCAGCCGAAGCCCGCGCCCGCCAGTCGCCGCTGCAGAGCGCCTTGATCAGCGGCGCCACCGCCTCGGGCCCCGCCACCACCAGCGCCGACGCCGCGGCCTTGCGCTCGGCCTCGTTCCGGCTCTGCAGCCGCTCGATCAGATCGGCGATGCGCTCCGCCATGCAATGCCCCCTCCCGCCTCGCCCTACAGGCCCGCCTCCGTCAGCACGCAGCGGATGGCCTCGGAGTCGGGCGCCCCGTCACCTATCGCCTCCACCGCCGCCACCACGGCGTGCGCTTCTGCGCCTCGGGCTCCGCCGCAGGCCGCAGCAGCGCCTCGGCCGCGTATGGAGCAGCATCCGCCGGGCGCAGCAACTCGCCGCTCGCGGTGGGTGGCGCGGCGCGCAGCAAGGACTGGCTGTCCAGGAGCATTCGCGCACCCTCACGGACCTCCGCATCGGGATCGCGCAGAAGCGGGCGGCAGTCCGCCTGCGGCCACGACCTTCCGCGGCAGCGCATCGCCCCCGCCCATCGCCTCGAGCGCGCCGCTCGCGGCTTCTCGCACCCCGTCGCCCTCGAACCCCTGCTCGCGCACCGCATCGATCAGCGCGGGGACCGCCCGAAGGTCGCCGATGCGGCCCAGCGCCTCAGCCGCCACGCAGCGCGCCGCCGCACACCGGCCCCTCAGCGCGCCGATCAGGGGCTCAACCACCGCCTCGCCACCGATGAGCCCGAGCGCCTCGGTCGCGTTCACCCGCAGTTCCTCGTCCTCGTCCTCGTACCACGGCGTCAGCCTCAAGGCGCTGGAGAGCGCGTCAATGGCCCGCCGATCGCCGATCTGCCCCAGAGCCTTGGCCGCGCCGGCGCGCGCCGGCCAGTCGCCGCTCCCGAGCACTTCGATCAGCGGCTCCAACGCGCCCGGCCCCAGTGCGGCCAGCGCGGCCGCGGTCGACGCCCGCTCGCCCGGCATGCCGACGCGCAGCCGCACCACCAGATCGGCGATCCGCTCAGACACCGGGCGCCGCCGTCACCGCGAAGATCGCCGCGCTGCGCAGCCGGAACCGCAGCCGCACGGTGCGCCCGGCCAGCTCGGCGGCGCTGCGCTCGCCCCACTTCAGCGGGAGGTCCCGCCGGTCCATCTCCGTCAGCACGCAGCGGTCGGCCTCGAATCCGGGCACGACGTTCCCCTCCTCGTCCAGCACCGCCACGGACACGTACGCCTGCTGCGCCGCGAAGGGCCGATCCGCCGACGGTACCGCCGCGTTCAGCGCCAGGCCGGTCGGCGGCACGCGGAACTCCCGCGTCGTGAACTCGGCGTTGGCGCGGGCAGCGACGAAGCTGATGCGGTCCTCCGGCAGGCCGATCAGCATCCCACCCCGCGGGAAGAGAACACGCCCGCCGAGCACGATGGGATGCGTCTCCAGCCGCGGCACCTGCGGGAAGACGTCCAGCGCGTTGGCGCCCCGCGCGGGGCGCTCCCAATGCAAACCGTCGCGGCTGGTCCACCACTCGTTGTCGAGGTGCGGCGCGTGCTTGCCCGGCATCGTGGGCGTCGCGGCGTAGTTGAGCACCATCATGTAGGCGCGGTCGACATACCAG
The DNA here is from genome assembly GCA_964519955.1 of uncultured Chthonomonadaceae bacterium. GTDB lineage: Bacteria > Armatimonadota > Chthonomonadetes > Chthonomonadales > CAJBBX01 > CAZFLM01. The sequence goes on along the minus strand of CAZFLM010000060.1, from coordinate 12,151 downwards.
AACGCGCAGCCGCTGTAGAACTCCAGGTCCGGCGGGTCCTGGGCGTCCGGCACGGTCAGGTGCTTCGAGGGGATCGGCGCCTTCTGCCCGTGGCGGTTCCAGACGTCGGAGAGCGACACATCCGGCGTCCAGTGGCGGCCGTCGGCGCTCGACCGCATCATCAGCACGCGGCGGTCGCGCAGACTGTCGTCGCGCAGTTGCGGCGTGGGGCCGCCGTGGTCCACGTAGCGCTTGCGATAGGGCTCCAGCCCCTTGTTGATGCACACGAACTTGCCGAGCACCGGGCTCCAGAACAGGCTCATCGCATCGCCGTCGTAGAAGAGCGGGTTGGCCGCGTGCTCGCGCCACGTCCGCCCGTCCGGGCTGAAGAAGGCGGTGTAGGCGAAGCCCGACTCGTCGACCTTGAGCTTGAGGGCCAGGTACTCGCCGGTGCTCCCGTTCCTCGCGATGGCGAAGTGGTCGGTCCACGCGGCGGTGGCGGACTCGTAGACCACGGTCGGGTTGTCGAGCTTCGCGCCATCGCGGGTCGTCGCGCGAACCAGCCGCCAGACCGCCTTGCGCGCCCAGGGCTGCTCGGGCTTCCCCTCCTCGGTCAGCCGCTGGCCGAACACCTCCCACTCGCCGCCGGCCATCGGGAAGGCGCCGACGACCGTGAAGTCCGGCGCGGCGATGTCCTGCAGCTTCCGCGCCGGCGTCGCGCCAAAGTGCAGCAGGCCCCACGTGTCGCGCACATCGTCCGGCCCCGAGAAGAGCAGGCGCCACCCCTGCGGCGACTCCGCGTACCTGTCGCCGGCGTCGCCCGGCAGGCCCGCCAACACGGCCGCCAGCCCGAGCGCCACCCATCCGCACAGTGCCATGGACATGATCCAACCTCCCAAGACGCACTCCGCCCTGCAGCCGCCTACTTCGCCACCGTCAGCGAGCAGTCGTCGTACGTGACGTGGCCCTCGTCGTAGCGGCAGCCGATGACCGTGTCCAGGACGAACCGGACGCTCGTCGTGTTCGGCCCAGTGGCGAAGGTCGTGGCGCACCGCGTGAAGGGGCCCGGTTTGGTCACCGTCGCCTTGCCGTGGTCGGCGACGATGCGCCCCCCTGGGTCGAGTTCCTGGACCCAGAGGCCCGCCGAGTCGCCGGCATGCGTGCCGAAGCCGCGCCCGTGCAGGTCCGAGCCCAACACCCACGCTTCCGCGGCATAGCGCGTCGAGGGCGAGACCGCCACCTCCTGATAGACGAGCGTGTGCCCGCAGCCGTCGGTGTGCGTGCGGATGGCCTCCTTGCCGCCGTGGTAGACCGGCAAGCCCCACTCCGGATGGATGCCGTAGCCGCTCTCGCCCCGGATGTAGCTCTGGCTCGGCCCCGCGAACACGTACTTCCACCCCGCCCCGCCGCCCGTCAGGCCGAGCGAACCGAGCTGTCCCGGCACGCCCTGCTCGAAGTCCCCGTTGGCCAGCAGGTTGCCCGATGGCGCGGCCGGCGTCCCTGCCAGGCAGACCGGGCTGGCGCCCTTGCCGCCGCTGCCTGGGCCGATCTCGACCGCCTGCGCAATCGCCTCGGCGTCTCCCACCCCGCGGAACCGGACCGCGACAATCCCCTCGCGGGCGGGCACCCCGTCGAAGACGAGGTCGGCCGCCCGGTTGAGGCCGCCCGCCGTCGCCGCCACGTCGAGCGCGCGCACCCGCTCCTGCCCGTTGATGTCGATCGAGAACGCCCGCTTGGCCGGTTCGACGGCGCGCGTCTCGGCGAGCTTCACGCGCACGTGGTAGGCGCCCGGGCCCACGGTGAAGTTCACCGTGAAGTCACGCGCATGGATGCCGTGCCGGTACAGCTCGGGGTCGCGCGTGCCGCCGATCTGCATACGCCGCGGCTCGGTCCACCACGTGGCAGCGACGGAGTCCGCCATCGACGCGAGGCGCGTGACAACCTCCGTGCCGGGCCGCCACGCGTGCCCGAGGCTGTCCACGTAGTCGCGGCGGCCCGTGTAGCCGAGGAGGAACCGCTGTGCGCCGCGCGGGCCGCGAGGAGGTGGCGCCGGCGCCCTGGCGATCCGCGCCCACACCAGCCCCTCCAGCATGACCTGAGAGCCGCTGGACACGGGGTTGCCCGCGCCGCGAGCGACAACGCGCACCGTGTGCCGCCCGCTGGACAGGTCGGAGCGATAGTGGAGCGTCTGGCCAACGCGCGGAGCCGGGTTCCAGCAGTCGATGCCGGCTGCCTGCTTCTCGCCGTCGATGAACACGTCGGCGAGGCCGCCGTTCGGGCCAACGCTCCCGATCAGGCGCACCTGGTTCCCCTCGAACGACGCCTCCGCCGCGCCGCCCTCCATCGCGAGGAGGATGGCGCCGGTCGCCGAGGGCTCGCGTGCGCCGGCCACGGTCACCGACCGCACCCCGTCGTGCCGGATCGAGACGAGCCAGTCCGACCCGCCGAGCGCGCGAAGCTGGTACCCCTGCCCGAGGAGATCGGTCCGCGCGGGGAGGGTGCCGGTGTCGCCGCTCACCCGGGTCGGCCGGAAGCCCAGCCGCAGCACGGTGAGGGTGTTCGGCGGCGCATCGAACGTCCGGAACGAAACGCTCCTCGCCAGGTAGCGAACGCTCCGCACAACCGACGTCGAGCGCACGATGTGGTCCTGGCCCGAGGGCGCGAACTCGTCCGGCATCCAGGCGATCATGTTCAGCGCGTGCTTCAGCGCCATCGGGTGCGCGATCTTGAACCAGTCGCCCGCCACGATCGCTCCGCCATCGATGTTGTCCTCGACCACGCCGGTCGGCAGCGCGTCGTAGTTCGACAAGATGGCCTGGCGCCTGCCGACCTCCCGCGCCCACTCGCTGCCCGTGAGCGCCGCGTACTGCGCGTAGACCGGCGCCAACTCCTGCGGCCCATAGGAGAGCGACGAGCCGCAGCACCCCGACGACTCCGGGTAGGCCCAGGCCCCGCTGTACACCCCGCCCTTCGACTCGGGCGCGACGCTGGTGCGGTTCAGGAACAGCGTGAGGATGTTGCGGGCGTCGGTGCGCCAGTCCGGGAAGACGTCCGGGTGCTCCATGAGGTAGCGCGCGGCGAACTCGGTGACGTTCTCGGCCTGCACCGGGTCGGGCCAGTCCCAGTAGTTGCGCCCCCACGTGTCGTTCTCGGACCAGCGGGGCAGCAGGACGTCGCGCACGTAGCGCCGGCCCGCATCCCGCGCCCGGACGTATGCCCCATCGCGGCCGGTGTGCCCCAGGCGGATCAGCTCGTCGAACAGCGCGAGGATGAAGACGACCCCACCCGTCTGGTGGTCCTCCCAGGCGGCGTCCTCCGGGTTCGCGTAGCGGCCCCACGGCGAGTAGCGCGGGTCGGCCTGGCGGCGCGCCGCGAGCAGGTCCGCCCAGTGCTTCACGGCGTCGAGCCACCGCCGCTCGCCCGTCACCTGATAGGCCCTCAGCATCGCCAGCCCCACCTCGGCGACGATGTCGAGCTGGATCATGCCATGCGGGTTGGCGGCGCCGTACGGCTTCCCCTTGACGGGCACGCTGATGAGGAAGCGCGGCCAGGGATGCGCGGGCGAGGTGAGCGAGTACTTCAGGAGCGCGTCGGCCTGCAGCGTGATGTGCGCGATGGCCGCCGCGTCGCCCGTGTAGCGGTAGTAGTCGACTAGGCCCGAGAGCACGTACGCGGCGCGCTGGCCCTGGTCGCCGTTCTCCCAGTCGCCGATCTTGGGGATCGTGATGGCGCCGTCCGGTGCGATGCGCCACGCGCCGCTGAACAGGTACTCCGGCAGCGCGGCGACAGCCCGGGACGTGTCGGTCCACGGGTAGCGCTTCATCGTCCCGGCAGCCACGCGCACGCGGAAGTCGAGCAGGTCGCCCGAGCCGCCCCGCCACGACGCAATGACGCCCTCGCCATCGACAACCGCCTGGTGCGCGTAGACGCGCTTCGCAGGCGCCTGCCCCGGCTGCGCCCCCCGCACCCCGCACACCAGAAACGCCGCCAAGCACGCCGCCAACGCGACGTACCGCCCATCGGCCCCGCCCATCGTCGCCATCGTGCTCTCCCCCTCGCAGCAGCAGTTCGACGGCCGGCATGGCGGGACCTGCGAGGGGGTGTGCAGCAACGAGGGCCAGCCCGGAATGGGCTGGCCCTCGTTGCTGCATGACGGGAAGGGCACCGAATTCGCGCTCAGCACCGCCCGATTCGTGCTCACGGAGGGCTCCCCGAACCGCCCCGAAGTTGGGAAGACAGGAAGCCATTGGACAGTATATCACTACGATTTACCGAACTCGCAGGACAAAACTGCGGTGCGAGCGAATGTACCCGTGACAACGCCTATCGCGCCGAGATGCCCGCGATGGCCTCGGAATCCCCCCCGGTGCGTCTCTGGCGCATCCTCAATGACGGCCCGATCCCGATCGCGCCGCTGCGCCCGAGGGGCGTATTGGTCGTGGAATGGCGCGCGGTCCGCCCGCTGCGCAACGCGCCGGACATACCGCGGATCTGAGGAAGGACTGGCCCCGCTTGTCAGTGCCATGACTGTCCAGGTGAAGCGACCGCTGCGCAACGTCAGCCCCGGCCAACCAGGATCTGGGGTTCCGCGCCAGGAGCCAGTGAGCGTGGTTGCGGTCGACGGCGTGCCTACCGTGGCGCATGGATCATTTCACTGCTCGGCTTGACATGGTGAGCCGCGTCGCAGTACAATCCCCCTTGACTGAGCCAGAATAGGGGGTGACAGAACGTGGATCAATTCGAGCGAATGGCCGGTGAAGTGATCCACCTGGCGCGCTTTGGGGCCGACGGACGCGCTCGGGACGTCAAGGCGCTCGCGCGCCGAATGGCCTATCACTACCGTAGCACGCTCCCCGCCCTGGCTGACGAACTGGCGGCCATATCGTCTGGTTCTGGCGTGCTGCGCACTGCTCGCAGGCCGGTACCGGTGGACGCAGAGAGCCGTATGCCGCTGGCGAGGATAGTCGATGCGAGCCTTGCAGAGCGACCGATCATGGTGTCGGCAGTGGCTTCCCAGATCGACCAGATCGTAGAGGAGTACTCGGACGCCGCTCGGCTGCTGCGCGCAGGCCTGGCTCCGACACGCACTGCGCTGCTCGTCGGACCGCCTGGAGTCGGCAAGACCATGGCCGGTCACTGGATTGCAGCGCAACTCGGTCGGCCTCTTGTCGTGCTGGACCTCGCCACAGCCATCAGCAGCTTTCTGGGGCGATCGGGGCAGAACGTCCGGCAGCTCTTCGAGTTCGGTCGCGAGTTTGAATGCGTGCTGATGCTCGACGAGCTTGACGCGATCGCCAAGCGCAGGGCCGACGAAACCGACCTCGGTGAGCTGAAGCGTCTCGTGAACGTCCTACTACAGGAACTCGACCAGTGGCCGGAGGGATCGCTCCTGATCGCCGCTACGAACCACCCGGACTTGCTCGATCCCGCAATATGGCGCCGGTTCGAGGTAACCGTGCATATGGGGATGCCCGGCGCGGGCGAGCTAGCCGAGTTCCTGCGGCGCCATGCGATCACAGAGCCTGAGCTGGTCGCCGTTGTCACCGCATTGTCAGACGGCATGAACTACTCAGAGGTCCACGACCGAGTGCAGCGAGCCAGGAAGCGCGCGGTCCTGAAGGACGGTGACGAGAAGGAAGCTGTCCTATCGGAGTTCGTCAGAGACGTGCCTACGCTTCCCCGGAGCGAGCGCCATCAGATCGCGATTCGCTTGGGAACGCTGGGGCTGTCGCAGCGACGCGTTGCAGAGCTGACCGGGACGTCACGAAACACACTCCGGATGCGCACCCAGGAGGGACACGCATGCTTGGACCAGAACGCAACTTCATCCTAGGCGCTGGCGAGCAGTTTGTGGAGATGGTCCTGCCGCCTCCCCGAATGCCTAGCGAGAGGGCCCCGTACACCCCTGAGGAAGCACGACAGCGACTGGCCCCGCGTCTTCTGCGGACGGTCGACGCATTCCGGAGGATGCCCTCAGAGGCCTTGCCAGACGGCGAAGCCGTTGCCGAGTTGACACTCCATCCTCAGTTCCTCAGCAAGTCGGCGTTCCCCAGCGAGCTGCTCAGTGCAGCCGAACTGCGTACGGTGGGCAGCAAGCCGGCGCACGTCACACCAGACAAGGTGGCGCGCTCGACGGCACCGACCGAGGAGGCGACAACGGTCCTCTTCGTGGCTGGCAGGGTGGAGGCGTTCGATAGGCTGAGTGCGCAGATCGGCGACGCCAATGTGCGCCTCGAGAGCGAAGTCGCCGACGGGCTCGGCGCGGTCGAGGAGTTCCGCGCGATGATGCCGTCCGACCGCTGGTCGCCTGGGACGAACATGGCCACCACTGGGGTACTAGAGTGCGTCCTGCACGCTGGACCTGGCAACCACGATGCCCGAGTCGTTGATGCGTTTGAGCGCTACGCTGAGAGCCTGGGGCTAAAGGTCGACCGCGGGCAGCGGCTGTTCGCGTCTGGTCTGTGCTTCATGGCCGTTGCCGGCGACGTGCAGGCCGCGCAGGAGCTGGCATGGTTCGCGTTCCTGCGTCGGATCCGTGCCATGCCACGGATGAGGCCACTCCTCCCGACACGGATCACCCGGAGCAATGACACCTCCGCTGCGGTGCTGCCTGACTGCGATGCGCTCGCTCCGGGCGTCGTCGCGGCGGTGTTCGACACCAGTCTCCCGGCCGATCATGCTCTCGCACGCTGGGTCAGTCACTACTCACACGGTGTGCCGGACTATACCGATCCGGAGGAACGCAACCACGGGCTCTGTGTCGCATCAGCGGCGGTTCTCGGTCCCCTGGACAACCTTGCGGGCGGGGTGCCACCATTCCGCGTCGACCACCACGCGGTGCTGGGCGAGGACCCCGATCAGAGAGGATATCACGCTGCCCTGAAGACTATCCAGAAGCAGGTTAGGCAGAACGGCTACCGGCTCTTCAACCTCAGCTTCGGGCCCGACGTGGCCATTGAGGATGATGACGTCAACCCATTCACGGCGGTGGTAGACGACCTGCTGTCAGCCGGAGATCGCCTCGCATTCGTTGCGGTGGGCAACTACGGTGACCTCGATGACGCGCTCCAGCTGAACCGTATCCAGCCTCCAGCCGACGCGGTCAATGCGGTGTCGGTCGGCGCGTCGGACACTCGGGCGAGCGCCTGGCAACGAGCGGACTACAGCTGCGTGGGGCCCGGCCGGCCTGGATGCCGCGTGAAGCCCGATCTTGTCGCCTTTGGTGGTTCGCGTAACGAGCCATTCGGCTGCATCGGTCCAGGCGCGGCGCCGCAGCGCTACGACACCGCCGGCACCAGCTTCGCATCGCCCTACACCATGCGCATCGCCGGCGCCGTGATGGCTGCGATGGGCGAGCAGGTTACACCTCTCGCAGTGAAGGCGCTCCTCATCCACGGTTGCGCCCTAGAGGGGCGGGCGCGGCGAGATGTCGGCAACGGCTTGGTGCCGACCGACCTGGCCCGTCTGCTGTCTTCCGACGGAGACGAGGTCAAGGTCCTATACCAGGGCCACTTGCCGGCTGGCAAATACGTGCAACACACCATCCCCATGCTTGACGATCTGCGCGGCATGGTTCAGCTCGACGCGACCCTCTGCTACGCGACATCGACCGAACCACACTACCCCGCGTCGTACGTGCAGGCCGGCGTGGAGGCCACCTTCAGGCCGCACAGCGGCAAGCACGCCAGCCGAACTACTGCTAAGGGCGGCCTGACGATGTCCACTAGTGCCAAGTCGTCCCCGCTGTTCAGCCAGAGCAATGTCTACGACGAGCCGGCCGGCCGTCGCGACGCGCACCGATGGGACACGGTCCTCAGGGCGCAGCGCAACATGCGTGCGACCAGCCTGAAGGACCCAACCATCGAGCTGCACTGCAGCCGGCGCGTTGGCGGGCGCAACGCCGGCCCCGCCGACCAGCACCCGGTTCCGTATGCTCTGGTGCTGACCGTCAGATGCCGAGCGGTCGCGGACCTGTACAATCAGGTTCGCGCTAGATACGGCGCGAACCTGATTGTGCTGACGCCACGGCTGCAGGTGCCAGTGCGTATCTAGCAGCACGGCAGCGCTGTGGGCTCCTGGCGCCGCTGTGCTGCCGCCCAGCAGCCGGCTCCCGTGACCGTCCGCGTTAGCCGCTCCTGTGCCGCCCAGTCGGCCGTTCGCCGCTCCGCACCGATGATGGATCGATGAACCAGCGATGAACGAGCGATGATCTGGGCGGACCGGCAATCGAACGGCTCCCAGAGGCAGCATCGCACTCTGGGGGCCGTACTCGTCGCGTGGGCCGACCGCCATGCGCGACCGCCGGCCGCCCGTTCGCCGTCCTTCAGCACAGCGCCACCGCGCGCTGGACCAGCGCACAGCCGAGCGCGACCCACACCCAACGAGCAGGCGTCGGCATCGGTAGCCACCCACGAATCAGCAGGGCCAGCCCGGAATGGGCTGGCCCTCTATGGCGGGGATGACGAGACTTGAACTCGCGGCCTCCTGCGTGACAGGCAGGCGCTCTAACCGGACTGAGCTACACCCCCGTGCGCTCGGCTTCGTTACTATACCTCAAACCCGGGCCGTGTCAACACCTCCGCGCACGGAATCTGCAACTCCGCAGCCTGCGGAGGACATAGGGGCCGCGGCGTGGAAGTGGCTCGCACCGCCCTGCCAGGAGACCGCATCCGCCGTGCCCATCGCCATCGTCCCGATCCTCTGCGCCGCCCTCGCCACCGCCGCGCCCGCACCACCCCAGGCGCGCTGCTGCATGACCGACCCCGGCGGATGGTACCGCGACCCGCCTGCCAGGATCGAAGCCCGCTTCCGGATGTACCACGAGTTGGGCGTCGACATGCTGCGCATCGAGCTGGACTGGCGAGGGCTGGAGACCGCCGAGGGCACGTGGGACGCCGCGCCGATCCGCCCCTACCTCGACCTCGTCAAGCGCCACGGCTTCCGCGTGAAGCTGATCGTCGGCGCGCTGATGGGTCCGCCCGCGTGGTACCTCGAGGCCCACCCCGACGCGCGCATCACCGATGAGGACGGGCGGACGAGCACCAACACGGTCAGCTACTGGTACCCCGGGCTGCACCGGCTGATGGAGGAGAAGGTCGCGGGCATCAAGAAGGTGCTGCGCGACGCCGGCCTCGCCGACCGCGTCGACTATGTGATCCCCGCCCTGGGCCCCGCCGGCGAGCCGCTCTACCCCGTGCCCTGGACGCTCGGCCCCGACGTGGCGCGGCAGACCATGTGGTGCTACGACGTGCACGCGCAGGCCGACTTCCGCGCGTCGATGCGCCGCAGGTACCGCACGGTCGAGGCCGCCAACGCCGCCTGGGGCGCCTCGTTCGGCTCGTGGGACAACGTGAAGGTGCTGAAGCCCGGCGAGAAGCCCGGACCGTACTGGCGCGACGTGCTCACCTGGTACCGCGACACCAAGCGCGCGTTCGTCACCTGGCAGGTCGCCGCGCTGCGCCGCGCGTTCCCCGGCAAGCGCGTGCTCCTCTACGTGCCAGGCACCGCCTACTCCGACGCCGACTGGGACGAGGCGGTGCGCACCGGGCGCGGCAACGACACCATCCAGATGATGGCCGACTCGTTCTGGCTGATGGACGAGGCCGCCCGCACGGGCTGCTGGCTGCAATACACCGGCTGCGAGAACGGGCACGAGGTCGCGCGCCTCCACGCCTACCTGGCCGCGAAGGGCTACGCCGCGACGGCGCGCATGTGGGGCGAGAACGCCGGCGCCTACGAGTGCGCGAAGGACCCCCTGCACCTGGCCGACGTCATCCTGGACAACGACCTCTGGGGCCTCGACTTCACGCACGCGCACTTCGCCTTCGAGCCCGACGGCGTCACGCCCAACGCGGTCTTCCTACTCCTGAAGCAGGCGTACGCCCGCATCCGCGAGAGGGCGCGCTAGCCATGCCCCCTCAGAGCCCTGGTGGGATGGGCGTCCCTGCCCGTCCAGCACCGATCCCTGGTGGGATGGGCGTCCCTGCCCGTCCAGCACCGATCCCTGGTGGGATGGGCGTCCCTGCCCGTCCAGCACCGATCCCTGGTGGGATGGGCGTCC
>CAZFLM010000060.1:0-2012 GCA_964519955.1 uncultured Chthonomonadaceae bacterium | reverse complement strand
CCTGCCCGTCCAGCACCGATCCCTGGTGGGATGGGCGTCCCTGCCCGTCCGGCACAACTGATCGGCAGGTTGGGCTGATGGACCTGCCCTGGGAGCGCCGCGCCGATCACCGCCACCTGCCGCCCGATGTCATCGCCGGGCTGCTGCGGCCAGTCTTCCCGCAAGCCATCGTCGAGAGCGCCGAGCTGCTGCCCGAGGGCAAGTGCAACTCCAACTACCGCGTCACGCTGGCGGGCCACGATGAGCCAGTGCTCCTCCGCGTCTACGGCAGGGACCTCTCCGCCTGCGAGCGTGAAGCCGCCCTCCACCGGCGCCTCGCGGGTGACGTGCCCCTTGCCGAGATGCACCACGCGGGCCGCATCGAGGACGAGCACCCCCTCGCCTACGTGGTTATGGCATGGGTCGAGGGCCGGCACCTGGGGCACTGGCTGCCCGATGCCAGCGAGGGCGACGCACGCACGGTCACGCGCGAGCTGGGCGCGATCCTTGCCGCCATCTCGTCGGTCACCTTCGACCGCGCCGGCTTCCTCGGGCCCGACCTCACGATCGCGCACCCGTTCGAGAACGTTGTCGACGCGTACCTGGGGTACATGGAGGACAGCCTGTTCCGGCAGCCGGGCGCGGAGGTGCTGGGCGAGGAACTGGCCCGCCGCCTCTGGGCGCATATGTCCGCTCACCGATCCCTCCTGGAGCCCGCCAGGGCGCACACGCACCTGACCCACTGCGACTTCGGCCCGTGGAACATCCTGGTGCGCGAGACGCCCGCCGGCCCACGCGTCGCCGCCGTGCTGGACTGGGAGTTCGCCAGCTCGGGCTCCTTCCTGGCCGACATCGGCAACCTCTTCCGCCGCCGCAACCTGATGCCGCCCGGCCGCCTGCCATCGCTCGCCGAGGGCTTCACGGAGCGCGGCGGCGTGCTGCTGGAGGAGTGGGTCCGCATGGCCCGCCTGTTCGACATGGTCGCGCTCGGCGGGATGTCGGCACTCGGCAAGGAGCGCCCCGCGCTGGCCGAGGACCTGCGCCGCCTCGTCGCCGAGGCCATCGCCTGACCGCACGGAGCCGCCGATGCCCGCCCCCAGACGCGACCGCTGGACCGACGCCCGCCATGAGGACGGGGACTTCTCGCAGGCGGACCTCTCCGACCGTGCCATCAGCCGGTGCACGTTCGTCCGGTGCCGCTTCCTCGGCACGCTCCTGAGCGAGGCCACCGTGTCGCACTGCGAGTTCGAGGAGTGCGATCTTCGCGGCGCCCGCCTCAATGCGTCCGTGCTGGACGAGTGCTCGTTCGCCGGGTGCCGGTTCGATGGCGCGGACCTGTTCATCGCGCGCTTCCAGCGGTGCCGCCTCGTGGGCTCCTCGTTCGTCGACGCCCGGCTCGAAGGCATCACCATCGCGGGCGGCAACTGGTCGTGGACCAACCTGCGCCACTGCTCGCTCGAGGGCCTCGACCTGCGCGGCGTCCAGCTCGCCGAAGCCGACCTCTACGGCGCCTCCCTCGCCCACTCCGACCTGCGCGACGCCGACCTCACCCGCGCCAACCTCCAAGGCGCCAACCTCTCGGCCGCCGACCTCCGCGGCGCAACCGTCGAGGGCGCCGCGCTGCACCTGGCGGACCTCACCCACGCCCGCCTCGACGTGGCCCAGGCCATGCACCTCGCGCGCGGCCTGGGGGCTCGGGTGGAATAGGCAGGGCGGTCAGAGGTCAAACGTCAAAGGTGAAAGGTCAAAGGTCAAAGGCGGCCTGCCCGGACGCGCCCGTCGTGCGTCGCCCGTCGCCCGTCGCCCGTCGTGCGTCGTGTGTCGCGTGTAGGGGCAGAGCATTCGCTTGCAGAGCCGTACATTGCACCAACGTACCGCGCGAATGCTGTGCCCTCCCCCCTCCGGCCGCACAACGCCACATCCCCGGCCCTCCCCCTCCGGCCGCACAACGCCACATCGCCGCCCGCCACCCCCCCGCCAACGCACGCACCCCCTCCACGCGCCGCGCCGACCTCGCGTCCGACAGGACGCCC
>CAZFLM010000059.1:0-42068 GCA_964519955.1 uncultured Chthonomonadaceae bacterium | reverse complement strand
TGGCCTCGGCCAAGCCCACGCCGGAGCGCGCCGACGTGCAGGCAGCCCTCGCCGCGGCGGCCGACCAACTCGGGCGGGCCGAGACGAAGGCGCGGGAGCTGTACCTGGTCTCCGACTACCAGCGATCGAGCTGGGCCAGCACGCAGCTCGGCGCGATCCCCGCCGCGACCAGGGTCGTGTTCGTAGGCGCCGGGGATGCCGACCGGCCCAACGCCGCGGTCACCGAGATCCGGCTCCAGCCCTCGACCCCGCGCCTGGGCGACGACGTGACGGTGCTGGCCGAGGTCTGGAGCGGCGACGTCGCGGCCCGCACGATCCCCGTGACCCTCCAGGTCGAGGGCAGCGCGGCGCGCATGGCGTCCGTCACGGTGCCGCCGTACTCGACCGCGGCGGCTTCGTTCCCTGTCACCTTCTCGCGCCCGGGCCGCTACACGCTCACTGCATCGACGCCGCGCGACAACCTGCCAGATGCGGGCGCCCGCTGGCGGGTGGTCGATCTGCAGCACGCGCTCACGGTGCTGCTCATCACCGACGAGAACGTCGCCGCCGCGCCTTCTGGCTCCTACTACCTCTCCCGCGCTCTCTGCCCGGTTCCGGATGAGCCGGGCGGCATCCGCGTCATCGCCAAGCGGGCCCAGGACCTGCGGGAGGCCGACTTCGCCGCGGCGGACGGCGCCATCTTCTACCGCACCACCACCATGCCGGCTGACCGCATGCCGCTCCTGGCGCGATGGGTGAAGGCCGGGGGCGCCCTCCTCGCGTTCGCCACGGACGAGGCTTCGATCGGCCAACTCGCCGCGCTGAACCGGCTGGGCGGGCAGGGGGAGGGCCTTCCATATCTGCCGACGCGCGCCATGGACGTCGGGCGCCAGGGCAAGGGCTACGTCACGCTGGCAGAGGCCCGCTACGAGAGCCGGCTCCTGCGCGTGTTCAAGGACCCGGCCGCCGCGGACCTGGGCCACATCCGCTTCCGGCGCTTCTTCCTGACCACCGAGCCGGACTCGCGTGCCGAGGTGCTGCTGAAGTACGAGGACGGCACTCCCGCGGCGGCTCGGCGCGCCTACGGCGCAGGCACCGTGCTGCTCTGCAACTTCACCGCCTCGCCGCGCGACAGCGACCTGCCGAAGCAGGAGGTCTTCCCGCCGCTGATGCACGAGTTCCTCAAGGGGGTCGTGGCGCGCGAGGGGGACCGGCGAGAGGCGCACCCCGGCGAGGCGGTGTCGACCGTCGTTCCGGCGCGCGCGACCTCCGTCTCGGTGACGGGGCCGGACGGGGTCGCCCGCGCCGCCGCGTTCGATCCGGCGACCGGGGGCGTGGTGCTGGATGCGGCCGACGCCGCAGGCGTCTACACGGTGAAGGCGGATGGGCGCGAAGTCGCGCGGATGGCGGTGAACATCCACCCGGACGAGACCGACCTGCGCACGATCGACCCGCGCGAACTGCAGTCGGCGCACGATCGGCGCCCCGTCTACCTGGCCGGCGAGGGGAACGGCGCGGGGAGTGTGCAGGACCTGACGCGCGGGAGGCCGCTGTGGCCCTGGGTGGTCCTCGCGGCGGGCGCAGTGCTGCTGGCGGAGCAGTGGCTGGCAGGGACGAAGCGCGGGGGCAGGTAGGAATCGGAAAGGGCACGCGGTGATCGCGTGCCCTTCGTGTGGTGCCGAGGACGAGACTTGAACTCGTATGCCTTGCGGCACACGGCCCTCAACCGTGCGCGTCTGCCAATTCCGCCACCTCGGCGCGGATGCTCGGAGGATGCGGCCGGAAACGACGGTCTCCGGCCACCCAGTAGCGCCACGGAGAATCGAACTCCGGTCTGCGAGCTGAAAACCCGCCGTCCTGACCTCTGGACGATGGCGCCTCTTCCGAACGCCTATTATACGGATCGGGGTGGGGGCGTGTCAAGGGCGAGGCGCGTTCGATCCGGCCCAGATTCGCTTGACATCGCCTGCGCCCGCCGCGTATAATGTGCACAGTGCTTCGGCACTCGAACGCGCGCTCGTAGCTCAGCGGATAGAGCGACAGGTTGCGGACCTGTAGGCCGGGGGTTCAAGTCCCTCCGAGCGCGCCTTATCCGGTGCAGTACGTGAATCACGCGCGGCGGCTGTTTGTGCGCCGCGCGTCTTCGCGCCCTCGTAGCTCAGCGGATAGAGCTGGGGCGTCCTAAGCCCTGAGTCGGGGGTTCGATTCCCTCCGAGGGCGTACCACAACGTGCGGGAGGCGGGCACCCGTCTTCCGCACCGACGTTTCACGCGGAGGGGTCGCATAGTGGTCGAGTGCGCCCGCCTCGAAAGCGGGTAGGCCAAAAGCCTCGCGGGTTCGAATCCCGCCCCCTCCGCCAGTCACCCCCATCACCCCGCTACGCCTCTTTGCTCGGTCCCGCGACGATCAGAATGTCCACACTGCGCAACTCGCGCGTCAGCCGGGTGATGATGGACCCGTGCACGAACTCGTGCCAGCGCGAGCGCCCCGAGTGGCCCACCACGACGTGCGTGATCTGGTGTTCCCGTGCGTAGCGGACCAGCTCCGTGGCCACGTCGCCGTGCAGCGTGACCACCGGGATGCCCAGCCGGTCCGCCAGCGCGAAGTCGCCCTTGAGGATCTCACGCTCGGCTTCCCTCGGCGGCGCGCCCTCGACGTAGACGGCGGTGGCCTCGCCGTGCAGGCGCGTGCAGATGCGCCAGCCCCGACGGATCAGGCGCAGCGACGGCTGGGTCGGGCTGATGCAGACCATGATCCGGTCGTGAGTGCCCCACGTGGCCTCGATCCGCTTCTCGCGCCGATAGGTCGTCAGCCCCTCGTCGACCTCCTGCGCCACCTCGCGCAGCGCGATCTCCCGCAGCGCGCTCAGGTTGCCTTCGCGGAACCAGCTCTGCCGCGCCTGCGCGACCTTCTCCGGCGGGTAGACGTCGCCGCGATCAAGACGGTTGAGCAGCGCGCGCGGCGGGATGTCGACCATCATGACCTCGTTCGCCTGGTGGACGATCCGGTCCGGCACGGTCTCGCGGACCCACACCCCCGTGATGTCGTGCACGGTGTCGTTCAGGCTCTCGAGGTGCTGCACGTTCATCGTCGAGAGCACACCGATGCCGGCATCGAGCAGCACCTCGACGTCCTGCCACCGCTTCTCCCGCAAGGAGCACGGGATGTTCGTATGCGCCAGCTCGTCGACGAGCGCGATCTTGGGACGTCTGGCGAGCACCGCGTCGGTGTCCATCTCCTCGAATGAGGCGCCGCGGTACTCGATGGTCCTGCGCGGCACGGTCTCCAGGCCACCGATCTGGTCACGCGTGCCCTTGCGCCCGTGCGTCTCGACGTAGCCGATGACCACGTCCTCGCCGCGCTGCACGCGCCGGTTCGCTTCGGCCAGCATCTCGTAGGTCTTACCCACGCCGGCCGCGAAGCCGAGGAAGACCTTGTGGTAGCCGCGCTGCGCCCTCCGCTCCTCGCTCACCACACGCGCGAGGACTTCCTCTGGGTCGGGCCGTCCGGCTTCTCGGTCACTCATGGACGTTGTCCGCTGCGGTGTGTCGTCCGCCCGGCCTAAGCGGCGTCGGGCGAGAGGACGCTGTCGATCCAGCGCCGCAGGCCCTGGCCGATGTCGTCCACCGTGATGACGCCCTCGGCCGGCGTGTCGCTGTTCTGCCAGATGTAGTTCGCGACGACCTCCTCACACAGCGCCTGCCAGAACCGGTCGCCGCCCGGCATCTGCTCGCGGTCCGCGTGCGTCTTGACCAGCTCGACCACGTACAGCGGAAGCACGACCTCGCAGGCGCGCGTCTCGCCGGTGGGCGTGCGGATCGTGAAGCTGTGCCGAAGCTCATTGCCGGCCATCGGGCTCGCCGCGGCAGCCGATTCGATGCGGAACCCGTTCAGCGTGGTCAGCCCGAACGTGACGCCCGCGTCCTCGGCAGTGGGCTCCTCGGGCTCTGGGCCGAGGGCTGTCGCCACGGCTCCGCGCAGTGTGTCGGAGGTGAATGGCTTGCGCAGGAAGTCCGTGGCGCCCGCCCGCATCGCCTCAACCGCCAGGTCGACGGTGCCGAACGCGGTGATCATGATCACGCGGACCGGCGGGTACTGCCGCCGCATGTGCCGCAGCACGTCGATGCCCTGCGGGCCGGGCATGCGCTGGTCCAGCAGCACCAGGTCCCACGCGTCGCCCGCGCCGAACAGGTCCATCGCCTGCTCGCCGTCGCTGGCCACCTCGACGGTGTGCCCCACCTGCTGCAGCGCGAGCCTCACCATCTTCCGGATGTTGGTCTCGTCGTCCACCACCAGTATCCGCGCCATGAGCGTCAGTCCTTTCCTCGGTCGGCAGCGGGCAGCTCGAACGTGAACGTGCTGCCCTGACCCGGCGAGCTGTCGGCGGTGATCTCCCCGCCATGCGCCTTCACGATCGTCTGAGCGATGGACAACCCGAGGCCGGCGCCGCCTCGCGTCGATCCAGGTACCTGCACGAACCGGTCGAAGATGCGCGGCAGGTACTCCCGCGGGATGCCGACGCCCGTGTCGGTCACGGCGAACCGGACCCCCTCCGGTGTGGCCTCCGCGCTCACGCTGACCGAGCCGTCCGTCGGCGTGTGCCGGATCGCGTTGTTCAGCAGGTTCACGAGCACGCGAACCACCTGCGCCCGGTCGGCACGCACCGGCACGGCGTCTGCCGCAGCGGAGGCGGCCACGCGCATGCCCTTTGCGCCGGCAGCAGCGGCGGTCTGTGAAACGGCGGCCTGGATGAGTTCCGCGGGAGCCACGATCTCGAACCGCGGCGGCGTCACTCCTGCCTCCAGGCGCGTCAGCTCCAGCAACTCTCGCATCATCCGCTCCAGCCGCTGCAGGTCCTCCTTCTGCGCCGCGACGATCTCCTGCTGTTCGGCCGTCAACGGGCCCGCAGCGCCCTCGGCCAGCAGGTCCACGGACAGAAGGAGCGAGGTGACCGGCGTCCGCAGCTCGTGCGACGCCACGCCGATGAACTCCGTCTTCAACCGGTCGATCTCGTGCATGTGCGTCACGTCATCGAGGACGGCCACCGCGCCCATCACCGCGCCGTCATCGTCGCGCATGGGGGCGGCCCGGATGCGGTACGTACGGCGGGCGTTGCCCACCTTCATGGAGACCAGTCCTGCGTGGTTTTCCTCCGCCGAGGCGCGCTCCAGACGGATCGCGTGCTCGACAGCCTGGATGACCCGGGCATCGGAGACGACCTCCGGCACCGGCCGACCCGTGGCTTGCCCCGCCGGCCCGAACAGCCCCTCCGCCGCCTTGTTCAGGTGCGCGATGCGCCCGCCGGCGTCCGTCACGATCACCGGGTCGTACAGGTTGTCGATGGCCGCGTCGGACATGCGCTCGGCCATCCGCAGGCGCTCCTCTTCGAGGCGCCGGGCCTCGCGCAGCTTCTCCGTCATGTCGTTGAACGCCGCCGCGAGCGTGCCGATCTCGTCGTGCCGGTGCAGCTCGATGCGCTGGTTCAGGTGCCCCGCGCCGATCTCCTCGGCCTGTCGCGCCAGCGTGAGCACCGGCGTCAGCGCCGAACCGATCATCCGCAGCGCGATCGCGATGGCGCCGACGAAGGCGACCATCGCCACCACGATGCCGATCCACGACGTCCGGCGCGCCTCGTCCTTCGCCCGCACGTCCGCCCGCACGATGGCATCCTGGTTCAGGTCGAGCACGCGCTGAGCGTCCTGCTTGATGCCTACGAACGCAGGCTCCAGCCGGCGCAAGTAGTACTCGCGCGCCTCGCGCGTGGGCATCGGCGTCGGTGCGTAGAGCAGCCTGGCCACATCGGCGCGGTAGAGCGGGAACTGGCGGCCGATGGCGTCGGAGAGGTCTTGCTCCCCCTTCTCGGTGATGTTGCCCGCCTCGATCCGCAGCGCCTCCTCGAAGCGCGGCACGTTGGCCTCGTACTGGGCGCGCGCCTTGGGTGCGTTCCCGGCCAGGTAGAGCGTCGCCGACGAGTCGATGCGCTCGAGCGCATCCTTCATCGTCTGCGCCGCCACCACGCTCTTGTAGTTGTCCTTGAGGATCCGATCGATCGAGCGGCCGAGGTGCGCGACGCTGATGACGCCGCCAACCATGACGACGACCATCAGCAGCACCAGCAGCAGGTGGCTGAACAGAAGCTGCAGCCTCAGGTTGCCCATCGAACGATCCTCTCTCGATCGGCGGGAGCGTCGCCGCCTAGCCTGACCTATTCATGAGTCGCACCGGACGGGCACGGAGGCCCATCCCACCACTGCACTCGTGCATGATCCAGGCTAGTGCCTCACCGCATCGAGCGCCAGGTTGAGTCTCAGTACGTTCACGCGCGGCTCGCCCAGAACGCCGAGCGTGCGCCCCTCGGTGTTGCCCGCCACGAGCGTCTGCACGTCGTGCGCCGCCATGCCGCGAGCCTGGGCGACGCGCGCAACCTGCAGGGCGGCATTGGCCGGGCTGATGTGCGGGTCCAGGCCGCTCGCCGAACGCGTCACCGCATCGGCCGGCAGTACGGCGTTCGGCGCGAGCCCGTTCTCCTTTCGATACGCCGCCGCCAAGTCCTTGATACCGTTGAAGTTGCCCCGATCGTCCCGCCCATCCGCCAGCTTGCGGTGGACTCCGTGGATCAGCTTGTCGCTGGTCGGGCCCAGGTTCGTCGCGCCCGAGTTGGCGGCGTCGTAGCCGCTGCCGGCTGCCGATGGGCGCGGGTGGAAGTACTCGGGCCGGCTGAATGCCTGGCCGATCAGCTCGGAGCCGATCACCGTCCAGCCCCGCTCGACGAGGCTGCCTCGCGCCTGGCGCGGGAACAGCAGGCGGGCTGCCGCCGTGATCGCCAGTGGGAACAGCAGCCCGCAGAGCATGGTGAAGACCAGAACGCTCACGATGGCCGGCCGCAGTTGCCTGAACATGGTCCCGTCCTTCCGTAGGGGCGCTGGTTGCAGCGCCCTCCCTCCGACATGTCTACGCCAGGCGCAGCGCCACGAGCAGCCGGTCCAGCAGCCAGATGCCCGGGAACGGGACCAGAAGGCCGCCGACGCCGTAGACGAGCAGATTACGCCGCAGAACGGCCGCCGCGCCCATCGGGCGGTACTTCACGCCCCGCAGGGCCAGCGGGATCAGCGCGACGATGATCAGGGCGTTGAACACCACGGCAGCCAGGACCGCGGACCGCGGGTTCGACAGGTGCATGACGTTGAGCGCGCCGAGCGCCGGGTAGGTCGCCGCAAACATGGCCGGGATGATCGCGAAGTACTTGGCCACGTCGTTCGCGATGCTGAACGTGGTCAGCGCGCCGCGCGTCATCAGGAGCTGCTTGCCGATCTCCACGATCTCGATCAGTTTGGTCGGGTTGCTGTCCAGGTCGACCATGTTCCCGGCTTCTTTGGCCGCCTGCGTTCCGGTGTTCATGGCCACGCCGACGTCTGCCTGGGCGAGTGCCGGGGCGTCGTTCGTGCCGTCGCCGGTCATCGCCACGAGCTTGCCCCCCGCCTGCTCCTGCTTGATGAGCGCCATCTTGTTCTCGGGCGTGGCTTCGGCGAGGAAGTCGTCGACGCCGGCCTCCTCCGCGATGGAGCGCGCGGTGAGCGGGTTGTCGCCGGTGATCATCACGGTCTTGATGCCCATCGCGCGGAGCTGGTCGAAGCGCTGGCGCATCCCGCCCTTGACGATGTCCTTCAGGTGGATCACCCCGAGGGCCCGGTCGTCGAGCGCCACGACCAGCGGCGTCCCTCCCTGCGATGAGATGCGCGCGGTCATCGCGTCCAGCTCCGCCGGAACGCACCCGCCCTGCTCGCCGATGCAGCGCTTGATGGCGTCGCCGGCGCCCTTCCGTATCTGCGTCCCGTTCAGGTTGACGCCGCTCATCCGCGTCTGGGCGGTGAAGGGGATGAACTCGGCGTCGCGGTCGTGCAGCTCGCGCCCCCGCAGCCCGTACTTCTCCTTCGCCAGCACGACGATGCTGCGGCCCTCGGGGGTCTCGTCGGCGAGCGAGGAGAGCTGCGCCGCGCTCGCCAGTTCGTCCACCTCGACGCCGGGCAGCGGGATCAGCTCAACCGCCTGCCGGTTGCCCAGCGTGATGGTGCCGGTCTTGTCGAGCAGCAGCGTGTTCACGTCGCCGGCGGCCTCCACAGCGCGGCCGGACATGGCCAGCACGTTGTGCTGCATCACCCGATCCATGCCCGCGATGCCGATGGCCGAGAGTAGGCCGCCGATCGTCGTCGGAATGAGGCAGACGAGCAGCGCTACGAGCACGGTGATGGACGGAGGTTGGCCCGCGCCTGCGGACCGAACGCCGTACGCCGCAAACGGCTGCAGCGTCACGACGGCGAGCAGGAACACGATGGTCAGCCCGGCCAGCAGGATGCTGAGCGCGATCTCGTTCGGCGTCTTCTGCCGCTGGGCGCCTTCGACGAGCGCGATCATGCGGTCGATGAAGGTCTCGCCCGGGTTCGACGTGATGCGTACCACGATGCGGTCGGAGAGCACCTTGGTGCCGCCCGTCACCGCGCTGCGGTCGCCGCCGCTCTCCCGGATAACCGGCGCAGACTCACCGGTGATCGCCGACTCGTCCACGGAGGCGATGCCCTCGACGACCTCGCCATCGCCGGGGATGAGGTCGCCGGTCTCGCATACGACGAGGTCGCCCTTGCGCAGCGACGCGCCGGGGACCTTCTCCTCCCGCACGTTCACCAGCTTGCGCGCCACGCTCTCGGTCTTGGTCTTGCGAAGCGTGTCTGCCTGCGCCTTGCCGCGCCCCTCCGCCATCGCCTCGGCGAAGTTCGCGAAGAGCACGGTGAACCAGAGCCACAGCGTCGTCTGGCCGGCGAAGAGCATCTCACCCGGCGGAGCCCCGGTGGCGACGCCCTTGACCCATAGGTAGGTCGTGAGGACGCTGCCCACCTCGACCACGAACATCACCGGGTTCCTGGCAACCGTTCGCGGGTCGAGCTTCCGCACGGCGTCCCTCGCGGCGCGCCTGACGATGGCCCGATCGAACAGGGACCGGCTCGGCTGCATCTTTTTGCTCATAGAATGTCTCGCTTCCCGCCGCCTAGAAGGTCTTGCCACCCAGCATCTGCAGGTGCTCGACCACGGGGCCCAGCGCGACGGCGGGGAAGAAGGTCAGCGCGCCGACGATGATGACCACGCCGACGAGCAGCAGCACGAACGTGCCCGAGTCCGTGGGGAACGTGCCGGCTGACGGCGGCACGTACTTCTTGGCGGCCAGACTGCCGGCCATCGCCAGCAGCGGCACTATCATCAGGAACCGCCCGACCAGCATCGCGACGCCGAGCGTGAGGTTGTAGTAGGGCGTGTTCGCCGTCAACCCGGCGAACGCCGAGCCGTTGTTAGCCGCCGCCGAGGTGTAGGCATAGAGGATCTCGCTGAAGCCATGGGCGCCGCCGTTGCTCGTGTTGTTCCAGGTGGCTCCGTCGTAGAGGCTCGGGCTGCTGCCGTTCACGTGGTTCCACGCGGCGGTGGACGCTGACAGCCCCGCGTCGTCGGCCCGGTTCGCGTCGGCGATCGTCACGGGGGCCTCGCCAGGAGGCAAGCTCAGGTTCGTACTCACCGCCGTGAAGATCAGGATGTCCGCGGCGAGCACGAGCACCGCCAACAGGGCCATCTTCACCTCGAACTGCTCCACCTTCTTGCCCAGGTACTCCGGCGTGCGTCCCACCATGAGCCCGGCGATGAACACGGCCAGGATGGCGTACATCAGCATGCCGTAGAGTCCGGCGCCCACTCCGCCGAAGATGACCTCGCCCGTCATCATGTTGAACAGGAGCACCAGCCCGCCAAGGGGCGTGAAGCTGTCGTGCATCGAGTTGACGGCCCCGCAGGATGCCGCCGTCGTGACCGTGGCGAAGTGCGCGCTCCCCACGATGCCGAAGCGGGTCTCCTTGCCCTCCATGTTGCCGCCCGGCTGATCGACGGTGGCCGACGAGGCGATGCCGAGATGCGCCACGCTCGGGATGCCGGACTGCTCGGAGAACGCGCACAGGAGCACGCCCCCGACGAACAGCGCGCCCATCGCCGCGAAGAGCGCCCACCCCTGCTTCGTGTTGCCCACCATCTTCCCGAACGTGTAGGTGAGGCCGGCGGGGATCAGGAAGATCGAGAGCATCTGCAGGAAGCTGGTCAGCGGGGTCGGGTTCTCGAACGGGTGAGCCGAGTTCGCGTTGAAGAACCCGCCGCCGTTCGTGCCCAGCATCTTGATGGCTTCCTGCGAGGCCACCGGCCCCTGCGCGATGGTCTGCGCGGCGCCCTCCAGCGTGCTCGCGTGTGTGTACGGGGCGAAGTTCTGCGGCACGCCCTGCGCCACGAGGACGAGGGCATAGACCGCGCAGAGCGGCATGAGCACGTAGAGCGTGGCCCGCGTCGCGTCGACCCAGAAGCTGCCCACCCCGGAGGCCGACCGTCGCGCGAACCCACGGATCAGGGCGATGGCGATGGCGATGCCGGTCGCCGCCGACATCCAGTTGTGCACGGCCAGGGCCACCATGTTGCTGAGGTAGCTGACCGTCGTCTCCGGCACGTAGCTCTGCCAGTTCGTGTTGGTGGCGAACGAGGCGGCCGTGTTGAACGCGAGGTCGGGTGTCATCTCCGTGGCGCTCAGGTGCTGCGGATTGAGCGGGAGCAGGCCCTGGAGGCGCAGCAGGACGTAGGTGAAGACCAGGCCGGCGACGCTGAACATGAGCATCGCGGAGGCGTACGCCGTCCACCGCATGTCCTCATCCTCGCGCACGCCCAGCAGACGGTAGATGAGGCGCTCGACGGGCCGCAGAGCCGGCTGCAGCAGCGTGCGTTCGCCCGCGAAGACCCGCGCCATGTACGCGCCCATCGGTCTGGTCACGGCCAGCAGTACGCCGCAGTACGCGATGATCTGCAGGGCCCCGTAGATGGTCATTGATGCTCTCCTAGAACCGCTCGGGCCTCAGCAGCGCGCATAGCAGGTACGCCATCAGCCCCAGGGCTGCCAGGGCCGCCAAGATCGTGTCGAACATGCGTGAACCCCTCCCGGCCAGGCCAGGCCGATGTACGAGTGCCGTGGTGGGATGGACCTCCGTGCCCGTCCAGTACCACGCCTGGACCGGTTCGTTCCGCACGAATGCCGTGGTGGGATGGGCCTCCGTGCCCGTCCGGTACCGCGCGCCAACGGATCAGCCTACAGCCGGTCGCAGCCGCGAACGTACGCCGCGGCAACCACGAAGAACACCAGCGCCAGCCCGACAAGGAATGCATCGTGCATCGTGTACGCCCCCCGAAACGCAAAGAGGCCGGAGATCACGGTCGCGAGCGCGCGGCGGCTTGCGCCGAGCTGCTCTCTCCGTGACCTCCGGCCTCCGCTGCGACTGGCCCTCCGCTCCGCGCGGACCGCCCCTCGCCCTGGCTACCGGCTCATCCATTCCCGTTGTGTATACGGTCTGCTGCGCGATTCTACTCCGCGCGCCGCCCAGTCTGGCCGCACTGCTCCAAGCGCTGGAGCCGCCTTTCCAGGTCGCCGTCGAGGACGTAGACCTCCATCTGCTCCGCGGCGTATACATCGAGGTCGCAGTAGCTGCGCACGACCTGGCACCCGGCGATGGCGGCGATCGCGTCCTCGATCTCGCGGTGGCTGATCGCGCGCAACTCCTGCCGCGCGCTGCGGATCAGCCGTCGCCCCTCCTCGGTAGCCGCCAGGTGCGCCTCGGTCGGCGTGAACACCCCGCGGCAGCGCACCAGGATGAGGTCGCCGATGAGGTGCGCGCGCACGTCGGTCGGCCCGCGCCCTTGCTGCTCGCGGTGGAAGCGCACCACCGCGTTCGATACCTCGGCTTCGACGGCGCCCTTCGACAGTCGCTCCACCGTTGTGAGCACTCCAAATACGCGAAAAGCCAGCACCCGCACGGGCCGCGTCGGTCAGCGCCCGTGGAATGCTGGCCTACCAAAGCACCGAGCCCGCCGAACGGCCCCTTGCTCTCGTCAACCAGACTGCCTCTACAACCTCGATACTACCATCGCGCCTGCGACCCTGTCAATGGTCAGACGACCGGGCCGGCTGGCGATCGTCACTGCGGAACTGACGCCCTGTATCCGATACTAGGGCCGGGAGCCTGGACGCTGCCTATGCCAGCCACGCGCGCCGACGCGCGTGGGAGTCTTGGAGACTGCATCCATGTGCGCCCTGCGCGGCGTGTTCGCCGCTTGTCTAGCTTTGCTCGCCGCCCCAGCGCTCGCGGGCCTCGACCCTACGTCACCTGCAGATGGCGCCGATCTCACACAGTTGAGCCTGGAGGATCTCGCGAACGTGAAGTTCACCACGGCCTCGCGCAGCGCCAAGTCGCTGTTCGAGATCGCAGCCCCAGTCTGCCTCATCACGCAAGAGGACATCCGCAGAGCCGGCGTCACGCACCTGGCCGATGCGCTCCGCATGGCGCCCGGCGTCCAGGTCAGCCAGATCGGCCAGGGCAGTTGGGCTGTGTCGATGCGCGGGTTCAACGGGCGCTACGCCAACAAACTGCTCGTCCTGGTCGATGGCAAGAGCGTCTACGCGCCTGCGTACGCGGGCGTCCTCTGGGAGACGCTCGACCTGCCGCTCGACACGGTCGAACGGATCGAGGTGATCCGCGGGCCGGCCGGGGCGCTCTGGGGGGCCAATGCCGTCAATGGCATCGTGAACATCATCACGTGCCACACCGGCGAGACACACGGCCTGAGCGCCACCGCGCGCGGCGCCGAGCACGGCAACGGTGCGGCTGACGTCGTTCTGGGCGGAGCGATGGGGCCGAACGGCCACTACCGGGTCTTCGGGAAGTGGGACAGCTACGCATCGTCGCTGACGCAGGCGGGCGCGGCCGCCGCCGACCAGTGGTATGGCGGGCGCGGCGGGTTCCGGGCGGACTGGGACCGCGGGCATTCCAACCACTTCATGCTGGAGGGTGACGCCTTCTCCGGCATCTTCGGCCTGGCGCCGCCCGCCGGCTCGACGGGGCGCGCTCGGCTGCGCGAGGAGACCTCCGCCCTCGTGGGGCGGTGGGTCCGCACGATGCGCGACGAAGGTGAGCAGACGTTGCGGCTCTCCTGGGACAGGCTCCGCGTCCACTCGTCATCCGGTGTGTACAGCAACGAGACGTTCGACCTCGACTGGCAGCACCGGTTGGCGCAGGTCGGGCGACACACGCTGACGTTTGGCGGAGGCTATCGCGAGTATACGTCGTACCTGCCCTCGTTGGGCCCACCGGGATCGGCAGGCACGCGCGAGACGGTCCAGAAGTTCAGCGCGTTCCTCGAGGATGACGCCCGGCTAGGGCGTCACCTTACGGCGACCCTCGGCGCTCGCCTGGAGACGAACCCCGGCTGGGACACCGGCTACCAGCCGTCGGTCCGCTTGGCCTGGACCCCAAGTGACCGCCACACCGTCTGGGTCTCGGTCTCTCGCGCGGTAGCCAACAGCGAGGCGTCGGCAGAGCCGCCTACCGGCGATGGCATGCCGGCTCCGGGGGATAGCGGGCCGCGCCCCGGCAGCCCTTCGGAGCGCGTGATCGCGTACGAGCTCGGCTACCGGACGCGTCCGACAGAGAGGCTGAGCGTCGACATCGCCTCCTTCTACAACTCGTACGGCCAGCTTGGCGCGCCGGGCGGTGGGGGCGACGACGATGCCCAGTCACAGGCCGAAGGCGCGCACGACGGCGGCAAGACCTCTGGGCTGGCGGGGAGCGGCAAGACGTACGGAATCGAGCTGCAGACCCTGTGGCGGGCTTCGGACCGCTGGCGTCTGAACGGGAGCTATGCCTACACGCGCACGCAGTTCTCGCTTGCCGACATGGGAGACGCGATGGCGGCGCCGGTGCACCAGGCCAGTCTGCGTTCCATGCTCGATCTCGGCAACTCGCTGGAGCTTGACACGGCGCTCTACTTGGTGGGGGCGCAGGCCTATCAGACGAACGGGCAGCGCCGGTCGGTGCCGGGGTATCTGCGACTTGACCTGCGACTGGGCTGGCGCACCGGCCCTGCTGTGAACGTGTCGTTCGGCGTCACCAATCTGCTCGACGCTCGCCACCTGGAGTATGGCAGCGTCCAGGGGCAGACGGCAAACGTGGTCGAGCGTACGGTGTATGGAAGGGTGACATGGCGTCAATAGGGATACTGCAGTTCCGAGTTGACGGGCGGCGCCGCTCGTGGCGCCTGCTGGGGCACGGCCGTCGTCCTGCCCCGCGTGCCCTGCTGTCTGCCGCTGTCATGGGCCTGCTGGTGCTTGGAGAGGTCGGGGGAGGACTGTGTCTCGCCACGCCGACCGAGCACGAGGTGAAGGCCGCGTTCATCGTGAACTTCACGCGCTTCGTCGACTGGCCACAGGGAACATTCGCCAAGGCCGATGCGCCGTTTGTAATCGGCATCGTCGGGCGCGATACGTTCGGTGGCGCGATCGAGCGCGCCACCCAGGGGAAGAGCGCAGGTGGCCACAGCCTGACCGTGCGCCGCGTGCACTCCGACGCCGAGTTCAAGGCATGCCAGATCCTGTTCGTGAGCCCCTCGGAGGGTGAGCGGGTGCCGAAGATCGTCGCGGCTGTCAAGGGGAGCCCGGTGCTCACCGTGGGCGAGGCGCCGGGCTTCGCCAAGCGGGGTGGCGTCATCAATCTGCTGGCGGAGGGCGACCGGGTGCGCATCGAGGTGAATGCCGACGCGGCCGCGCGGGCGCATCTTGTGGTCAGCTCGCGCCTTCTCGGCATTGCCAAGGTGGTAAAGGACGACGGTCGATGAGATTCTGCAGCCGCTCGATCGCGCGCAAGCTGGCACTCGTGTCCTTGGCGTCTACGGTGGCAGCCCTCATCGTCGTCACCTGTGCGATGGGTGTCATCGATGCCCTCACGCTGCGCCAGCGGATCGAGACCAACCTGGAGGTGCGGGCCAAGATGCTCGGCGTGTGCAGCACGGGCGCGCTGGAGTTCCGCGACCCGCAGACTGCCGCCGACATGCTGGCGGCGCTGCGGGCCGAACCCGACGTCTATGCCGCCGCCCTCTATACGCCGGATGGGCGCATCTTCGCGACGTACACCCGTCCTGGCCATGCCGCCGCGGCTCTTAGCGGAACTGCCCAGCCGGACGGACTCGTGGTCGGCAACCACTATCTCGATGTCTATCAGTCGATCCGGATGAAGGGCGAGTTGGCCGGCAAGATCGCGGTTCGCTCTGACCCTGCTCCGGTCTCCGCCCGCATCTGGCAGGCAGCGTACACCGGGTTCGCGTTGCTGCTCTTGGCTGCGCTGATCGCCTGGCGAGCGTCGCTCCGCCTGCAGCGGCGCGTTACGGCGCCCATCTTCGCACTGGTTGATGCCATGCGCGACGTGGGGCGGAGACACGACTACACTGTGCGCATCGAGCGGGCGACGGACGACGAGGTCGGCACGCTGGTCGATGGCTTCAACCAGATGCTGGCGGATCTCGAGCGGGACTCCGGTCTTCAGGAGGCCAACCGCAGGCTGGCGGAGGAGGTCGCGGATCGCAAGCAGGCGGAAGAGGAGCTGGAGGCCGCCAACGGCGAGTTGGAGGACGCCATCGAGCGGGCGCAGGCCCTGGCCGAGCAGGCGCAGGCGTCGGCGCGGGCCAAGAGCGAGTTCCTGGCCAACATGAGCCACGAGATCCGCACCCCGATGAACGGCATCATCGGGATGTCCGAGCTGATGAGCGCCACGCCTCTGAACGAGGAGCAGCGGGAGTTCGTTCGGACCATCTGCACCTGCGGCGAGTCCCTGCTGCTCATCATCGACGATATCCTCGACCTGTCCAAGATCGAGGCAGGCAAGCTGGCCGTCTCCGAGTGCGACCTGAACCTGCGCAGCCTGGTCGAGGACGTGATCGGGATGTTCGCCCCCAAGGCCGACGAGAAGGGCCTGGAACTGGCGTGCGTCGTGCCGGCTGGCTTCCCGGAGATGCTGCGCGCCGACTCGCGGCGCATCCGCCAGATACTCGTCAACCTCATCGGCAACGCCATGAAGTTCACGCACGAGGGCGAGATCGCGGTCGAACTCGCGCTGCTTGCGGAGACGCCCAGCTCTGCCACCGTGCGCATCGCCGTGCGCGACACCGGCATTGGCATCCCGAAGGAGCGCCACGCGGCGGTCTTCGAGAGCTTCACCCAGGCCGACGGCAGCACCACGCGCCGCTACGGCGGCACCGGGCTCGGGCTCACCATCTGCAAGCACCTCGCGGTGCTGATGGGTGGCGACCTCGTTCTGGACAGTGAGGTGGGGCAGGGCAGCACCTTCAGCATGGTGTTCACGCTCCAGAAGCAGACCGGCGTCGTCGAGGCGCCCTGGGCGACACCGGTTGCTTGCCAGTCGAGCCGGGCGCTCGTGGTGGACGACAACGCCACCAACCGCCGAGTCTTGTGCGAGCACCTGCGCTCATGGGGGTTCCGGCTGACGGAGGCGGCCAACGGCCGGGCGTGTCTGGAGGAACTGGCCGCGGCGCGGGAGAGCGATCCCTACGGCCTGGTGGTGCTCGACATGCAGATGCCGGAGATGGACGGCGAGGGCACGGTGGCCGCGATTCGCGCCGACGCCGACCTGCGCGCGCTGCCGGTCATCCTCTCGTCGTCGCTGGGCGGACGGCTCACGCGCGAGGAGCTTGTTGGCAAGGGGTTCTCGGGAGCCGTCACGAAGCCCGTCCGCCGCGAGCAGCTCCGCCAGGCGCTTGCGGAGGTGTTTGGCGACGCGCCGGCCGGGTCCGAGGCCCGCACCGAGACGGCGGCGGAACCAAGCGACGATGCCGCCATCTGCCTGCGCGTGCTGCTGGCCGAGGACAACCGAGTGAACCAGATGGTCGCCGTCCGGCTGCTGGAGCGACTGGGGTGCACCGTCGACTGCGCCGAGAACGGGCGCGAGGCCGTGCATCGGGTGGCCAGCCAGCCGTACGACCTGGTGCTGATGGACGTGCAGATGCCCGAGATGGACGGATTCGAGGCCACCGCCGCGATCCGCGGGTCCGAGAACGGCTCCGGCGCACACATGCCGATCATCGCGATGACCGCCCACGCGATGGAGGGCGACCACGAGCGCTGCCCGTCCGCCGGGATGGACGACTACCTCAGCAAGCCCATCCGTGCCGAGGTGCTCGGCGAGAAGCTGCGGCTGTGGCGCGAGAGGTTGCACTCGGAGGGGCCGCCGGCGGCTGAGTCAGTAGCTGCCTGACGCTGCAGGCCACGGTTGCCTGCTGCGATCCATCCGCCGGCTCCCCCCAGCCGGCGGGCGCCGGCCACGCATACGAGGGCGGGATGCCTCGCTCCGCTCCGCCTCCGCACTCACTTCGGCCGCCAACGCCTCCCGCCACGCGAAACCCCCGCGCCCCTCCCAACGTATATGCACTTGACAAGACCACGCTCAAGTGGCATACTACGATGAGACTAATTCAGCCGTCACACGGCTTGGCCGCGACGCGCCGAACCGGAGGATACCGATGCCAAAGACAGTTGGGATAGACCTGGGCACCACGAACTCTGTGGTCGCCGTGCTGGAGGGAGGCGAGGCTACCGTCGTCCCGAACGCCGAGGGCTCGCGCCTAACGCCTTCGGTCGTCGGCTTCAACAAGAACGGCGAGCGCCTCGTTGGCTCTAGCGCCAAGCGCCAGGCGGTCGTCAATCCGGAGCGCACCGTCATCTCGATCAAGCGCCAGATGGGCACATCCGACAAGACGAAGATCGACGATCGCAGCTACACGCCGGAAGAGATCTCCGCGATGGTCCTGCAGAAGCTCAAGAGCGATGCTGAGGCCTATCTCGGCGACAAGGTCGACTCCGCGGTCATCACGGTGCCCGCGTACTTCAATGACGCTCAGCGCACCGCCACCAAGAACGCCGGCGAGATCGCGGGCCTCAAGGTGCTGCGCATCATCAACGAGCCGACCGCGGCCGCCCTCGCCTATGGCCTGGACAAGAAGAAGAACGAGACGGTGCTCGTGTTCGACCTCGGCGGCGGCACGTTCGACGTGTCCATCCTGGAGGTCGGCGACGGCGTGTTCGAGGTGAAGTCCACCCATGGCGACACGCACCTCGGCGGCGACGACTGGGACGAGCGCATCGTGCAGTACGTGGCGGCGGAGTTCAAGAAGGAGCACGGCATCGACCTCGCCAAGGACCGCCAGGCCCTGCAGCGCCTGCGCGAGGGCGCCGAGAAGGCGAAGATCGAGCTGTCCAACGTGGTGCAGACCAACATCAACCTGCCGTTCATCAGCGCCACGGCGGACGGTCCCGTCCATCTCGACCAGAGCCTGACCCGCGCCAAGTTCGAGGAGCTGACGAAGGACCTCGTCGAGCGCTGCGTCACGCCGTTCAAGCAGGCCATCGCCGACGCCAAGATCGAGCCGACCGACATCGACGAGATCGTACTCGTTGGCGGCTCCACGCGCATGCCGATGGTGCAGGACCTGGTGCGCAAGCTCGGCGGCGGCAAGGAGCCGAACCGTGGCGTGAACCCGGACGAGGTCGTGGCTGTTGGCGCAGCGATCCAGGGCGGAGTGCTCGCTGGCGACGTGAAGGACGTCGTGCTGCTGGACGTGACCCCGCTGTCCCTGGGCATCGAGACGCTCGGCGGCGTGTTCACCCGGCTGATCGACCGCAACACGACGATCCCGACGCGCAAGTCCGAGACGTTCTCGACGGCGGACGACGGCCAGACCACGGTGCATGTCAAGGTCTTCCAGGGCGAGCGCGAGATCGCGGCGCACAACAAGCTGCTGGGCGACTTCACGCTGAGCGGCATCCCGCCGGCGCCCCGCGGCGTCCCGCAGATCGAGGTCACGTTCGACATCGACGCGAACGGCATCGTGAACGTGTCCGCGAAGGACCGCGCCACCAGCAAGGAGCAAAGCATCACGATCAGCGGCTCCTCCAGCCTGAACAAGGGCGACATCGAGCGCATGGTTCAGGAGGCGGGCGCCCACGCCGAAGAGGACAAGCGCCAGCGCGAGTTGGCCGAGGCCCGCAACGAGGGCGACGCCCTGGCCTACCGCACCGAGCAGATGCTCAAGGACCTGGGCGACAAGGTCCCGAGCGACGAGAAGCTGCAGGTCGAGACCGCGATCCAGAACGTGCGCAACGCCGTCAAGGAGAGCAGCCTCGAAGACATCAAGCGCGTCACTGAGGAGTTGCAGACGGCGAGCTACGCGCTGGGCAAGCGCATGTACGAGCAGGCGCCCGACGCGTCGGGCGGCGGCCAGCCGTTCGGTGGCGAAGCCGGTCCCGCCGACGACGCAGGCGCGCCGCCTCCGCCGCCGGATGCGGACGACGTGATCGACGCCGAGTTCAAGCCGCAGTAGAAGATGGACCAAATGGCGGCCCGCCCGCAGCGGCGCGCTTCGCCGCGCAGCCCGGGCGGGCCGCCATCCAGCATCGGAGTGACCTGACGTGGACCAACCGCGCTACAAGGACTACTACGCCATTCTGGGCGTGCCGCGCACGGCGGACGAGAAGGAGATCAAGTCCGCCTACCGCAAGCTCGCCCGGAAGTGCCACCCGGACGTGAACCCCAACGACCGGGCGTCCGAGGAGCGCTTCAAGCAGATCAGTGAGGCGTACGAGGTCCTCAGCGATCCGCACAAACGGGCCCAGTACGACCGCTTCGGCGAGCAGTGGAAGCAGGCCAGCCAGCATCCCGCAGGCGGCCCGCGCGGCGGCCCTTTCCAGACCGGCGGCTTCGAGTTCGACGTCGGCGGGGCGAACCTGAACGACCTGTTCGAGAGCCTGTTCGGCGGCTTCCGCCAGAAACCGACGCACCGGGCGCCCGAGCGCGGCGAGGACCTCGAGTACGGTATCGACCTGACGCTGGAAGAGGCCGTGCACGGGGCCACGAAGGTCCACCAGGTGACCGTGGAGGACACGTGCCGGGAGTGCGGCGGCAGCGGGATGCGGCGGTCCTCGCGCGGCACCTACCAGATGGGGCAGATGTGCCCGGCATGCGCCGGGGCGGGCCGCTCGAGCCGCGTTCAGAGCGTCGAGGTCAAGGTGCCCGCGGGCGTTCAGGCCGGCCAGCGTCTTCGCCTAGTTGGGCAAGGGGGACAGGGAGCAGGGGGGCGCCGCGGCGACCTCTACCTGCTCGTGCGCATCAAGCAGCACGGCCTGTATGAGCTGCAAGGGGCCGATCTCGTCACCGACGTCGGCATTCCGTACACCGTGGCCGCCCTCGGCGGCGAGGTGTCGGTGCGGACTCTGAAGGGGGAGCGCACCCTATCGGTGCCGCCGGGAGTCCAGAGCGGACAGAAGATCAGGGTGCCGGGCGAAGGGCTCCCCGCGTCCGGCAAGAACAAGGCGGGCGACCTGTATGCCCGCATCAAGGTCTTGGTGCCCAAGGACCCGTCGCCGCGCGAAAAGGAGTTGCTGCGCGAGCTGGCGGCCATCCGCGGCGAAACGGTGAGAACGTGATGGAACCGCAGGGAATCATCGGAGTGACCGTTCGCGCGATCGCTCCACGCGACGAACGCGAGCCCGTCTACATGATCAGTATCGCGGCGCAGCTAACCGGCCTGCACCCGCAGACCGTTCGGCTCTATGAGCGGCTTGGCCTGGTCGCGCCGCAGCGTGTCAATAACAAGAACCGCCTCTACTCGGAGCTGGACATCCGCCGCCTGCTGCAGATCCGGCGGTTCACGCAGGAGATGGGCGTCAACCTGGCCGGCGTGGAGATCATCCTGGGGCTCCTGGAGAAGATGGAGCGCATGCAGGAGGAGAACCAGCAGCTCCGCCAGGCCCTCAACCAGGCGCAGGCATCGCGCCCCGAGGGCTAACCCGCCGCGCTCGCACCCGTGAGGACGCCGCTTGCTGCGTTCTGTTCCGAAGAGCTGGGCCCACTCGGGTCCGGCTCTTTCCGTCTGGCGCGGGATTCCGCCGCAGGATGGCGAATCGAATCGCCGGTTCCCTCGTTATCCAGGTTGGAGGTCCGCGCTGGTGGACGACGATGTGCTGATGGGGCTTGCCGCACAGGGCGATGCGCGGGCGTTCGGCAGGCTTGTCGAGCGCCACGATGCCGCCGTGGTCGCGTTCGCCTGGCGCCTGCTGGGCGATCGGGCTGCTGCGGAGGACGCTGCGCAGGAGGCGTGGCTGGCGCTCTGGCGGGCGAGGGAGCGCTACCGGGCGTGCGGTCAGTTGCGGGCGTACCTGCTGAAGCTGGCGCGCGGCAAGTGCATCGACCGTCTGCGAGCGGAGCGCCGGCCCGAGCCGCTGAACGAGGCGCTGTCGGCCGCCAGCGACCCGGTGGCCGATGCGCGCGGTTCCGCGCTCAGCGACGCGCTCGCCTGCGCCGTCGCGTCGCTGCCCGAGCCGCAGCGTCTGGTGTTCGTGCTGAGCGTCGATGAGGGGCTGACCTACGCCGAGATCGCCGAGGCGCTCGGCTGCCCGCTCGGCACCGTGGCCTCGCGCAAGCTGCAGGCGGTGGAGACGCTGCGCCGCAAGCTCAGCGACTGGAGAGACGGAGGAGACGGATGACCTGCGACGAAGCCTGCCCGCTGCTCGCGGCGCTGATCGATGGGGAACTGGCGGGAGACGATGCCGCTGCCCTGACCGCGCACCTCGGGCTCTGCCCGGCGTGTCGCGACCGGGCGGAGGACTACCGCCTCGTGCAGACGCATGCCGCCGGGGCGCCGATCGCGGCCGATCGGCAGCACGCGCTGGCGGTGCAGCTCGCCGTGGCGCTGGACGAGCTGTCGCAGCTCCGCGCCGAGGTCCGCGCTCTGGCGGCCGAGGTGCAGGCGATAGGCCAGCCGGCGCAGGAGAGTCGCCCTCGCGGTCTGGGCATCATGACGGGCGGCCGGCAGCCGGCGCATTGGGACAGCTTGGGGATCGTGTAGGCCGGGTACCTCGGCGGAAAGGTGGACGCGATGGAACTCAGTGAGTTGCTCGGCGAACTCGTCGAGCAGGATGGATCGGATCTGCACCTGCTGGCCGGCGAGCCGCCGGTCTTCCGCGTCGATGGCGCGCTCGTCCGCTCGGGCCACCCGGTGCTGGCCGAG
Organism: uncultured Chthonomonadaceae bacterium; assembly: GCA_964519955.1. Lineage (GTDB taxonomy): Bacteria > Armatimonadota > Chthonomonadetes > Chthonomonadales > CAJBBX01 > CAZFLM01. The sequence continues at coordinate 20,123 of CAZFLM010000059.1, read as the reverse complement.
GCCGACATCGAAGCGCTGCTCGAGCCGTACGTGCCTGCCGCCGAAGGCGCCAAGTCGTTCGTTCAGCGGCACCGTTCGGCGAGCTGCGCCACTCCGGTCGGTGATCGCCACTTCCACCTGTGCACGTTCCGTGCGATGGGCAGGCTCGGCGCCGCGATCCGGGTGGCGCCGCTGGAGGTGCCCACGCTGGACCGCATCTATCCGGAGCAGCCCGTGCTGGAGGTGCTCCGCCGCGTCGTCCGTGAACCCCGCGGCCTGGTGCTGGTTACCGGTGCGACCGGGAGCGGCAAGACGACCACGGTCTACTCGATGCTGGAGGAGATCAACCGCACGTCGGCCTGCCGCATCGTGACCATCGAGGACCCGATCGAGTACCGGATGCAGAACAAGGAGGCGCTCGTAACCCAGCACGAGGTGGGGCGCGACGTGGAGAGCTTCGAGCTGGGGGCGGTGTGGGCCTTCCAGCAGGACCCGGACGTCGTGTTCATCGCCGAGCTGCGCGACCTGGCGACCATCCACATCGCGCTCACGCTGGCGGAGACCGGGCACCTCGTCTTCACGCTGGCGCACCTGCCCGACGTGAGCGAGGCGGTCGCGCGGCTCGTCCAGGTGTTTCCGGAGCCCCGTGACCTCATCCGCCAGCAGCTTGGCCGCAACCTCGTGGCCGTCGTCGCGCAGATGCTTCTGCCCAAGGCTGGCGCGCCGGGCCGCGTGGCGGCGAACGAGGTGCTGCTGGCCACCGACCGCATCCGCCGCATGGTCGCGGACGGCACCCCGGATCTGTCCCTGGCCATCGAGGCCGGCCGCGACCAGGGCATGCGCACGATGGATGACAGCATCCTGGAGCACTTCCACGCCGGCCGCATCACGTATGAGACGGCCTGGTCCAGGATGCGCGAGCCCGCCCGCCTGGGGATCAAGGAGTAAGGGAGGCGCCTTCTGGCGGGGTCGGCCGGCTGCCGGGTGATCCAGGCATCGGCTCCTGCCACCGCACACGTACGCCCACAGTACCGGCCAGCGACGCGGCGGCGGCCAACAGCCAGGCCACTCGGGCGTGTGGCCCGAGAGCGATGGCGCCGTAGCCGCAGCCGACCCACGCGACATAGCAGGTCCACCAGCGCCTGCCGCGCGAGGTGCGCAGCCCGAACGGGCACGCGAGTATGAGCTGGGCTGCGAGGATGCCGCCGAGGAGCCCCAACACGTGGGGCCCCCGATGCATGAAGAAGACAAGAGCACCAAAGCACAGCGCGCCGTACCCGCAGTAGGGAGCCCAGCTCTTCACCTGCTTCATCGGCCACTCCTGGTTCTGGGGCGCGGACGCGGCACTGGTGCGCGGCCATGGTACCACCCTGTCCCTCGTCGCGTCTGGTCGTCGGGCTGGTTCCGTTCCCACGGCAGGGCACAGCATTCGCGCCGTACGCTGGCGAAAGAGTGGCGTTGTGCGCGAATGCTGTGCCCCTACGGCCGCTGCGCGGCCATGGTACCACCCGTCCATGGGCGCGCGCAGGTCGGTCGGCTGGCCGCGTTCCCACGGCAGGGCACAGCATTCGCGCCGTACGCTGGCGGAAGAGTGGCGTTGTGCGCGAATGCTCTGCCCCTACGGCCGACGCGCGGCCATGATACCACCCGTCCATGGGCGCGCCAGATCGTCGGGCTGGTCCCGCCCCATCAGTGCAGGAAGTGCCGCACCCCGGTGTAGACCATCGCGATCCCGTGCGCGTTGCACACGTCGATCGTCTCCTGGTCCTTCTTCGAGCCGCCGGGCTGGATCACCGCCGTGATGCCCGCTGCGATGGCCGCTTCGGGGCCGTCCGGGAACGGGAAGAACGCGTCGGAGGCCATCACCGCGCCCCGCGCCTTCTCGCCGGCCTGGTTCACGGCCAGGCGCACCGACTGCACCCGGTTCATCTGCCCCGCGCCCACGCCCACGATCTGCCGATCCTTCGTGAACACGATCGCGTTCGACTTCACGTGGCGCACCACCTTCCACGCGAACAGCAGCTCCGCGATCTCCTCCGGCGTCGGCGCGCGGTCCGTCGCGACCTTCAGGTCGGCCTCGGTCACCTCGCGCAGGTCGCGCTCCTGCACCAGCAGGCCGCCGACGATCTTGCGCGTGTCCAGCGAGCCGGCGCCCGCCTTCCAGTCCTCCAGCGAGCCGATCTCCAGTACGCGCACATCCGCACCCCAGCCCTTGCGCCCGGTGATGAGCGCCAGCGCATCCGGCTCGTAGCTCGGCGCGATGATCGCCTCGAAGAACGTGTTCTTCACCGTGATGGCCTGCGCTGCCTCGACGTCGACCGGCTGGTTGACGGCCAGGATGCCCCCGAACGCGGAGACCGGATCGGCCTCGCGCGCGAGCCGGAACGCCTCGGCCAGCGTGTCGGCCAGGGCCACGCCGCACGGGTTCGCGTGCTTGATGATGACGGCGGCCGGCCTGTCGCGGAACTCCTTCACCGTCTCCAGCGCCGCGTTGGCGTCCATGAAGTTGTTGAAGGAAAGCTCCTTGCCGTTGAGCTGCTTGCCGCCGGCCACGCACGGCTCCGTGATGTTGGCCTCGCGGTAGAACGCTGCAGCCTGGTGCGGGTTCTCGCCGTAGCGGCAGGTCTGCGCCAGCTCGTAGCCGAGGGGCAGCTCCTTCGGGAACAGGGCCTCCGGCGTGAACTCGCGGCGCAGGAAGCCGGAGATCATCGCGTCGTAGCGGCCGGTGTGGCCGTAGGCCTTCGCGGCCAGAGCGCGGCGCGTGGGCAGCGTCGTCTCGCCGCCGTTCGCCTTCATCTCATCGAGGATGGTCGCGTAGTCGGCCGCGTCCACGACGATGGTCACCGCCGCGTGGTTCTTCGCCGCGGAGCGCACCATGGCCGGCCCGCCGATGTCGATGTTCTCGATGGCGTCCTCCAGCGTCACGCCCGGCTTGGCGACGGTCGCCGCGAACGGGTAGAGGTTGATGCAGACCAGATCGATTGGCTCGATGGCGTGCTCCGCGATGGTGGCCATGTGCTCGGGCAGGTCGCGCCGCGCCAGGATGCCGCCGTGCACGGCCGGGTGCAGCGTCTTCACGCGCCCGTCCAGCATCTCGGGGAAGTGCGTCAGGTCGGTGATGGCCTTCACCGCGATGCCGGCGTCGGCCAGCGACTTCGCGGTGCCGCCTGTGGAGACGATCTCCACGCCGAGGGCGGACAACTCCCGCGCGAACTCCACGATGCCGGTCTTGTCGGACACGCTGAGCAGCGCTCGCTTGATGGGTGCCATTCCTCTCTTCCTTATCTGGACCGCGCAGACTTCTGGGTGGGACGGGCCTCACTGCCCGTCGCGGGAGCCCGCAGGCCGCGCCTGGTCCGGGTATGCCGAGCCTCAGCCGGCGTAGTGGTCGTAGACGGCGCGCCCGATCCGGGCGAGGGCCGTGTTGGTCTCATACGATGGGTTGCGCACGTCGCGGCTCAGCACCGCGATGGAGGCAACCGGCTTGTCGCCGATGTAGAGCACGCCTGCGTCGTTCACCACGGCGCCGTGCCCGAGCGTGCCGGTCTTGTGCGGGAGCGACGCGCCGGCGGGCAACTCGCGCGGCAGGCGGCCATTGAGCTGCTGCGTGCCCAGGATGCCGAGCATGTCGTCGCAGGATGCCTCGGACGCGCATGTCTTCTTCGCGATCATCTCGCAGAGCTGCGCCATGTGCCGCACCGTCGCCACATCGCGATCGGAAGCCGCAGCGTTGACCGCCTCGCGGGCCACGGCGGCGTCGTCCTCCAGCGCTGCGATGTCCGGGTGCTCCGCCCGGAAGGCGTCCCAGCCGTCGAAGGGAACCGCGTCGAGCAGGGGATTCACCGCGGCCAGGATGTCGCCGATCAGCCGGCGGATGGTGCGATCCACGCGGATGCCGTCGAGGCCCAACTCGCGCATCGTTGCCGTGACGCGGTCCGCTGTCAGCCGCTCCAGCACGATGTCCGTCGCGGCGTTGTCGGACACGACGATCATCATCAGCAGGCAGTCGTGCAGCGTCGGGCGCAGGCCGGCGTCGAACGAGTTGAACAGGCCGCTGCCCAGCGTCCGGCGCTCCTGCGTGAACTCGACGCGCTCATGCAGGTCGAAGTCGCCGGCGTCGTGGCGCCGGAACGCCTCGACGAGGATGGGGATCTTGCAGACGCTGGCCATTGGCAGAGGCTCGTCGAGGTTGACGCCCACCTCCTGGCCGGTCTCGTAGTCGCGGACGCAGATGCCGATGCGCCCTTGGATCTCGCCCGCGATGCTGCGTAGGGTTGTCTCCAGTTCGGTCATGCTTGCTCCTTCCAGCGGAGACATGCGGCACGCCCGGAAACAACAACGCCCGGACATCCCGCTCGGTATCGGGTTGCCCAGGCGCTCGGCTTTGCCTCGACGCGCGCTCCATCGGGGTTCTCTCCCCGCAATCGCCAGTCACGCGCGCCGCTCTTCGTCGTTACATCTATGATATCCCAGCCGGTACCTCGCCGTCAAGCCGCTTGTCGCCGCTTCCGGAGCGCCCATGTGGCGGCCGCCAGCGCCAGGAGCGGAAGGTAGACCGCCAGCTCGACCAGGTACACGCGCACGTTACCCGGCGACGACGCGGCCTGGAAGTGCTCGGTGGTGCGGAACAGCGCGATGGGCAGGTGAAGCCGGGCGTCCGACACGGGCCAGAACATGGCGAGCCCAGCGTTGTTGGCGTAGAACGTGTCGAGCAGCAAGTGGGTGAGCCACGCGCCGGCTCCCGCTGCGGCGTCCCTGAGGGCAACCCTCCTGCGCAGTGCCGCGGCGGCCGGCGCGATCAGGGCGAGGTTCACGAACAGGCTGTGGCTGATGTCGTAGCGCTGGTGGCCCCAGCCGGGCAGCGGCAGGTCGGGCACATTGGCGAGGAGCGCGAAGGCGGCGATGCGCCAGGCGGCCTGGCGGCGCGAGGTTGCCGCGGGCGCCGTCACGACGGCGAGGCTTGCGCCGAACAGGCAGTGGCCCACTTGCGTCATCGCCTCGCGCCCCCGCAACCCTACTGGAATGGCGGCCAGTTCGGCGGGCGAGGGAGCGTTTCCTGCAGGCTTCCCCGCACGCACCAGCTCGGGCCGGAGCGGGCCGGAACCGCGTCTTGACAACCGGTCGCGCGGTCACCTATAATCTCGGAGTTCGGGTGGCGCCCGTATGCTGCGCCGAGGAGCAGCCTGACCCCCATGAGTCCGACAGACCGGATGGAGGCGACGTCACCGATCGCGTGCGATGCGCGCGACGAGGCCGTCCTTCTGGAGTACGTCGTCCACCTCATGCGGAGGAGGCCGGTCCGCGGCGCCGTCGTTGGCTTTGCCGCGCTGCTGGCAGGCTGCGTCGGTCTGTTCCTCCTCGGCTCCCCGCTCTTCGCCCTCGTTGGCATTGCCGTCATCGTGGGTTCCGCTTCCGAGTTCGTGTTTCCCATTCGGTACTGCCTGACCACTAGGCGTGTGAAGGTGGCCTACGGGATTGCGCGGCTGGAGATGGAGTGGGAGCGGGTGCGCCGCGTGACAACCGGGCCGGGGGGGCTGCGCCTCTCGCCCTTCGCGGAGGAGACGCGGCTGGACGGGTTCCGCGGCGTGACACTGCGCGCAGAGCCCGAGGGGCAACCGGGCGATCTGCAGAGCCTGCTTGCCATCGTCAGGGAGCACGCGCCGGAGGCCCGGATCGATGGATGACTTCGATGCGGAGCTGACGCCGGAGCGCCGGGACGAGATCATCGACAAGGTTGCCGAGCAGATCGTGAAGCGCGGTCTGGAGACGCCGGCCATTCTGTTCCTCGAGATGAACAAGCCCGTCTCGTTCATCGCAAGCCAGGGGATGGTCGCGCTATCGCCGTTCGTGGCGCCCTTCGTCGGGTTCGACAAGGTTCGCCTGGCCTCCCGCCTGTTCGAGAGCCGCGACAACGTCGAGCTGCTCGAGCGCCGGATCGAGGACCTGGCAGCCGCGCGCCGGGCCAAGCCCTCGGCAGATCCGGCACAGCCGGACGCCAACCCGTAGGGTGCGCCGGTGGGATGGGCCTCCGTGCCCGTCCAGAGCGCCAGCCCTAGCCGAACGCACTCATCACCTACCGACCGTCCAAGGATAGGCCCATGCTGCATGCGGACGAGAACTGGTTCGTCGCCATCTTCGAGGGAGTGCTCATCGCGCTCATCCTCTGGCGCATCCTCACGGCGATGCACGGCAAGGTGCCCTTCATCCGGCGCATTGCCGGTCTGAACGCCATCGACGAGGCGATCGGCCGCGCGACGGAGTTGGGGCGCCCGATCCTGATGGTCCCGGGCCTCTCCGGCCTGGACATCGTCGGCCTGCAGGCGCTCAACATCTTCGGCTACGTCACCCGCAACGCCGCCAAGTTCGCCTCCCCGATCCGCCTCTGCGTCTCCGACGCCGCGCTCTATGCCGTGGGCCAGGAGACGATCCAGGATGCGTACCGGAGCGAGGGTAAGCCGGAGTTGTACGACGCGGACTCCGTCCAGTTCGTCTCGGGCGAGCAGTTTGCGTTCGCGGCAGGCGTCTCCGGCATCATCCACCGCGAGCACGTGGCGGCCACGTTCCTGATGGGGGCGTTCTACGCCGAGTCGCTCATCTTCGCCGAGACGGCCAACATGGTCGGCGCGATCCAGGTGGCCGCGACCACCTCGACCACGCAGACGCCGTTCTTCGTGGCTGCCTGCGACTACGTCATCATCGGCGACGAGTTCTACGCCGCGAGCGCCTACCTCAGCCGCGAGCCCGTGGCCGTGGGGAGCCTGGTTGCCCAGGACTACGCCAAGCTCATCTTCATGGGCTTCGTTGTCCTTGGCCTCATCGCGTTCACGATCACGGGGCCGACCGCCAAGGGAGCGGAGCCGCTGATCTACAAGCTGTTCGGCGTGGGCGGCTTCGACGAGTTGGTGCGCGCGCTGCATCTGGGAGGTGGCCGATGATCGCTGACCGCGAGCGGCTTGGCGAAGCCTGGAACGAGGAGGGCACCCGTCGATGAGTTGGACGGTTCATGGACCGGCTCTGTGGGGAGTGCTGGCCGGCGTGCTGGTGGGCAGCGCGCTCCTGATCGCCGGACTGATGCGGGTGCCGACGCGCTTCCGGCGCGTGGTCATCAAGGGCACCGTGTTCATCTCGGGTCTCTTCTATGCGCTCGAGTTCTTCTGGCCGACGCATGAGGTCGTGAAGAACGGCAAGGTGGCGCACGAGAACTTCCTGACGCCGCTGATTCCCGATGTCATCAGTCCGCTGGCGCAGAACCTTGCCGCGCTGCTGCTGGGCCTCGGGCTCTTCAGCCTGGTCAAGATCCACACGAGCAACGTGACGAAGCGGCGCCCGGGGTGGGGCAACAGCCTGGCGCTCCTGCTGTCCGCCGTGGTGATGCTCATCGTCGGCTTTGGCGCTCGCGCCACCGAGAACCCCTCTCGCGCGTTCAGCACGGTTTACGACTGCCTGTTCGAGGGGCTCTACCAGAACCTCGACGCCGCGATGTTCTCCCTGATTTCGTTCTTCATCCTATCCGCCGCGTACCGCGCGTTCCGCATCCGGTCCGTCGAGTCGTCGATCCTGATGCTCTCGGCGCTCATCGTGCTCGCGGGCCTCTCGTTCGGCGTGCTGCTGACCGCCTGGGTGCCGGATCACGGCTTCCTGGCCAACTTCCGCATCGAGACCTGGAGTTCGTGGATCCTCTCGGTCGTGAGCCTCCCCACGCTGCGCGCCATCGACTTCGGTGTCGGTCTCGGCGGGCTTGCCATGGGGTTGCGTATCTGGCTCGGCATCGAGCGCGGAGCCCTGTTCGGTGATTAGTGGACTAGCGGAAGCGCATGCGGCGTGCCGCGGCGAGGAGTGTGCTCTATGAGCGTGGACATCGGGGCGGCGCCCCAGGTCAGCCTGAGCGAGAAGCTGCAGAAGATCGATCGGCGGATCCTCTATCTCATCCTGCTGATCGTGGTCGGCCTGCCGACGCTCTATCCTGTCAATATCCCGAACGCGGTCGCGCCAATGAGCCGCTCGCTGTGGGAGACCCTTGACCGGACGCCGCCCAACAAGGTGGTCATGGTCTCGTCGACCTGGTCGGTGGGTACCCGCGGCGAGAACAAGGGGCAGGCCGAGGCGATCTTCCATCACCTGATGTCGCGGCGGATCCCGTTCATCCTCAGCTCGTTCTCCGCGCCGGCCTCCCAGGTCGCGCTGAACCTGGTGAACGACATGGCGCCCAAGTACAACTACGTCTACGGGCGCGATTGGATCAGCCTCGGCTTCCAGGCGAACTCCGCCAACTTCGTGAAGGGCATCAACGTCGACTTCGTGGGAACGGTCAAGCAGGATGCCGTCCGCAAGCAGCCGTTGGGCAGCTACCCGATCATGCAGAAGGTGAAGAGCGTCGACGATGTCCACATGGTTGTGGAGATCTCCGCGTCCGCCTCGCAGATGGTGTGGATCCAGTTCATGAAGCCCGGCGTCGAGATCGGGTTCTGCCCCACCTCCGTCATGGCGCCGGAAGCCCTTCCGTACTTCTCCTCCGGGCAGTTGGCTGGCTTGCTGTGGGGAGCGAAGGGCGCCTACGACTACGAGCAGCTCAACGCGGAGCACAACATCGGCCAATACGCCTCGGGGCGCCGGTACATGGGGCCCCTCTCGGCGGCGTTCGCGCTGGTCATCATCTCCATCGTCATCGGTAACGTGGCGATGTTCGCGGGCCGGCGGTCCGCATCGGGGGCAGGCGCCTGATGAAGAACCGTGACAAAGACACCATCTGGATCCTGTTGGTGGTAGTCGCCATCCTGCTGGTGGCGGCCGTGCTGAACTGGCAAGCGGGTGCCTTCTCCGGGGACAAGGCCACCCTCGTCAAGCTCTGGCTCGGCGGGTTGGCCACCATCTCCCTGTACTCCATCCTGTACAAGGAGAATCCGGTGTACCGCCTGGCCGAGCACGTCTACCTCGGACTTGCCGCCGGCTATGTGGTGGTTCTGGCGTGGACCGAGGTGCTGAGCACTCAGTGGTTCGACCCGATCGTCAAGGACGGCAAGTGGGCGTGGATGCTGGTTATCCCGCTCGCCATCATGGCCTACTTCGTCTTCCACCGCAAGCACGGATGGATCAGCCGCATCCCGCTGGTCATTCTGGGCGGCTTCGCGGCCGGGCAGGTGTTCCAGGCGTTCGCCAAGCAGTACTTCGGCCAGATCCGGGACTCGTTCAAGCCCCTGCATCCGACCGTGTGGTCGCTGAGCAACCCGAACCCGACGCCCGACACGTTGAGCATCTCCGGCGCCATCAACAACGCCATCTTCACCATCACGCTGCTGTCGGTGGTCACCTACTTCCTGTTCGCGTTCGAGCAGAAGACCAAGATCGTCCGCAACACGGCGACCACCGGGCGCTGGCTCATCATGATCGGCTTCGGGGCCATCTTCGGCTCGACCATCATGACCCGCTTCGCGCTGCTGGTCGACCGCCTGTACTTTGTTCTGATCGAGTGGATGCGCGCCGGATCGGGCGCGTAGTTCCGGCGCCGCCGCGTGGGAGGATCCCAATGAAGCGCACTGCTCTGCCGCTAGCCTGTTTGCTCGCTCTGAGCGCCGTGTGCGCCCAAGCCCAGACCACCCCGGTGACGCAGCTCCTCAACAAGCTGAGCACGCGTTACCGGACCGTCGAGACCGTGCGCTACTCCGGCACCTGGACCCAGAAGCTCGGCTCCAAGGAGCGCTCGGCCACCGTCGAGTTCGGCATGAAGCGTCCGTCGGGCTACGCTCTCGAGCTGAAGGGCGAGAACCTGAACACGGTGGTCGTGGCCGACGCATCGTTCGTCACGGCGATGCGACCGGACAAGAACGCCTACACCCGCACCAAGGCGCCCGCCAAGCTCCTGGGCGGCGACGTGCTCGCGAAGGTCGACCTGCCCGCGCCGGGCGCCGCTGTGATCGCCCTGCTGCTCCAGGGGCAGCTCCGCGACCAGACCAACAAGCTCGCGAAGGCGCTCAATGCCGCCACCCTGCGCGATCCGATCGGGTTCGGCTCCGGCGCGGCCGACGTGCTCTCCTTCCGGCCCGATGACGTCAGCGAGGTGCGCATCTACGTCAGCCAGCAGGACGGGCTCATCCGCCGCGCCGTCTCGTACTCGGGCGGCAAGGTGGATACCACGGAGAACTACACTACCGTCGAGGTGGACAAGCCACTGCCGGATGGTTTCCTCGATCGCAAGGTGCCCGAGGCCGCCCGCCTCGTCGCGGTCCTGCCGGCGCTGGACAAGCCTGAGATCGAGATCGAGTTCGCGGTGAAGAACGTGAACGGCGGGAACATCTCGCTCGCGGACCTGAAGGGCAAAGTGGTTCTGGTGAACTTCTTCTTCACCACATGCGGTCCGTGCAACGACGAGTACCCGCACCTGGTCGAGCTCTACAATAAGTACCGCGGCAAGGGGCTCGAGGTGCTGTCGGTCAACGGCACCGGGGAGAAGGCCGAGGACCTGGTCCAGTTCGGCAAGGACTACGAGGCCACGTTCCCGATCTGCCAGAACAACCCGACCGACTTGGTGAGGATGTTCGGCATCAGCGCCTATCCGACCAATGTCATCTTCAACCGGGACGGCAAGATCGTGAAGCGCATGGTGGGCTTCGACCCCGAGAAGACCGCCGCCGAGTTGGAGAAGGCGCTCCTGGCTGCGGGGTTGGAGTAGGGGAGAACTGCGACGGACAAGTGGTCAGTGACTAGTGGCAAGTGGCGGCCGCTCGCAGCAGATGGGGCGGCCGCCACTGACCACTGACCACTTACCACTGACCACTCATCGCCCCCGCAGCGCCTCCAGCACCACCGGCACCGCCGTCTCCCAGTTGGCGGGCAGATCCTCCGAGATCTCGAAGGCGAGGGCGCGCTTGCCGGCTCGGTCGCGTAGAGCCAGCACGGTGTCGCGGAGTTGCTCCGGCGGCAGCGCGTAGTGCGCCACGTTGATGTTCACCCAGAACACCTTCTCCGGCCAGGCGCGACGGCACTCGTCGAGCGTCAGGTCTCCCTCCGGCGGCTCCGTCAGCGACTCGACGCAGTGGAACGGGGCGCGGCGCACCTCGTCCGCGATCACGCTCAGCTCCCCGTCGTAGTGCACCATTGTCCGCTTGCCACCCGCGTCCATGATGGCGGCGGCCTCCTCGTAGACGGGCAGCATGTGCCGGGCGTAGCGCCGTTTGCCCAGCGTGCGGATCGTCAGGTTCTCCAGCCACTTCACGTGGCGCCCCGGGCCCGCAGCGATCAGCCGGGCTTCCTCCATGAACAGCTTGCGCCGGGCCTCGTACAGCTCGAACAGCTCCGGCACCTCCAGCGCCACGTCCGTGCAGAACTGCTCCGCGCCCGCCCAGTCCACGTTGATGCTCATCATCGGGCTGCGCATGCCGCACACCACCGGCAGACCGGCATCGCCCACCTCGGCGTCCGCGATGGCGAACGCGTCGTAGTTCGGCGCGATCTCCGTGTGCTCCACGATCCAGCGCATCACGCGGTAGTCCTCGGGCTGCTTCAAGAAGTACTCGTGGTGCCACCCGTTCCGGTGGACCTGGCGGATCGAGCCGACCGGTGTGACGCGTGTGTGGATGTCGTAGCGGTCGCCGCCCTCGGTGCGCGTCTCGTGCCGGTCTTCGACACCATGCTCCAGATGCCGCACGGTCCAGCAGTGATGGCAGAAGCCGAGGCCCATACCCACCACGCGGCGCAGGGCAGGGGCCTGCAGGTCGGCGAACATCCAGCTATACGCGGTGAGAGGCGTCGTGTCGGGCGTTCCGCCCTCCAGGGCAGCGGTCAGGTTGTCGCGGGTGGTCATGGCGGGCTCCGGGCTGCTAGTGGCAAGTGACAAGTGGCAAGTGGTCAGTTGACGACCACGCGGGTGCCAGGAGGGCGCCGTTCGCCCTGCGCACCCATCCCACTCTACCCCCGAACCCACTGACCACTGATCACTTGCCACTTGCCACTGTCGCTCCCCCCACGGCCCCGACCCCGCAATCGGGTATACTGCATGGTCTGAGACGTGGCACTACGGGACGGCGCATGGCCGATGAAGGCAGACAACCGGTAGTCGAGCTGGTCAACCTCGGTTGTCCGAAGAACGTGGTGGATGCCGAGGAGGCGCTGGGGCTGCTCGCGCGGGATGGCTGCACGGTCGCCGCCGGCTCCGCCGATCCCGATGTCGTTGTCATCAACACGTGCGGGTTCATCGACGCGGCCAAGAACGAGAGCATCGACGCCATCCTGCGCGCCGTGGAGCGCAAGCGGAAGGGTGAAGTGCGCCGCGTTGTGGTCGCCGGATGCCTGGCGCAGCGGTATGCCCGCGAGCTGCCGGGCGAGCTGCCCGAGGTCGATGCCTTCGTCGGCACCGGGAGCCCCGCCGAGTTGGCGCGTTCCGTGCGCGATGTCGCCGCGGGCGACGACCGCCTGATCCGCATCGAGCGCAGGCCGCGGCACCAGTTCGCGGTGGATGCGCCGCGCATGCGGTCGACGGCGCCGTGGACGGCGTACCTGAAGATAAGCGAAGGCTGCGACCATCGGTGCACCTTCTGCGCGATCCCCGGTATCCGGGGCAAGCACACGAGCAAGCCGCTCGACCAGATCGTCGCCGAAGCGGAGCGCCTCGTGGCGAGCGGCGCGCGCGAGCTGAACCTGATCGCGCAGGACTCGACCCAGTATGGGCGCGATCTGTACGGCGAGTTCATGCTGCCGCGTCTGCTGCGCGAGGTGGCGGCGGTGGACGGCGTGCGCTGGGTGCGGCTGTTCTACTGCTATCCGACGCGCGTCAACGCCAGGGTCATCGAGGCGATAGCGGGCACGCCGGGCGTATGCCAGTACATCGATATGCCGCTGCAGCACGCCGATTCGGACGTGCTGCGGGCGATGGCACGGCCGGGGAGCGCTGCCTCGTACATGCGACTGATTCAGCGGTTCCGCGAGGCGTCGCCGGACATCGCGCTGCGGACGACGTTCATCGTCGGCTTCCCGGGCGAGACGCGGGCTGCGTTTGGCAGACTGATGGATCTGGTCGAGCACGCGCGCTTCGATCGCGTCGGCGTGTTCGAGTACAGCCGCGAGGACGGCACGCCCAGCGCGGCCCTGGACCGGCAGGTTCGACCTGCCACGAAGCGGGCCCGGCGCGACCGCCTGATGCGGCTGCAGCAGGACATCTCGCTGGAGCGCAACCGGCGCTGGATCGGCCGCGAGCTGGAAGTACTCGTCGAGGGCTTCGCCGCCCCGTCGGCGCGGGCCGGAGCGGCCGCTGCCGAGAGCGTCGCCATCGGTCGGTCGTTCCGCGATGGGCCCGAGATCGACGGCCTCGTGCGGGTGCGAGGCGGCGCGATGGCGCCCGGTGAGTTTGTGCGCGTCCGAGTCACGGACGCTGGAGTGTATGATCTGTCGGCGGAGTTCATCGGTTAGCGTGCACGGCGCTTGCCGCGCCCGATCTGGGCTGGTGCATCGTGCGGGCGAGCCGCGGACTTCGCCCTGCGAACTGAGTACCCCCTCGATACCTGGAGGAGCAACTTGTCCACGACACTAGAGGCAGTCACCGGAGAGGATTTGGCCCTCCACTACCTCGCCGATCTCGTCAACCGGGCCTTGCTCGAAACCGGTGCGTCTGTCAAAGCATCCGAGGTGGCCCGCCTGATCCCGCGGGACGACGTCGACCTGAAGCTGGTCCGCGTCGTTCTCGCCAGCAACCCGGGCCGGTTCACCGTGAGCGATCGCAAGTGGACGCTCTGGACGCGGTACAGCGATCCATCGTACGCGGTCGAGCGCAACATCGAGAGCGTGCTGAACTGCTGTGGGCGCCCGATACCTGTGGGGGCCCTGGCGCGCGAGATCGGAGCGATCTACAGCCGGCCCACCGAGATCTACGAGGAGATGCTGCCGCGCCTCTTGCGCAACAGAGACCGCTACTTCGAGGTCTCCGGCGGCTGCTTCGGGCTCGCTTCCTGGTTGCTGGCGACCGAAGCCCCGTCCGTTGAGGACGTGATGTTCGACAACTTCCTCAACGAGTTCGACGTCGCGCCGTATCTGGCGGCTTCCGAGGCAATCGACCCGGAGAGCCTCGACAGCGTGATGGCGTTCCTCGACGCGGCCGGCGAGCCGGTGGCGACCAAGGTGCTGCAGTTGCTCGTCTGGCAGCACGACACGGAGACGTTCGATCCCGTGGAGTTCTACGCTTCGATGCTCGGCGACGGCCGCGCCGCCCTGCTGTCGGGAGGCAAGTGGATCGGCCCTCGCGTCATCGCCGGGCTCGCGACTTGCTTCGACTCCCTCGCGCAGCGCGAGGTCGAGGAGAGCGGAGAGGCCAAGCCCGCCGAAGCGGCCATGCCGCTCGTCATCAGCCCCGACGAGCATGAGCAGATCGTGCGGGCCGTGCTCGACACCGAAGCCACCAGCCGCGCGGGCACCATCCTGGAGAATGTCTTCGAGGTCTCCGCGGGCGATACCACGTACGATGCGGACTTCGCAACGATCGTCAAGGCCCTGCGCGGAGACGAGCGCGTGGTCTGGGTCGGAGCGGACCGGTTCCTGCCGCAGGGCGCCGTGCCGCAGTACGTCTACAGCGTGCCCGAGATCCTCAAGTTCAGCGACGTCGTCTACACGGATGCCGAGGGCAACGACGTCGACGTCCTGCTGGAGGACGACGGGTTCGACGGCGGCCTGGACCGGGAGATCCGGCACACGCTGGCACTGGACGTCGTGGACGAAGATCAGATCGTCGACGACGACATGCCGCCCGCCGTCACCGCGCGGTGCGTGCTGAAGTTCCACCACAAGGAGATCGGCACCCTGCCGCTCTGCCAGCTTCCGCCGCGGTTCTTCCCGGATGACGCCCCGGTGCTGCAGGTCGATCTGGTCCTGCCTTCCGGCCAGCGGATGGACCTCTGGGTGAGCAACGAGACGCGCCTCGTCTACGGCCTGCTCGACTGGTACATGACGCTGCCGATCGACTCCGGCGCCGTGTTCTACCTGGAGCGCCAGAACGCCGACCGGTACGTGCTGACCTACGGTGAGGAGACCGAGCCGTCGATGTTCATCAGCCGCAACCGCGTCAACGAGCTGATGGAGCTGGGCCAGCGCGCCGAGGCCGAGGAGTTGCCGACGTTCGATATCCTGCGGGAGATCATGGAGCACTACCGCAAGGGCATCGAGTTCATCACCGCGCTCACCGAGCTGAACATCGCGCGCCGGACGACCCGGCGCATGACGGCCTCGCTGCTCTCCGGCTACCACTGCTTCTTCCAGCGCGGCCGCTCGTGGGTGTTCGACCAGAAGAAGCTGTCGCAGGGCTTCGACAAGAGCAAGCGCAAGTACCTGGTCAAGTAGATCACGCTTCGTGGGTGTGCGGACGTGCGGCAGCCTGGCTGTTCGCGTCGGCACACCCATGACCACATCTGAAGAAACTCGCATATGACCGCACGCGTCAGATACGCACCGAGCCCGACCGGCTCGCCGCACGTCGGCAACATCCGCACCGCCATCTTCGACTGGCTCTTCGCCAGGAAGTACGGCGGCACGTTCGTCGCCCGCCTCGAAGACACGGACCGCGACCCCTCCCGCTACAAGCCCGAGTACATCGACGACATCGAGCAGGGGCTCACGGCTCTCGGCATCACGCCGGACGAGTGGTGGGCCGAGCCCGGCGAGGTCGGGCCCTACGTGCAGTCCGAACGCCTTCCGCTCTACCAGGCCGCTGCGGACAAGCTCATCGCCGCCGGTAACGCCTACCGCTGCTACTGCACCGAAGAGCGTCTGGCGAAGATGCGCGAGGAGCAGCAGGCGCGCGGCGTGCCCTCAGGCTACGATCGCCGATGCCGCTGCCTCTCCGACGATGAGCGCGCCCGCCTGGACGCCGAGGACAGCCCGTACACCGTTCGCCTCGCTGTGCCGCTCGAAGGGCAGACGACCTACACCGACTTGGTCTACGGCGAGATCACGTTCGAGAACCGGCTGGTGGACGACCAGGTGCTGCTCAAGTCGAACGGCTGGCCCACGTACCACCTGGCGGTGGTGGTGGACGACCACGAGATGGGCATTACGCACGTCATCCGCGGCGAGGACTGGCAGCCGAGCACGCCGAAGCAGGTGCTGCTGTACCAGGCGCTCGGATGGGAGCAGCCGCAGTGGGTGCACGTGCCGCTGATCGTCGGCACCGACCGCAAGAAGCTGGGCAAGCGGCACGGCGCGACGCAGTTCGTCGAGTTCATCCGCGAAGGCTACCTGCCGGAGGCGCTGTTCAACTTCCTGGTGCTGCTCGGATGGTCGCCCGGCGAGGACCGCGAGATCCTCGCGCGTGACGAGGTCGTGGAGCGCTTCAGCATCGAGGGCATCAACCGGAGCCCCGCCGTTTTCGACTACGAGAAGCTGCGGTGGATGAACGGCGAGTACATCCGCTCGGCCGACCCAAAGCGCATCGTCGAGCTGTGCGTCCCGTACCTCGTGCGCGGCGGCGTGTTGGACGATCCACCGACCGCCGAGCAGCGCGCCTATGCCGAGGCGGTCATCCCGCTCGTCATCGATCGACTGCGCGTCCTTTCCGATGTCGTCTCGTGCGTGGACTTCTTCTTCCAGGAGCCCACGGAGTGCGACGAGAAGGGGCGGCGCAAGTGGCTGACCGGCCCGGATGCGCTCGCGAGGCTGCGGGCCGTCTCCGAGGCCGTGGCGGCCGAATCGAGCGACTTGACGCCTGAGCTTTGCGAGCGTATTATCGACGGGGCTGCCGAGTCCCTGGGCATTCCGCGGGGACCCGTTATCCATACCGTGCGCGCCGCGGTGACGGGACGTACCGTGGGGCCCGGGCTCTTCGAACTCCTGTCGGTGCTGGGCGGGAGCCGTGTCCTGGCTCGCCTGAAGACGGCTGAGGAGTGGGTGGTCACCTGATCGGAGCGATCGCACGATGAGCGACATCATCGATATCAACACGCTGTTCGGACCGGCGCCGACGTCAGCCTCGGACCTGTCGGTAGACGACCTGTCCGCCATGATGGCGAAGCACTCGGTCGGCGCGTGCTGCACGCTCTCGACGCTGGGGGTGCTGCTCGACTGCACGGCCGGCAACGCCGCAACGCGCGCCGCGGCGGGCGAGAACCCGCGGCTCATACCCGTGGCCACCTACAATCCGCTGCACTACTTCGGCCAGGATGGAGCGACCCTTCGCCCGCGCGGCGAGGGCTTCCGGATGGCGCGGTTCTTCCCGGCGCTCCAGGGATGGCCGACCCACTTCGCACCCCTGGGCTCCATCCTGCGTCGTCTCGAGCCCGAGGCCATCCCCGTCATGGTGGATCTGGGCAAGCCTGGCGAGGCCACGGCGCTCATGGCGACGATCGGCCGAGACCACGCCCCGCTGATCCTGGGTGGCGTGGGCGAGCAGACGCTGGCGGAAGCCATCTCGCTGCTGCACGCCCACGACGATCTGTACATGGAGACGTCGCGCCTGTTGGCCTCCGGCGCCATTGCCCTGGCCGTCGAGCGGCTCGGCGCCGATCGGGTGCTCTATGGATCTGGCGCGCCGGCACGCCCGATGGCGGCGGCGCTGGCTGCGGTGCAGTTGGCCGACATCTCCGATCAGGACCGCGCTCTGGTGATGGGCGGCAACGCCCGCAGGCTCCTTGGGCTGTAGGGGGCGGACCCGGTTGTACCCCTGGCACTGGCCCGCACTGGGAAGCCGGCGCTGCTAGCCGGCACGGAAGAGGACCCCGATGGCCATCTTCGACGTTCACTGGAACCTTGGCGGCGGCATCGTGCCCGCGGTGTCGCACAACGCGGCATCGATCGGGGCGGCGATGACGGCTCGCGGCATCGATGGCGCGGTGCTCTTCTCCGCGCACGCCCGCGATGTCGATACGCTCGCGGGCAACCGCATCCTCAAGGCGATGGTGGGGCAGGACGAGCGGCTCTACGGGTGTCTCACCACCCACACGAACCGCTCCGACAAGTCGATCGCAGCGATGCGGGAGCTGATGCCCCTCCGCCGATTCGTCGGTATGTGCATCGTGGGATCGAAGCCCGACCAGCCCATCGATCAACTGGTGGCCGACGACATCCTGAACGCCTATAGGCGCTACGGCAAGCCGCTGTTCATCCATACGCACAACGCGGAGTGCGTGCGCGCCGCGCTGGCCATCGCCAAGAACTTCACCATGCTCAAGGTGGTGCTGCTCGGCATGGGGGGGGTGGACTGGCGCGCGGCCATCGCAGCCGCGCACGCGAGCACGAACATCGTTCTGGAGACCTCCGGTCATCTGGATCGTGCCAAGCTGCCCGCGGCCGTCGAGGTGTTGGGCGCCCACCGCGTCGTGTTCGGCTCCGATGCGCCGCATATGGATGCTGCGGCAGCCGCAGGCCTCATAGAGGACTCCGACCTGAGCGACGACACCCGCGCGCGCATCCTGGGCGACAACGCCCGGCGTCTGTTCGAGCTGCAGGCGTAGTCCGCGCACAGATCCCACCATGGCAGGACGGACCTTCGGGCCCGTCCTGCGCTGTCTCTACCCCCGAACCACGCAGATCCGGCCGCCTGCGCCTAACGCGGACCGCTCAGCCCCGCCACATGCGCCAGCCTCACGCCACCTCCACCGGCGCCGGCTGCCGCTCACTTATAGCCACAGAGCCCAAGGCAGGGGAGGGGACGTGAGGCTGGCGCGTGTGGCGGCAAGGTGGACATGGTGGCCAACCGACCTCACTAATCGCAGCATCGGGGTTGACTTCGGCAGAGGGCTGCCGGTATAACGTGCACCGTTGTCCGCCGGGATGCTCTGGCAGCCCGGACCGCCGGCAAGGAAGTCGAAAGAAAGCGGGCTGAGGCCCTTGACAATCGACCCCAAGCAGCGGTAGTATGATCCTCGCGCCTGCCGAAAGGCCGACGCAAGAGACGCACCCTGAGAAGTCAAGCTGAACGCCGGAACCCTCCGGTAAGCGCGATCCCCGAGAGAGAAGTTCGAAATCAAGTCCGAACGGACTTGACAAATCGGAGAGAGCGGTGGTACTATAATCCTCGCGCCCGCTGAAAAGTGAGCGCGAGGTAAGCACCTTGAGATGGTAAGCTGAACGCCGGAACCCTCCGGTAAGCGCGATCTCCGAAAGCGAAGTTCCAAATCAAGTCCGAGAGGACTTGACAAACCGGAGAGAGCGGTGGTACTATAATCTTCGCGCCTGCTGAAGAGTGAGCGCGAGGTAAGCACCCTGAGATGATCAGTTGAACGCCGGAACCCTCCGGTAAGCGCGATCTCCGAAAGCGAAGTTCCAAATCAAGTCCGAGAGGACTTGACAAACCGGAGAGAGCGGTGGTACTATAATCTTCGCGCCTGCTGAAGAGTGAGCGCGAAGTAAGCACCCTGAAATAGATCGCTGACCGCCGGTGAACTCCGGCGAGTGCGAACCCCGGGAAAGAAGTTGAAATCAAGTCCGAAAGGGCTTGACAATCCGGGGGGAGCCATGGTAATATGTTCCTCGCGCCTGGCCAAAAGGGAAGCGCGGGGGCCGCTGAGAAGCAGCCCGACGATCTTTGAAAACCGAGCAGAACTAGATGGATTGAGTTCTTGCGGAATGTACGACCGGTAATGAGTCAGAGGTCCTTCTGCTCCGGTCGGTGAGCGCTTCGGCGCTTGCCAACACGGAACTCCAATCAATCCGGGAACTTCGGTTCCTTGCGATTTGTATGGAGAGTTTGATCCTGGCTCAGGACGAACGCTTGCGGCGTGCCTAAGAAATGCAAGTCGAGCGGGGGTAGCAATACCCTAGCGGCGAACGGTCGCGTAACACGTAAGCAATCTGCCCTCAAGACTGGGACAACACCCCGAAAGGGATGCTAATACCAGATGTGGCTCCCCGATGGCATCGTCGAGGAACTAAATCAAGCAATTGGCTTGGGGATGAGCTTGCGGCCTATCAGCTAGTTGGTGGGGTAACGGCCTACCAAGGCGACGACGGGTAGCTGGTCTGAGAGGACGGCCAGCCGGACTGGGACTGAGATACGGCCCAGACTCCTACGGGGGGCAGCAATTAGGAATCTTGCGCAATGGGCGAAAGCCTGACGCAGCGACGCCGCGTGACTGATGAAGTCTTTCGGGATGTAAAGGTCTTTTCTGAAGGAAGAAAAAAATGACGGTACTTCAGGAATAAGCCCCGGCTAACTACGTGCCAGCAGCCGCGGTAAT
>CAZFLM010000058.1:0-42213 GCA_964519955.1 uncultured Chthonomonadaceae bacterium | reverse complement strand
AAAGCGGTACGCGAGCTGGGTTCAGAACGTCGTGAGACAGTTCGGTCCCTATCCGCGGTGGGCGCAGGAGTTTTGAGGGGGGCTGTCCCTAGTACGAGAGGACCGGGATGGATCGACCACTGGTGTACCGGTTGTGCCGCCAGGCGCAGATGCCGGGTAGCTATGTCGAGAAGCGATAAGCGCTGAAAGCATCTAAGCGCGAAGCGCGCCCCAAGATGAGAACTCCCACAGCGTCAAGCTGGTAAGGTCTCAGGTAGACAACCTGTTTATGGGCGGCAAGTGTACGCACAGCAATGTGTTCAGCTTAGCTGTTCCAATCGACCGAGGGCTTGCATTTACTCAGGACTCCAAAGTCCGTGCTCTTGAACCAGCCAATATGCACCCCTGCTTCGACATACACACTCTTCGGTTCACAGTTTCCTGGTGACCATATCGGTGGGGTTCCACCCGTTCCCATTCCGAACACGGTCGTTAAGACCACCGGAGCCGACAATACTTGGAGCACAAGCTTCTGGGAAGATAGGTCGTCGCCAGGGATTAACATAACGAGCCTCGTCATCTTCGGATGGCGGGGCTCGTTTGCGTTGTGGCTGCCGAATGCGTCGGCGCACGCGCTCTGCAGCGGGCGGGGCGATGGCGGAGAGCACTCGTGCATTGCCGCCACATGTGGTCCGACCGGGATCGCTTCGCGGAGAAGGGGGGCGTGCTCTGTGGTCAGGCTCTACAGCCCGCCCAGCGCCCGCTGCGTCTTGCGCCACTCGTCCGCGGACATGGAGCCGCCGCCCTGGAGGTGCACCTGGCCGGAGGAATCCGCGTGCGGGTCCGCCATGCCGGCTTCGCGGCGCAGGCGGTCGATCTCGCGGCGAGCGGCGGCCTGCGTGGGGTCGCTGGAGGTGGCGGACGAGGGCTGCGGGAGGTCGCTGCCGTGGAGCATCTGCTGCCTCATCCGCTCCAGCTCGGCCTGCTGGGCCGCCACCGCGCGGTTGCCGCCCGAGGATGGGTGCGACCGGCCGGACACCATGACCGCGCCGGTGAGGCCGACCAGGATGCAGGCCGCCGCGCCGCCCACGATCACGCCGACGCGGCGGGCGGGCGAGGGGGTGGGGGAGGCCTGCGCAGGCGCGAACGCCGGCTGTGCCGCAGCAGGCGCGGCAGCAGTGGGCGCGGCAGCCTCGGGCGGCGGGAGCGAGGCCCCGCACTGCCAGCACTGCGGCCGGCCCAGGAAGTTGTTGGAGCGGCAGCTCGGGCACGCCACCCGCCGCGCCGTCCGTATGTCCATGCCGCCCTGTGTCATCGCATGCTACCTGTCCTCGCGCAGCCTGCCATAGGCGACGAGCGCCGCTTGGTGGATCGCCTTCACGGGCGCGCGCGTGCGCCGAGACGCCGCCGCCACGTCCTCGAACTCCGGCGCCGCATTCACGTCATCGCCGCGGTAGGTGGCTACCTTCACGCGGATCTCGCCATACTGCGTCGCCACAGTGACCCAGTGCCGCTCCGCACAGACGCGCTCGGATCGCCGGTATCGGACGCCCAGGGTGCTCGTCTCGCGCATGAGGCGATCGATCACCGCATCGATCTTGTCGGTCGGCGCTAGCACCGTCAACAGGGTCGCAGGGCGCCCCTTCTTCATCTGGATCGGGCTGGTGAACACGTCCACCGCGCCGTCCGCAAACAGGCGCTCGGCCAGCGGCTCGTAGAACTGCGGCGAGAAGTCGTCCAGGTTTGTCTCGATGACCCCGATCTCGCCGGCGCCGGCGCCCGACTCGGCCGCCTCCCCAATGACCACGCGCAGCAGGTTGGGGCGCTCCCCGAAGCTCTTCTTGCCCGCGCCATAGCCCGTGGCGGCAACCGTCATCGCCGGCATCGGCCCGAACTCGGCCCCGAGCCCGACCAGCAGCGCCGCGCCCGTCGGCGTGACCAGCTCTCCCTCGACGTCCACCGACCGCACCGGCACGCCCTTGCACAGCTCCAGCACCGCGGGCGCCGGCAGCGGGATGACCCCGTGCGCGCACTTGATGAACCCGCGGCCCATCGGCAGCGGCGCGCAGACGATGCGCTCGATGCCCAGGCGATCCAGGGCACAGCACACGCCCACCACGTCCACGATCGCGTCGATCGCGCCCACCTCGTGGAAGTGGATGCGCTCCGGCGTCGTGCCGTGGACGTGGGCCTCCGCCTCTGCCAGACGCGTAAAGACCGCGGTCGCGCGGCTGCGCACGGTCTCGGGCAGATCCGCCGCGTTCAGGATGTCCACGATGTGCGACAGGTGCCGTCCGTGTCCTTGCTCCTCGGTCTGCACAACGGTTACGTCCGTCGCCTCGATCCCGTTTCGTTCCACTTCGGCAGCGTCGAGCCGCCACCCGCTTACGTGCAGGCGCTCGAGGTCGCCGCGCAGGTCGTCAGGCGATACGCCGCACGCGATGAGGGCGCCCAGGCTCATGTCGCCGGATACGCCGGAGAAGCAGTCGAAGTAGGCTACTCGCATTGTGGTCGCCGCTCCTGGTGCTTGCGGGCCGCGTCGACGAACGCCGTGAAGAGCCTGCGGCAGCGCTCCGAGACGCCCACCATCTCCTCCGGGTGGAACTGCACGGCCAGCACGAACTCGCGCAGCGGGTCCTCCATGGCCTCGATGGTGCCATCGGGCGCCCGGCCGGAGACCTGGTACCCCTCCGTCACGTCGCGCACCGCCTGATGGTGGAACGAGTTGGTTGGCAGGGGCTCCTCGCCCACGACCTGCGCGAAGAGGCTGCCCGGCTCAACCGCCACGAGGTGGGTGTCCACGTCGCGGGCGTCCTTCTGGCGGTGCGCGACGTCCGAGGGAGCCTGCGTGGGGATGTCCTGGATGAGCGTTCCGCCCAGCGCCACGTTGAGGCTCTGGATGCCGCGGCAGATCGCCAGGATCGGTAGGTCCCGCTCGACCGCCGCCCGGATGAGCGGCATCTCCGACGCATCGCGCGGCCCGTCGACCCGCACCGTCTCGTTGAGCACGTCCTCACCGTAGAGCGCCGGCGAGACGTCGTTACCGCCGCTGAGCAGCAGGCCGTCGAGCCGCCCCACGATAGCCTCGGCGTACTCGGTCTGCCCCAGGTTGGGCAGGATGACCGGCTCGCCTCCCGCGTTCCAGACGGCGCGCGTGTACGCGTGGTTCATGCGGTCGTGCGGGGACTCGGTGTCGGTCGGGACGACGCTCGAACAGGTGATCCCGATCAGGGGACGGTGCGGCATGGGGCAGGCTCCTCCAGGGGGTGATGTGCTACTTGCGCCAGGTGGTCCAGCTCCCGGCATCGGACAGCGTCGACTCCGCGACGATCGTGACCGGGTCGATGGAGCCCTGCGGCGACCTCACGAAGAACCGGACGCGCCGGAACCCGTACGTCTTGGCGTTCGGCCCCACCACGCCCGTCAGCAGTCCGCTTAGCGTGTCGTTGTCGGACTGGGCCACCACCAGGTCCAGCGTGTCCTGGTCGCCGGTCACCCCGAACTTCAGGATGACGCTCGAGTACTGATCGCGCAGGATGCGGTAGAAGGGCAGGCGCTTGAGATCCAGATCCTGCTTGGCACGCTGCGCTTCCGGCAGGGGCACGTCCAGAGGCTCACGCCGCGTGGTGGTCGCGCTGCCACCGGATGTGGTGCCCGTGCCCGCGCCTGGGGCCGTCCCACTCGCCCCGCGCACGAGTGGCAGCGCCAGCCACCCGGCAAGCAGGGCCAGCGCTATCCCCATCACCGCCGCGATGACCTTCATGTCGCGCTCCGTGCTTTGGGACGCCCTACGCCACCAACAGCCAGATCCATCAGCACCGCCAGATTGGTCGCGTGCATCTTCTCGGCTTCGGGCGTCTCGATGACGATGGGCACCTGCCGCAACGTCGGGTCGTTCACCAGGCGGCGGAACACCTCGACACCCAGCTCCCCCTTGCCGAGGTGCTCGTGGCGGTCCACGCGGCTGCCGAGGCCCTTCTTCGCGTCGTTGGCGTGGATGACCGACAGGTTCTCGATGCCGATGAGCCGGTCGAACTCGTCCCAGGTCGCGGCGTAGTCCTCCGCGTTGCGCAGCTCGTAGCCCGCGGCCAGGGCGTGGCAGGTGTCGAAGCAGACGGACAGGCGGTGGTCTGTGCCCGCCTCGTCCAGCACGCGCGCCAGGTGCTCGAATCGGTAGCCGAGGCAAGTGCCCTGGCCCGCCGTGGTCTCGAGCGCGACCCCTGTGCCACAGCCCTCGGTCTCGGCCAGCACGCGGCGGATGCTCTCTGTCAGCTTCGCCAGCCCGGCCTCCTCGCCGGAGTTGAGGTGGGCGCCCATGTGCGTGACGACCCAGGGGATGCCCAGTGCGGCCGCGTCCTCGATCTCGCGCCTGAACGCCGCCATCGAGCGCGCGTGCACCTCTGGATCCGGGGCGGCCAGGTTGATGAGGTACGAGTCGTGCGCCACGACGAAGGCGATGCCGGTCTCGGCGTGGGCCGCGCGGAAGTCGGCGATCTGCTCCGGTGTGAGCGGGGGCGCGTTCCACTGGCGCGGGTTGCTGGTGAAGAGCTGCACGGCCGAGCAGCCGATCTCGCGCCCGCCGGTGAGCGCCTTGGCGAGGCCGCCCGCCGTGGGCATGTGGGCGCCCAGCAGGCGGGGCTCGGACTGTGCGGGTGAAGTGGGGCGCTTGCTCATCGGCTTCCTTGGCCGCGGTCGTGCCTCCGGCCAGCCTGGATCATGCACGAGTGCGGTGGTGGGATGGGCCTCCGTGCCCGTCCGGTGGCACTCATAAACAGGTCAGGCTAGGGCTGGCGGCCGCGCTCCGGCGTTCGTTTGGCTCGGGGCTCACGGCGCTGCAGGCGTATGCGGTCGCCCTCCACCACCTTCAGCTTCGGATCGTCAGGGCGGGCCTTGGCGCGGTCGCCGTGGATCTCGGTCACCTCGGCCCTGCCCAGCTTGCGCTCATCGACCCAGACCACGACGCCCTTGCTGTCCTTGGTCAGCTCCGGCCTGAAGATGTCGATCTGGTCGCCCTCTTCCAGGCCGTCGAACGCGCCGACGTCGATGATGATCTCGCCGCCGTCCGTCAGGGCCAGCACGACGCCCTCGGGAGCCACCCGCGCGCCCATCAGCCGCTTCATCAGCGCGTCCACAGCCCGCCGCGCCGCCTTGCCGAGAGCGCTCTCGGACCACTCCTTGCTGCCGATGTCAATGCCGCCCAGGCTGATGTGACTCCCCGAGATCGTGCCGCCGACGATCGTGCCGCCGTGGACGACCTGCTTGCCCTCGGCCGTGTCGGTGATGAGGACCGATCCCGTGCGGGCGTCGAGGAGGCGGACATCGAGCACCACGCGAGCCGTGTTGGTGCGCACCTGCACGCCGCCGAGCGCGCCAACTCCCACGATGCCGCCGATCCGGTCATCGCGCACGCCGAACTCCGTGGCGCGCGCCGAGAGCAGGTAGTCGGCGCCGGCAAGCTTGGGGCGCTCCTCGCCGCCGCCATCGGCCGCGATGCGCTGCTCCTCGCGGACGGCTTCCAACTCTTGCCGCTCCACGACGCGCGCGCCGCCTTTCCGCAGTGCCGTGGTCAGCATGTCGACCACGGCGCGGTCCACCTGCACGCCGCCGGACGAGTTGCGCGCCACGACGGCGATGCGGGAGCCCGGCGGAAGGGCCTTGAGCGGAGCCGACTTCGCATCGATGCGCCCCTGGGTCTGCGCGGCGCCCGGCATGGCCATCGCCAGGAGCACGAGAGCGGTGCAGACAGCCGATCGGTTCATGTGACCCTCCGCTCTTCCGCCCGCCACGCGCGCGCGGTAAGGGCAGGCGTATTCTATCATGGCGCTGCGGGCACGTCAAACCGCCTCGGGCGCCTCCCCATCGAACGTGACCGTGCTGATCTGCGCCGCCACCTTGCCCGCGATGTCGCGGAACGCGTGCGCCTGCCGCGAGTCCGGCGCCACCAGGATGGCCGGCTTCCCCATGTCGCCACTCACACATACGGCCGGATCGATCGGCACCGATCCCAGCAGGGGCACGCCGAGCCGCATCGACGCGCGGAACCCGCCGCCAGAGCCGAACAGGTCTGTCTCGGCGCCGCACTCGGGGCAGACGAAGCCCGACATGTTCTCGACCACACCCAGGATCGGGATGGGGCGCTCCGTGGCCTCCTCCATGGCGCGGAACATAAGAATCGCCTTGTTGGCAATCTGCTGCGCCACGTCTTGCGGCGTCATCACCACCACGACACCGGTCAGCGGGATGAGCTGCGCCAGCGACATCGGGGCATCGCCCGTTCCCGGCGGCAGGTCCACCACGAGGTAGTCGAGATCGCCCCACGCCACTTCGCCGAGGAATTGCGTCAGCGCCTTGCCGATCATCGGTCCCCGCCAGATGACGGCCTTGTCCTCCTCGATGAAGAAGCCGATGGACATCAGCTTCACACCCCATCGCTCGACGGGCACGATCTGATCTCCCTCGACGACGGGGTCCTCGTGGACGCCCATCATCATCGGGATCGACGGCCCGTAGACGTCGGCGTCCAGGAGCCCGACCCGCGCGCCGGTCTGCGCCAGGGCGACGGCCAGGTTCACCGACACTGTGGACTTGCCCACGCCGCCCTTGCCGCTCGCAACGGCGATAACGTGCCGAACGCCCGTGGCGAGGTCCCGGTGCACGCGATCGCCGCGCACCTGAGCGGTCATCTCCACGTCCACCTGGTCGACGCCGGGCAGCGCCGCCACGGCATCGTGTGCCTGCTGCCTGAGTTGCTCCTTGACGGGGCAGGCAGGCGTCGTTAGCTCGATCTGGAGCGCGACCTTGCCGCGGTCGATGGCGATATCCTTCACGAAACCGAGGGATACGATGTCCCGGTGAAGATCTGGGTCCAGAACGGCGCGCAGTGCGGCCTTAACCTGGTCCTCGGTGAGCATGCTGTTGTGCCTCCATTGTCTGGCGTGTTGTCGGGTGTGGAACGCGTGTCGGGCGACGGACGCTAGCCTGGCCTGTCCATGCGTGGCTCTGGACGGGCACCATTCGGCAAGCTCAGGGCAGGCTCCGGCCCATCCCAACGCGGCACTCGTGCATCATCCAGGCTACGTCGTTCCCGGAGCCGGCTTGGGGTTGACCGCACGGCGCGGAGCGGCGCGCAGCGCTTCCTGCAGGCGCTGCTGATGCGCCGCGGCATCGGCCACGTCCGCAGGCGTCGCCACCAGGCCGCTGTAGCATGTCCGTGTCACCAGCTCCGTCAGGCTCCGCAGGGGCGCGGCGGCGCCGGGCACCTGCTCCACGAACGCTGCCAGCGCGTCGGCGTACTCCGCCGGTGTCTGGTCGGGCGTGCGTGCAGCGTCGTGTCGCGCGATCGTCTCGCAGACCGACAGGTACGTGCGCGCGATGCGCTCGTTGGGCGCAGGGAGCGACGACCACACTTCGCCGCGGCGGCGGGCCAGGAGGCGGTCCAGCACTTCGACCTTCAGAACATACCCCAACATGAGCAGGAACGCCGCGAGTGCGAGCGGAGGCAGCCACCCCCGGCGCAGCAGCAGGTCGGCGAACGACGCCTTGCGCCCGCCACCGTTGGACTGCCGCGGGCTCTTGTCGACGGCATCGCTCGTCGCATCGAACGGGATCCAGCCTACGCCTGCGAAGTACACCTCGGTCCACAGGTGCCGGTCCCGATCGCGCACGACATACCAGCCGGTGTCGGGATCGAGTTGGCCCGTGACGAAGCCGGATGCGACGCGCGCAGGAATGCCGATGGACCGGCACAGGATCGCGAGAGCGGACGCGAAGCTGTCGCAGTAGCCCTCTTTGGCCTCGAAGAGGAAGTAGTCGACGACGTCCCGGTTGACCGGCACGGCCTTGGCGCTCGTGTTGTAGGCGCACCGGCTGGAGATGAGCTGCGCGAGCGCCTGGACCCGATCGTGGTTGTTCTGCATCCCCCTCGTGGCGGCGACGGCGGCGCTGCGGATGCGCTGGAGCGCGCCCGGGTCCATGTTGCCGGTGTCGAAGAGGCTCCGTTCGACGTAGGTCGGGTAGTCCGTGCCGCAGCGCTTGAGCTGCTCGGGAGTCCAGTCCGCCACAACGGAGTCGACGTCGTACTCCAGTTGGCGCGCCTCCGGAGCGACCTGGATGCTCCCTGCGGCGTCGACCGAGTAGCGCGCCATGCCGTAGCGGGTGCTGTCGGTCGGCAGCCGGACCGTGCGCGGCTCCGCGGCGGCGACGAGTTCCCCGAACGAGGCCGACCCCTCCAGCCGAATCGTCTGGTGGAGCGTGTGGGTGGGGCCGTTCACGGCGTTCAGGCCCATATCGGGCACCCACAGCGTGACGCGGCCTCGGCCCGTTCCCGAGCGCTGCCCGGTGTCGTCGCCCTCGGGCCGCATCCGGGCCGGCATCGCCGGACCGGATGAGTGGCTCCATCCGCGGCCGGTGTAGCGGTCGAACGTGGACGAGCGCCAGTAGGCGCCATGCTCGGCGCGCACTCTCAGCGCCACCTGGCTGCCTAAGCTGACCGGCCCGGTGCCCACCTGAACGCCCGACGGGTTGCTGTACGTCCGGCCTACCGTGGACGGTCGGTCCGGGCCGCCTGCGGCGGGGACCGTGATTGGGATCGTGTTGCCGATGATCTGGCTGCCGACTGTGCGCAGCGGCCCGGCGAGCCGTCCGCCGATCAGCGCGGCGGCCACGGTGCAGACGATGACCGTCTGGAGCTGCCCGAGCAGGAGAGTAGGTCCCGGACTGCGGCCCTGCGCCACGGCGTCCGAGGCCGCGCGGAGGCAGCGCTCGTGGACCACCATGAATGTCGTGGCGAACACGTACGTGAGGAAGAGCGACGCGATCATCGGGTCCGCGCTCATCGTGCTGACGAGGCCGATGGCGGCCAGCGAGGGAACCGCCGTGAACAGCAGGCGCACGTTGTACGACCCCGCGAAGCTGAGGCCGACGATCAGCCATGCCAGGAACAGCGCGATGCGCGAGATGTGCATATCGCCGATGATGCGCGGCGAGATGATCGGCAGCGCCTGATAGGAGGTCAGCACCATGAACGCGATCAGGCCGAACAGCGTGATCGCCGGCCACTCCAGGGGGTTCGGCACGATGCGGAGGCGTCTCGCCATGTAGCTGATGGTGCTGCCCGCGACGGTCAGCTCGAGGACGAGTGTCGTGAACGCCGGATCGAGGAAGATCAGGTGGATGGCATGCACGCCCGCGAGAGACGTCAGCAGGGCCGCGGCCGCCAGAGGCAGGCTGACCGCTTCGTTCTCGGCGCTCGTGCGCGCCGCGCTAGTCGTCTTCGGAGAGGACTGAGCCAAGCCCGGTCTCCTGCGCTTGTTGTAGGTCCAGGATGCCCTCCGGATGCCGCCGGAGGACGAGCGGAATGCACCCGACCGAGGCCACCGCCCTCAGGAACCCGTTCTGCTGCTCGACGGTGGGCAGGCGGCCCGAGGACGGAACGAAGGACCGCGGGTCGGCGTAAACCAGCATGGTGTGGGCGCCGCTCGACGTGTACAGCAGGAGCGAGGCCAACAGCGCCTCGTCGATCACCGACGTGAACGCCATCAGGCTGGCGCCGGCAGGCACTCGGCCCACGCGCTCCACGAGGCGCGACGCGAAAGGCTCCGGGTCCACCGCCTCGGCCCGCGCGAGGCAGCTCAGGATCGTCAGCAGGTGGTCGGTACCGCGGCCGCTGAGGTTGGCGGGGTCCGGCTCCGGGCCGGCGGCGAGCCGCACCGCCGCGCCCTGCCGGATGCCCAACTGCGCGACCGACGCCGCAGCCCGGATCAGGTACTCGAGCGTCGTGTCCATGTCCTCGCCGACGTTGGTTCCCTGCTGCAGGTCGAGCGCCAGCACCAGGCTGACCGCGCGAGACTCCTCGAACTCGACGATGTTCAGCCGCCCGGTGCGCGCGTACGATTTCCAGTGCATGCGCCGCAGCGGGTCGCCGGGCGTGTATTCGCGAACCCCGTCGAAGTCCACGCCGCTGCCGCGCGCCGCCGCGATGGGCATGTCGCGGTAGCCGAAGCGCTCGGCCCCGGTCAGCAGCACGTTTGGGATGCGCTGTGGCTTCGGGTAGACCAACACCTCCGAGGCCACGGGGAACGTCCGGGAGAAGCCGCCGATGCCCATCGGATCGGACGCCACGATGCGCAGGTTGTCGATGCGGTGCAGACCGCGCTTGCGCAGGTAGTTGCTGTACTCCACCCGCGTCTCGGCGCCGGCCGGCGCGTTGAACACCGGCGGCTCGTCATACTCCGGCACGATCCACTTGCTGGGGGAGTCGACCGCGCGCAGCAGCAGCTTCGGTGTCCGCGCGGTGGAGCGGCACACCAGCGTGAACGTGACGGTCTCGCCCTCCCAGGCGACGCTCGGCGCGTGGCGCTCGAAGTGCAGCCCGCGCTGGTTCAGCCATCCGATGAAGATGGAGACGAACGGCAGGGCCGCCAGCGTGGCCGCCATGTAGTAGAGCTGCTCGAGGTTCACCGCCGTGGCGGCGATCAGCAGAAAGACGAAGGCGATGAAGAGGAAGGCGTGCTTAACCTGCATGTCGTTTGCCTGGCCCGCGGCTACTTGACGCCCAGCGGTACAGGCAGCCGCTGGAGGATCTCGCCAATCACGCTCGCGGCGCTCTGCCCCTTCATGCGGTGCTCCGGGCGCACGACGAGGCGGTGCGCGAGGACGGCCACCGCCAGCGCCTTGATGTCGTCCGGCGTCACGAACTCGCGCCCGCCCATCAGCGCCACCGCCTGGCTCACGTGCTGCAGCGCCAGGGAAGCGCGGGGGCTCGCGGCAAGCGAGATGGCCGGGTGCGTCCGCGTCGCCGCCACGATGTCGACGATGTACTGCTGCAGCTCGGGAGCGATGTGCACCTCCCGGACCGCCGACTGGAGGCGCACCACCTCCGCCGCGTCCATGATGGGCTCGATCGTATCGACCGGGCGCGTCTTCTGCTGGCTCTGCAGGATCAGCAACTCGTCCTCGCGCCGCGGGTAGCCGATGGCCAGCCTCGCGGTGAACCGGTCGAGTTGCGCCTCGGGCAGCGGATACGTGCCCGACATCTCGATGTTGTTCTGCGTCGCGATGACGAAGAAGGGCGAGGGGAGGGGGCGCGTGACTCCGTCCACCGTCACTTGGCGCTCCTCCATGCACTCCAGCAGGGCGCTCTGCGTCTTCGGCGTCGTGCGGTTCACCTCGTCCGCCAGCACGATGTTGGCGAAGACCGGGCCCTTCCGGAACTCGAACTCGGTGGTCTTCTGGTTGAAGATGGACGTCCCTGTCACGGCCGAGGGCAGCAGGTCGGGGGTGAACTGGATGCGCTTGAAGTCGCACCCGAGGGTGCGTGCGAGGGCCTTGGCGAGCGTGGTCTTGCCAACGCCCGGGATGTCCTCGATAAGCAGGTGGCCGTCCGAGAGCACTGTGGCGACGGCCGACATCACCATCTGGCGTTTGCCCAGAATTGCGGCTTCGACTGCGGCGACGATCCGGCGCGCTTGTGCGGACGCGTTCTGGGTGTCCAAGGGCGGCTCTCCTGTCCGATCTGGCGGCGCACAGCCACCCCGGCGGCCATTCGCCTACTGTCTGTCATTATAGGACCGCGCACGCGCCCGCGTCAACGAGCGCGCGAAGTGGAATAGCCAACAGCCGTGCGTTGACTTGGAGCGGCGCGCCCCGCTATAATGTGACGTTTCCGCGGCGCTCCGGGTACCGGAGACCAAACCGGGTGAGGCGCCGCGTCGGCACCGTCCCCGCTGGTCCTTCCGGTCGCCTGTCCGCGCCTATCACACGCCGCGTGCGTCCTGAGGTGAGATCGCCATGAACACGCTTTCCGAGGGCGACATATGCTTCAGCGATCCCTCAAGCGGCGCCCTCTGTTCGGCCGTCTCGCCGTCTTCTTCGCCATCCTCGGCCCAGGGCTAATCACCGCCACTGCCGACAACGACGCCACCGGCATCCTCGGCTACTCCCAGGCAGGCGCGCAGTACCAGTACAGCATGATCTGGGCGCTCCTCCTCGCGGCCGCCGCGTTGGGGGTGTGCCAGGAGATCTGCGCTCGCATGGGCGCAGTCACCGGCAAGGGCCTGGCCGACCTCATCCGCGAGGAGTTCGGCGTCCGAATCACCATCCTCGCGATGGCCGCGCTCCTGGTCGCCAACTTCGCCACCACCGTCGCCGAGTTCGCAGGCATCCTCGCAGCCGTCGCCCCGTTCGCCGGCGATCTGGCTCGTTGGGTGGTAGTGCCCGCGAGCGCGCTCGCGGTGTGGCTCCTCGTGTCGCGCGGGTCCTATCGCGGCGTCGAGCGGGTGATGCTCTTCGGCTCGCTTATCTATCTCACATACGTCGGCAGCGCCGTTCTGTGTCATCCCGATTGGGGCGAGGTTGCGCGCCGCACGGTGATGCCGGACTTCAGCACGGTGAAGTCGCTCGGCCCCTACGTGTTCATGATCATCAACATCGTGGGCACCACCATCACGCCCTGGGAGCAGTTCTACGTCCAGGCCGCCATCCGCGACAAGGGCCTGCGGGCCGAGGAGTACCGCTACATCCGCCTCGATGTGTGGTTCGGCGCGGTCACCGTCTGCATCGTTGCGGCGTGCATCATGGTCTGCTGCGGCGCCACGCTGCACCAGGCCGGCATCCGCAACATCACGGACCCGGGGCAGGCCGCACATGCCCTCGCGCCCATCGCCGGCGGGCTGGCGAGCCTGCTCTTCTCCATCGGCCTCTTCAACGCGTCCTGCTTCGGCGCGATCGTGGTGCCGCTGTCGACATCCTATGCCATCACCGAGGCGCTCGGGTGGGAGTCGGGCATCGGCCGTCGGACCGCGCAGGCGCCCCTCTTCACCACGGTCTACACCGTCATGATCGTGGCGGCGTCGCTCATCGTGATTCTCTTCCCCCGCAACCTCACGTTCCTCATCATCCTCCCGAACATCATCGGCGGCGCGCTGCTGCCCATCATCCTCGTGCTGATGCTGCTGCTGGTCAACAAGCGGCGCATCATGGGCAACGCGATCAACAGCCGAGCCTACAACGTCGTCGCGTGGGTGACCACCGGCCTGCTGGTCCTGCTCTCCCTCGTCCTTCTCGTCACCATGCTCTTCGGCGGCGGCTAGCCCGAAGCCCGACGAGTGGCCGTGGGCAGGCATCCACCGGCAACCCCATGGCAGGCTCTGGCCCATCCCGCGGCGGCGCCCATGCCTCATCCGGGCCAGGACGCCGTCTGGCGCTTCCGCGGTGGGTTGGCCAGCGGGCAGTCTGGCAGAACATGGCATCCGTCGTCCTTGACTCCTCGCCGCGCGGGTGCTAGAGTCCAGTCGGAGTAGCTTGGCGCTTGAGCGGGCCCGCCGCAGTTGCCGCGAGGGCACTCTGACCTGGCCAACTCAGCCCGCGCCTTCATCTGCTCCAAAGCGTCTGGAGGGGTCGCTACCAGGCCGGCCCCCACACCCTGCGCGGTCGCTCGCCATTGACGCGGTTCGGCGGCGGGGCTATAATGCTCCGCGACCGGGCGCGATCAGCGGCGCCCGCGCCGAGGACAACCGTATGCCATCTATCGTCGTACATCTCAGCACGCGAACCGCCGACCAGGTGGCGCAGCCGATCGTGGCGCGCCTCTGCAAGGACTTCGACGTGACGCCAAACATCCGGCGCGCCCAGGTCACCGAGGACAGCGCCTTCCTCGAGATCGACATCGACGGCGCCCTCGAAGAGGTGCAGCGCGCCATCGCCTGGCTGCACACTACCGGCCTCAGCGTGTCGGCGCAAGAGCGCTCCGTCGGCGCCGGCACGCGGAACCTTTAGCGCATGCCTGAGCGTCTGGACAAGGCCATTGCCCTGCGCGGCCTCGCATCGAGCCGGGAGCGCGCCCAGGGCCTCATCTCCGCCGGACTGGTCCTCCTCAACGGCCAGGTGGCAGATAAGCCCAGCCTGCCCGTCGAGGAGGCCGACGAGATCGTCGTCACCGGCGAGGCGCTGCCCTACGTGGGTCGCGGCGGCGTCAAGATGGAGGCCGCGCTGCGGCGCTTCCGCCTGAACGTGGCCGGCGCCCGCTGCCTCGATGTCGGCGCGAGCACCGGCGGGTTCACCGACTGCCTCCTGCAGCGCGGCGCGGCCCACGTGGTGGCGATCGACGTGGGGCACGACCAGATGGCGCAGTCGCTGCGAGACGATCCGCGCGTGGACTGCCGCGAGGGCGTGAACGCGCGCTACCTCGATGCCGCCGACTTCCCCGAGCCGTTCGACCTCGTCGCCATCGACGTCTCGTTCATCTCGCTGAAGCTCGTCCTGCCGCCTGTGGCCCCGCTCATCCGCCCGGGCGGCCATCTGCTCGCGCTCGTCAAGCCAGAGTTCGAGGCCGGGCGCGACGCGGTGGGGGCCAGAGGCGTGGTGCGAAGCCGCACAGCCCGACTGCGCGCGCTCGACGGCATCATGCGGTTCGCGGTGGAGGACCTGGGCCTGGAGAAGCGCGACGTCATCGAGTCGCCGCTGAGCGGGCGCCAGGGCAACCAGGAGTTCATCGTCTGCTTCCGCCGCCCGCCTGCCGCCTGACCTGCGCTCGGAGGCGTCGCGGGCCGAAGCCGCCCGCCGCGCCCAGCCGTAGACCCAGGCAGCCCCGTGCTGCCACCCAGGAGAAGATGCGATGGTGCGGATGCTGGTCCTCGCGGGCGTTCTGATGCTCGCGGCAGCCTCGGTCGCGGCCCAGCCGCAGCACAAGGCCATTCCGTCCGGCGTCCTGCCCGATGGGATGGGCGTGAACATCCACTTCACCGACCCGCAGCCCGGCGAGATGAAGATGCTGGCGGCCGGCGGCTTCACCTGGGTCCGCATGGACTTCAACTGGGACGCCATCGAGTCCGTCAAGGGTTCCTACGACTTCTCTTCCTACGACACCCTCATCCGCGCGCTCGAGCCGCACGGCATGCACGCCATCTTCATCCTGGACTACTCGAACCGTCACTATGACGGCGGCCAGTCGCCGTGCACCGAAGATGGCCGGCAGGGCATGGCGCGCTGGGCGGCCGCCGCTGCCAGGCACTTCGCCGGCAAGGGCGTCCTGTGGGAGATGTACAACGAGCCCAACATTGGGTTCTGGCGCCCGAAGGTCAACTCGGACGACTACATCAAGCTCGCGCTGGCCGTCGGCAAGGCCATCCGCGAATCCGCCCCGGACGAGTGCTACGTCGGACCGGCCACGTCGACTATCGACTGGCAGTTCCTGGAGAAGTGCTTCGCGAACGGGCTGCTCGAGTACTGGGACGCGGTGACCGTTCACCCGTATCGCCAGCAGGCCCCCGAGACCGTGGCGCCGAACTACCAGCGCCTGCGCGCGCTCATCGCCAAGTACGCCCCCAAGGGCCGCACGATCCCGATGATCTCCGGCGAGTGGGGCTACTCGTCGGCGTGGGGCGGCATGGACCCGGTCAAGCAGGGCAAGATGCTGCCGCGTGAGCTGCTCGTCAACTACGCGTGCGGCGTGCCCCTCAGCATCTGGTACGACTGGCACGACGATGGCTCCGACCCGAAGGAGCCCGAGCACCACTTCGGCACCACGCTGAACCCGACCCACGCGGGACGGGACCCGATCTACGATCCGAAGCCGGCCTACCTGGCCGCGCAGACTCTCGCCGCGCAGCTCAAGGGCTACCGCTTCAGCAAGCGCCTCGTCACCGCGTCCGATGACGACTGGATCCTGCTCTTCGAGAAGCCCGGCAAGGCAGCGGGCGTCCAGCCGCCGGTGAAGCTCGTCGCCTGGACCGTCTCGACCACGCCGCGGCAGGTTCGCCTCGCGGTCAGCCCGGGCGCGTTCTCGGTGGTACAGCACGACGGGGCCGCTGCGCCTCCCGTCCAGGCGGACGCCAAGGGGCTGCAGCTCGACCTCACCGACACGCCGCGCTACCTGACCCCGCTCGGCCGCAACGCCTCGCTCCTCCTCCTCGGCGCGTGGCAGAAGCTGCCCGATCAGGTCTCGATGGACGCGCGCGCGGCGGGCTCGCTCCCGTGCCGCATCCAGAACCCCTTCTCGAAGCCGATGCGCGTCACCGCGCGCCTCAAGGCGTCCGTCGCCGGCGTGGCCTCGGGCGCCGAGCACGCGGTCGATGTGCGCCCCGGCGAGACCGGCCTCATCGTGCTGCCCTTCACCGCGACCCGCTCGCCCGACCCGGTTACGCTGGCCGTCGATCTGACCGTCACCGGCTATGGCCGCCTCACGCAGACCACGCAGTTGGTGGTCACGAACCCGCTCGCGGCCTCCGTCGTGGCTCCCGCGGACGGCAAGCAGCCCGTGCGCATCCAGAACCCGTCGGGCCAGGAGTTCAGCGGCCACGTGGACATCGCCCAGGTCGCCGGTGGGCTGCGCAAGGCCGTCTCGCTGCCGCTGAGCTTCAAGGCTGGCGAGACCGAGACGACCGTGAGCTGCCCGGCCGTGTCGGGATCGGGACCGGTGCAGATCGCGGTCACGATCCGAGAGGACGGCGCCGCGTCGCAAGTCACACTGCCGCCCACGACGCTGCGCACGGTGGATACCTTCGCAGCCGTGCCGATCGACGAGGCCCCGGAAGGCTATGCCCTGACGCCGGACGGTGACGCCAAGGTTGCCTCGAGGCAGAGCGTGGTGGCAGCCCTGCCGTCCGACGGTCCGCCGATGCCCGGAATGGCCGCGCTGCGCATCGACTACCAGTTCGACGCCGGCTGGAAGTTCATCTGCCTGCGGCCGACGGACCCGAAGCTGCAGGCCATCGAGGGCAAGCCGAGGTCCCTCGGCCTCTGGGTCTACGGCGACGGGCAGGGCAACTCGCCGCGCCTGCGCTTCGTCGACGCCGCGGGCCAGACGTTCCAGCCGGGCGCGGAGGGCATCAACTGGACGGGGTGGCGCTGGATCACCATGCCGATGGACGGCACCAACTCCGGCCACTGGGGCGGCCCCGACAACGGCATCATCAAGTACCCGATTCGCTGGGATACGCTCCTCCTGCTCGACGGCGTGGACCGTAAGCCCACCGAAGGCAGGATCTACATCGCCGGCCCGACGCTCTTCTACTGAGCGGCGGCACACTCCACGACAGACGAGGTTGTCATGACTGCGTTCAACGGTCTTGGTATGGGGCTGCACAATCTGTCGAAGCTGTCCAACGCGCAGACGCGTTCCATCTGCGCCGAGAACCCGAACGGTGAGAAGGGCAAGGCGGCGATGGCGATGCCGCCGGTCGACGCCCAGGGCAACCCGGTGGGCGCCGCGCGCGAGTTGGGCCAGGGCTGGAAGGTGCGCCCCTGCATCACCGTGCCCGCCAACGAGGTCGTGACGCTCGCCGAGATCGAGGGCCCGGGCGCGATCCAGCACATCTGGTTCACCGTTCACCCCGACTGGTGGCGCCGCCTGGTTGTCCGCGTGTACTGGGATGGCGAGGAGACCCCGAGCATCGAGACGCCCTACGGCGACTTCTTCTGCATGGGCTGGTGCGAGCGCGCCAACATCGCCTCGCTGCCCGTCGCCGTGAACCCGGCCGGCGGCTTCAACTCCTACTGGGAGATGCCCTTCCGCCGCAGCGCGAAGATCACCGTGGAGAACCTCTGGGGCGAGCCGTGCGGCGGCTTCTTCTACCAGATCACCTACACGCTCACCGACGTCCCCGCCGATGCGGCCTACCTCCACGCCCAGTGGCGCCGCAGCAACCCGCTGGAGTACGCCGAGGTCCACACGATCCTCGACGGCGTGAAGGGCGCCGGCCAGTACGTTGGCACCTACCTGGCCTGGCAAACCAACAACTGCGGCTGGTGGGGCGAGGGCGAGGTCAAGTTCTTCATGGACGGCGACGGCGAGTTCCCCACGATCTGCGGCACCGGCACCGAGGACTACTTCGGCGGCGCGTGGGACTGGGAGCAGCCGATCGGCCAGTACTGCCCGTACACCACCGCGTTCCTGGGTCTCCCGCAGGTCATCACCGCGTCGGCAGGCGGCATGTACCGCAGCCAGCAGCGCTTCGGCATGTACCGCTGGCACGTGATGGACCCCATCCGCTTCCAGCAGGACCTGCGCGTCACCATCCAGGCGCTCGGATGGCGCTCCGGCGGCCGCTACCTGGCCCTACAAGACGACATCGCCTCCACGGCCTTCTGGTATCAGGCCGAGCCCCATGCCCCGTTCCCCACGCTGCCGGACCGGAATGGGTTGGAAGTGATCTGAAGTAGCGAGTAGCGAGTAGTCAGTAGCGAGTAGGGCGGCGGCGCCCGTTCCTACTCGCTACTCGCTACTCACTCCTCGCTACTGGTTCCGCTATGATACCCACACCCCCCGACATGCGCCGCGTCGAGCGGCTCCTCGTTATCAAGACCAGTGCGCTGGGTGACGTCGCCAAGGCCGTGCCGACGGTCGATGCCATCCGGCGCGCTTACCCACATCTGCGCATCGGGTGGGTGGTGCGGCAGGGGCTGCACGACCTGCTCGTAGGCAACCCCTCCATCGACGAGCTGATCGTCACGCCGCGCGGGCTGGGCGCCGTCTGGTCCACCGGCATGGCGATGCGCCGCTTCCGCGCCGACGTGCTGCTCGACATGCAGGGCCTCTTCATCAGCGGATGCCTGGCCCGGCTCTCGGGCACGCCGTGGCGCTGCACGTGGGACACCGGGCGCGAACTGAGCGGCGTGCTCACCGGCAACGCCATCGTGCCGGGGCCTCTGGATTGCAACGCCACCGAGTCCCTGTTCGGGTTCGGGCGGGTCATCGGAGTCGAGGACTTCCCCTGCGATCCGCCTGCCTACCTCACGCAGGACCCCGAGCTGACCCAGCGCGCGGACGAGATGCTGGCGTCCGCAGCGCGGCCCCTCGTGGGCATGCACATCGGCGCGAGCACGCCCAACAAGACCTGGCCCGCTCGCCACTTCGCCGAGTTGGCCCGCCTGCTCGTGGCCGATGGCGTGGGCGTGGCCTTCTTCGGCGGCAAGGGTGAGGCCGCCGCGGGGGAGGAGGTGGCCGCCAACGCCCCGGCCGAGTGCGTCTCGCTCGTCGGCAAGACGCGCATCCGCGAGCTGGCGGCGGCGATCTCCCGCTGCACGCTCTTCGTTGGCGGTGATACCGGCGCCACGCACATCGCCGCGCTCGTCGGCACGCCGACGGTCTGCGTGATGGGCGCCACCGACGCGGTGCGCACCGGCCCCTACGGCGCGGCGAACACCATACTCGACCTGCACTTGCCGTGCAGCCCGTGCTTCCGCCGCCCAACGTGCGAGGGGCGCTTTGAGTGCATGGTCGGTATCACCCCGGCAATGGTCTACGATGCCTGCCTCGCCAAGCTCCGCCGGGCAGGCGAGCAGGGGTAGCGGCCATGCGCGTTCTCCACGTCATCACGCCATCGCGAGTGTCGGGCGCCGAACTGCTGCTCCTGCGGCTCGTGCGCGCCCAGGGGCCGCTGGGCATCGAGGCGCGTGTGATCTGCAAGCCGCATGCCGCCTTCGTCCAGCGCGCCGCGAGCGAGGGCGCCGACTGCGCCGTGCTGCCCATCTCCGGCAAGTTCAGCCCGCGGGCGCTGCTGGTACTTCGCCGGGAGATTGCCGGCTGGCGTCCCGACATCGTCTGCGCCCACCTCTCCACGGCGAGCTGGTGGGGGAGTCTTGCCGCTCGGTGGTGCCGCGTTCCCTCTGTCGCGATGGTCCACGGATTCACCGGCGCACGGTGGTACCGCCATGCCGGGCGCCTGATCTGCGTGTCGCACGCGGTGGCGGAGCACATGGCCGCGCAGGGCATCCCCTCGGAGCGCCTCGCGGTGGTGCACAACGGCATCGATCCTGCGCCCTATCTGTCCGGCGGCGTCGCGCAGTTGCCCGTACCGGATGGTGCGTTCGTCGTCGGGACTGCGGCGCACCTATCCCCGAAGAAGGGGTTCGCCGAACTTGTGGAGGCCGCCGCGCTGGTGCCGGAGGCGCACTTCGTCGTGGCGGGGGAGGGGCCGATGCGCCCCGAGCTGGAGTATGCATCTGCGGAGCGGCTCGGGGGGCGGCTGCATCTGCTCGGCTGGCGCGACGACATGCCTGCGCTCATGCGCCGCCACGACGTCTTCTGCCTGCCGTC
Source organism: uncultured Chthonomonadaceae bacterium (assembly GCA_964519955.1). Taxonomy (GTDB): domain Bacteria; phylum Armatimonadota; class Chthonomonadetes; order Chthonomonadales; family CAJBBX01; genus CAZFLM01. Next base: position 22,202 of record CAZFLM010000058.1, on the reverse strand, counting down.
GGTGCGCGAGCCGTTCGGCCTGGTGCTGCTGGAAGCGATGGCGGCCGCCAAGCCGGTGGTGGTGTTCCGCTCGGGAGGCGCGCCGGAGGTGGTCGTGGAGGGCGAGACCGGCCTGCTGGCGGAACCCGGCGATGCGGCGGACCTCGCGAGGTGTCTGCAGCAGTTGGCCGGCGATGCGGAGTTGCGCCTCAGGATGGGGGAGGCCGGCCGCGCGCGAGTGCTGGACGCGTTCACGCTCGATCGTCAGGCCGCTTGCCTGGCCGAGCGATTCGAGGAAGCAACGGCCGCTGCGGGGTAGGCGCAGCTCCGTCGCCCGGCCGCGACCGGAGCACGCTCACGTGGAAGGGTGATTGGGGCGAGGTGTGCCGCGGATCCCGGCGCTGAGGTATGGGGGCCGCGTGGTCGTACCGCCGAGTGTCGTGTGGTATGCGGACGCACCGGATGTGGCAGCCAGCGTGGGAATTCCGCCAGCAAGGAGCCTTCCATGAGAGTGCTCTACGTCATCACCCCGTCGCGGTACTCGGGCACCGAGCAGATTCTGCTCCGAGTGGCGGAACTGCAGCAGCGCACGGGCGACACCGTGCGCGTGCTCAGCAAGCCTCTGGCGCCGTTCGAAGCGGCCGCACGCGACCGAGGCGTCGAGATGGTCGCGGCGCCCATCGGCGGCAAGCTGAACCTGATGGCGTCGCATTGCATCGCCGGGCACATCGCCCAGTTCCGACCCGACGTGGTCTGCACGTACCACTCCACCGGAACGCTCTGGGGCGTGCGCGCCGCAGCGGCCAGGGGAGTGCCCGCCGTGGCCATGATGCAGGCGGCCAACACCCCGTGGCCCTACAACCGCGCGCCGGCCGCCACGGGCTGTGCGGAGTTCGTGCGCCGCCACCTGATCGAGCACGGGATGCCGCCGGAGCGCGTGCACACGATCAGGAACGGTATCGACCCCTCGGCATACCTGGACGACGGAGACCGCGACGCGATCCGCTCCGAGCTAGGCTTGCGTCCCGACGAGGTGGCGGTTGGCACGCTCGCCCACTTCACCCCGCGCAAGGCGCACAGCGACCTGCTGCAGGCGGCAGCCCTGCTGGTTCCCGAGATGCCGAACATCCGCCTGCTGTGGGCGGGGGAGGGGCCGCTGGAGGCCGATCTGAGGAAGTCGGTCGATCGCCTCGGCCTGACCGGGCACGTGTCCTTCTTGGGATTCCGCCCGGACGCCCCACGGCTGCATCGCGCCTTCGACATCCTGGCGCTGCCGTCGCTCAACGAGGGCCTTCCGCTGGTGTTGCTGGAGGCGATGGCCTCTTGCCGGCCTTGCGTCGCGACGGCCGTGGCTGGGAGCCCGGAGATAGTCGTCGAGGGCGACGTTGGGTTCCTGGTTCCGCCCCGCGAGCCCACGGCGATGGCGGCCGCGCTGGGGCGGCTGGCACGGGATTCGGACCTGCGGGACCGCATGGGGCGTGCCGGGCGCGCACGCGTGATGGCCGAGTTCACCCTGGCGGAGATGGTAGAGCGCACGCGCGCCGTTCTAGAGGCCGAGATACGCTGCCAGTCCGCACGGCACGGGCGTGCGTGACGCTACCTGCTCGGCAGCCGGCTCGCGAGGAACTGCGCGACCATCGTGACCGAGCCTGACTCCCTGCTGAAGATGTAGGTGCCGTGCGTATCGCCGTCGTAGCTCGCGCTGTCCGTCACCAGGTTCCTCGCCTCTCTCGCCTTGGCGATCAGGTCCGGACCGCCCTTGGTGACGCTGTCGTCGCGGCAGTACACCAGCATCATCGGGCCCTGGTAGGTGTTGGCAGCCTTCTCGATCGCGAGGCCGTGGTAGTCCTTGCCCGGCGAGAGGAGCGCGATGGCCGGCACGGACGGGGTGTTGGCGGCGTACAGCAGCGCGTTGTTGGCGCCATACGATGCGCCCACGAGCCCGACGCGCTCGGGCGTGAAGCCCTTCGAGCCCAGCCACTTGACCGCGCCCGCGATGTCGCCCGACGTATCCCAGGGCGCCTCGCCGGGCATGTCGTCGCGCTTGGAGCGACCCGCGCCGCGTTGGTCGATCGCGAGCGTAGCAATACGGTCTTCTGCCAACCGCGCCACGAGCAGCGCCCAATCGCGCGCACGGCCGTCGCGCTGGTGCAGCAGGAGCACGGCGCGCTTGGCGCCAGGCGGTGATTGGTAGTTGCCGGTGATCGTCCAGCCGTCGTCCGTCCTGAAGGAGACGCTCGAGGTCTGAGGACCGCTCATCTGGGCCTCGGCTGGGTCCGTCGTGGCCTGCTTGTGCTGGCAACCGGCCGACGCGAGCAGCACCACCGACGCGAGCAGGGCTCCGCGCTTCATCGCTCCACCTCCGTGAACCGTTCGCCGGGCTCCAGGCGGGCTCCGCGCGCCCAGTCGGCGGCGGGCATGCGCCTGCTCCCTTCTGCCTGCACTTCCAGCAGCCTGAGGCCCCCCGCACCGGCCGCCACCTCGACGCCGCGCTTCGTGACGGCGGCCACCTCGCCGGGACTACCGCCTACCTCGGCCAACTCGCACTTCCACACCTTGAGAACGTGGCCACGCAGCATCGTGAAGGCGCCGGGCCGCGGGGCCATGGCGCGAACGCGGTTGCGGATGGCCGCGGCGCTCTCGCCCCAGCTCAGCGCGGCGTCCTCGGGCAGGATAGCCGGAGCGTGGGTGGCCAGCGTGTGGTCCTGCGGGGTCCGGGGGCATGTGCCGTGCCCAAGGCCGATGAGCGTCTCCACGAGCAGCTCCGCGCCGCGTTCAGCCAGGCGCTGGGTCAGGCTGTCCGAGTCATCATCATCGCGAATGGGCTCGTCGCAGCGCAGCAGCATATCGCCTGTGTCGAGGGTCTGGTCCATCCACATCGTCGTGACGCCTGTGACGGCCTCGCCCGCGAGGATGGCTCGCTGGATCGGCGCAGCGCCCCGGTAGGCCGGCAGCAGCGAGCCGTGCACGTTGATGGGGCCAAGCGGCGCCAGCTCGAGGAGGGCGGGGGGGATGATCTGGCCGTACGACGCGAGCGCCAGCACGTCGGGCGCGAGGGAGCGGGCCGTTTCGAGGAACGCGGCGGACCGGACGCGCCGGGGCTGCATCACCGGAAGGCCCAGGCGCTCGGCGGCGGCCTTCACCGGCGAAACAGCGAGATGCCGCCCACGCCCCTTCGCCCGGTCCGGCTGCGTGACCACCGCGATGACGTCGAACCGCGCGTCGCGAGCAAGCGCCTCCAGCGACGGCACCGCGAACTCAGACGTCCCGAAGAACAGCACCCGCAATCTACCGCCTCCTGAGGGGCATCACCAACCGCCGGACTGAGGCTCCGGACCGAGGCCGCGCGCGACCCGGCGTTCCGCAGGATGCCCGGCGAAACGCACCACCTGGGGGCGCCAGCCTACGCCGTCGCCTCTTCGGGTTCCTCTTCGTTCGGGACGCACCACTCGAGCGTGTCCAGATCCGCGCGGTCCACGAACAGGATGCCGTCCAGGTGGTCGATCTCGTGCTGGAAGACGCGTGCCTCCATGTCGGTTGCGCGGCGTCGGATTGGCCGGCCCAGCATGTCCAGGCCCTTAACCACGATCTCGCGCGCCCGCGTCACGTCGCCATGAAGCATCGGCAGGCTCAGGCAGCCCTCGCTGCCGATTTGCTCGCCCTTGGCCGATACGATCTTCGGGTTGAGGAACACGTGGATCGGAGCGTCCTCCTCCGGCGTTCGCACCACGACGATGCGCTGGAGCACGCCGAGCTGCGGCGCCGCGAGGCCGATGCCGTTCGCCTCAGCCATCGCCGCCTTCATGCGGTCGACAAGCTCGCGAGTCTCCCGAGTTGGCCGCTCGACGGGTTGGGCGATCTGGCGCAGGCAATCTGCCGGTATCTTGACGACCGGGTCGCCGCGCTCCTCCCACATCCGGCGGATATCCTCCGGAACTTGCACTTCGACTGGATGGGGCTTCTCCTTCATGACGTCCTCTCGTATGTCGTCGGAACCGCGGCCACTCCGCGATCCGCCACGGTCTACAGCGGCGCGCCGATGCCCTCGGCATACTGCACCGCGTGCTCCCAGCCGTCCAGAGCCTCGGTCAGCTCCTTCTGGGCTTGCTCGTAATCGTGCGCCAGGCGCACCATATCGTCACCAGGCATCGGGGCCGAAAGGGCCTCCTCGATGCGCTTCTTCCAGTCCTCCAGCTCCGCGACGCGCTTCTCGCTAGTCTCCACCTCGCGCACCGCGCGTTTGCGGGCTCGCGACAGCTCAAACGAGTTCATCCCAACCGTGAGCGGGTTGACGCCATCGTCGCGGCGCTGCGGCTCGGCGCGCCCGCTTTCCTCAACGGTTGCGGGGCGCGCGACGTTCCGCCTGGCCTCCTCGCACGCGGAATAGCCGCCATCCAGCATCCGCGCCGCACCGTTCTCGATGTGTAGGGTGTGTGTCGTCACCTGGTCGAGCAGGTAGCGGTCGTGCGAGACCACCAGCATCGTGCCCTGGTAGGCGGTCAGCATCTCGGTGAGCGCGCGGCGGGAGTCGATATCCAGATGATTGGTCGGTTCGTCCAGCACCAGCAGATTCGGCCGCAGATAGGTCAGCCTCGCGAGGGAGAGCTTGTTCTTCTCGCCGCCCGAGAGGTCGTGCACGGACCGGAACACGTCGTCGCCGCTGAACAGGAACCGCCCGAGGTAGTTCCGCGCCTCGCCCGGTGTCATCTCGGCCACTTCCAGCAGGTTCTCCAGCACCGTCGACTCCGTGTCGAGGTCGGAGGCCTCCTGCGCGAAGTAGCCCACCGTCACGTTCGCGCCGAACCGCGCGTAACCCGACGTGGCCCGCTCCAGGCCCAGCAGGATGCGCACCAGCGTGGTTTTGCCGGCGCCGTTCGGCCCGACGATGCCCACCCGCTGTCCCCGCCGGATGAGCGCGCTCACGTCTTGGAACAGCACGCGCTCGCCGATCGTCTTGGTGAGGTGGTCGATGATGACCGTCTCGTCGCCGCTGCGCAGGGTCGGCTTCACCGCCGCGCGCATCGAGCGGCCTTCGCCGGTCACTCGCTCGGTGGCGTTCTCGCGGATGCGCTCGGCCCACCTCAGCCGCATCTGGGCCTGCTTGCGCTTGGTCGGGGTGTTCTTCCACTTCTCGAAGAACTCCTCGAGCCGCTTGATCTCCGCCTGCTCGCGCTCGAACTGCTCCGTCTGGCGCGCCCGCCGCTCATCGCGCTGCACCGCATAGGCGGAGTAGTTGCCGTTGTACGTGGTGAGCCGGCTGTTCTCCAGCTCGGCGATCATCGTGACGACTCGGTCCAGGAAGTAGCGGTCGTGCGAGACCAGGATCAGCGCGCCGCCGAAGCCGCGGAGGAAGTCCTCGAGCCACTCCGTCGCGGCCAGATCGAGGTGGTTGGTCGGCTCGTCCAGCAGCAGGATGTCCGGCGCGGAGAGGAGAAGCTTTGCAAGGGCGAGGCGCGTCTTCTCACCCCCGGAGAGGCGCGCGGTGGGCTTCGCCAGGTCGCCCTCGGCGAACCCGAGGCGCCGCAGCACCTGCGGGATGTCGCGGAGGCTGTCGTAGCCGCCCATCGCCTCGAACCGGTCGTGGAGCAGGCCGTACTCCTCCAACACCGGGGCGAGCAGATGGTCCTCGCCGACGGCGGCCATCTCGGCCTCAAGCTCGCGCAGGCGGTCGTCCATCGCTCGGACCGGCGCGAAGGCGTCTTCGGCCTCCTCGATCACCGTCCAGCCGTGCTCGACCATCTGCTCCTGCCGGAGGTAGCCGAACCGGATGCCCTTGGTGTAGCTGACGGTGCCGCGGTCGGGCTCGCACTGGCCGGCCAGGATGCGCAGCAGCGTCGTCTTGCCGCACCCGTTACGGCCGATAAGCCCAAGCCGCCGGCCCCATTCGAGCCGCAGATTTACTTCGGCCAGGAGGGTGTCGGCTCCGAACGACTTCTCAACATCGGTGACCACTAGAAGACTCATCGCGAGTTCATTGTACCCGCGAGCGGCCGGCCGGCCCCTTCGAGGCCGGGCCGGCGGGCCCTCTGCCCAGGGTGCTCGCCTGCAACGACGATGCGAAGGTACGATCTGATCGTGGTCGGCGCGGGGCCTGCGGGCTCGTGCGCGGCAGCCGAAGCGGCGAGGGGCGGCATGCGCGTCGCCTTCCTGGATAGGCGTCGCCTCCCGCGCCACAAGACGTGCGGCGGCGGCGTGCCCGCCAGCGTGGCTCGATGGCTGCCTGATCTGGACCCGGCCGGGTTCGTCGAGTGCTGCATAACCAATGTGCGCATAACGTGGCAGCTCGGCGACGCGGTGGAGGCGCCCATCAACGGGCCGGGCCGCGGCAGCGATCCGGCGCTCTGGATGGTGCAGCGCGCGGCATTCGATCACGCGCTGGCGCAGCGCGCCGTCGGCTTCGGCGCCGAACTGCTGGATGGGCTGCGGGTGCGCGAGGTGGGCGAGGATCGCGAATCCGTCTGGGTCTCGGCGGCTCCGGATGCCGGTGGCGCGCCCTGGGTAGCGCGCGGCGCTCATCTCATAGGCGCCGACGGGGCCAGGCTCATCTGCGGCGAGTCGCTCTTCTCGGAGGTGACGCGGCATGCGCTGCGCCGGTTCCGCTCGGCGCTGCGTCGCGAGGCGCGCCGCCAGCCGGCATCCTAGCCAGAGCATCGTGCGAGCCGATGGAGGGAGGGCCTCCGTGCCCGCATCGCGACGTTACTCCGACCAGTCGGCGACGAAGATGTTCGTCTGGTGCCCAGGCCCGTTGCGGTTCGATCCCCATACAAGCCGCTTCCCATCCGGGCTGAACATGGGGAACGCGTCGAACTGGCCGCCGTACGTCACGCGCTCCAGGCCCTGTCCGTCGATACCGATCACGTACAGCTCGAAGTTGCGCCCCGTCGGGTCGTCGACGTTGGACGAGAAGATGATGCGCTTGCCGTCCGGCGTAAAGAACGGCGCGAAACTGGCCGCGTTCAGGTGCGTCACCTGGCGTGGGTGCGAGCCGTCCGCCCTGGCCACCCAGATCTCCATCTTCGTCGGACGGACCAGGTTGCGCTTGAGCAGACTCAGGTAGTCGTTCTTCTCGGCCTGGGTGCGGGGGTACCACGCCCGCCACACCATCATCCGCCCGTCCGGCGAGTAGTAGGGGCCGCCGTCATAGCCCACGCGGTTCGTGAGGCGGCGCACGTCGCTGCCGTCGGGCTTCATCGAGTAGATGTCGAGGTCGCCATCCATGGACGAGGTAAAGATCACACGCTTCCCGTCCGGCGATACGGTTGCCTCAGCGTAGTAGGCCGTGGTGACGCCGGCCCGGACGGTCTTCGGGATGATGGGGCGCGCGCGCGAACCATCCGCATTGGCCCTGTAGATCGCGTAGAAGGGGTAAACTGGCCACACGTATCCCTGCGAGCGGTCCGGGGCCTGCGGCACATCGGGGCTGTACCCTTCGGTGGACGAGTAGATGATCTCGCGATCGCCCTTGAGGAAGTAGCCGCACGTGCAGCGGCCGGATCCGCTCGAGACGCGGCGCTTGCCCGAGCCGTCGGCGTTCATGGTGAAGATCTGGTCCGCCTTGATCTCGCCGCCCTTGTGCTGGAAGACGATCCGGCTTCCGTCGAAGCTCCAGTAGGCCTCGGCATTGTCGCCTTCGGTCGTGAGCTGCCGCACGTTCCGCAGGTGGGTCTCGCGGGCGTCGTGCAGGCCCTGAAGCTGCGCGCTCGATGCGGCCGAGGCGGCAATGAGAGCTGCCGCGGCGGCAGCGAATGCGGTGCGCATGGTAGAGTATCTCCTCCCGGTAGGCCACCGGTGATGGCTGCCGGCCAACTGCCGAGGCGAGCTTTCGACAGCGTGACGCGCCTCTCCTGTCGGCCTACCATCATGTGACTGCTCAGAGTTGGTGAGACAAGCAGATGCCTACGGCACGACGGCTTCGGTCAGCGCGCAGGGGAGTTGCTGTCATTCCATAGGGATCTGTTTGTCGCCACACCGAGACTGAGCGGTGGCACCATAATCTCGTACGCTGGATCTGCGGGCTACGCGCCCTTGTCGTCGGTCGGAAAGGAACACCCATGCTTGCACTGCCCATCGCCGGCCGGTGGCGCCTGGTGTTGTCGGCGCTGGCAGCCGCATTTGCCCTCACTGCAGCGCCGTGGGCCGCACGCGCCCAGGTCGCGCTAACCGGTTTCGACCACTACCCCGAGTTCCGGGGCCTCTCCGGCCTGGCCGGCGGCAGCTTCGGCGCCGACGCCTACGGGCGCCCGTCTCTGGCGGCCCCCACGGCCTACTCGACGCCGACCGCACACGTCCTCGGCCACAACCGGTTCCGCCTCAGCATCGATTCCATCTCCTCGCGATCCGGTGTGCGGATCGGGGGGGCAGGCTACCAGGGCCTCACAGGGATGTTCGGCACCACTCTGGCCCACGTCAACGTGGCCGTGTCGGACATCGTTCTCTCGGGCCAGGGCGACCAGGCGTTCAACCTGCAAGCGCAGTACGTCCCGCGCCTGGCCGTCGCCGACGATGCAGCGGTAGGTCCGCCGCTGGCGTTCTCGATCGGCGTTCAGGATGTGGGAGGCGGCGGCGGATCGGCCGGTATCGAGCTGCCGGGCGACAGCCGCAGCTCCCGTTCGGTCTTCGGGGTGGCCACGTACCGCCTTGGCGCGCAGGAACGGTCGCCCTACGTCTCCGCCGGGCTCGGCACGCGCAGGTTCGCCAATGGCTTCGCGTCGGCAAGCTACCAGGTGCTCGGACCCGTGCGGGCGTGGATCGAGCACGACGGGTTCGCCATCAACTTCGGAGCCTTGACGACGTGGCAGACGAAGGTGTCCGGACGTCCGTTCGAGGCCAACCTGCAGATCGGCGTCGTCGATGGCCGCTACATGACGATGGGCGCGGGCATCGGCTTCTGAAGCCGCGGCGATGCCAACAACGAGGCCGCCGTCACCGGGCTGCGATCCCGATGGCCGGCGGCCTGCGTATATCCTGACGGGCCAGTTCCGCGGAGGGCGCTACGGTCCCTGGCTTCCCTCCAGCGTGGCGGTTACCGTGACCGTCTCGCTCCCGCGCTTCACCACGATCTTCACCGCGTCGCCCGGCTTCTGCCGGTTCAGGGCGGCCGTGAAGTCCATCAGGTTCGTGATGTCGGCGGAACCGATCGCCACGATGATGTCGCCCGCCTTCAGCCCGGCCTTCTCCGCGGGGCTGCCAGGACGCACGCCCGACAGCTTCACGCCTACCACCTGCACGCCGTACTCGGGGATGGTGCCCAGCGACACGCGGGCGCGCCGGGGAGCGCCACCCATGCCTCGGTCGCGCGTCGGCTGCTGGTACGTGGGCCGCGTCGGCGCGTTCGCCAGGTCGTCCGTGATGTCCGCCACGAACTCGACGACACGCTGCTCGTCGATCCCGTTGATCTTGTCCACGGTGTCCGTCGGCCGGTGATAGTCGGGGTGGATGCCCGTGAAGAAGAACAGCACCGGCACGCCGTTCGTGGCGAACGGCTCGTGGTCGCTGCCCCCAAACGCGCCGGGGCTGAGCATCATGCGGAATGACGCTCGCTCGTTCATCTTGTCCAGGTATGCCGGCCAGTCCGGCGACGTGCTCGTGCCCTCGATGGTGAGCTTGTTGTCCGACATGCGCCCGATCATGTCCAGGTTCAGCATGACCGCCGTGTGGTCCAGCGGTATGATCGGGGCCTTCACATAGGCTCGCGAACCGTAGAGCCCCTCCTCCTCGCCGGAGAAGCAGATGAACACGAGCGACCGCTTCGGTCGGGTCGAGGCTTCGCCATAGTAGTGGGCCAGCCCGATCACGCCGGCCGAGCCTGATGCGTTGTCGTCGGCGCCGGGGTGCATCGCAGGCTTGCCGCCCCGCTGCAGCGATCCCTGGCCTCCCATGCCGAGGTGGTCCATGTGCGCGCCGAGCACGATCACCTCGTCCTTGAGCTTGGGATCGCTTCCCGGCAGATAGCCTACGATGTTCGCCGAAGTCGCGCTGACCTGCTCGATCGACGTGTGCACGGTGGCGGAGAAGCCCGTCGCGAACGGCTTGGGGCTGTCCGCGGACGCCTTCTCAACCTCGGCCAGGTTCATGCCGATCTGCTTGAACCAGGCCTCGGCGATCGGCCGTTTCACCGTGACAACGGGTACCGGCTTCTCGTCGCTGCCTGCCGGGCCGAACATCCTGGGGCTGCGTCCGCCCTCCGAGGCGATCGCCACGACTGCCACGGCCCCGCGCTCCTTGGCCACCGCGGCCTTGCGCCGCAGGCTCGCCGCCATCGAGAACGGGCCGAACGGCTCGTCGTCGGGCGTCCCGTCGAGCAGCAGCACGACCTTCCCCGTCACGTCGATGCCCACGTAGTCGTCGCGCGTGCCGTCGTCGGACCGAATGCCGTAGCCGACGAACACCACCTCGCCCGACGCCTTGCCGGTGCCCGCGAACCGCGCCGGCTCATAGTCGGTCCCAAGCCGGAACGTCCGCGCGTGCTTCGAGATGGTAGCGGCCAGCAGATTGTCCTTGCCGAATGCGGTGCCGTTCTGGAACGAGAAGGGCTGGAAGTAGCCGCTGCCGTCCATCTTGGCCTTCGGGTCGTTGATGCGCGCCGTGCCGATCGGCTTCAGACCCGCCTCGGCGAACTGCGCGGCGATGTACCTGGCGGCCTCCGTGTTGCCCTTCTCGCCGGTGCGCCGCCCGCCGAACGCTTCGGACGACAGGATGCTGATGTGCTCGACGAGGGCGTCGGCGGAGATGGCTGCTGCTCGGTCGGGTCCCGCCCAGGCTGCCGGGGGCGCCGCGAGGGTCGACAGGGCGAGGGCCGCGCCGAGAACGGCACGGAAGTGCGGGAACGAGTTCATTCGGTCCTCCCCGTAGGCATGGCTCGGGCAGGCGCGGTCAGGTGGCAGGTTGGGCCTCCGAGCCCATCCTGGCGCCGCGCGGAGTGTGGTTCGAGCCGGTGGACACACCGAGTGCGTTCTTAGCGATACAGCCGGCGTTTTCCTGTAATGCCGCGCGGCCTGTTCGCCGTCGCTTCGGTTGGCCGCCTAGAGGCGCAGGTCCCAGCCCTTCATGCGGTCCAGCATCGCCTCGGATGTCATGTCGAGGCGCACCGGGGTGACCGAGATCCAGGCCTCCGACACGGCGTGCAGGTCGGACCCGTCGTCCGGCCCCTCCTCGTCGAGCGTGCCGCAGAACCAGTAGTAGGGGCGGCCCCAGGGGTCCTTGCGGCAGTCGATGCGGTCCGTGTACTGCGTTCGGCCCTGGCGGGTGAGGCGCACACCGCGGATGCGCGGTTCGGGCAGCGCGGGCACGTTCACGTTCAGCAGCGTCCAGCGGTCCATTCCATCCCGCGCGACGACCTCCGCGAGCTGCCGGGCGAACCGAGCCGCGATGGAGTAGTCGCCGGTCGGGTTGTCGCCGGCCACGGACACCGCGATGGACGGCAGCCCCAGGATCGCCCCCTCCATCGCCGCCGACACGGTGCCGCTGTACGTCAGATCGAACCCGAGGTTCGCCCCGCGGTTGATCCCCGAGAACACGAGATCGGCCTTGCCCTGCAGGAGCACGTCCAGCCCCAGCGTGACGCAGTCGCTCGGCGTGCCGTTCGTCGCGTAACCTGTGCCGCCGCCCGGGAGGGGCACCTCGTCGATGCGCAGCGGCTTGTGCAGCGTGATGGCGTGGCCGGTGGCGCTGCGCGGCCGCTCGGGCGCCACCACCGTCACCTCTCCGAGGTCCAGCAGCGCGTTCCGGAGGGCCAGGATGCCCGGGGCATTGATGCCGTCGTCGTTCGTGAGCAGGATGCGCATGGCGTCTAGGTTGCCTCCGTTGGCGCTGGGTCGGCGCAGGTCGGGGATGGAACGGCGCGATCCGCCTCGACGCGCCGCAGGTATCGCTTGTGCTCGCGCATCGAGACGAGCTGCAGCCCGATGCCGCAGAGCATCACGCCGCCGCACGCCCAGATGCCGGTGCGGATGCCGTACACGTGCATCAGCGGGAGCGCGCAGAACGGCGCGATGGTGCCGCGGATGCCGTACAGGCTCGAGTGGAGCGCCTGGTACTGCGCGGCCCGCCCCGGCTCCGAGAGCTGCAGGATCGAGTTGAGATAGCCCAGCTCGATGCCGGAGAAGGCGAGCCCGCCGATGGCGGACGCCAGGTAGATCGGCGCCAGATTGCCGGCCATCGCGTAGCACGGCGGCATCAGGCAGATGATGCAGATGCCGACTAGGACCGCGAAGAGCGGGCCCCGCCGATCCATAATGCCGCCCCAGAACAGGTAACCCGCGATCTGCGTGACGGCGGCCAGGTTCTGCATGTTGGCGACGTCCGTGTTGCGGATGTGGAACGTGTCGACCTGGTGGATCGGGTACAGCGTGTACGCCATGATGTTGCCGAAGCCGTACACGAACACGGAAGCGCTGAACCAGCGGAACCTCGGGTTGCGCCACAGGATGTTCAGCGTATCGCGCACGAACCCGATGGTCGACATGCGGTCGTCGGCCTCGACATCCGGCAGCGGCACGCGGATGCGGCAGAACGCCAGCGCGGAGAGCGCCCCGCACGCGCCGCCGAACATGAACGACCACCGCCAGTCCAGCCCGCCGTCCAGCAGGCGGCCCGCGCCGAACGCGAAGAAGAACGTAGAGAGGCTCCAGCACATGCGGGACAGGCTCATCAGCCGCCCGCGCAGGTGGTCCGGGTACACGTCCTTCATCAGCGACGTGTAGGCAGGCGTCGAAACCGAGAAGATGATCGGCGTGACGCAGACGAGGAAGACGTAGCCGTTGCGCGTGGCGAACAGCGGGGTCAGCAGGAACAGGCCGCGCGCCACAAGCCACGTGATCCACACGAACGGCATCTTGGCGCGGCCCTCCATCTGGCGGGCCCAGATCGTCGCGAACAGGTAGCCGAGCGCCGGCGCGGCTGAGATCCACGCCATGTCGGCCGCGCTGGCGCGCAGGTCGGCGCGGGCGATGCGGGCCACGAAGGTCCAGATGCAGCCGTTGTAGGCGCCCCAAAGCAGGCTGGACGCGCAGTCCCACCGGAGGGCGGCGCGCGCGGTCGGAGGCAGGCTCTCGATCCAGAGCCGCAGGGACATGAACAGGCCGCGTATCATGGGGTCGCCGTGCGCGGCGCCGATAGCGGCGCTCCAAGACAGGAGTGCGGAGTAGCGTGTCGCAACGGTCCGTCCGAGTGAGTGGGGTGGGGAGGCCGCCGGCAAGGGCCCGGCCCCGTGGGCTAACACCCTCATAGTACCCCGCCCGGGCAAGGCGGTGGGCGTGCCTCCCGTCGTCATCCCGGCCCGCTCCGCACCACCGCCTGGCAGGTGCCGGCGCGTTCCGGCGCGAAATGGGGTACAAGAACGTCCCGCGGAATCCTCAACCCGCGCGACGCCATTCGCTGTCCGCGTACGTCCTGCCTTGTGCGGAGGCGTGCGCGGATGCTCCCTGTAGGCAATAGGTGCGCCCCGCATGTCGATGGAGAAGGACCACGGTGTGTCGCGCCTCGTGGCGCGGTTCCGCCAGGGCGATGCCGGCGCGTTGGCCGCGCTCTTCGACCTCTACGTCGACCGCGTCTACGGCTACGCGCTGCACATCCTGGAGCGGCGCGAGGACGCCGAGGAGGTCGCATCCGATGCGTTCCTCCGCGCGTTCCGGCGGGCGGCCGACTACCGCGGAGACTGCCCGTTCGCCGCGTGGCTCTTCACCATCACGCGCAACCTGTGCCGCGACCGCCTGCGCCAGCCCAGACTCCCGATGCTGCCGGAACTGGGCGACGAGGCCGTCGACGCGGACGAGCCCGAGCGCGCGCGCATCCGCGTCGACGTGAGGAAGGCGCTGGGCGCGCTGCCCGAGGACTACCGCGACGTGCTTATCCTGTGCGATGTGCAGGAGTGGGACATCCGCGAGGCGGCCGAGGTGCTGGAGCGGACCCCCGCTGCCGCGAAGTCGCTGCTCTACCGGGCGCGGCGGGCGTTGCGCGACAGCCTGGCGGAGAGTTGGGGCGAGGAGTGAACCTGCGATGACCTGCAGCGAGATCCGGGGACTGATCGACATGCACGCCGGCGGCGACCTGCCGGAGGACCTGGCGCCCGGCGTGGAGCGCCACCTCATGCGCTGCGCCGCCTGCTCCCACGAGGTGCGCACCCTGGAGCAGACCCGCGCCCTCCTCGCCGAGGCCTGCCGCCACGAGGAGTCGCCCCCTTCCTTCCGCGAGCGCGCCGCCGCCCGCCTCCTGGACGAGCTGGGCGCCCTGCTCCACGCCGCCTCGCCCTACGACGCCACCCAGCGCACCCTCCCGCTCGGCGACTGAGGACTCAGCGGAACGCCCCTCCAAGCCACCGGAGGGGCGCACCACCAGTCACTGACCACTGACCACTGACCACTGACCACTGACCACTGACCTACTTCACCTCCACCGCCCGCTTCTCCGCCGCCGACACCCCGCTCGCCACGAACGCCGCCACCTCCACGGTGTGCTGCCCGGCCGGCAGTGCGTCGGTGCGCAGGACGAACGTTTCCAGCGTCGTGTCGAAGAGGCCGTCCGCCGGCTGCGCGGAGAGCCACTGCCCGCCGTCCACACGGTACTGCACGCCGCTCACGGGCGCCGTGCGGTGCAGCGCGACCCCGCGGATTTCCACGCGCCGATCCGCCCCGACCTTCGCCTCCGACACGAGCAGCAGCGGCAGTCGGTTCGCGATGTAGATGCGCTCCGACACGACCTCGGCCTGCTGCGCGTCGTCGCCGTTGCTGGGCCGATCCGACGCCACGACCTTCAGGCGGTACGCACCGTCGGCGAGCACCGAGGTTTCCATCGTGCGTGTCGTCTCGCGGGTCACGGTGGGCTCGGCCGGCGCCTTCGGCGCGTCCGCCTTGGCCGCGTCGCGCTCCGCGTTCAGCTCCTTCGCGCGGTCGAGAAGGGCCTTGCGCAGCTCGGCCGGCATGTCGGGGTGCGCGTCCACCACGGCCTGCACGTCGGCGACGGTCTGCGGCTTGGCGGCGGGCTTCGCCTTGCTCGGGGCAGGCGCCGGGGCAGCGGTGGGTGTCGGCGTCGCCTGGGCAGGGGCCTCGGCCGCCTTCGCCGCCGCCACCGCCTGCCACGGGCCACCCTCCGCCTTCGCGATGAACAGCTCGTAGCTCAGCGTGTCCTTGTCCGGGTCCGTGGCAGACCAGCGCACCGCCTGCTTGCCGGACCACCACTCGCCGCCTGCCGGAGCCTGGAACGAGACCTTCGGCGCCTGGTTCCGCGGGAGATAGGTGAGCGCGATGTCCCGCAGCGTCGGTGAGCCGCCCGCGCCGGCCACCAGCCCCACGCGGTACTGCAGATAGCGCGCCGCCGGGCTGCCGATCCGCATGTCTGCGCCCCCCACCGGCGACCAGCCGCTCCACGAGGCGTCTGGCTCGGCGGACATCCCGGACCGGGTCTCGATCGTCAGCTTGCCGCCCTCCGGCGTAGAGCCCATGCAGCGGACGTGCCCCCAGCGCGCGGGTGTGCCGGCGTCGTGCGCAACCGACTCGTACGTTCCCTGGGTGGCGGGCTGCGCGGGTGACACCAGGATGCCGCCCGCGTTGCCCGTGCCCGCGAACAGGGCGCCATCCGGGGCGGCGCAGAGCCCCAGCACATCGACGTCGGTGGCGTTGTCGAGCGGCCAGGCCGCGGCGCCGCGGAGCGCGTAGACCGAGCCGCTGCCCGCCGCGTAGACGGTGCCGTCGGGCGCGGCGCAGAGGCTGGTGAAGCCGCCGGTCGAGCGCTCGTAGGCCGGCGTCGTCGATCCGTCGGGCGCGATGCGGATGAGGGCGCCGCGCGGTCCCGTCGCCGCTGCGACGAGCGTGCCATCCGCGGCGCACGAGAGCCCCGTGATGCTCTGGTATGTCGTATCCGCCAGCAGGCGCGCCTGGCCGTCGGGGCCCACGCGGAACACCATTCCGGAGGGCGCGGTGCCCGCGTACAGCGCGTCGCCAGGTCCGAACGCGAGGGCCAGGACATGCTCCTCGGCGGTGTCGAGCACCACCTCGGCCTTGCCCCCGTCGCCGATGCGGTACGCACGCCCACGCCTGCCGCCAACACCCACGTAGACACGCCCGGCGCTGTCCTTGGCGAGGCAGAGCGCGTGCTTCTCCGCCGCCTGATGCGCAACTTCGGGCTTGCCGTCGGGCCGGATGCGGTACGTGCGCCCATTGGGGCTGGTCGCCGCCCAGAGCGTGCCATCTGCATCGCGCAGGAGCGCGTGAACGGAGACCTCGGGCAGCTCACACACCGTCGTCGTCTTCCCGGCCGCATCGATGTGGAGGACGTGCGCCTGCGTCCCGGTTCCGGCGTAGACGCCGCCTGCGCCATCCTGCACGACGCACCAGACGAAGGGCTCCGCTGTTGCGCACAGAGGCTTCAGGGCGCGAGCGATGCTGAGATCGCCGGTACTCGTCACCGCGGCGCAGACGAGCCTGCCCTTGGCGAAGTCAATCTTGGCCGTCTGCGACCAGGTCTGCGCCTTCCTCCCGATCTGAGCCGTGGCGGGTGCGGCCGGCGGAGCCGCCGGGACCTCGGTGTCGGCATCAGGCACCAGCGCGGGCGCAGCCGGCTTGCCGGGCTCAGGCTTGGCCGGGGCTTGCCCCTTGGTCGATGGCTTGCCTGCCTGGCCCCCGATGCGCGCTGCCGTCGACAGATCGTCATCGGAGTCTGGCCCGCCCAGGCCGTAGTCGGCCGTGCTCGCGGGGGACGCGGCAGGGGAGGTGGACCCGGCCGCCGGGGGAGCGCTGGTCTGGGGCGCAGCGACCTCGCGCACGTCGGTCCGCTGCACGTCCAGCGAGAGCGTCTGCTGTCCCGAGACGATCCACTCCGTCGGCTCGATGACCTTGATCTCCTCGCGCTCCACACGCAGCGAGGACGAGCGCGGCGACCGCATCAGTGCGTCGATGGTCGGCGGCAGGCCGCTCACCCGCTCGCCCTCGACCGCTGGCGCAACCGTGGGGAGCTGCAGGCGGACCACCATCTCGTTGCCGCGCTCCCGCTGGAGGAGGCGGTCGACCATCTGCTTCACATTCACGGGCGGGGCCTGCTCGCTCGGCGGCCCGGATGGGCGCAGCGTGATGCCGCCCAAGGACATGCCGCTCGGCGGCGCTCCGCCTCGCACCGTGATCGCGTACACCCCCGTCTGCGTCTGAGCGGGGATGGCGACCTTGACGGTCCGCGTGACCGCCGGCTTGCCGTAGGGCTTCAGCACGATGCCGATCTCGGCCTGCTCGCCGGGCCGGAAGCGCCCGTGGGACAGGTAGATGCGCTCGATGGTCGCGGTCGGCCGCCCGTCGTCGATCTCGACCTTCACATCGACCTTGCGGGCCGCCACGATGTGGAACGGGTTGCGCGAGAGCGCCATCAGGATGTCGTCGAGGTCGGAGGTGACGACCCCGTCGATGCCGCGCGTGTCGAACACGGTGTTCGAGCGCACGATCTTGCCGAGGTCGTCGGTCTCCACACTCGTCGTGACGCGGGCGAAAGCAGCTCCCGGCGTGCCGTGGATATCCGCCACGGCCGCGCTCACTGCCACGCTGACGAGCGCCGAGCTGAGGTTGGGATGCTGCAGCGCCTGCGAGCGGTACACGTGGGCGCGGCCGGTCTTCTTGTCGCGCACGTCCACCGTCACGTCGATGAGCCGCGGCGTCTTGCCCACGATGCCGGCGATGGAGAAACTGCGGTCCTGAGTGGAGGCGCCGACGATGGGGCCGGGCGTGCCGATCTTGTACGACGCGGTCATCAGCGGGTACACATCGTGGATGTACGCCGAGCAGAGGGGCGCTTCGAGCGGGCCGATGCCCATGAACGGGTGGCCGAAGCCGAGGATCCGGTCGCCGCGCCGGTAGGTGATCGTGCCGACAGCGCCCTGCGCGAAGTCGCCCGTCGACAGCATCATGCTGAACGCGGAGCCCGGCGCGAGCGGCGCGCCCTTGAACGAGGGCGACTGGCCGGTTCCGCCCGCCTGGCTGACCTCAACGCCGTAGGGCGCGAGCGCCGCCGCGAGCTTCTTCCGCGCGGCCACCGACCGGCTCGGGAGCGACACGGTCGTCGCGCACTGGTGGAGCACGAGCGTGTCACCGTGCGAGGGCGCGTCGCTGGCGGCGGGGGCGTTCACGACGACCCGCCGGATGGTGCGCCCGTCGAGCCGGAGGGGGGAGCCGAGCGACAGCGTCCGCGGCGTGCCCTCGATCGCCGTTGCCGGGTCGGTCGGCAGCGACGGGTCCCACGCCTCGAGCATGTCCTCGATGGGCGTGACGCCCCCGAGCGGCTCCTTCAGCATCGACTCCGCCTGCGAGAACGCGCCGATGATCTTGCCGTTCACGTAGACCGGGCTGCCGCTCATTCCCTGGATCTTGAACGCGCCGCGCTCCGTGATGGGCCCGCCGTGCAGCTTCACCAGGATCATGTCGTGGCCCGGCACCGTCCAACTGCCCTTACGAACCACGCCCACCACGGTCACGTCGAACCGCTCGATCTTCGTGCCCTGGAACACGGTGAGCCCGTACCCCTTCATGCCTGCGCGCACGGCGCTCAGCGGCATCACGTCGGGGTAGTGCGGGACCTGGGCGCGGGCCGGTGCGGCAAGGGCCATGGCTGTGCAGGCTAGCAGGGCGGGCAGGGCGACGCGCGGGCAGCGGAACAGGCGGAACATGGGCGCCTCCAATACGCAGATGAGGAACGTGTGCACGTTCCTCATCGCAGGACAGCAGACTATGGCTCTGAACGCAGCGCGCTGCGCGTGGGATGGGCCTCGATGCCCGTCCTGGCGGCGCCCGCTTCGGACCTAATTCGCGCCGTACATCTCCTCGGGCGTCTTGAGCTGCTCCGTCACGGTGTCCAGCCGATCGTCGGCGGCGTTCACGCGGCGGAAGAAGCACGAGCGGTAGCCCTCGTGGCAGGCCGGGCCGGACTGGTCGACGCTCAGCAGCAGGCAGTCCTGGTCGCAGTCGACCCGCATCTCCTTTACGTGCTGCACGTTTCCGGAGGTCTCACCCTTCACCCAGAACTTCTGCCGCGACCGGCTCCAGAACGTCGCGCGCCCGGTCTCCAGCGTACGCTGCACCGCCTCGCGGTTCATGTAGCCGACCATCAGCACCTCGCCGTTGGTGGCGTCCTGTATGACGGCCGCGATCAGGCCGTTCCCATCGAACTTCAGTCCATCCAGTACCGTCAATGCTCGCTCCAAGGGTTGCAAGGGCCCACCGAGAGCCCTCGCGGAATGCCCGATCATGTCAGTCGTTCGACCTTCGACGTTCGACCCGTGCCGCCTACGCCGCCGCTACCCGCCGCATGCACACGCCGCCAGCCTCGATGTGATCCTTGATCTGCTCGATCGTGTAGATGCCGTCGTGCACCATCGACGCAACCAGCGCCGCGTCGGCCTTGCCCTCGGTCACCGCCTCCAGGCAGTGCTGCGGCGTGCCGGCCCCGCCCGACGCGATGACCGGGATGCGCACCGCCTCCGCGATCGCTCGCGTGAGCGGCAGGTCGTAGCCCACCTGCGTGCCGTCGCGGTCCATGCTCGTCAGTAGGATCTCGCCCGCGCCCATGCCTTCCACGCGCTGCGCCCACTCGATCGCGTCCAGCCCCGTCGGCCGCCGCCCGCCGTGCGTGAACACCTCCCAGCGCGGCCGACCGTCCGCGTACTCGCCGACGCGCTTCGGGTCGATCGCCACCACCACGCACTGGCTGCCGAACTGCTCGGCGGCCTCGCTCACCACCTCGGGGCGCTGCACGGCCGCCGTGTTGACGCTCACCTTGTCCGCGCCGGCCTTCAGGATGCGGCGGAAGTCGTCGGCGGTGCGGATGCCGCCGCCCACGGTGAAGGGGATGAACACCTGCTCGGCCACGCGCGCCGCGATGTCGTAGATCAGGTCGCGCTTCTCGTGACTGGCAGTGATGTCGAGGAAAACGAGTTCGTCCGCGCCCATCTCGTCGTAGCGCTTGGCCAGTTCGACGGGGTCGCCGGAGTCGCGCAGGTTCAGGAAGTTCACGCCCTTCACGACGCGGCCTTCCTTCACGTCCAGACAGGGGATGATTCGACGGGCAAGCATGGCGCCTCGCAGATGAACGGGTGAACACAAACGCCGCCGAGGACCGGTTCCTCTGCGGCGCGCGGTGGTTCCATTCTACCACAAGGGGCTGCCGGACGCCGGGGCGTGGCTCCGGGGAGGCGAGACAGTGGCCGGCGCCCCAGGGAGGCCAGCGCGCCGGCCGGTACTGCCTGACGGTCGGACGCCTTCACGAGCGTCCGAAGCCAGGGGCACTGCTGTCCGGCGGTTACGCCAGCGGGGCCGGCGCAAGCGCGCAGCAGGTGCCTGAGGGCCGTCGGCGACCACCGGTTCGTCGCCTGCCCTCGTCGGCGAGCGCCCGGCCGAACCCGAACCGTGTCCCGCGGTCCGGCGCCGGGCATACCGTCGATGTGCGTCGTTAAGTGAGTAGGGGCAAGCAGGCAGAACGGTTGGCGGACCGAGGCGTCATGCGCGCCTATCTGGGTCGCTGGTCCGCGCCGGGCGGCGCGGCGCGGAGGTATCGCGGGGATTGTGCCGAATAGCCATCAAACACCGCGTCCACGCGCAGTGCGGAGTGGCAGATAGGGTGCGCGCTGCCGTCGCGGCATCGAGGGTTCTGAGCGAGGACAACATGGCTGAGGATGTCGGGACGCATCCGGTCTACTCGGTGGCCATCCGCGAGATGCCGACCGAGGAGCGCCCGCGTGAGCGGCTGCTTAAGTACGGCGCCGGCACGCTCTCCAGCACCGATCTGCTGGCCATCATCCTGCGCACGGGCACGCGCAATTGCTCCGCCGTGCGCCTGGCCGAGCAGTTGTTGCTGCGGTTCGGCGGCGTCCGGGGGCTTGCCTCGGCCAGCCTGGACGAGATGGCCCGGGTGCATGGGGTGGGGAAGGTCAAGGCGGTACAAATCGCGGCTTGCGCGGAACTGGGGCAGCGCATGCATGCCAGCGCCGAGGAGCGCCCCGCCATCGCATGCCCCGAGGACGTGATGCGGCTCGTGGGGGTGACGTTCGCCGACCGCAAGCAGGAGCACTTCCTCGCGCTGCTGCTCGACGCCAAGGGCCGCGTCATCAAGCAGGCGACCGTCTCCATCGGCACGCTCGACACCAGTGTCGTGCATGCGCGTGACGTGTTCAAGGAGGCGGTCAGCGCCAGCGCGGCCTCGGTCATCGTGGTCCACAACCACCCGAGCGGCGATCCGACTCCCAGCGTCGCCGACAGGGCCGTCACCAAGCGCCTCATCGAGGCCGGCGCGATCATGGACATCGCCATCCTCGACCACGTCATCGTCGCCGCCGACCGCTGGTTCAGCTTCAAGCAGCAGGGACTGCTGTAAGGGCGGTTTCACCACAGAGGCGCAGAGAACGCAGAGGGGGCGCAGAGAAGGGCGAAGGCGGAATGCTTGCGGCCGACTCCGCACACATGCGGACGCCGCTCGCAACACCGCTCGCCTTGGCCGTTCTCTGTGCCCCCTCTGCGCGCTCCGTGGCTCTGTGGTGAATAGGACCTTGCGCAGTTCAGTCGTTCCCCGCCTTCTCGGCGGCTCGCAGCGCTCGTTCGAGGGACATCTGGCGCCAGGTGAGGGTGAGGTCGCCGCGGGTGCGCTCCAGGACCGCGCGGAATGCGTCCGTGGTGCGCCGGAGCCCGCCGGTGATGGCGTCGGGGAAGTCGAACGTGATGAGTTCGTGGTAGATGTCGTCCATCGCGGCCAGCACGCGGTCGCCCTCTTCCAGGTTGCCGTCGCGCAGGCGGTCCAGCACGTAGCGCCGCCCCTCCGAGCCTGCCTCAGCCAGCCCGTTCAGGTACGCCGCCGGCTCCACGCCCAGGTCCTCGGGTGAGGGCCACGGCCGGTTCTGCAGCATCGCCAGCACCGCCTCGGCCTCGACGTACTCCTTCAGCGCGTCATGCACGTAGCCCGCGTAGAGCAGGTCCGGCGCCGCGGCCAGGGCCTGTCGCAGATCCTCGCCCAGCTTCCGCGCGTCGGCCGCCAGCTTCTCGGCCTCGACGAACTCCAGCCGGTGCGCCGCGCGGATCGAGCAGGCCGACGTGCGGATGATCTCGCGGCACGTCTTCAGCGCCACCTCGCGCGCCGCGTTCTTCGCCTCCAAAGCCCCTCGCAGCCGCCCCGCAATCTCATCCAGCATGCTTGTCTCCCTCGGCGGCTCAACCACTAGTAGAACGTTACTGAATTCCATTGACTTTTGAGCGACCTGGTGTTATCCT
>CAZFLM010000057.1:36881-42515 GCA_964519955.1 uncultured Chthonomonadaceae bacterium | reverse complement strand
CGACGGCGAGCGTCTTGTCGCTCGTGTCCTCGGTGTCGACGCTGGCCTGGAGCAACTCGCGCAAGGCTGGCGTAAGGGGCCCTGTCGGTCGGTCATCGTCTGGCTCCTGGAGGCGAGAGCGGCGCGGCACGCGCGCTGTAACAGGCGAGTACGGACTGCGTGCTCAGTATTCGCCGCGTACAGTCGCAATCCTGCATTGCCACTCTACTATTTGCCCCTTCATGCGCGCCAGGAGTCGCTAGTCGCTACCTTCCCGTCGCGGCCCGCCGCGTATCGCGCCCATCCGGCACTCGCCGCCATACGCGGTCCCCATCGATCGTCGCCCTGAACACCCGTCGGATCTGTCATTGAGCAGGAGCCGGCGGCTCCGTGTAGAACACCTCTCTGACGCTGTGGGGCAAGGCATAGGCTCGGCAACCGACGCCGGGTGGGCGCTGGCGCGGACGCCAGGAAGGGATCGACATGGATAGCCAGATATCGCGACGTGAGTTCCTGACGGAAGCCGCCATCGGCGCCGGCGTTCTCGCCGTGGGCGCGCCGGCCGTTCTGCGCGGCAAGGGCCTGAACGACAAGCTGGACGTCGCGATCATCGGGTGCGGCGGGCGCGGCGGCGGGAACATGGCGGAGATCGCGGCGGCCGGCGCCAACATCGTCGCGCTCTGCGATGTGAACCAGCACAACCTCGACGCCGCTGCCGCCCAGCATTCGCAGGCGAAGACCTTCAACGACTTCCGCAAGCTCTACGACGAGTTCAAGAGCTTCGACGCGGTGGCGGTGAGCACCACGGAGCACACGCACGCCTTCGCGACGCTGCCGGCCCTGCGGATGCGGAAGCACGTGTACTGCGAGAAGCCGCTGACGCACAACATCTGGGAGTGCCGCAAGATCCGGCTGGCCGCGCGGGAGGCGAAGGTTGCCACGCAGATGGGCACGCAGATCCACGCGGGCTCGAACTACCGGCGCGTGGTCGAGTTGGTGCAGGGCGGGGCGATCGGCGCGATCGGTGAGTGCCACGTGTGGGTCGGCCGTGCGTGGGGGCTGCAGAGCGAGGAGGCAGCCAAGCGCAACGGCGACATCGTCTACGTCACGGACCGCCCGAAGGAGGTGCATACCCCGCCGCCGTTCGTCAACTGGGACCTGTGGCTCGGTCCCGCTCCATACCGACCGTACAACGAGGTCTACTTCCCCGGTCCGAAGTGGTACCGCTGGTGGGACTTCGGCAACGGCACGATGAGCGACCTCGGCTCGCACTGGAACGACCTGCCGTTTTGGGCGCTGAAGCTCGATGCCCCGAAGACAATCGAAGCCAGCGGCCCGCTGCCGGCGCACCCGGAGATCGCCCCGGCGACGATGTCGGCGACCTACACCTACGGCAAGCGCGGCGACTTGCCGCCGGTGACGCTGACCTTCTACCAGGGCGAGATGAAGCCCGCGCTGTGGACGGAGAAGATGATCCCGCAGTGGGACAGCGGCGCGCTCTTCGTCGGCGACAAGGGGATGCTGCTGGCCGATTACGGCAACCACGTGCTGCTGCCGGAGGAGCAGTACAAGGGTTTCACGCCGCCCGCGCCCACCATCCCGGAGAGCATCGGTCACCACAAGGAGTGGGTCGAGGCGTGCAAGAACGGTGGCCCGACGACCTGCAACTTCGAGTACGCGGGCGGCCTCACGGAGGCGAACCACCTCGGCAACGTGGCCTACCGGGCCGGGCAGAAGCTGGAGTGGGACTCGGCGAAGCTGCGCGTGACGAACACCCGCGCCGCCGACCACTTCGTGAGGCGCACGTACCGGCCGGGTTGGCGGCTGGCGTAGTGCGTCAGGCGCGATCAGACAGCGAGGTGGAGGAGGTCAAGCGCGGGGTAACGGCCGAAGTCCGCGTCGAAGCTGACGACGCGCAGACCAGCGGCCATCGCGAACGCGGCGAGGTACGCATCGGTCCAACCACGGGGTGTCACCCTCTGGTCGCTCACGAGGTCGTCAAGCCGCATGCGGCACCCGCCAGGCTCGTACAGGTACACAACCTGGCTGAGGCCCATCCAGCCCCGCAGCACGGACCATGCATCGTGGGGCGCGATGGCCTCGCCGCCGACGACAGGCGCCGCGGTGAGGATGCGCACGAGGCCGAGCATGGTCACGGTGTTCAGGGCGACACGCTCGGCCGCCTGTTCGCGCCAGTAGCGCTCGGCCGCCTGCCGCATGGGATGGCCCGGCGCGCTTAGCGCGAGCCAGACGTTGATGTCAGGCAGATCGGTCGAGGCCATGATGCCGGAGTTCCTCCTGCGTGAGGATGTCCTCGATCTGCGCGTTCGACAACGCGCGAACCGGCTTGCCGCTGAGGCATGCGAACTCCGGCAGAGGCGTCCGATGCCCGAACGTCGGTGTTGCCGCCTCGGGCGATGCGAGGCCGAGTTCGATGCACGAGGCGACCAGATCCTTGAGCTTCTGGCCGCGGAGCGCCGCAGTCGCCTTGGCGCGACGCAGGAGATCATCTGGCAGGTCAATGGTTGTTCGCATATAGGCATCTTAGCATGGTTGATGCTTTGATGCAAACCGGTTCATGCGGTCCGGCTAGCTAGCGAGACAGCGGAGGATGGACGCAACCGATGCCCAACCACGATCGTGACGTACTCCGCCCGCTCGCCGCGCGGTGGATGGAGTTGGCGAGCCAGCCCGCCATGGCGGAGCGCAGGCGGCTGTGGACCGCGCTGAAGGACCTGCGCGGCGAGCGGCCCATGGTGCTCTTCGAGACCTGGTCGCTGGAGGACTACCTCGCCGATGTGACGCTGGAGTGCCAGGACCCGCTGTTCCGTGGCGTCGAGTGGCACATGCGCTGGGTCATCCGCCACGCCGAGGAGGTGGGCGACGACACCGTGCTCGACCCGTGCTGGCGCGTGGGGTGGGACGTGCAGGGCACCGGGTACGGTGTGCCGATCCAGTCGCACCACGCCACGGACGAGGCTGGCGCGAGCACCGCCTACGCGTTCGACCACCCGATCCGCACGGTGGAGGACATCGACCGGCTGAGGCCGCAGACGTGGAGCGTGAACCGCCAGTCGACGCAGGAGCGCCTCCAGCGGCTGTGCGCGGCGTTCGGCGACCTGCTGCCCGTCGAGCTGCACGGCACCACGGGCATGCATGCGGGCCTCACGTCGGACCTGTTCCGGCTCATCGGCAACGACCGGCTGATGACCTGGCCCTACGACGCGCCCGACGCGCTGCACCGGGTGATGGCCTACCTGCGCGACGATCGGCTGCGGCTGCACGCGTTCTTGCAGGAGGAGGGGCTGCTCGGGCGGAACGACAACTCGACGCTGGTGGGGTCGGGCAGCCCGGGCTACGTGTCGTGCCTGCCGCAAGAGGGCTTCGCGGGCCGGGCCCGGCTCAAGGACCTGTGGCTCTGGATGGAGTCGCAGGAGACCACGTGCATCTCGCCGGCCATGTTCAGGCGCTTCTTCCTGCCGTACATGGCAGACGTGAGCCGCAGCTTCGGCCTGGTGTACTATGGCTGCTGCGAGCCGGTGCACGACCGCTGGGACGCCGTCGTCGAGGCGATCCCGAACGTGCGCGCGGTCTCCATCTCGCCGTGGTGCGACATGCCGATGATGGCGGGGAAGCTCGGCCGGAGCTGCGTGTTCTCCCGCAAGCCGCGCCCCGCGCCCATCACCGGGCCCACTGCTGATTGGGAGGGGCTGGAGCAGGACATCGACGCGACGCTCGAGGCGGCGAAGGGCTGCAATCTGGAGATCGTGTTCCGAGACGTTTACCGCATCTGCGGCGACCGCCCGCGCCTGCGGAGGTGGGCCGAGATGGTGCGGTCCAAGATCGAATAGCGTGAGGTATTCCCCGATGAGCGACGCACCCCTGACACGACGTGACTACATCAAGCGGACGGCCGTCGCGGCCGCCGGCATCGCGCTGGGCGGCATGCTGGACCCGACGGCCGCCGCCGCACAAGGAAGGAAGGCGAGAGTGAAGCCGATCCCGGTCATTCTGGACACCGACATCGGAGACGACATCGACGATACCTGGGCCCTGCTCATGCTCCTGAAGAGCCCGCAGTATGACCTGAAGATGGTCACCACGACGTACGGCAAGGCCGAGTATCGCGCGCAGGTGGTGGCCAAGTTCCTGGCTGCAGCAGGCCGGGCGGACGTGGAGATCGGGCTGGGCGTTGGCGCCGCCGAGGGCGTTGGCGGGCAGGCCGACTGGGTGAAGGACTACCAGCTCAGCAGCTACCCCGGCAAGGTGCACCAGGACGGCGTGCAGGCGCTCATCGACGTGATCCACGCGTTCAGCAAGAAGAAGGTGACGCCGACCATCATCGCCATCGGCCCGCTGACCACGCTGGAGGAGGCGCTCAAGCGCGACCCGAGCATCGCGGGCAAGGCCAACTTCTCCGGCATGCACGGCGCCGTGCGCAAGGGCTACGACGGCAGCGCCACGCCGTGCGTCGAGTGGAACATGGCCTACGTTTCGGGCGCGAAGAAGGTCTTCACCGCGCCCTGGAAGCACATGGCCATCACCCCGCTCGACACGTGCGGGCTCGTGCGCCTGCGCGGCGAGTTGTTTCAGAAGCTGGTCGACAGCACGGACCCGGTGGTGAAGATGCTGCTGGAGAACTACCGCATCTGGGCCAACAAGGCGTCGGTCTCCGAGCTGAAGGAGAGCAGCGTGCTCTTCGACACGGTGGCCGTCTACCTGGCCGACCCCGGGCCCAAGCCGCTCCTGAAGCTGGAGGACCTGAAGATCAGCGTGGACGACAAGGGCATGACGCTCATCGACCCGGCCGGCGCGCCGATCACCGTGGCCGCGGACTGGACCGACCTGCCCGGCTACGAGCAGCACCTGGTCGACGTGCTCCTCAGCCCGCTGGTGAAGCCTCGCCGGTAAGGGCGTCTTGAACAAGGATGGGCAGGATGCTCCGCACGGGCGTCCTGCCCATCGGCACGTGTGGGGGTGCTGGGTGTCGGGTGCTGGGTGTCGGGTGTCGGGGTGTCGGGCTGTGGGATGCCGGGTCGTGCCCGCCGGGTTGAAACCCGGCGCTGCCCGATGCGAAGTCCCCTGCGGGGACTGGGGAGCGCGCGTGGCGTGGGTCCTGAACCCCCGGAGGGGGTCTCGCGCGTTGGCAGGCCGGCATTTCAATGCCGGCGGCGTGGGGGGTGGCGGCGCGGTGGGTTCTGCCCGCCGGGTTGGAACCCGGCGCTGCCCGGAGCGAAGTCCCCTGCGGGGACTGGGGCGCGCGCGCTTGGCGCGGTTCTTCAACCCCCGGAGGGGGTCTCGCGCGCTGGCAGGCCGGCATCTCAATGCCGGCGGCGTGTGGCGGTGTTCGTGCCGGGTTGTGCCCGCCGGGTTGAAACCCGGCGCTGGGGTGGGCGAAGTCCCCTGCGGGGACTGGGTGTGCGCGTTGCGGCGGGCCCGAACCCCCGGAGGGGGTTTCGCGTGCGTGCAGGCCGGCATTTCAATGCCGGCGGCGTGTGGCGGCGCGTCGCACAGGGCCTACGGCACGCCGGGTTCAAACCCGGCGCCGGGGTGGAGCGAAGTCCCCTGCGGGGACTGGGGGTGTGCGTTGCGGCGGGCCTGAACCCCCGGAGGGGGTTTCGCGTGCGTGCAGGCCGGCATTTCAATGCCGGCGGC
>CAZFLM010000057.1:0-36781 GCA_964519955.1 uncultured Chthonomonadaceae bacterium | reverse complement strand
GTGGGCGGTGCGCTGGGCGCCCCTGGTCGTGGCGCGATCCCGGCTACCGCACCGGCA
The DNA here is from genome assembly GCA_964519955.1 of uncultured Chthonomonadaceae bacterium. Classification (GTDB taxonomy): domain Bacteria; phylum Armatimonadota; class Chthonomonadetes; order Chthonomonadales; family CAJBBX01; genus CAZFLM01. The sequence goes on along the minus strand of CAZFLM010000057.1, from coordinate 36,724 downwards.
TGGCGTAGAGCCAGCCCTGGTAGACGAAGCTGATGGCGTGGGAGTTGGGCTTCCACTTCACCCGGCGCTCGGAAGCGTCGGCGTGTGACGCGAATCGGACGAGGGGGCGCAGGCTGCCGCTCGTGACGGAGCCGACGCACAGGTAGCCCGGTCCGTCGGCGCCGCTCTGCGAGACGAGGACGGCATACCGGGTTCCATCCTGGCAGAAGACGGCGCCCTCGATGTGCCCCGGGATCGGCAGGCGGACCACGCGGCGCGACGTGCGGGCTCGGGGTCGCTCGACGTTGCGCGAGGCCAACCAAAGGTGGGCGACCCCAGAACTGGGACCCTGCCCCGCGTGGGGCGCCGGAAGGGACAGCGAACGCAGATCGTGTGCAGCCAGGCCCATTGCCACCGTGCCCGCAACGATAGTGTTGGGGCGCCTGTTCTCGATCGACCGAAGGTGGTGCTGCCGCAACGGCGAGCCCAACCGGACCACCGGGTAGGTGAGGATGTGTCCATTCCTGCCTATGTACGCCGTGGCGATCCGATCGCCGCTCGGCGACCAGGCGATGTCCGTGTGGTAGTTGGTAAGTTCGGCCCTGACTCTTCCGTCACGACCGAACACGCTGGAAGAGTGTCCCTCTTCGATGCAGAAGTAGCGCCCGGACGCCACGGTGTCCATCTCAGGGGGATACATGAAGCTGCCGCTGTGATCGGTACGCAAGGTCGCTAAGAGGCGTTCGTAGCGCGACTGGGGCGGCTGGGTGGTGTACTCCCATGCTCCCGATTCGCCCGTGGATCCGCGATGTAGCCAGAGCACTGTGCCGGCGTCCATCCAGCAATACGTCCGGTCCTGACGCGTCTGCCCCGGCGCCTTCATCACCCGCCACTTCGCGGCCGGCAGCGGGATGCTCGCCACCTTCGCAGCCTGCGCCCCGGCGAGCGTGTTGGCCCCGATCAGAACCGCAAACACCCCCAGCCATCGCATCGGCATCGTAACCTCCGTAGAGCCCATCCTGTCTATCCTGTCCATCCATGTTCGATGGCGTCGTTCGACGTTCCTTGCCCACGTTGCAGGGACCCGCGCCCGCCATCGCGAACATGGGCGCGACGACGAATGCAACCACTCGGCACTGCTGCGCGGTGGCGGGGATATCTGGAGCAGCGCAATGAGAGCGGCAGCGATCGGCATCATCATCTTGGGGCTCGGGGCAGCGGCAGCGGCTTCGGGACAAGCGGGGCGGAAGATGGAGATCACCTTCAAGAAGACGGTCATCGACCGGGAGTTCAGGTCGGAAGGCGTGGCCGTGGCGGACGTGAACCGCGACGGCAAGCTCGACATCATCGCGGGGAACCTCTGGTACGAAGCGCCGACGTGGAAGCCGCACGAGATCGTTCCGGCGCAGAAGTTCGATGGGGCGACCGGCTACAGCAACAGCTTCATCAACTTCGCCGCCGACGTGAACGGTGACGGCTGGCCGGATCAGCTCCTCATCGGCATGCCGGGCGACAAGGCCGTGTGGCGCGAGAACCCGAAGGGCGTGGCCGGGCCGTGGAAGGAGCACACGATCTGGCGCAGCGCGTGCAACGAGACGCCGGTCTTCGCGGACCTGCTGAAGAACCGCAAGCCCGTGCTCGTCTTCCCGTACGACGAGTCGTTCATGGCGTGGTACGAGCCGACCGCCGACCCGACCAAGGAGTTCAACGCCTACACCGTGAGCGGGGAGAAGGGCGCCGGCACGCAGCGCTTCTCGCACGGGCTGGGTGTGGGCGACATCGACGGCGACGGCAAGAACGAGATCATCACGACGCAGGGCTACTATCACTGCGACGGCGACCCGCGCAAGGGGCCCTGGACCTTCGTGCCCTGCGACCTCGGGCCGGATGCCGCGACGATGCTGGTCTACGACGTGAACGGTGACGGCGTGCCGGACGTCATCTCCAGCTCGGCGCACGGCAAGGGCATCTGGTGGCACCAGCAGAAGAAGGGGCCGAACGGGCCGACCTTCGAGAAGCACCTGATCGACGACAGCTTCTCGCAGGTTCACGCGCTCGTGCTGGCCGACATCAACGGTGACGGCGTGATGGACTTCGTTGCGGGCAAGCGCTTCTGGGCGCACGGTCCCGAGGGGGACGTGGAGCCCAGCGCCCCGGCGGTGCTCTACTGGTACGAGCTGAAGCGCAAAGGCGGCAGCGCCGAGTTCATCCGCCACGACATCGACCACGACTCGGGCGTCGGTACGCAGTTCACCGTGGCCGATGTCAACGGGGATGGTATGCTGGATGTCGTGATCGCGAACAAGAAGGGCGTGTTCGTCTTCACCCAGCAGCGGAAGTAGCGGCCGCACGGCGTGTGCAGCACAGACGACCCGCGCGACGAGGCCAACCGGCCTCGTCGCGCTGTTGAGAGCAGGCCATTCGGAGGGGAACTGGACGGGCACGGAGGCCCATCCCACCCGCCCCTGCATGGCCATGGCGAGAGCAGGAGAACCATGGCGAAGAACGACCCGACGATCGGCATCCTCGCGCTGCAGGGCGACTTCGAGGCGCACGCGAAGCACCTCGAGCGGCACCTGGGCGTGCGCGCGCTCATCGTGCGGACGCCGGACGAGGTGCGGGCGGTCGACGGCCTCGTCATCCCCGGCGGCGAGAGCACGACGATCGGCAAGCTGATGGTGCGCTTCGGCGTGGGCGACGCCATCATCGAGCGCTCGCGGCAGGGCATGCCGATCTACGGCACGTGCGCCGGCCTCATCATGCTGGCCCGGGAGATCGAGGGAAGCGATCAGTACCGGCTCGGGCTGCTGGATGCGGTGGTGGCGCGCAACGCGTTCGGCCGGCAGATCGACAGCTTCGAGGCGGATATCCCGATGCCCGTGCTGGGGGAGCCGCCCGTCCGCGGCGTGTTCATCCGCGCGCCGTACGTGGTGAGCGCGGGGCCGGGCGTCGAGGTGCTGGCTGAGGTCGAGGGGAAGATCGTAGCGGTTCGTCAGGGCAGCTTGCTGGGAACTGCCTTCCACCCGGAGCTGACCGACGACGTCCGGGTCCATTCCATGTTTATGGCCATGGTTAACGTGTTTTTGGCCTAACTGGCCGTCTGCCCTGGAAACTGGAACCGCCCGCGCCGATAATCTCGACGCGGGCGGTTCGTGTACAACCGTAAGCGTTGCGAGCGCTTACTCAGACTCCCCGAAATGCGGATCGAAGGGAATCAGGCCTAGGCGAGCCGCCCGCCGAAAAGCCTGCACCCGATTGGACACCTGCAACTTCTCGTATATGTTAGCGAGATGGAAGTCGACCGTGCGCTTGCTCACGTACAGCATGTCGGCCACTTCCTTGCTCGATCTGCCCTCGATTACGAGCGTGAGTACCTCGATCTCGCGCTTGGTCAGCTTGATCGGCTCCTCCTCCGCTCGCGGTTCACGGATGGCCATACTGCTCACACTCTGTCTCCTCTCCCGGTAGGCAAGGCCCCTTAGGCTCTACTTGCCCCCGGCACCGGTATTCTTCCATAACCGGCCCCCCGACCCACTATAGTTGCGGCCAGCCGATATACCGGGTTTCCCGTCCGAATGCCCCGATCAGCACCGGGTTTCGGTCGCCGGAGACGGCCAACGGGCGGCCCGGAGGCCGCCCGCAGTACGAGCAGACGCCGTCCGTCAGGCCCCCGTCAGCACCCGGTCTAGCCTCGCCGCCAGGTCGCGGAGGTAGGCTTCGTCGCCCCCGCGCAGCTCGGTCGTAATGTAGCCGGAGTACCCGATCTCGCCCAGGGCCTTCTTCACCTCGGGCCAGTCGATGCTGCCGTCGCCCAGGTTCACCCACTCGCCGCCAGTGCCCAGCCCCGGGCCGCCCTTGAAGTCCTTCACGTGCACCTTGCGAATGCGCTTGCCCAGCGTGCGGATCCAGTCCTGCGGCCAGCCGAAGCGCACCACGTTGCCCACGTCGAAGTACGCCTGGACCCATGGGCTGCCGAACTCGTCGATGTACTTGCCGAACTCCAGCGGGCTCAGCAGGAAGTTGTTCCACACCTCCTCGATGTCGAGGTGCACCTTCAGCTCGGCGGCGACGGGCAGGACCTTCTTGATGTTGGCTTGCGAGCGCTTGTACGCGTCGGCGTAGCCGGTGCCCGCGTTGACGACGGCCGGAACGAGCAGCACGTCCTCCGCGCCGACGGTCTTCGCGCAGCGCAGGGCGGCCTCGATGTCCGCCTGGCCCTGCTTGATGACCTCGGGGTCGGCGCTGGACATCGGCGCCTTCCAGCCGCCGTAGATGACCGAGTGGATCGGGATGCCGGCGGCCTCGGCGGCCTTGCGCATCGCCTCTGCCTCCGCCTCGGCCACGGGAGCGATCTCCACACCCTCGAAGCCGACGTCCTTCGCCAGCTTGAACCGGTCAGGCATCGGCAGATCGTCCGGCAGCATGCCGTAGATGATCGCCTTCTTGAGCTTGGCCGGCGCGGCCGAGCCGCCGGCTCCCGACGACGCCACGGAGAGCGCCACGGCGGCGCCGGTCGAGCGGCGGATGAAGTCTCTGCGATCCATGCCCTCGTTCATGAGGGGACTCCTTGTGGCCCCGCGTGCTGGGCGCCCGGGCGAGGCCGCGTGATGGTGTCCGTTTCGCCGGGCCGCGGCGGCAATCCTGCGCGACGGATTCCCACGCGTCTGCAGGAGAGCGCGCCGTCTCGGGCGAACGCCCAGTGCGACGGCGCGCGACGACGAAGCGGACGGCCGGACACCATTCGATTGCGACGAAGGAGAACCACGGATGATACGCGTGGGGTTGGTTGGCTGTGGGGGCATCATGGGGGCGCACCTGCCCGGCTGGAAGGCCGTCGAGGGCCGCGCCACCGTCACGGCGTGCTGCGACATCGTCGAGGAGCGCGCCGCCAACCGCGCCGCCGAGATGGGCGGCACCGCCAAGGTGTACACCGACTGGAAGACGATGATGAAGGACGGCCTGGTGACCGCCGTCGACCTCTGCCTGCCGCACCGGCTGCATCGCGACGCCATTGTCGACGCGGCGGAGGCGGGCCTGGACATCATCACCGAGAAGCCGCTCTGCACCAGCTTCGAGGAGGCCAAGGACATCGAGGCGGCCGTCAAGGCAAACAATGTCGTCCTGATGTGCGCGCACAACCAGATGTTCGAGCCGGCGCCCCGCCTCGCCCGCCAGTGGGTGAAGGAGGGCAAGATCGGCCGCGTGTTCAGCCTGCGCACGGTGGACTGCTTCCACATCCAGGGCCGCACGCAGACCTCGGACTGGGGCTGGCGCGGCACGGCGGAGGAAGCGGGCGGCGGCTGCGCGCTGGACACCGGCTACCATCCGACCTACCTGCTCTTCTCGATCGCCAACGCGGAGCCGAAGGAAGTCGTCAGCTTCAGCGACAACTACAACCAGCCCACGCTGATCGCCGAGGACACCGCGCAGACGATGGTGCGGTTCGACAACGGCGCGGTCGGCACGCTGCAGACGTCGTGGGGCCACTTCGTGCCGAACAGCCAGTGGCAGTTCCACGCCATCGGCGAGAAGGGCCAGATCTTCGGGCGAGGCAACACAATCTACTTCCAGCCGGGCAACGAGCAGCCCGAGAAGCTCGACCTGGAGCCGGAGAACGGCTTCGTGGGCGAGATCAAGCACTACGTGGACTGCATCGAGACGCGCGCCACGCCCGAGCAGAGCCTGCGCGAGGGCATCACCGTGCTGAAGATCATCCTCGGCGGCTACCAGTCGGAGCGGGAGAAGACGATCGCTCGCTTCTAGAAGCGAGGAGCGAGGAGCGAGTAGCGAGTAGGACGGCGGGCGCGAGGGGGAGTGGGTTTGCCCTCTCGCGCCCGTGCTTGTGCGGTAGGGACGCTGTTTGCCGCGTCCGGCGTCCGTGCGGGCTGTATCACGCCCGAGCGTTGTGGTGAGACGGGCCTCCGTGCCCGTCCAGTACAACCTACGGACTGGGAAGGCTACCCCGCCAGCTTCATCGCGATCTCCGCGACGTGCTTGCCCTGGAAGCGGGCGATGGCTAGCTCGTTCTCGCTGGGCTGGCGGGAGCCGTCGCCGCCGGCCAGCGTGCCCGCGCCGTAGGGGCTGCCTCCGGTGATCTCGTCGAGCGTCGTCAGCCCGGGGCACGAGAACGGCACGCCCACGATGACCATGCCGTGATGCAGCAGCGTCGTGTGGAAGCTGGTGATCGTGGTCTCCTGGCCGCCGTGCTGCGTGGCGGTGCTGGTGAAGACGCTGCCGGCCTTGCCGATGAGCGCGCCCTTCGCCCAGAGGCCGCCGGTCTGGTCGAGGAAGTTGCGCATCTGCGCGCTCATGTTGCCGAAGCGCGTGCCCGTGCCGAAGATGATCGCGTCTGCCTCGGCGAGCTGGGCGGGCTCGATGACCGGAACGTGCGCGAACGCGGCGCGGGCTGCCTTGGCCCCGCTGCGCTCCAGCGCCTCATCCGGCACCAGTTCGGGCACCTGGAAGATGCTCACCTCGGCGCCCTCGACCTCGCGAGCGCCCTCCGCCACTGCCTCGGCCATCTTGTAGGTATGCCCGTACATGCTGTAGAACACCACATAGACCTTCATGCCAGCCCTCCCGAACCGCCGTATCTGTCGGATCACTTATCACTGCTCAATGATACGTCTGGCCGCCCCCGGCGTTCCCGGACACAGGAGATAGATCATGCGCCTCGCCCTCATCGGCTCCACCGGCCACTGGCAGACGTACGCGCCGGCCCTCGTGAAGTGCCCCGGGCTGGAGGTGGTGGGCGTGGCGCGTGCCGAGGACGAGACTCTGGAGGCGTTCGACGCCGCGCCGGGCGTGCGCGCCGACACCCCGCGCTTCGGCGACCCGGAACGCCTGCTCGACCAGGTGAAGCCGGACATCGTGCAGGTGTGCTGTCGGCCCGACCTCAATCCGTACTGGTCGCTCGCCTGCATCGAGCGGGGCATCCCGGTAATCAGCGAGAAGCCGCTCGCCATGGACATGCGTACGCTCAAGCGGATGCACTCGCTGGTGGAGCGCAAGGGCGTGCGCATCTGCCCGATGCACACGATGCGGGAGGAGCGATCGCTCGCGGCCGTCGCGCGCGTCGTGAAGGAGGGGCGCATCGGTCGGCCGCTGATGTGCTTCAGCCAGAAGACGTACAAGTGGGGCCCGACCCGTCCCTGCTTCTTCCGCGACCGCAAGACGTTTCCGGGCATCATGCCGTACATCGGCGTCCACGCCATGGACTGGCTGCACTGGATCCTCGGCGACGTGTTCGTGGAGGTGTATGGGCGCGAGGGGACGGCGGCTCGTCCCGACTACCCGGCGTGTGCGAGCCAGGCCGCCTACACGTTCCGGATGGAGAGCGGGGGCGCCGCGGCGGTGACGCTAGACTACCTGCGCCCGTCCGCGGCTCCGACCCACGGCGACGAGTGGCTGCGCATCGCCGGCACGCAGGGCGTGGTCGAGGCACGAGTGGTGAGGAATGAGGTGACTCTTGTCACAGAGCGCGAGGGGCCGACGCCGGTGGCGCTGGAACCCCAGCTCGATATCGCCAGTCAGTTCATACGGTTCCTGCGCAATGAGGGGCCGGAGCCACTGACCCACTACGACGCCTTCCGCATCACGGAGATCACCATCAAGGCGCAGCAATCCGCCGACACGGGAAAGCCCGTCTCGCTTCACCCGTCGGCGTTCGATGGGAAGGCATAGCCTCCGCTCGCGGAGGACGAAAGGAAGGACACTATGACGCTGACCTGCAAGCTTGCGCTGCCCATCGCGGCTGCGGTTCTGGCGTGCGCTGGGCTGACGGCGAGGGCGGACGCCCCTCCCGACTGGGCTGTTGGCCGGTTTGTCGGTGGGAACGGCTACATCAAGGCCGACGCCGAGGTGATCGTCACCGATCGCGGGCGCGCGACCCTGATCTACTACCCGGAGTGGAGCCAGGAGCCGGGCCGGAACCGCGATCGGGATCGGGTCGTGCGCCGGACGACTCGGGAGGAGGGAACCTACCGCCGCGGCCGGCTGGTGTTCGGCTCCGATTCGTACGAGATCAGCAAGACAGGCAGTGGCATCAAGCTCGTCAACACGAGGGAGCGCAAGGACTGGATGGGCCTGGACCGCGCTCGGTCCGACTACCGGCGGCCCGAGTACCGCCGCGACGGCCCGCCTGCCGGATGGCGCTCCTCCGAGGACGACCGGCGTTGGCGCGATGATCGCGATCGACGTGACCGCGACGAGCGCGGTCGCCGCGTGCCCGACTGGGCCGTCGGCACCTTCGTCGGCGGGAATGGATACGAGAAGGTGGATGCGGAGATCACGATCCGGGCCGATGGCAGCGCCGTCCGCGTCTACCGCGAGCGTACCGACCGGGGCAGGATCGAGCGGATCGCCGGCCGCTACGAGGATGGCCGCGTGACGTTCGGCCGCACCACCTACGAGATCACGCGCACCGGCAAGGGTATCAAGGCCTCGAACACGCGCGAGAAGAGGGACTGGATGGGCCTCGACCGCTCCGACCGGGGTCTTGAGGAGCGGTATCGGCGGTAGTGCAGGCGGCATGCATCGTGTGAGCGCCCCGCTGGCCACCAGGCCGGCGGGGCGTTTCCGCGAGTCGGGTGTGCGGGGCGGAGGATAGTAGGCGTGTCGCGCTGCAGGAATCCCGCACGTCAGGCCGGTATAATGTAGTCGTCAAGCGTTTACTGTTTTCGCCTCGCACCAAGCTCTGGTGCGTACCTCGGGACGGCCACCAACCAGATGATTGAGAGACGGTTCGACATACCGTTCGTCGCGGATCTGGCGCTTCGTGAGAAGCAGATCCAGCAGAACTACAGGCCCGTCATCGCCGTGCACAAGTGGTTCGCGCGTCGACCCGGGACGCTCTTTCGAGCTCTGCTCCTCTCCGAATTCGTGGACCACGACCTGCGCAGCGCATACTACAGAGCTCACAACCTGGCAGGCATCAGAGTCGCCGATCCCTTCATGGGCGGCGGCACGCCGCTGTTGGAAGCAAATCGCGTCGGCTGTCACATCCTAGGGGCAGATATCAACCCGATGGCCCACTGGGTCGTCAAGGAAGAGGTCGAGCACATCGACGTCCGGGCGTACGAGGAAGCCGCAAGCCGCCTGCAGGGATGGCTGGAGGGCCGCGTCGGTCGCCTCTATCGCACTACTTGCGTGGAGTGTGGCTCGGCGGATGCTGCGGCCAAGTACTACCTGTGGGTCAAGACCGCGGTCTGTCCGCGCTGCCATGGGCGGGTTGACCTGATGCCTGGCTACCTGGTGGCCGAGGACCGTCGCCACACGGCCAACGTGTTTGTCTGCGCGGCGTGCGGGAACCTGACTGAGACGGCTGACCGCCGCCATCCTGGGGCGTGTGCGTCCTGCGACTCTCCGTTGGCCGTGCACGGTCCTGCCAGTCGGGGCAGGTGTGCCTGCCCGAAGTGCGGCATCAGCATCAGGTTCCCCGACGCTGCTCAGGGCGCGCCCTCTCACAGGCTGTTCGCCATCGAGTACCACTGCCCGATGTGCGCCCCCAGGCGTCGGGGGCGGTTCTTCAAGCGCCCTGACGAACGCGATCTTGCACTCTACGGCGACGCCGAGCGCGAGCTTTCCGAGCTTGACACGCAGTATGTGCCGGATGACGCAATCCCGCCAGGTGATGAGACCGATCGGCTGCATCGATGGGGGTATCGGCAATACCGGCAGATGTTCAACGCTCGCCAGCTCCTGGGTCTCGAGTTGAGTTGCCGCGCACTGCGTAACCAGCCGACTGTCAGGATCAGGAATGCGTTGGCGACCAACCTGTCCGACCTGCTGCGTTACCAGAACATGCTCTGTCGGTACGACACGATGGCGCTGAAGTCTCTCGATATCTTCTCTGTCCACGGGTTTCCTGTGGGTTTGGTTCAGTGCGAGTCGAATCTGCTGGGCATCGTGGGGGACAAGGGGCAGGCGGTCGGTAGCGGGGGTTGGCTCAACATCTCGACGAAGTACTCCCGGGCGAAGAGGTATTGTAACGAGCCCTTCGAGGTGTCGCATCGCGGCGGGCGGAAGACCGTGGTACCGGTTCGCGGTGAGTGGATCGGTGAGTCGCAGAACGGGTCCGCTCCGGATCAGCAGAGAGGAATTGACCTGAGATGCGCACCATCCGGGGAACTCCGACTGGAGCCGAACTCGCTTGACGCGGTGTTCACCGATCCGCCGTACTTCGCCAACGTCCAGTATGCGGAGTTAATGGACTTCTGCTATGTATGGCTGCGGCGCCTGGTAGGCTCCGAGAGCCCAGCGTTCGCCAAGGTCTCGACCCGAGACCCCAGCGAACTAACCGGTAACGTTAGCGAGGATCGCGGTCTGGAGCACTTCACGGCAGGCCTCTCCGATGTGTTCACCAAGATGGCTGCAGCACTGAAGCGCGGCAGCCCTCTGGCGTTCACGTACCACCACAATGACATCGATGCCTACATGCCAGCGGTGGTCGCGCTACTGGACGCGCATCTTGCGTGCACTGCTGCCATTCCTTGTCCGGCTGAGATGGGCGCGTCCATCCACATCAACGGGACGGCCTCATCGATTGTGGACACGGTCTTCGTGTGTCGGACTACGGGTGCGGTCCTTCGGCGATCGCTCCAGTGGGATCCCGACGGCATCGCTGGCCTTGTCAGTGAAGACATCCGGTCCCTGTGCTCCGCAGGAATGAGGCCAACCGCCGGAGACATCAGATGTGTCGCGTTTGGCCACGTGGCTCGCATGGCGGTTTGGAGCTTGCGCAAGTCATGGTCCGCGTCTCTGCCGACAGGCGAGAAGCTAGACCTGGCACGAGGAGCCGTGGAGGGTCTGGGAGGCTGGAAAGCCATCGAGCGCTCACTGGGTGGCGTGCTGGCCGAAGCATCCCCGATCCAGCTATGGGAGTTGGCCGAGGACCGGGCGCCCTACGGAGGCGACGATGAAGTTCAGTTTTGAGGTGCCGTATGAGGCAGTTGTCGCCAGCCCGGACGAGTACGTCGACGCGGTCTTTGGGTCGCTCACGTCCGGCTTCCTGGTCATGCCTCGCGGCGAAGGGTTCCTCGACTACCCGGAGTTCGAAGAGGCCTACGAGCGGCTCAAGGCAGACACAGCGGGCTTCTCGTCTCTCGATGCCGATCAGGTGCTTGGCCTGGCTGCGCGCGCGCCGGTCATCCTGATCGTGCTGCGCTCGATGCTCGGTTTCACGCCGCCCGAGTGGGCGTACGCTGCCTCCGCGCGTACAGGGGTGAGCGTGACGCAAGGGTATGTACGTGGCATTGACCGCCGGCTACGCATGGACCCGCACAAGGGGCTCACGTTGGCCGGGCAGAACCGCATACGCTTACGTGCGCTCGTCTCCACGGCGTGTGACCTGCTCGCCGAAGGGTGCCCAGAACATGGTCCCGCCCATCTCCACCGCCTTGACAAGGCCGACACAGCAGATGGCCTCGCATCGTTGCGACGTGCAGCCGAGATGGGAGTGCCGTACGCGATGTTGCTCTACGAACGGTTCCTCGGTCGACCGTTCGCAGGGCACCGTGACTCCGTCTCAGAACTGGTTGGCGATGCCCTTGAGAATGCAATCCAGAAGCAGCTGTCAGACGCAGGCATCAGTCACCGACGGACGAAGCGCGCCGAGCGTGTCCCGCGGTTTGACCAGACGCCTGACTTCATCGTCCCGAGCGAGTTCAACCCTCGCGTTGTCATTGAGGCGAAGCTGACCGAGGACGATGGCACGGCTCGTGACAAGGTAACGCGGGTGCAGCACTTGGCTGAGATGTCCGCTCAGTGGGTGGCGGACGGCGGGGCGGGTTTCGAACTGGTCGCTTGCATCGCAGGGCGCGGCTTCGCTGTCCGTCGCGAGGACATGCGCAAGCTGCTCGAAGCCACCAAGGGCAAGGTATTCACGCTAGCCACCATCGATCGGCTGGTCGAGTGCACTCGGCTGAGCGAGTACGTCCCGAAACACCGTCCATAAGCGGATGTCCCAAGCGCCCCGCTGGCCACCAGGCCGGCGGGGCGTTTCCGCGAGTCGGGTGTGCGGGGCGGAGGATTTAGTGTGGCGAAGTAGTAAGGGCCTGCCGGAATGCCCCCAATGCAGTGGCGAACGGTCAAGGAGGCCTGAGCTATGAGCCACACGCACAAGTGCTGCGGCTGCCTTTCGCGCCGTCAGTGTCTGCAGTACCTCTCGGCGAGCGCCGTGAGTGCTACCCTCGGCGTCGAAGCGGTCGCGTCTCCCAAACGCCAGGTCCCCGCCGACCCTGAGCCCATCGATGCCGCCCGGCTGCGCCCGAAGCCCCGGGTCACCGTGGAGGCGGCCATCCTGCAGATGCCTCGCCCCTACTGGCTGGGCTGGCCGGGCACCACGTATGACCTCGACGCGCATCAGAAGGAGTACCGCAAGCTGCTCGGGCAGTCGTGCACCAAGCTCGGGGTCACGCTGCGCGAGGAGGCCAAGCCCATCCAGGACGAGGCCGGCTTCGGCGCGTGGCTGACCGGCATCAAGTCGCGAAAGCCGGACGCGGTGCTCGTCATCCTGCAGCATATGAGCTGCTGGGGCTGGGCAGAGCGGCTGTCGCAGGAAGCCGGCGTCCCGCTGATCGTCTTCTCGCCCGTCGGCACATCGTTCACCGGCCACGTCATCGGCATCTCGCGCCGCCGCGGCACGTACGTCGTCTCGTCGCTGGAGTGGTCGGCGGTCGAGGATGGCCTGCGCATGGTGCGCGCGCAGCGGATGTTCGAGGAGAGCCGCATCCTCTGGGTCCAAGGCGGAGCCCGCAACGAGACCGTGCTGGAGCGCCTGGGCACGAAGGTGCGCGCCATCCCGCGCGACACGTTCAACCAGTTGTTCGCCAAGATCCCCGCGACGGACGAGGTGAAGGACACCGCCTCGACGATGCGGAAGCACGCGAAGCGCATCATCGAGCCGACGCCGGAGGACAGCCTCAACTCCGCGCGAGCCTACGTCACGGCTAAGCGGCTCATGCTGGAGGAGGACTGCAACGCGCTCTCGATGGACTGCCTCGGCATGGTAGGCATGAAGCTGGTGCCGACGCCTCCATGCGGAGCGTGGACGCTGCTGCAGGACGAGGGCGTCACCTGTGGGTGCGAGGCGGACCTCTTCGGCGCGACCTCGCTGATGCTGACCAGCTATCTACTCGACCGGCCGGGCTACATGAACGACCCCGTGGCCGAGACCGCGAAGAACCTGCTGATCACCTCGCACTGCACCAGCGGCACGAAGCTGAGCGGCTTCGACAAGCCGGCGCACCCGTACATCCTGCGGGACCACAGCGAGTCGAAGCTGGGCGTCTCCGTGCAGGTGCTCTGGCCGGTGGCGCAGCCGGTGACCCTGGTGCGCTTCACGGGGCCGAACGAGATCATCGTCGATACCGGCACCGTGGTGAGCAACGTGAACACGCCGCCGGCGGGCGGGTGCCGCACCTCCGTCGAGGTCAAGATGGACAACGTCGAGGATGCGCGCGACGTCAGCGGGTTCCATCAGGTGGTGACGCTGGGGAACCATAAGCGCATCCTGGACGGCTTCGCCCAGATGTACGGCTACAGGATCGTGCGGTCGCCGGAGCGGGCGCCGCGGACGGAGGCCTGACATGAACCGTGCAACCATCCTGGCGGCGCTGGCCGCTGCCTCGCTGTGTACCGGAGCGCCGGCGCAGGTGGTCAACCCCATACCGCTCGACTCGCCCGGCATGCCCGCCTCGCAGATGAACGCGGAAGGGGCTCTCTTCGAGGATTGGGGCGTCTTCCGCGTGAAGCTGACCGGCGAGGGCGTGCCTGCCGCGGGCAAGGTCACCCTCACGCCTATCAAGCTCGAGAACGTGCTGCTTGCCGCCCAGGCCACGTGGGCGCAGGGCGCCATCGCCGCGACGCTCACCGCCTTCCGCGCGCCTGCCTACCCGTCGGGCATCGACGTGGTCACCGTGAAGCTGGCGGAGACCGTCGGCAAGGCTGCCCGCGCCACGTTGTCGCTCGACCTGCCGGACAACACGACCGTCGGCACGCAGACCGTCTCGGCCGGCGGCAGGGCGGTCATCTCGCTGCCCGCGCCGGTGAGCACGGACGCCCCGATGCGGGAGTGGGGCTACGCCGATGACGCGGTGTCGCTGCCGGGCTGGGGAAAGCCGAGCGTGCCATGCGATCCGGCGTTCAAGAACATCCGCGCCGGGATGAACGGCGTGCCGATCCACTACACGTTCCCGGTGGAGCGCGGCGCGTCGTACAACGTGGTGCTGGGCCTCTGCGAGAGCCACTGGGGCTCTGCCGGGCAGCGACCGGTCATCTGCCAGGTCGAGGGCGCGAAGAAGGTCGAGGTGGACCCGATCGCCAGGTGGGGCCAGCACAAGCCGGGCGCGCTTCTCTTCGAGGCGAAGGACGCGAACGGCGACGGGCGGCTCGACGTGGATGTCCTGCCGCGCCTCGGTTCGCCGGATGTGAACCCGATCCTGAACGTGATCTGGATCTTCCCGTCCGGCGCGGGCCTGAACCTCGATCAGGTGATCTCGGGGCGGATGAACCCGCTGGCGCTGCGCTACGTGGACGTGGGTGGCGCCGGCGACCAGTCGCTCTTCGCGCCGGGCAAGGTGGAGTACACGGTGGACCTGCCGGCCAATGGCGCGCAGGAGTTCACGTTCCTGGTTGCGGCGGCCGGCAACACGGCTCCGGTTCCGGGCAAGTCGGCGTGGACGGCGGAGAAGCTGAAGAAGGCAGCCCTCGACGTCTGGAGTGGCTGGAAGGTCGCGTCGAAGTAGCGTCGGTTGGGCTCTACGAACCTCGGTGGGCGGGTCCTTGTGTGGCTCGCCCACCGTTCGTTGCGGGCGCGTGGGCGCCGGAAGGTGAAGCAGAATGAGACAGTGGAAGCTGGCGTTCCTGGCGGGGCTGGACTACGCGGGATGGCCTGCCGAGAAGGTGATCGCGTCGCTGAAGGGGCTGGGCTACGAGGGCGTGGAGTGGACCACCGCGCACTTCGACCCGCAGAAGCCCATCGCCGAGCTGCGCGACCTGGTGCGGCGGACGCGCGACGCCGGGCTCGAGGTCTCTCGGATCATGGCGCACGAGGACCTGGTGTCGCTGGACGAGGGCGCGCGCCGGTCGCGGATCGACATGACGCTGCGGGTGATCGAGGCGGCCGGCGAGTGCGGCGTGGCGACGGTGGGTACGATGACCGGCCCGGCGCCGTGGGACCCGGGCGCGCCGCGCGTCGGGCAGAACATCAGCGAGAGCGCCGCGTGGGATCAGGTGTTCGAGGCGTACGATGCGTTCGAGTGCGCGGCGCGGGACGCGGGCGTGACCATCACGTCGGAGGGCGTCTTCGGCATGGTGGCGCACGACTTCTACACGCACCGCTTCCTGATGGACCGCCTCGACCCGAAGGTCCAACTGGTGAACCTCGACCCGTCGCACGGCGTGCTGTACGGCAACGAGGACGTGGCGTGGGTCGTGAAGCAGTGGGGTGAGCGCATCGGGCACGTGCACCTGAAGGACGCCATCGGCGTGCCGCAGATGGGGCGCTTCGTGTTCCCGCTGCTCGGAGAGGGCCGCGTGAACTGGGCTGCGTTCTTCGGCGCGCTGGGCGACATCGGCTACGCGGGCTTCTGCAGCGTGGAGTTCGAGTCGTTCGACTACTACCGCCAGGTCCTGCGCGGCGACGTGGAGGCGGCCGCGCGCCTGTCGATCGAGCAGGTGCGGGTGCTGGCGGGGGAGTAGGAGGCTAGCTCGGCGGGGGCGGGCGAGCGGCTGTCCAAGCTGGTGCACGCCGATGTGGATAGGTGCGACGAAGCCCGCGAACTCGCGGAGGAGTACCGCGCCGCCGGCCCGAACAGAGAGGACGCCGCGGGAGCGGAACACGAGCGATGCAGCGGGGGAGGGTGAACCCATGAAGGTGATGGTGACAGGCGGGTGCGGGAACATCGGGCGCGTGGTGTCCGGAAGGCTGGCCGGTGAGCACGAGGTCGTCGTGGTGGACCGGGTGGCGAACCCGGCCGCGTGGAGTGGGCGGACGGAGGTGCTCGATCTCACGAGCAGCAAGGAGCTGGACCGGCTGCAGGAGCCGTTCGACGCGATCGTCCACCTGGCCGCGATTCCGAACCCGTACAGCGACCCGTGGGAGGACGTGCTGCGGGTGAACCTGCTGAGCACGTTCAACGTGCTGCGCTACGCGGCGGAGCGGGGCGTGCCGAAGGTCGTCTACGGCAGCAGCGAGTCGTCGAGCGGATGGGGCATCCACCGGCGGTTCTACAAGCCCGACTATCTGCCCATCGACGAGAAGCACCCGTCGCTGCCGTCGGAGGTGTACAGCTACAGCAAGGCCATCGGTGACCTGTTCTGCCAGGGCTTCAGCCGGGAGTACGACGTGCGCACGGTCTGTCTGCGCTACACGTTCGTGCTCTTCGAGGCGCTGTACAAGGACTTCATCCCCGCGGTGAACAACCCTGGCCCGCGTGAGAGCCTGGGCGCCACGTACGCGTGGATCGACGTGCAGGATGTGGCCTCGGCGATCGAGAAGGCCCTGGCGCTGGAGATGGCGCCGGCGCAGACCGAGACGTTCTACCTGACGGCGGCCAAGCAGTACGGCACGGTGCCGACGATGGAACTGATCAAGCGCAACTGGGGTGACGAGATCGCGGTCGACGCGAGCTACTACGAGGGCAACGAGTACGGCTCGTTCTTCGACATCCGCAAGGCCGAGCTCATGCTGGGCTGGAAGCCGGAGTGGGACCTGGAGCGCATGATCGCGGCGCACGGGTAGGCTGGAGGCGAAGCGTTGTCGGTCTCAGGGGCTGCCTCCGGCGGCCCCTGCGGCGTTCTGAGGGGGTGCAGCATGTGCATTTGTAACCGTGGCCTGGTGGCTCTACTCCTGCTCCTGTCGCTGCCCGCGCAGGGCGGCCCGATCGGCGTCTCGCACGGGCAGTTCGTGACGGCCGACGGCAAGCCGATCGTGCTGCGCGGCATCAACGTGGCGCAGGCGTCCAAGGTCGCGCCCTACCTGCCGCCTCAGAGCAAGGCCGACTTCGCGAAGACGGCGCAGTGGGGATGCAACTGCATCCGCTACCTCATCCTCTGGGCCGGTGTGGAGCCGAAACCGGGGCAGTACGACGACAACTACCTCGCCGAGGTTCGGAAGCGGCTGGACTGGGCGAAGGAGGCCGGCCTCTACGTCGTGCTGGACATGCACCAGGACGTGTACGGAGTGAAGTACGGCTTCTGTGGGGCGCCGGAGTGGGCCTGCGTGGACGGCGGCGCGAAGTACGAGGTCAACGCGAACGCGCACTGGGCGACCAACTACCTCAAGCCCGCGGTGATGGCGGCGTTCGACAGCTTCTGGAAGGACGCGCCGGGGCCTGAGGGGATCGGCGTTCAGACGCGGTTCATCGCGGCCTGGCGGCATGTCGTCGAGAAGCTCGGCGACCATCCGGCAGTCATCGGCTACGACTTGCTGAACGAGCCCTTCTACGGGAACGCGCTGCTCTACCCGGAGACCTTCGCCGCGTTCGCGAAGATGCAGAAGTTGCTGCCCGGCGGCGTCAGCCCGTTGTCGCTGTTCTCGGGGAAGCGCACAGACGCGGTGCAGCAGTTCCTGGCGGACGCGGAGAAGCTGTTCCCGGCGCTGGACTGCGCGGATCCGGTCATCACCCGGTTCGAGCGCGAGCGGCTGACGCCGTTCTACAAGCGCGCCATCCCCGAGTTGCGCAAGCTGACGCCGAAGGCGATCTTCTTCGTGGAGCCGCACATCTGGGCGTCCGGCGGCATGCACACGTTCCTCACCCGCGCGGATATCGGCGGCGAGGGCGCGCTCCTGGCCTACGCGCCGCACTTCTACGACCCCGCATGCTCGCCGGACATCGCGTACGATGGCAACCTGGCGCGGGCGAGGAAGGCGTTCGAGCGCATCCGCGAGGTCGCGCGTCGGCTGGATGTGCCGGTGTTCGTGGGGGAGTGGGGCGACGCGGAGAGCCCGGCTAGCTCGGCCTCGCGCTACATCGGGGATCAGGGCAAGCTGCTGCGGGAGATGGGCTTCTCACACTGCTACTGGGACGACAGTGCGGACGCATCCAAGAAGCCGGTGTTCGAGGCGCTCAAGGCGGCATGGAGCGCTCGATAGCGATGCCGGGCTCGGGACTCCCGGGCGCCCGGGCCCTACTCCTTCAGCAGCTCATCGACCTTCGACGCGATTGTATCGTCGAGCGACGGCGAGTACCCCTCCTGCCGCCAGCGGATCATGCCGCGCTTGTCGACCAGTATCATCTTGGGGATGCCGCCGCCGGAGTAGGCCTTCATGTCCTCGACAGCGGTGGGCTGTCCGGTCGGGTAGGTGATCTCCATCTCCTTGACCATCTTCCGGCTGTCCGAGGGCGGCCCTTGGCTCACGTCGACGCCCAGTATCTCGAAGCCATCCTTGTGCCGTAGGTTGTAGAGCGCCTGCAGGCCAGGCATCGACATCCGGCACGGACCGCACCAGGTGGCCCACAAGTCGAGAAGGACCACCTTGCCTTTGAGTTGCGACAGTCGCATCTCCCCGGTCTCGGTCCTGATCCCGACGTCGTGCGCCTGCTCGCTCTTCGGCGTGTTGCTCGACAGAGACACCGCCACCAGGAACAGGCAGACTATCAATGCGAGCAGAAGAACCTTCGTTCCCGACATGAAGCTCCTCCGAGCAACGGGATGCCCCCGCGCTTCTGTGCGTACGGTGAGTGTACCGCGCCGCGGCACGTCCACGTACCACATCCGGCACTATCGCCAGGTGCTATACTAAAGGGCCAAGCGGCGCCTGACTCAACCCCAGGCGTCGTCGCAGCTTTCGTCGTCTCGTGTGGAGGGCCGTCCGTGCTCGCAAACGATCTCCGGCAGAAGTACATTGACTTCTTCATCGGCAAGGGCCACCTGCACCTGCCCAGCGCGCCGCTCGTGCCCATCGACGCCCTCGGGGTCGAGGATCGGTCGACGCTGTTCACCAGCGCAGGCATGCAGCAGTTCAAGCCCTACTTCGTCGGAGCCGCCACTCCGCCCAAGCCGCGCATCGTCACCGTCCAGAAGTGCGTCCGCACGGGTGACATCGACAGCGTCGGCGACTACTCCCACTGTACGTTCTTTGAGATGCTCGGCAACTTCAGCTTTGGCGACTACTTCAAGGCCGAGGTCATTCCGTGGACCTGGGAGTTCCTCACCGAGTGGCTGGGGCTCGATGGCGACAAGCTCTGCGTCACGGTGTTTCAGGACGACGACGAGGCCTTCGCCATCTGGCACGACGCGGTCGGGTTGCCGGAGGACCGCATCCACCGGCTGGGCGAGGACAAGAACTACTGGCCTGCAAACGCCATCTCGGTCGGCCCGAACGGCCCGTGCGGCCCGTGCACCGAGATCTTCTACCGTGTGGCGCCGCTCTCCGAGATGACCACGACGGCGGGGCTGACTCCCGCGCAGCGCTACAAGATCGACGACGACGCCGGCAGGTGGCTCGAGGTCTGGAACAACGTCTTCACCCAGTTCGACCGCCAGGAAGATGCCCGCGGCAAGGCGGTGCTCGTGCCGCTGCCGGCCAAGAACAACGACACTGGCGCCGGCTTCGAGCGCATCGTGGCGCTGCTGCAGGGCAAGACGAGCGTCTTCGACACGGACATGATGCGCCCGGTCGTGGCTCGCGCCGAGGAGCTGTCCGGGCGGCGCTACACCGGCACCATGGAGCCGCAGGACTTCGCGTTCCGGGTCGTTGCCGAGCACGCGCGCTCGACGGCGTTCTGCATCGCCGACGGCATCCTGCCCTCCAACGAGGGGCGCGGCTACGTGCTGCGCCGGGTGATGCGGCGCGCGGTGCGGTTCGGCAAGAGCGTGCTGGGCTTCGACGAGCCGTTCCTGCACGACGTCGCCGAGGTGGTGCTCCAGCAGATGGGCGGCTACTACACGGAGCTGGCCGAGCGGCGCGACCACATCCTGCGCACCATCGTCGCCGAGGAGGAGCGGTTCCGGCGCACGCTGGATGCCGGGATGCAGCGGCTCGGAGAGATGCTGGAGGCGCTGCCGGCAGGCACGGCGGCTGAGCTGCCGGGCGACGACGCGTTCAGGCTGTACGACACGTTCGGCTTCCCGCTGGAGCTGACGCGCGAGATCACGGCTGAGCGCGGCGTGCAGGTGGACGAGGCAGGCTTCGACGCGGCGATGGCCGAGCAGCGGAAGCGATCGCAAGAGGCCGGCGGGCTCGATCGCGAGGTGTTCCGCGACTTCGGCGCCGCCTTCGCCGAGCTGCAGCGCAACTTGCCCCCGACCGAGTTCGTGGGCTACGGCTCGACCGATGCTCTTGCAGGTATCGTGGCCATCGTGAAGGCCGGCGAGTTGGTCGACTACGCGGGCGACGGCGACGAGGTGGAGCTGGTCCTGGACCGCACCCCGTTCTACGCGGAGTCCGGCGGACAGGTTGGCGATACCGGCTCGCTGGTCGATGGCGACGGACGTGTCGTGGCCGAGGTGCTGGACACGCAGAAGAACGCGGGCATCGTGCTCCACCGCGCCATCGTGAATGTGGCGGAGCTGTCGACGGACCTGCAGGTCAACGCCAAGGTCGATGCGGCGCGGCGCCTGGCCATTCGGCGGAACCACACCTCGACGCACCTGCTGCACGCGGCGCTGCGCGGGGTCTTGGGCACGCACGTGCATCAGAAGGGCTCGATGGTCTCGCCGGACCGCTTGCGGTTCGACTACACCCATCCGCAGCCGATGACGCCCGACGAGTTGGCCGAGGTGGAGCGCCGCGTGAACGCCGCCATCCTGAGCGACGAGGCGGTGGTGGTCCACGCCGATGTGCCGATCGCCGAGGCGCGGGACCGTGGCGCGATGGCCCTGTTCGGCGAGAAGTACGGCGACCGCGTCCGAGTGGTGGAGGTGCCTGGCGTCAGCGTCGAGCTGTGCGGCGGCGTGCACCTCGACAGGACGTCGCAGGCGGGGCTGCTCAAGATCACCGCCGAGACGGGCGTGGCGTCCGGTGTGCGGCGCATCGAGGCCGTGACCGGCGAGGCCGTCTACGCGCTGATGCTGGAGCAAGAGGGCACGCTCGAGAGGGCCGCTCAGGCGCTGAAGTCGAACCCGCGCGACCTGCTGGTGGCGATCGACAAGCTCGTGGCGCAGCGCTCGGAGCTGGAGAAGCAGATCAAGCGGCTGCAGGCCGGCGCGGCGTCGCAGGGCGAACTCGATGCGGCCGATGTCGGCGGCGTCTGCCTGGTGACGGGTCGGCTGGATGGGCTCGACGCAGACGGGCTATCGGCGGCGGCCGACCGGGAAGCGGCGAAGCGCGGCAGCGCTGCCATTGTCCTCGGGGCGGAGACGGACGGCAAGGTGGTCTTCGTGGCCAAGGTGACTCCGGATCTGGTGTCGCGCAAGGTGCACGCCGGCAACCTGGTACGAGGGGTGGCCAAGGTGGCCGGCGGCGGCGGCGGCGGACGGCCGGACTTCGCGCAGGCCGGCGGCAAGCTGGCCGACAAGCTGGACGAAGCTCTGGCGGCAGCGGCGGAGTTGATCCGATCGCAGGTGGGCGGCTGAGAGACCTCACCGGCGTGACCGGTGCATGCACGGAGACCGAATGATGGGCGAGCCGCGCGCCGTCGTGGTGATACCGACCTTCAACGAGGCCGAGAACATACCGACGCTGTTCGACCGGCTTCAGGAGGTCGTGCCTGCGCTGGACATTCTGGTCGTCGACGACGGCTCCCCGGACGGCACGGCGCAGGTGGCTGAGCAGTTGGGTGCGAGCCTGTCGTCTGGGTGCCGGGTGCTGCGGCGCGAAGGCGTGCGCGGGTTTGCGCGCTCCTACGTCGAGGGCTTCCTGTTCGCGCTGGAGCAAGGATACGACCGCGTTGTGCAGATGGACGCGGATCTGTCGCACGACCCGGCCTACATCCCGGCCATGCTTGCCGAAGTCGACAACGGCGCGGGCCTCGTCATCGGCTCGCGCTACTGCCAGGGTGGCGGCGTGCAGAACTGGCACCTGCGGCGGGTGCTGCTGAGCCGATACGCGAACCGGTACGTTCGGTGGGTCACCGGGCTGCCGACGAACGACGCGACGGCCGGCTTCCGCTGCTGGACGCGAGAGGCGCTGCAGGCCGTGGACCTGCCGACCATCGAGTCCGAGGGCTACGGTTTCCAGGTGGAGATGACCTATCGCGCTATGCGGGCGGGCGTGCGCATCGCGGAGTCGCCCATCGTGTTCCGGGACCGGCGCTTCGGGGTGTCGAAGCTATCGGGCCACATGATCTGGGAGGCCGCGAAGCTCCCGTGGCGCCTGCGCCGCGAGGGCAGGCCGACGCCGGGGCCACGATCGAGCTAGTGGGCCGAGAAGTCGCCGGATCCAGGGGCCGGGCCGGCGTTGTGGCGAGCATTGACACGCCCTTCGCCCCACCCTTATAATGTGCAGCAGGTCTGGCGCGCAGCGCGCAAGGAGCCCAGTTTGATCCGGGTAGAGCTATCGGCCGCGGAACTGACCATCGAGCCGGGAACGACGGTGCAACTCACCGTGACCGTCACCAACGGCGGGGACAGCGCCGATCATCTGGCGTTCGACGTCGAGGGCATCGACGTCGAGTGGTACGCCCTACCGGTACCGTCGATCCTCGTGGAGGCGGGGCAGACCGGTTCCGCGCGCATCCTCCTCAAGGCCCCCAGGTCCAGCGAGTGCCCGGCCGGCACCTACCCCTTCATCATCCGCGTGCGCGGCATGGAGAGCGGCGACAACGGGCTCCAGCAAGGCACCATGGTCGTCAAGCCGTTCAGCTCACTCCTCCTCGAAGTGAACCCGAAGCGGTCGTACTCGACCTACTTCTCGCCGGTCGACACACGCGAGGTGAGCATCGGCAACCTCGGCAACCACGCCGAGACGCTCGACCTGCACGCCTCCGATCCCGAGGACGCCTGCGGCTACGAGTTCGACCAGGAGCGCGTCACGGTTGAGCCAGGCCACACCGAGACCGTCCAGCTCTCCATCGAACCCAGGGTGCGGCCTATCCTCGGTTCGACCTGCCTGTATGGCTTCACTGTGACCGCTCGGTCGACGCAGGACTCGTTCGTTTCGGACAACGTGACGGGGCAGCTCGAGCGCAAGGCGCTGCTCTCGACGTTGACGGCGGGCATCCTGTCGGCGCTGATGCTGGCGGCGATCCTGTTCGTGCTGTTCCGGCCGCACCCCGTCGCGATCCGCATGTTCGAGGCCACCCCGCTCCAGACGATGGCGGGCGATCCCGTCAAGCTGTCGTGGGCGATCGACAACATGGGCGACGGGAGCTACATCAACCCCGGCAACCTGGCCGTGAAGGATCGGGTGGGCAACCTGACGGTCAACCCCACCGAGACGACCACGTACACGTTGGTGGCGCGCGGGGCAGGCAAGGACCAGTCGCGCACGGTGGTGATCGCCGTGACCCCCAAGCCGCTGCCGGCCGGCGCCAACATCGTCGAGTTCACCGGTTCGCCCAAGCGTATCCATCAGGGCGACGCCGTCATCCTCACCTGGAAGGTTGACAACTCCACGCGCATCGTCCTGAACCCGGTCGATCCCAACCCGCTGGACCCGCGCCTTGTGACGAGCCGCGAGGTTCGCCCCGAGCAGACCACCAAGTACGAGCTGACGGCGGTGGGCGTCGGTGGCGATGTCGTGAAGAAGGAGTTCACCGTCACGGTGGTCGATCCGGGCACCTCGGCGGCGGACGTCGTGGTGTTCAAGGCCAAGCCCGAGAAGATCGTTGCCGGGCAGAAGGCGACCCTGACCTGGGTGGTCGAGGGTGCGGCGGCCATCGACATCGACAATGGCATCGGCGGCAACCTGAAGCCCAAGGACAGGTTCGAGGTCATGCCGAACGAGACGACGACCTATACGCTGACAGCCACCGACAACCGGGGCCTGCGCAAGTCGATCGCCGTCGTCGTCACCGTCACGGCGCCGCCCACCCCGGATGGCACGCCGCCGGTCACCACACCCCCTGACAGTCCGGGCGGGCCTGCGCCTCGCTGAGCGCGGCCTCGGGGAGTCGCGTTCCATCAGTGGCATCTCGGCGACACCGTGGCCGTGTCGCGCCCGTACTCATGTGGGCGGCGCTTGCGCGCAAGAGCGTCAGCGGCCGCTGAGTTTGGAGTTCACTGGAACCCAGATGCCAGTCTGCGCCACCACGCTTGATCAGGTGCATGCCCTCTCTGCCCTTCGCTACCGTCTCCTCGACGCTCCGGCCGACTTCGCGCCTCTGCGCGTCCTTCGGCAGCAGTCCTTCGACTGGCGCGGGTGGCGCGTCACCTGCTGCGTGCTGGGCGCGAGCCACGCCGTGGTGCTGCGCCGCGGCGATGGGTGCGTCACCGAGCTGCTGGCCTGCTGCGACGATGCCCGCATCCCCGAGCCCCGCGAGACCATGCGCGGCGACCGCGATGGCAGCATGTGCGCATCCGTGCATGGCCTGACGGTGAGCACGACGGTGTCGCTGATCGGGGCGGAGGCCGGCGGCGGCCTGATCGGCGCGTTCGCCTCCGGCTCGCGTCTCGACGTAGCGTTCCCAGCCGAGGCCGGCCCATCCCCTGTGACCCGCATCGGGTGGCGTACGACGGACGCCGCTCTGACCGTTGAGACCGTCCACACCTATCCCCAGGAATCCCGCGGTGTTCGCACGCAGACCGTGTTCACCATCGCGGCGGGAGAGCACGCATGAGCGACGCCGAAGACAGGGCTCGCGACAGAGAGATGCAGATCCAGGAGGCCCAGCACGACCTCGTGACAGGGCATCTGGAGGAGGCTGGGCAGCATCTGCAGCAGGCGCAGAAGCTCGGCGCGAGTCAGCGGGACATCAAGCGCCTCAAGGACGCTCTGGCCGAGATGACGCAGGCGCAGAGGAGGCGCACGAAGGCGGCGCCCTGGGCGGGCTTCGGCCTGTGCGCGGTCGGGTATCTGATCCTCTCCATTCAGCAGCCCGACGGGTGGGGCGTCTGGGTGTGGCGGGCGCTTGCGCTCGTCGGCCTGCCCCTGTTCGCGGGCGTGCTGGTCGGCAAGATGATGGGGCCGGACAGCCACGGGCAATGGCGCTTCCACGGTGCGGCGAAGGCCGGCGCCTGGGCGATGGGTCTCTACGCGGTGATCACGCTGCTGGTGCTGCGCTCGCGCATCGGCTCGGGCCCGAGCAGCGAGCAGACCGTGCTGATCATCGGCGTGGTCGCCGTGGCGTACGCACTCGTGGCGGGACTGGTGGCGGGAGCGGCGGGCCGGTGGCTCGCCTATCGGACGAGGTAAGGGCATGATCCTGCACATCGACGAGAGAGCCGGCGGCGACTACGCGTTCTACATCGACGGCGACCTGCAGTTCGACACATCGGACGAGGCGCTCTATCACGAGGCGCTCGTTCTGCCCGCTCTCTGTCTGGCGCGGCCTGCCTCGGCGGACGGGCTGCGCGTGCTCATCTGCGGCGGTGGCGACGGGCTCGCGCTCCGCGAGGTCCTGCGGTTCCCGGGTGTCGCCCACGTGGATCTCGTCGACTACAGCGCCGAGGTCGTGGCGCTCGGCCGCACGCGGTTCGCCGGCGACAACCGCCGCGCCTTCGACGATGCGCGCGTTGCGGTGCATATCGCCGACGCCTGGGAGTACCTCTCGGACGCCGCCCCCTACGACGCGGTCATCTGCGACTTCACGGTGCCCCGGTGCACGGAGGACGCCCGCGTCTTCACTCGTGAGTGGTATGCGCGCGTCTCCGCGGCGTTGGCGCCGGGAGGCATCGGCGCGCTGAACGCCGTGTCGCCGCAGACCACGCCGGCGGCGTTCTGGTGCGTTCGCAAGACGGTGCGCGCCGCCGGACTGCACGCACTGCCGTACCGGGTCTGCCTGCCGTCTTTCCGGGAGCAGGGCTATGGCGCCTGGGCCTTCATGCTGGCCTCGCACCGCCCCCTTCGCCAGGCAGAGCTGCGCACGCTGGCGTGCCCGGTCGACACCGTGCAGGCCGACCTGGGCAGGCTCTGGCGCGGGGCGCGGTTCGGCCGGGCGGAGCGCCTGGCGGGCGCCGGGGTCCCGGTGCACACGCTGGACTCGCCCTGCCTGATGCGCCTGCTGCTGAACCCGGCGCTGACCCGCGAGGGGGCGGTGCCGCGCTCCGAGGACGCCGATCCGTACGACCTCGACCCGCTCATCGCGGCCATACCGGTGCAGCACCCATACCACACCCGGGCGATGGTCGAGACGCTGGCGCAGCAGGTGGTGGGCAGCCTGCGTACGCTCGACATCCGGCGCCTCCTGGATGCTGTGCTGGAGCGGGCTGCGCGCCTGCCAGGGGCGCTTCTGCGCGAGCTGCGCAAGCTCTCCGACTATCTGGCCGACCACATGCCCGATCCGGGCGAGCTGCGCACCTGGGGCTACCGGGTGTTCGCCGCGCTCGTCATCACCATGGTCATCGCGAACGCGGTGGCGCCGGACAACGCCTTCGCGAAGGGCTCCTCGGGGCTGGGCCATGCCAGCTTCTCGCGCGGCGTCAGCGGGAGCTTCGGCCATACCGGCGAGTTCGGGGCGCCCGCCGGACGGACCGGAAGTCTGGGCGGCATCGCGACGTCGTCTCGCGTGAGCGGACGGGGCTTCCGGGGCACGTACCGGGGTCGGGCGGTCGACGCGTACGGTCAGTCGTACGCCCCGCGCACCTTCTACTTCTACGGCCATGGCTACCACGGCGCCTACGGCAGCGGCCTGCCGGTTCAGGCGCCGCAGCAGCAGGCGGGCTCTGCCGAAACCCACCAGGCGACGTTCGTCGCGGACGATGACCTGATGGTGCTCGACAATGGCGACGTCGTCATGACGCTCTCGGACGCGGCCTTCATCCGCATTGTCGATGGGCAGTTCCTGCTGATGAGCAGCAAGAGCGCCGAGCCGCTGCTGAGTCTGTATCCGGATCCCAACGTGTTCAAGGCCGTGCGCGAGGAGCTTGTGAACCAGAAGGCCTCCGTACAGAGCGAGATTGGTGTTCGCAGGGACTGGCTGAGCTGGGTCGGGTGGACGAGCGCGCTGCTGCCCGCGGTTCGCGAGGACGAGGCCGAGGTCAGGAACATGGCCGACCTGATCCGCCGCCTCGACGTGGCGCTCAAGCGGATCGGCGCGCCCCCGGCGGGATCTACGCCGACCACCGTGCCGCCCGGTACGTCGGAGCTGTTCGTCGACTGCCACCTTCGGCCGAGCAATCGCGTCGCGCTGCGGCTTCGCGATGGCTGGATCGAGACCGACGGCGCGCGGATCGAGGCGGACGGCAAGCCGGCGCGCAAGTGCCCGCCCGAGCTGGCGGCGGTCATCAAGGGCGTGATGGCGAAGCTGCAGAAGGAGCTTGCAGCGGACATCGCCTCGGACGACAACGACGCCAAGCTGATCGAGCAGGACCGGGTCGCGCTACAGAAGGACCTCGCCGAGTACCAGTCGATCTGGGCTCAGAGCGGCTATGAGTCGGACTACGAGGTCGACTACGGCACAGATTCCATCCCGGCGTCCGAGGCGATCCAGCGGACGCAGAACGACATCGCGCAGAACGCGACAGACGCCGCAACAACACAGGCTGATCGCGTCAAGGCCGCGGAGGACCTGCGGCGGGTGACGGAGGTCCTGCCCTACTTCGGCCAATGAGCGGCGATCGGGCGTCAGCGCTGCATCTGGGCGACCTGGGCGCGGAGTGGGACGACTCCTGGGATCGGATGGCGGGCCAGGCGCTCGAGGCCGGCTTCATGCAGTCCTCGCGCTGGGCCGACTTCAAGCGGCGCGAGGGCTACGACACGCTGCGCGTGGGGCTGTTCGAGGGCGATCGCCTGGTGGGCGGCGCCAGCCTGATGCACGCGCACGCCGAAGGGCAGCCGGGCTTCGTGCTGTGCCCCGAAGGGCCCGTTCTGCCGTGGAGCGACACCCCCGCCGCCCGGTCCGCCCTGCGTCTGATCTCGGCGGAGGTCCAGCGGCGCACCAAGCCCGAAGAGATCGTTGGCCTGCGCATCGAACCGCACTTGGCGCCGCCCGCTCCCTCCCTGCTCCGCAACTGGTCGCGCGCCCCGGTCGACCTCACCCCGCTGCACACGCTGATGCTCGATGTGACGCTCTCCGATGACGAGGTGCTGGCCCAGATGTCGCCCAAGGGCCGGTACAACACGCGCCTGTCCATGCGGCATGGCGTCGAGGTGCGGCGGTCGAGCGACCTGCACGATCTGGCAGCCTTCCACGGCCTCTTCCGCGACACGGCCGAGCGTCAGGGCTTCTACTGGGAGCCCTACGGCTTCTTCCTGAACCTGGGCGCCGCCCTCTTCCCCACCGGGCAGGCCGAGGTGGTGCTTGCGTCGTGGCGGGGCAACCTGCTCTCGGCCATCGTGGCGGTGTACTATGGCAGGCGGGCGACCTACCTGTACGGCGCATCGTCTCCGGAGCACCGCGAGGTGATGCCGAACCACGCCGCCCATTGGGAGATCATGCGCGAAGCCCGCCGCCGCGGGTGCGTGGAGTACGACCTCTTCGCGTACGATCCGTTCGGTCTGCCGGACCACCTCTATGCCGGCATCTCCCGGTTCAAGATGCAGCTCGGCGGCCGGCGGTGCGACTGGATGGGTGCGCGCGACCTCCTGTTCTACGACCGCCTCGCCGACCGCGTGGTGGAGCGGATGGCGTCCGAGGCGTAGCCTGACGGACGGGCAGGGACGCCCGTCCCACCACGGCGCTCGTCTTCGATCGGGCTAGTCCGAACGCGCGGTCCGCACGTGGGCCTTCGCCCCGCACGCCGCCACGAGCAGTCCGCCGAGGAGTAGGGCCGCTGCGATGACGTAGAGCGGCAGCGCCTTGTTCGGCGAGGTGCCCTTCACCCAGACCGGGATGTTCGGCCCGACGTAGCCCCCCAGGTTGCCCACGGAGTTGATGAGGCCGATGCCTGCCGCGGCTGCCGCGCTCGCGAGGAACCCCGTCGGCAGCGTCCAGAAGAGCGGGATGGCGGAGATGATGCCCGCCGTCGCGACGGATAGGCAGGCGATGGACACCGCGGGGTGGCCGGGGCCCGTCAGCCCGCAGAGCACCAGGCCGAGCGAGGCCGCGAGCATGGCCCCGGCGCAGTGCCAGCGGCGCTCGCCCGTGCGGTCCGAGTGGATGCCGATAGCGAACATCGCGACGATGGCCGCGCCGTACGGGATCGCGCTCAGCAGGCCGGTTCCCAGGTAGCTCTTCTCCGACAACCCCAGCGCCTTCGTCATCGTGGGCAGCCAGAACCCGACCCCGTAGAGCCCCACCGTGACCGTGAAGTAGACCAGGCACAGCAGCCACACATGGCCGCTGCGGAAGGCGTCCCAGACGCTGGCGTGCGACTTCGCGCCGTCCTCGCGGTCGATGTTCGCCCTGAGCAGCGCCTTCTGTTCGTCCGTCAGCCAGCGCGCATCCTCGATGGAGTTGTCCAGGTAGACGAGGACCATCAGCCCGACCAGGATCGAGGGGATGCCCTCCAGCAGGAACAGCCACTGCCAGCCTTTGAGCCCTGCGGCTCCGGAGAGCGCGTCCATGATCCAGCCGGAGAGCGGGTTGCCCACGATGCCGGCGACCGCGATGGCGGCCATGAAGTAGGCGGTCTTGCGCGCCCGCATCCGGGCCGGATACCACGTGCTGAGGTAGTAGACGATGCCCGGGAAGAAGCCCGCCTCCGCGAGGCCCAGGAGCACGCGGAGCGCATAGAAGACCGGCACGGACTTGACGAACAGCATCGCCGCCGAGATGATGCCCCAGGTCACCATGATGCGGGCGATCCACATGCGCGCCCCGAAGCGGCGCATCAGCAGATTGCTGGGCACCTCGAAGAAGAAGTAGCCGATGAAGAACAGGCTGGCGCCCATCGCATACGCCGCGTCGCCGAGGTGCAGGTCGGACATCATCTGCAGCTTGGCGAAGCCCAGGTTGACGCGGTCCAGGTAGGCGCAGATGTAGCAGAGAAACAGGAACGGGAGCAGGCGCCAAGAGACGCGCGCGTAGGCCTGCTCCTCGGCGACGGTCAGGGGGTTCTCTGGGGGCATGGGGTCCTCAGTTGGCGGCTTCGATGATGACGCTCGCGTACAGTTCGATCGGACCGAGGGTGACAGTCGCGCGGTCGGCGCCCTGGCGGGTGAGCGAGACGGTGGGCCGGGCTGCCTGCGGCGAGAGCACGCGCGCGCGCAGCCTCTTGCCTTGCAGCTCCTTCGGCAGCCGCACCGTGAACTGCGTGGCCGGCGCCGGCGTGATGTGGTCCGCGTCGATGTCGATATCGGTGTTGTTCACGTCGACGAGCAGCCGGCCCTTCTCGGCGTAGGGCGTCAGGCCGACCTTCCACGACACGCTCGGGGCGCTCAGGGCCAGCTTGTCGGGCGCCGCGCCGGCTTGCGCGAGCAGCTTCGCGAACGCGGGCAGCATCTCCGGCCGCTTCTTGTCCGCCTGGAAGAACGCGTAGCCCGGATCGTCAGCAGCGACTAGCACCGTGCCCTTGCCCAGGCGAATGACGGCTTGATCGCTCTTCGGCGCACCGGTCAGCAGGGCGAGCGTCGAACCGTGGTTCACGCGCTCGAAGTTGCCTGCCTCGCCCTGACGCAGCCCGCACTGGCCCGCGACGATGAGCTGGCCGCCGGCTCGGACCCACGCCGCGAGCGTCCGTGCGTCTTCGGCGGGGAAGACCTCGGCGCTGGGGATGATCACCGTACGCAGGCCCTTCAGCTCGGCGGGCTTCAGCTTCCACTCCGGCAGGGCGCGCCAGGGTGCATGCAGCCACGTCAGCGCGGTGGTCCAGCCCCAGAACGAGAAGCTGTGCGCCTGCTTCGCGTGGTCGCGGTAGCCGCCCGGCAGCATGTCGACGAGCAGGGAGGACGACGAGTAGTACACGCCGACCTGCTCGATGGGCATGCGGCCGCCGAACGCCGGGGCCACCGAGCGGACGAACTTGAAGAACGCCGCGTTCGACTCCTCGGGGCCCATCGTGTGGTCGCCGTACTGCGGCATGGGCAGGGCGTGGTTTGCGAGCGCCTGGTAGCTCACCACGTCGCCAATGTGCGGCTTCCCCTTCACGTTGTCGGCGCTGTACATCCAGGCGTTCACCAGGCGGCTCTTGGCGTGCTCGCGAGCCAGCTTGTAGACCGGCGCGTAGCAGCCGAGCGGCGGCGGCATGATGCCGCGCGGGCCTGTCGCCAGCCACCAGCCCCACGTCAGCTCCGTGCTCACCATGTCGAGGTCGCCGCGCGCCCAGCCGAGCGAGAACGCGGGGATGTCGTTGCCCATGACGAGGAAGTCGGGCTTGCCGGCCTTCCTCGCCTCGTCCTTGTAGACGCGGTAGAGGGCGCTGAGCGCCTCGGTGCCGGTGACGCGGCGGTGGATGAGGTAGGCGCGCCAGACCGGGTCGTCCTGCCACCGCGCGTCGGACCATCGCGCGTCCTGCAGGTCCTGCGGGTTGCCGCCCCACGCGCGGATGCGGTCCTGCAGGTAGGCGCGCACGTCGAAGCCGGCGAGGTCCGCGACACCCATCGTCTTCAGCTCGGCGGCCGAGAATCGCGCGCGCAGATGGTCGCGGAAGCGCGCAACGGACCACTCGCCGAACGCGTGGTGGATGGGTGAAGCGTTGAAGCTGTCCCAGGGCGAGAAGTTGTCGATCCAGATGCCGTCGACGCCGTTGTCGAGCGCCATGCGGATCTCGGCCCGGTGGTAGTCGTTCCAGTGCGGGCAGCAGGCGTCCTTGTCGGCCTCTAGGATGGTGAGGGCGCCGCTCTTGCGGGTGCGCTCGGCCCACTGCGCGGGCGTGTACCCGGGGTCGGGCACGACGGCCGGCAGGTTGCGCGCCTGCTCCTCGGTCGGCGCCGTCGCCTTCTCGCCGCGCAGCACGTCGGAGATGAGCGGGCGGCCCGCGGTGCCCCCGAACATGCGGCCGAGCACATTCCTGGCACACGTGGCATCGAACACCCGGCTGCTGCGCGGGTCGGTCGGCGAGCCGTTGTAGCCCGTGGCGAGGCGTCCATCCGGGTAGCGGGCCGGCGGCGCGCCGTAACGCGGGTGCGTGAGCGTGTAGGGGCGCGCGTAGTCCTCGTCGTTCCAGTAGGCGTGCAGGCCGACCCAGCGCACCTCGCCCGTGCCGTCGAACGTGTGCCAGCCCCAGTGATTGGTGAGTGTCTGCGTTACATCGGTCCCGGGCAGCTTCGCCCATGACCCGTCGGCGCTGCGTTTGAGCTGCACGACGAAGGCAACCGCGTTCCCGTACCCCTCCGTGTAGGAGAGCGCCTTGAGCCCCAGCCTGTGCATCGCGCCCGAGGTCTTCGGCCCAGACTCGGCCACGCGTAGGCGCTGCCCCCAGATGCCCCATGCCTGGTCGTCGGCGGTGCCGGTCAGCGCGGCATTCGCGTTCGAGCGCTTGGCGCGTGCGGCATCATCGGTCTGCACGATCGTGGGGAAGTCGTCCCACCACGGGCGGCGGGCGGGGGGTTGGGCGGACGCGGGAAGGCTAGCAGCGAGTAGGGCCGCGAGGACGACGAGACGCTGGGTGTAGGCCACGGTGTGCTCCGGTGGGATGGATGGGTGCCGCTGCATGGCGCATCGGGTTTGGGTCACGTCTGTTGGTCTGTACGGCGCAGGGCCATTCGCAGAAATTCGCGGGATTTCGCAGAAATTCGCGGAATCTCGCAGAAACGCGCAGACGGCCATGAGGTTGGCCGAGTCACTTGCTGGTCCGCTCGTAGTAGGCCCCCCGCCTGTGCCCCTTCATCACGAGGGCGTTCGCAGAGGCAAGGCGCCGGAGTAGGTGGGTGGCCTCGTTGCCGCTGATGCCGCACAGCTCCGCCGCCTCCCGCCGCGTGACCCGGCCATGCGCCTCCACGTACTGCAGCACCATGCCCTCTTGCCGTATCGGATCGATGCCATGGACGCGAACGTAACCGGCAGGCTTGCCGGTTGATCGGTAGACCCACTCCTACTTCACCAGCCGCACGCACTTTAACTCGCGGGCGTCGCGCAGGTAGAGGCAGCCGTTGGCGTAGGCCGGGCCGGCCCAGTTGCGGCCGCAGACGGTGGCGCGGCCCAGCTCGCGGCAGTCCTTCCCGTCCGGGCGCAGGAGCAGGAGTTGGCCGCCGTCCGTCAGGATGAGCAGGTTGCCGGCCATGCCCATCGGCGCGATGTACTCGGAGTGCACCAGCCCCGCGAAGAACCGGTCCTTCTTCCAGACGATCGCTCCGGTTCGCGCGTCGACGCAGTTCAGCGAGTCGCCCGGGCCGAGGGCGTAGACCATGGGTCCGAGCGCGACCGGGCTGTAGAAGTTCACCCCCAGCGACGGGAGGTTCCAGGCCTTCTCCGCGGTGAGGCCCGCGCCCTTCCGCGTCACCCGGATGCCGGTCAGGCCCGTGTCGATGGAGCCGACGACGACCATGCCGCCGGAGACGATCGGCGTCATGGCGTGGCGGCCGTTGCGCGTCTCGATGGGCAGGCGCCAGAGCAGCGCCCCGGTCTTGATGTCGACGCCGATGCAGGCGATGGCCGTGAACGCGGCCACCTGCTTCACGCCCGCTACCGTCGTGACGATGGGGCCGAGGTGGCCGGGCGGGTCGTTCTGCGACTTCCAGAGCACCTTGCCGTCGCGCTTGTCGAAGCAGACCAGGCTTGCGCCCTTCTCGCTGCCCACCGCCACGATGAGCCGGTCGCCATCGACGGCCGGCGGGCTGCTGTAGCCGTGGCGGATGCCGCCGGGGTTGTCGCCCACCTCGGCGGGCCGCATCGCGCCGAAGTCCTCGGAGAAGCGCGTGCGCCAGAGCACCTTGCCGTCGGCGACGCTCAGGCAGCGGAACTCGCCGTAGCAGGACTGCACGTAGACGCGGTCGCCATCGACGAGGGGGGCTGTGCGCGGGCCGGGCACCGAGCCGGAGTCGCTGAAGAGCACATCGAGGGGATGGCGCCAGCGCTCCTGGCCGGTGGCCGCGTCGACGGCGTGGACGACCTCCTTGCCCTCCTGCGCGTCGAGGTAGTAGAGCACGCCCTTCGCGACGACCAGCGGCGCCCAGCCATCGCCGATCGGGGCCCTCCACACGACCTCCGGCTCCGTGGGGAGCGTGGTGGGCACGCGCACGCCTTTCGGCACGATGCCGGTCGCGTCCGGCCCGCGCCACTGCGGCCAGTCGTCAGCCCGGCAGGGCGTCGATAGGGCGAGCAGCGCGACGAACGGGAGTAGTCGCTTCATAGCCGTCTCCTCGAAGCTTGGGGCTCAATGCAACCACGGATGAACACGGACGCGCACAGATAACGGCCGGATGCAACCGCAGATGAACGCGAATGGACGCAGATGACGGCAACGGACTGCTCGTCCACCGATGGACACCGATGCACGGCGATGACGGCTGGACCGGGCGCTGGTCCTGCGCACCTGGACGCCGTTACGCCGCGCCTACTTCACCCACCTACTTCATCAGCCTCACGCACTTCAGCTCCTTGCCGTCGCGTAGGTAGAGGCAGCGGTCGGCGTAGGCCGGGTTGCACCAGTTGCGCTCGCAGACGGTGGCGCGGCCCAGTTCGCGGCAGTCCTTGGCATCCGGCTGGGCCAGCAGCAGTTGGCCGCCGTCGGTCAGGACCAGCAGGTTGCCGCCCATGCCGATGAACGAGGCGTACTCCGTGTGGACGATGCCCGAGAAGAAGCCGTCCTTCTTCCACGTCAGCGCGCCGGTGCGGGCATCCACGCTGAAGAGGGAGTTCGCCGGGCCGAGGCCGTAGACCTGGCCCTTCACCAGCACGGGGCTCGCGAAGTTGACGAGCAGCGACGAGATGCCCCATGCCTTCTCGGCAGCGAGCCCTGCGCCCTTCTTGCTCACCTTGATGGCCATCAGCCCGACACCGTTCGAGCCCACGATCACCAGGTTGTCGAGCACGATCGGGGTCATGGAGTGGCGGCCGAAGCGCGTCTCGATCGGCACGCGCCAGAGTTGCGCGCCGGTCTGCAGGTCGAGGCCGATGCAGGCGATGGCCGTGAACGCGACGACCTGCTTGACGCCGGCGACCTTCGCGACGATCGGACCGAGGTGGCCGGGCGGGTCGTTCTGCGACTTCCAGAGCACCTTCCCGTCGCGCTTGTCGAAGCAGACGATGCTGGCGCCCTGGTGGCTGCCCACCGCGACGACGAGGCGGTCGCCGTCGATGTAGCCCGGGCCGCTGTTGCCGTGCCGGTTGCCGCCGTAGTTGTCGCCGGCCTCCGCGGGCACGGGCGCGCCGAAGTCCTTGACGAAGTTCGTGCGCCAGACCACCTTGCCGTCGGCCACGCTCAGGCACTGGAACTCGCCGAGGCAGGACTGTACGTACAGGCGGTCGCCGTCGACGATGGGTGCGCAGCGCGGGCCGGGCGGCGACTGGAAGTCCTTGTAGGCGGCGTCGAGCGGGGCGCTCCAGATCTCCTTGCCGGTCTTGGCCTCGACCGCGTGAACCGTCTCCTTGTCCTGCTGCGCGTCGAGGTAGTAGACGACGCCCTTCGCTATCACAGGCGCCGCGTTGCCCGGGCCGATCGGGATGCTCCAGACGATGTCGGGCTGTGCGGCGATGGTGTGGGGCACCTCGCGGCCGGCCGGCACCAGCCCGGTTCCATCCGGCCCTCGCCAGCGCGGCCAGTCGTCGGCCCGGCAGCAGGCGGCCAGGGCAAGCAGCGCCACGATGCAGCACACTCGGTTCACGCGAGAACTCCTCTCGGCAGCAGGCTGTCTGAATTGTACTTGACGCAGCGCGGCAGTTGGCGTGACCGGGCCGCAGGAATCGAGGCGCGCGCCGAGAAGAGTGGGGGCGAGGAGGGCGCAACGATGAGCGATCCGGCGATCAAGCAGCTCCAGGCGTTCAACGTGTTGGGCACGCAGGAGCGGATCAACCCGATGCAGGCGGACTGGGGCGCGATCTGGGGGCGGTTCGAGGCGCGGATGGAGGAGACGAAGGCCCTCTACTCCGCGGACGAGGGCATCGGGGTCTACTTCGACAGCGGCGAGGAAGGCCTGGCCGACCACCTGGCGGGGATGCCCGCGGGCGTCGTCGACCCGGTGCCGGCCGGCATGACGCTGCGCGAGGTGCCCGGCGGCGCGTACGCGGTGTTCGAGTGCGCTATGGGGGATATCGGCGCGACCTGGCAGGGCGCGTTCCATTGGCTGGCCGCCTCCGCCTATGTGAACGACGAGGCGCGCCCCTGCTTCGAGCGCTTCCCGCCCGGCTGCCACGAAGGCACCGCGTCGGTGGAGATCTGCCTGCCGGTGAAGGCGAAGGGGTAGGGCGGCGGCACGTACACTCGACACGGCGCCCGATGGGCGGTAGGGAGGACCGATGAGCAGCGACGCACTTGAGCAGTTGAGGAAGTTGGCCGAAGACTATCTGGCGGCGCATCCGGACGCTTCGATCGATGATCTGAACCGCCACATCGGCAAGCGCGTGGACGCCTACAACCGCGCCCCGCAGGGGGATCTGGCAGGCCTCTCGCCGGAGGGGGTACTGCGCCTCCTGTCAGCGAACTGGAATCTGCAAGATTCCAGCATCTACCTCTGCCGGACAGTGCCTGCCGCGGAGTTGGACGCGAGCCCGATGCTGGCCCATGCGCTTGTGCTGTTGGCATCCCTGGCTGGCCCATCGGGCGTCAAGGCGACCGACCGCGGGAACCTGCCGAGGTCCGTGGTGTTAGCGGTCGCGCCGCGGATGGGGCTTGGCGATCTGCTGGAAGAGACGATGCGACACCGGGGGCGGTCGCTCAATGAGGGCGACGTGCCGAGCTTGGAGCGTCTGCGGCATGTCCTGAAGATGGCGGGGCTCATCCGGAT
>CAZFLM010000056.1:7033-42519 GCA_964519955.1 uncultured Chthonomonadaceae bacterium | reverse complement strand
GCCGGTGCAACGTTGTGGTGGGGCGGGCGTCCCTGCCCGCCCTGTGCAGCGCCGCATTGGGATGCCCCGCTACCTCGGCTTGGGCACTCCCGCTGGACGGCGCCCGAGTTCCAGGCCGACCTCCTCCTGCTTGCCATCGCCGCGCAGCAGCGTCATCCGCATCTGGTCGCCGACCCGGTGCTTCGCGATTGCCTTGCGCACGTCGGTCACGTCGTGGACGATCTGCCCGTCCACGGCCATCAGGATGTCGCCGCGCTGCAGCCCGGCGTCGTCGGCGGCGGTGAGGGGGCGCACCTGCTCGATGAAGACGCCCTGGTTCGGCGGGATGCCGATCTCCTTGGCGTCCTCTATGCGGATGGGCGCGAACGTGATGCCGATGTACGGCTCGGCGGGGGGAACCGGCTTCGTTCGGCTGACCGCCACGAGGCGCTTGAGGACGGACCGGGCCGCGTTCATCGGAATGGCGAAGCCGATGCCCACGCTGCCCCCCGTCTCCGAGTAGATGGCTGTGTTGATCCCGACGACCTCGCCGCGCAGGTTCGCCAACGCGCCGCCCGAGTTGCCCTTGTTGATGGCGGCGTCCGTCTGGATCGCGTGGCGCATCACGTGGCCGCCGCCCACCGAGAGGTCGGGCCGGTTGGTGGCCGAAACGATGCCATGCGTCACCGTGGTGCCCACGCCCATGGGGTTCCCGAGGGCCAGCACGGTCTCGCCGACCCGCAGGGCGTCCGAATCGCCGAGGCGGGCGACGGGCAGCTCGCGCGCGTCGATCTTCACGATGGCGAGGTCCGAGTTGGCGTCGGAGCCTACCGTGCGGCCGTCGTACTTCCGCCCGTCGCTCGTCGTCACCCGGATGATGGTGGCGCCCTCGACGACGTGGTTGTTCGTGGCGATGAGCCCGTCGGAGCTGAGCGTGACGCCGGAGCCGGTGCCCTGGAGCATCTGCGTGCGCTCCAGCGGGTTGCCGCGCAGGTCCACCACCGCGGTCCGGCGCTCGGCAACCGTGTCGATGTTGACGACGGCGGGCTGGATGGCCGCGGCGGCCTGGATGATCTCCGAGTCGCTCGTCGGAGCGGGTGGGGGAACGGCGTTCAGCACCGACATGGCGTCGGTGGGGCGCGGAGCGGCCGGGCGGCCACATCCGCCTGGCCGTGTGCCGAAGAGGCCCACGGCCGCGCCCGCGGCGAAGACCAGAACGTAGGCGGCAATCCTGCGCATGGCTTGCTCCGCCGCGTCTCGCCCGGCTAGCCGATCTCGCGAAGCAGGCTGGCCATCTCGATGGCGGCCGCTGCGGCCTCGGCGCCCTTGTTGCCCGCCTTGGATCCGGCGCGCTCGATGGCCTGCTCGAGGCTCTCGACCGTGGTGACACCGTACGTGACCGGCAGCTTGTGCTCGAGCCCGATCTGCGCCAGGCCCTTCGTCACCTCGGCGGCCAGGTACTCGAAGTGCGGCGTTGCGCCCCGGATGAGGCAGCCGATGCAGATGATGGCGTCGTACTTGCCCTTGCCCGCGAACCGCTGCGCCGCGAACGGGATCTCCCACGTGCCCGGCACGCGCGCGATCTCGATGTCGTCCTCGCTCGCCCCGTGCCGCACAAGCGTGTCCAGCGCCCCGCTCAGCATCCTCTCGGTCACGAACGAGTTGAAGCGGCTCACCACGATCCCGAACCGCAGCCCCGCCGCGATCAGCTTGCCTTCATATGTCTTGGGCATCCCTATCTCCCTGTGTGCTCACCTTGTGTCTCACGCCGTGCGACGCCGGCCGTCGCCCCGTCCAACGCCAGGGCACCGCATTCGCGCGCAAGGGGGCCGCCCCGCCCAACGCCACGGCGCAGCATTCGCGCGAGAAGTGACCGCGATATACGGCCCCGCAAGCGAATGCTCTGCCCCTACGTCTGGCCCGGGCGCCCCACTTTCAACTTCCAACTTTGAACTCGCCGCTAGGCTCCGTCCGCCTCCGGCGGCACTTCCTCTGCCGCGAAGATGTGGCCGAACTTCTCGCGCTTCGTCTGCAGGTAGCGCTCGTTGTGCGGGTTGGGCGGCGCGCTCAGCGGCACCCAGTCGCTGATCTCCATGCCATAGCCGTGCAGGCCGCGCACCTTCGCCGGGTTGTTGGTCATCAGCACGATGTTCCGCACGCCGAGGTCCGCCAGCACCTGCGCGCCCACGCCGTAGTCGCGGAGGTCGGGCTTGAAGCCGAGCTGCTCGTTGGCCTCAACCGTGTCGGCGCCGGCGTCTTGCAGTTCGTAGGCGCGCATCTTGTTGACGAGGCCGATGCCGCGGCCCTCCTGCTGCAGGTAAACCAGGACGCCCCGGCCCGCCCGCGCGATCTTCTCCAGCGCCATGTGCAACTGGTCGCCGCAGTCGCAGCGCAGCGAGTCCAGCAGGTCGCCCGTCACGCAGGAGGAGTGGACCCGCACCAGCGTGGGCTCGTCCGGGTCGATGTCGCCCTTGACGAGCGCCACCGCGGGGAACGGGTCGACCCGGCTCTCATAGGCATGAACGGTGAACTGGCCATAGCGTGACGTCGGCAGCTTCGTCGTGGCGATGCGCTCGATGAGCCGCTCGGTGCGGCGGCGGTGCTGGATGAGGTCGGCGATGGTGATGAGCTTGAGGCCGAACTGCTTGCCCATGCGCACCAGGTCGGGCACCCGGGCCATCGTCCCGTCCTCGTTCATCGCCTCGCAAAGCACCCCGGCGGGATAGAGCCCGGCGAGGACGCAGAGGTCGACCGTGGCCTCGGTGTGGCCCGTCCGGCGCAGGACGCCGCCTTCCTCCGCGCGCAGCGGCACCATGTGCCCGGGCCGCGTCAGGTCGCCGCGCTTGGCCTTCGGGTCGACGAACACGGCCACGGTCTTGGCGCGGTCCTCCGCGGAGACGCCCGTCGTCGTGCCCTCGCGCGCGTCCACCGTCACGGTCATCGGCGTCCCGAGGCGCGAGGTGTTCGAGCCGACCATCATCGGCACGCCCAGCTCCTCGAGGCGCTTCTGGGTGGTCGGGATGCAGATGACCCCGCTGCCGAACCGCCGCATGATGTTGATCTCGCGGGCGGTGCAGAACTCGGCGGCCATGATGAAGTCGCCTTCGTTCTCGCGGTCCTCATCGTCCACCACGAGCACCATCTTGCCGGCGCGGATGTCGGCTACGGCTTCTTCGATTGTCGCAAACTGCACGTCAATGTCGCTTCGACCCGGTTCGGTCCGAGGCGCCGTCATTGCGCGGCCTCCCCCAGGTATCCCGCCTCGGCCAGCAGCGACTCGAACCGGCTGTCCGACGCCTTGCCGGCGCCCAGCAGGCTCTCCACGTACTTGGCGAGCACGTCTACCTCGATGTTGAGCGCGTCACCGGCACGCCGGGCGCGCAGAGTGGTCATGTCCCAGGTGTGGGGCACGATGGACACGGTGAAGCCGTCGGCGTGTACCTCGGCCACCGTCAGGCTGATGCCGTCGAGCGTCACCGAGCCCTTCTCGGCGATGTAGCGCGAGAGGGACGCCGGAACCGAGACCCGCACCATCCGCGCGGTGTCCTGGTCGCGCACGGAGACGATCTGCCCGACGCCGTCCACGTGGCCCTGGACGATATGTCCACCCAGCCGGTCGCCGAGGCGCAGCGCGCGCTCCAGGTTCACCGAGTCGCCTGCCTTCAGGTCGCGCAGGCTGGAGCGCCGCAGGGTCTCGGGCACCGCGTCGAAGCTGAGCACCTGGCCGGCGATGGCGACCACCGTCAGGCAGGTGCCGCTGACGCAGACGCTGTCGCCGATGCGCGTGCCCTCCGAGACGAGCGGCGCCTCGATGGCGACACGCGCCGACGCGGCCCCGCGCCTCAGCTCGACGATCCGCCCGACCTCCTCGACGATCCCCGTGAACATGGCCTCACCTGTGGGCCGTATTGTACCAGATGGACTCCGGTCACGGTCCGACAGGGCGCATCCCGAGGGCGAAGGGGAGTATCCAGATCCCGAGGTTGCTGTAGTAGTGGCGGCCCCAAACGGGCAGTCCCGTCGTCGCGCTGTAGCTGAAATGCTGGTCCCAGAGCGTGCCCGACTGCAGGATCGCTTTGTACGCGTTCTCGGCGGCGGTGAGCGCCGAGCCGCGCAGCGTCTCGTCCTTGGCCTGCTGCGCCGCGATGAGCGCCGAGGCCGCCCAGTTCCACGTCTCGCCGACCACCACTTCTCGCGACTGCGACGTGCCGGCCTGGTCCGGAGTCCCGTCGGGCAGCACCCCAGCGATCGCGCCCCACTGCGTGCCGCGCACGTTCCGGTAGGCCACCTCGCGCAGCGCCGACAGAGCGTTCTCGCGCGGGTGCAGGTCGCCGAGCTTGCACGCCCACGCGTGGAGCTGCCCGCAGAGTTGGTTCACGAGGCACGACTCGCTCATGCGCCCGTGGTCGAAGTCGTTGTACAGCCGGTAGTGCCGCCCGTTCCAGAGCAGCTCCTCGTACGCGGCCAGGCCCTTCTCGAAGCGCTCGTGGCACCACGCCTCGAACTCGCTGTCCCCCTGGTCGCGCGCCATCTCCTCCGCGGCCCGGAGCGCTGCCTGGCCGATGCCCGCGGTGTAGGCCGACGTGCCGAACCAGGGCCAGATGTCGTAGTACTGGTTCGCGGGGAAGCCCGACTCGCTGCCCGGCGCGTCGTTGATGAGGCCGTCGCCATCCGTGTCGAGCGTCATCGCGAACTGCATGGCCCGCTTGGCGGAGGGATAGATGTCCTTCGCGAATGCCGCGTCCTTGGTCCACAGCGCGTCCCGCCGGCACATCAGCACGTACTCCGACGAGACGATGGGCTTCTGCAGGTCGAGCATAGGCGTGGCGACGCCGACCGGGCCGCCGAACGCGAACGCGATCTGCCCGCTCGCCGCTTGCGCCTTCGCGAACTGGCGCATCGTCGCCTTCTCCAACTCCGGGAACATCTCGACGGTGGTGACGGACCCGTTGAAGCGGCACACCAGCGTCTCGGTGATGGGGCAGCCGGTGAAGCTCTCGCTGTGGAAGAACCGGCCGTCGTCCAGCCAGATGGTGTTGCGCGCGAAGGAGTAGAGCCCGTTCACCAGCGCGTCCTTGAGCCACGGCGGAACGGTGCTCTGGTAGATCGGCTCCTGCCAGGCGATGATGCGGCGCTCCGTGGATGCCGCGCGGCCCAGCGCGTAGGTGGCCTCGCTGGCAGCGTTCAGCGAGTTCGCCCCGTAGCGGTTCATGCACGTCTGCCCGTCCGAGCTGCGCCAGGTGGGGGAGTGCCACGCAAACGCGAGCCAGGCGCGCTTCGTCTCGCCCGGCGCCAACGTGGCGGTGACCGAGGCGGAGACGCCGCCATCGGTGCTCGTGGTGGTCGTGGCGGACCACCCGGAGCCGTCCACCGCAACGGCCGCCGTGTCCTTGCCCGTCGGCGCCCGCATCTGCACGCCCTGCACCTTGCCGCTCACGAAGGCCTCCCCGGACTCGGGGCGCGAGCGCAGGGCCGCGACCGTCGGCCAGGCCGTGCCG
This sequence comes from uncultured Chthonomonadaceae bacterium, assembly GCA_964519955.1. Lineage (GTDB taxonomy): Bacteria > Armatimonadota > Chthonomonadetes > Chthonomonadales > CAJBBX01 > CAZFLM01. Next base: position 37,042 of record CAZFLM010000056.1, on the reverse strand, counting down.
CGGAGTATGACGGGCGTGTCCGGCCAGTTGCCGACGACGGTGTGCGTGGCGGCTGGCTTCCACGCCAGCAGCGCGTGCCGCGGCCCGGCGCTCGGCCCCGCGAACTCGATGCCGGACGCGCCGTCGCCGTAGTCGCGCCAGACCGCCGATCCCGCCTCGGCCCCCTTCGTTCCGCCCACGTCCACGTTGGCGTAGTAGCCGAACGCGCAGTCGGGCAGCGCCTGCGGCGACCGGTTCTCGATGACGAACCAGCGCACCAGGCCGGCATCGGTGGCCGAGCAGACCTGGGTCAGCGCGAGCATGCCGTCGTCGGTGGCCATCCGCGCGAAGGCGTGCGCCCGCGAGGCATCCGTGCGCAGCGGCGAGACCAGCTTTAGCCCGAAGCCCCGGTTCGCGCCGCCCGAGACGAACTCGACGCCCGCCGGCTTTCCGCCCCACTGCAGCGAGTAGAGGACCTGCCCCAGGCTCGGCGCGCCGCCGACCAGGGCCGTCTCGTGCTCCACCGCCTCCCAGTTGAATGCGCCCCATTCGTCCAGCTCGAACGACGTGCCGCCCAGCGCCAAGCGCCGCTCGTCGCTCGTGCACGTTCGCTCCAGCTCGGCGATGTCCGGCATCTGCGCCGCCCGCGCGTCGCGCAGCGCCTTCTGCATCTCAGCATCCGTCGTAGCGACCAGGTGCGCGCAGGAGACCGTCCAGATGCCCCGCGGCGGCAGGCTGGCGCGCCTCCATCCCAGCAGCCCGTCCACGTTGCCGCTCGACCGCCCCGAGACGCCCAGGTCGTTGGACCAACGCAGCGCCACGGTCACCGGCTGCCGCTTCTGCCCCTCGTTCTTCAGCTCCACCGCGAACAGGGCGGCCGGCTCGTTCGACGCCGCCGAGTCGCGCGGGATGAATGACGAGAACGCCCGCACCCAGGCGCGCACCGGCGCCTGCGCGCTCGGCCGCCCGTAGTCGAGGTCGGCGATGGGGAAGTGGCCGAAGTAGCGCGCGCTCGCCGGCAGGTGGGCGGCGCCGTCGGCGGCCGAGCGGATCAGGTCGACCGCCTTCGCGCCGCCGCCGGGGAAGGCCAGCGTCAGCGCGCAGGATGCGGGGGGCTTCGGCGATGTCCAGTTGTTCCGCGTAACCATGTCGTGGATGCGCGCATCGGGCCGCAGCTCGATGAACCCGGTGCCGAGGCCGCCCAGCGGGACGCCGCTCTGGTTGTCCTTCGCCGCGAGCCACCGCCCGTACGCCTGCGTGCGGAACCCCGGCAGCTTCGCCGCGATGGTCTCGGTGGGCGCGGGCGCGGGCTTCTGCTCGGGCCTGGCCTGCGCTAAACATGCAGCAGGAAGCGCGAGCAGGAATGCAGTCACCCCGGCGCGTATCGTTATCATGAACACCTCCAGTGGGTGCGAAGGAACGTTGCGGCTATGTGGCCGCTCTGCACAACGCCGCGGTGGCGACGGAGCGCCACCCTCCAGGTGCCAGCACAACGCCGCGGTGCGGCGGGCGTCCCTGCCCGCCCGGTAGGGCGTGCCGCTTCCACGTTCGGTATCGGGGGCGCGTTCCCCTCCGCACAGCGGTCGGGCGAAACCGGCGGCTCGGTGGCGCGTATACTGGATGTGGTGCAGCGCGCGCGGCGCTCGGCATGGGGCCGGGTGCTCGGCGCGGCGCGGACGACCCGATGGGGAGAACCGCTGTGAGTCCACGCTTTCTTGGTTACGTCGTCTTTGGATGCCTGCTGGCGACGGTTGGTGCTGTCGCCGCCGCGCCCTCCCAGGTCGAGCGGCCCTTTGAGGCCGGTGACGTCTGGGTCTGGTCCATGCGAGGTGCGTACACGTCTCCAGGTGCCTCCGATACGGGCACGATGACGACGACGGTGACAAAGACACTGATCGATGGGCGCTCCGCGCTGGCCAAGCAGGAGCGCTATGAGTTGAGGAGCGCCGATGGTGTGCGCGTTGAGTGGGAGGCCTCCGTCTACTACTCCGTTGTTGGCACCCCGCGTTCAGAACTGGCGCGCAACATGGGTCCGGCATCTGTCGGGAAGACCCTTCGCGTCACCGCCGATCGGTCGCCTTCGGTGGCTTGGCGCACCGGCACCGTCACATCTGGACAGACCAGCTATGCAGATAGTGGCGTCCGCACTTGGCGGGTGAGCGTCGGCGAACCTGAGCGCGTTGTCACACGGGCGGGAGCCTTCGATTGCCTCCATGCAACGCGAACTCAGACGTATCGGGGCATCGTTACGACCGTGGACGGCAGTTTCTGTCCCGCTATCGGCCACTGGGTGAAGTACTCGCTGAAGCAATCGCAGGGCGCCAGTGATGCGGTGTCCTGGTGGGAGCTTATCCGCAGCACCGTGAAGCCGAACTAGTCGGCGTAGGCTGAGCCGGACCGTAGCGACAATGCGCGGGCTGGCGCCTGTCCCGTAAGAGCATTCCTTGACGGAGTGGTGGAGGCGCGAACATGGCAGTCGATTCCGATACCCAACGCCGCATCGACGAGTGGATTCAGAAGTCCAATCGCAACCAGTATGGCGACCCCAAGGACACGATGTACGCGGGCGGGACGCCGCTCTTCGACGAGCGCACGGGCACGCGCAAGGACCGGTACGAGTACATCCTGGGGAAGCACCCTGAGCTGAGGAAGGCGGATCGGTAATGAGCGCCAACGGCAAGAAGCGCAGTGGATCGCGGTTCTGGCGGGCATTGGCAGTATTCCTCCTCGTCTGCGCGGGAGCGTGGCTGTGGCTGGCGTCGCGGCCCGCGCCCAACCGGCTGCGGCATGCGCCGGCGATGGCCGAGTGGACCGTGCCCGGCGAGATCGTCGTCGAGTTCCGCGAGGGCGTGACCGACGGAGGCATCCAGTCCCTGGCCCAGCGCCTGGGCGGATCGTTCGCCCCAACCGCGCCGGACGGCAGCGCCTCGCCGCTCCGGGTGATGACGGTGAACTCGGCGGCGGTGGCCGGTGTCGTCGCGCGGCTCCGGGCCGACCCGAACGTCGCGGCGGCGGAGCCCCAGCGCCTCTTCCGCATCCCCGCCGGCGAAGCGGGCACGCTCGCTCCGCAGGCCGCCGGCTCGGACGTGGAGCCCGGCTTGGGCGGCTGGAAGCCGAACGACCCGCGCTACGGCGAGCAGTGGAACCTGCGCCGGATCGACGTGGAGAAGGCGTGGTTCCGCACCAAGGGGCGCGGCGCGGTCGTCGCTGTTATCGATACCGGCGTGGCGTTCGAGGACAAGAGCGGTGGCCACCTGGCGCGCGACCTGAAGCAGACCAAGTTCGTGTCGCCCTACGACTTCGTGCACCGCAGCAATCACCCGGACGACGACAACGGGCACGGGACCCACGTGGCGGGCACGATCGCGCAGTCCACCGACAACGGCGAGGGCGTCGCGGGCATCGCGTTCGAGGCGAGCATCATGCCGCTGAAGGTGCTCAGCGAGAGTGGCAGCGGGCGCATGAGCGACGTGGCGGCGGCCATCCGCTATGCGGCGGACAATGGCGCGCGCGTTATCAATATGAGCCTCGGCGCCCCGTTCCCCGACTCCGTCACGCAGCGCGCCTGCGAGTACGCCGCCAAGAAGGGCGTCACCATCGTCGCCGCGGCGGGCAACTCGGGCGAGGAGGGCGTGTCGTACCCGGCCGCCTTCCCGGAGTGCATCGCGGTTTCGGCGGTCGGCCCGACCGGCGACCTGGCGCCGTACTCCTCGTGGGGCGCGGCGGTCGGCATCGCGGCGCCGGGCGGCGACAAGACCCACGGCGACGAAGGCGGCGTGCTGCAGAACACGGTGCTGGACGGCGTCGACGACTACTACGCGTTCCAGGGCACCTCGATGGCGACGCCGCACGTGGCGGGGGTGGCCGCGCTGATCGTGTCGCAGGGCGTGCGCGACCCGGCCGAGGTGCGGGCGACGTTGGAGCGCTCCGCGAAGGCCAAGGAGCCGCGCACCAAGTACGGCGCGGGTGAGCTGAACGCGGGCGCGGCGGTCCAGACGGCCTCCACCGGCGCGGTCGGTCAGCGCAGACAGTACGGCCTCATCGCGGCGATCTGGCTGCTGGCCGCGCTCGTGGGCGGCATCCGCAAGAAGCCCATGTGGGGTGGGGCGCTCGCCGCGACGCTCGGCCTGCTGATGCCGGACCTCGTCTGCATGTTCGCGGGCGTCGGCTCGCCGTGGAACCTGCTGGGCCACTCCGTGCTGATCCCGGGCTTCTTCTACATGAGCGAGGCCGAGTCTCCCGCCGAGCAGCGCTTCTTCCGCGTTTGGGCCGGCGCCTCCGCGCTGCACGTGCTGCTGGAGTTGGTGGCCGGAGCGGCGCCTCCCATGGGCCTCCCCGCCGTCGCGACCATGCCGTGGCTCTGGGTGAACGTGTTCCTGGGCCTCTGCCTGGTGCTCTCAGTGCGGCGGGGGAAGGCGTAGCGGCCGTCGAAGGTCGAACGTTGAAGGTCGAACGGTGGCGGGCTGCTGGGATGTCCTGGCAGCCCGCCGAGCGAGGGGGGCATGGTTGGCGATCGGGTACTGCGGCTCCGCATGGTGGAGTGCTGGGTGTTCCGCTGCGGCGCCATGTTCCTCTCCGTGGCCTCTCTGGCGTGCCTGTGGATTGCCTGGTGCGCGGCGGCGGGGCCGTCTTGCGGTGCCCGTCTGGGAGCCGATCGTCACGGCCGCCGGGACGGCCCTGGCAGCCCTCTGGGATGTCCGCTGCCTGCGCGCGCGGCGGCAGGAGCGCGAAGTGAAGGGGCCGCGGTGATACGTCTCTGCGTGGCGACGTCCTGATGCTGCTGCTCGCCCTCAGCTCCTACCGCGGGTGGCTGGCGAGGCTGGCCGCTCCCGACAGCGTGGCCGCAGACGCTGTCGCAGGATCTGACGCCGAACCCCAAAATGTGGAGGTCCTGACGTTGCCGGATGATGTGACCATGGAGAGCCTCCTGGCGCGCGTTGCCGCCCTGGAGGAGCAGGTCGGCGCCCTCTTGGCACGCGTGTCGGAGCCGCTCACCGTTGCCCTGCGCGCGCCGGTGCGCGTCGTCGATGCCTCGGGCAACTGCATCGTGCAGCTCGCATGCGACCTCGACGGTGGCTGCGTGCAGGTGCTGGATGCGGCCGGCAATCGCGCTGCCACGCTCGGGGTGACGCCCGGAGGCGGCATGCTGGACCTGGTGACGACCCCCGAGGCGCGGCTGGTGGTCGCGCTGGAGGCCCGGGACACGGGCGGCTGGGTCGAGGTGACGGACGGGGCCGGCAACACGCTGTTCCAGACCGGGCGCCAGGCGCCCGGCAGCGGGTGAGGCGGCTGCGGATCGAACGTCGAAGGCCGAACGGTGGCGGGCTGCTGGGATGCCCTGGCAGCCCGTCGAGCGAGGGGTGCGGTGGCGGGATCGGAACGGTCGTTCTGGCGATTGCGCGGTACGGAAGCCGGTCGCGGCCTACGCCGGCTTGCGGGTGCTCTGGACCGGCTGCTGATGAACGACGGCGAGGAGGCAGGTTCGAACCTCTGCGCCATCGGCATCGTCGTGGGCGTCGTGGGCGTGCTGGGCCTGATCGGTTCCGCTTACACCCTGGCGGTGTGTCACCAGAGCCTCGACGCCGTCCACATCGGGCACGGGCGCGGCAGCCTCCTCTGGATCACCACCAACCGCGACCAACTGCGTTTGGCGATCCTGCTGACCGCGGGGGGCGCCGCTGCGTGCGCGGTGTATGCCGCCGCCTACTTCGGCTGGCTGCGCCGGCTGGCCGGTCCCGAGGCGGCGCCGCGCACGGTGAGCCGGACTGCGGCAGGGCCGTGGACCTGGCGGCGGTGCGGTGCGGCGGTGGGCCGCGTCGTGCGGCCGTTGGCTCAGCGTTGGCGGTCACGAAGGGGGCAGCATGCAGGATCTGACCAGAGCTGACGCGGAACGGTGGCTGGCCCGCATCGTCGGGCTGCGGTGTGTCCAGGTCTGGCTCGGCTATGGCAACGCGCTCTTCCTGGGCCTGGGCGACGCGATCCTGCCGCCGGTCGACCTGGACGCCGATCCGCGGCGGCCGCATCCCCACCCACCGTTCGAGGTTCAGACGAACCTGGCGGAGTGGCGCGTCGCCGATCCCACTGGAACCGTGGTGACCTGCGAGGACGCCGAGATCGGCGCGGTCGCCAGCCGCCTGCTGCTGGGCCGGACACTGACCTGCGCGACCCTCGCGGGCGTTGGCGGCGGCCTCGACCTTGAGTTCGACGGCGTGGGGCGCCTGTCGGTCCTCCCGTACGACGCGCCCGAGGACTCCGGGGAGCACGCCTGGTACCTGACCGACCCGGACGGCATCACGCTGGTCGTCACCATCGGCGGCGGGTACGGCGACCGCTTGCCGCACGAGCCACTCTACCCGCGCCAGCCCGACCCGGATGCGCCCGGTTCGCCGTCCTGAAGGAACCCGCGTGCCCGCCGCCGAACCCCCCAACACAACCCCACGTCCGCCGGAGGTCATCCCGTGCTATCGTCCGCCCGTCTCGAAGAGTTGCTGGCCCGCATCCCGAGCGTCCGCCTGGCCGTCGTCGGCGACTTCTTCCTCGACAAGTACCTGATCATCGACCCCGACCTCGCCGAGGTGTCGCTGGAGACCGGGCTCGAGGCGCGGCAGGTCGTGCAGATCCGCTGCAGCCCCGGCGCGGCCGGCACCGTCACCAACACGCTCAGCACGCTCGGCAACGGCGTCATCCAGGCCATCGGCGTGACAGGCGACGACGGGCAGCGCTACGAGTTGGAGGCCGGCCTGTGCGCCACGCGGGTCGACACCGCCATGCTGCGCATGGACACGGCGCGCTTCACGCCCACCTACACGAAGCCCATGGTGCGGCGCGAGGACGGCGAGACGGAGCTGGAGCGGATCGACATCAAGAACCGCGCGCCGCTGTCCTCCGAGGCCGAGGACCGGGTGCTCGCCGACCTGAAGAGCGCCATCGAGGCCGGGGCGACGGGCGTCATCGCGGCGGACCAGGTGCAGGAGCGCAACTGCGGGGTCATCAGCGACCGGGTCCGCGCGGGCATCGAGGCGCTGGCCGCCGCGAACCCCGGCATCGTCTTCTTCGCCGACTCGCGCTGCCGCATCGATGAGTTCCGCGGCATCACCATCAAGCCCAACAGCCGCGAGGCGTCCGTGGCGGCGTTCGGCGACCCCTCTGGCGAGGGCGACCTGGAGAAGGCGGGCGAGGCGGGGCGCAGGCTGGCGGACCGCAACGGGCGCACCGTCTTCGTGACCGTGGGGCCCGCCGGCATCCTGGTCTGCACGCCCGGCGGGACGGCGCACGTGCCCGCCATCCCGGTGACGGGGCCCATCGACATCGTTGGGGCAGGGGACAGCGTGACGGCGGGAATCGTCTCGGCGCTCTGCGCGGGCGCCACCGAGGTCGAGGCGGCCGCGTTCGGGGCGCTCTGCTCCTCGGTCACCATCCGCAAGCTGGGCACCACCGGCACCGCCTCGCCGGACGAGCTGCGGGACGCGCTCACGCGGGCGGTCTGGTAGGCTCGTCGGATCGCTGACGCACGAAACGGGGCGAACACACGCGAGAACGCCGCCGCGTTGGATGCGGCAGCCTTCCCGGGTGCGTTCGCCCCGTCTCCTTGTGGACCTAGCCTACTGCGGCTGCACCAGGCCTCCGATGACCGGGAGGATGTCCGCCGTGGCCGCGTTGGCCGTGCGGTTCTCCTCGCGGATCTGATCGAACACCTCCTTGCGGTGCACCGTTACCTCGCGCGGCGCCCGAATGCCGACCCGGACCTGTTCGCCGCGCACCTCGAGTATCGTGATCTCGATATCCGCCCCGACCATGATGCTCTGTTCGGGCTTGCGGGTTAGTACGAGCATGGATCGCCCTCCGTGGCGTGCCCAGTTGTCCTGGATAGTGGCGCGGGTCGTCTCGAGCCCGCACCGAAGCATGATACCTCTAGAACGCTCCTGCCGCTACTTCTTGATGGCGGCAGCCTGCCCGTGCAGCAGACGGTGCTTCGTCCGGTAGCACTCGTCGCTGACGATGACTTGCTTGCCCCGGCGGGTGTCTGGATTGACCACGATCGGCCCGAGGAGGTTCACGGTCAGCCCCATCGGATCGTCGCGCGGGATCGTCACCACCGCGAAGATCAGCGCCGGCGCGGATGCGTCGATGCCGATCTCGTCTGCGTCGGTCTGCGGCAGCGTCGGCCGGTAGTCCGGGAAATAGACCCGAGGATCCATGACCGGAAACGCGACGGCGCCGTCGTCGAGCGACTGGAGCCAGCGCAGCACGTTGTTCGGGTCCTGATGGAGCACCACGAACCGCGTGCAGTCCTCGAATCCGATCATGCCGCGAGGCAACTCGATCACCAGTTCCTCGTCGGCCTCGATGGGCCCGAAACGGGTTGTCTGAATAGCGACGGTTCTCATGGCTGTTACAGTACTCATTGTCGGCCTACCCTATGAAATCCAACAGGTTCATGGACAGCGTTTTCGATGCGGCGGTCAGTGCGGCCTGATAGGCCATCTGCGCGGTCTGCAGCTCCACGGCCGCGGTAGCGACGTCCGTGTCGCGCACAGTGGACAGCGTGTCCTCGAGCTGCAGCGAGGTCGCCGATAGGCGGCTGTCGGTGTCATCCAGGCGATTCAGCCGGACGCCGGCCTCCGCGCGCGCCGCCATGATCGTCGACCTGACCGTGTCGACGTCCGCCAGGTCGGTGTTGGACAGCTCCGTCGTGTTGCCGTTCGCGATGTCGTCGCGGATCTTGGACAGCACCGTGAACGCGTTCGAGAACAGCTTGTCGCCGGCGACGTTGTAGGTCATCGTGTCCGATGGGCCGATGTCGACCCTGAGGTCCACGTCGCCGTTGTCCGCCGTGCCGCCCTGGTACGTGTAGGTGTCGCCGTCGGCCACGTACGGTTCGTCCGTGGTGCGCTGGCCTCCGAACACGTGCCGGTTACCGTACGTCGTGTTGCCGATCTGTGCCAGTTGGTCGATCGCGGCGTCAATCTGCTCCTGCAGCGAGACCTTGGTCTGATCGTCCATCTGCGTGCTGGACGCCTGGACGACCAGCGTGCGCACGGACCGCATGAGCGTGGTCGCGTCGCCAAGCGCACTCTCGGTCGTGGAGACGAACCCCTTCGCCATACTGACGTTGCTCTGGTACTGCTCCACGCTCGACATGCTGCTCTTCAGGCCGAGTGCGTACGACATCCCGGCAGGATCGTCCGAGGGCTTGAGCAGCTTCTTGCCGGTGGACAGCTCCGTCTGAGCCTTCGCGTATCGTTCCGCGGCGCGGCTTGCGTCCGTAAGCGATGTGTGTACTGTGTTGAGTGTGCTGACTCTCAATGCGCCACTCCTTCAGCGCCGGACTTGGTTCACTGCGGCGCCTATCGATGCGGGGACGCCGCCCGCTTAGTGCTCGGCCGGCGCCATCGCCGGCCCGCTGCCTTGACTAGCCCACGGCCGAGAACAGGGACTCGAGCATGCTGTCGATCGTCGAGATCAGGCGCGTGGCTGCCTGGTAGGAGCGCTGGTACTGCATCATGTTCGTCAGCTCCTCGTCCAGCGACACACCCGACGTGCTGTTGATCAGCGTTGTCACTTGTTCCGTCTCGGCTGCGAGCGTGTCCGACTCGGTCTGCGCGGTCTTCAGGTCGGACCCGATGCGCGTCACGAGCGAGGTGTAGAGATCGCCCATCGTCGAGCTGCCGCTCACGGTCGCGTCGGCCAACTCGGCGATCCCGCGCGCGATGTCGCCATTTCCCTCTGCCACCATGCCGCCCGACACCGGCGGCGACGCGGCGGCGATCGCGTCCGGGTTGCCGAGCACGTCCGGCGACAGCGCGATGTCCGACGCGCCGGTGCCGGAGAAGAACGACCGTCCGGTGGTGTTGTCCAGCCCGTAGCCGGTCTGGTGCAGCGCATTCACCTGCTCGATGAGCGTCGACGCCACCTCGTTCAGCGAGTCCCGGTAGTCGTCGATCGACGCGCTCGCCTTGATGAGGCCCCCGACCTCTCCGGCCGGCGAGAAGACGGCCGCGATGCCGTCCGTCAGGTAGGGCTTCGTCGCCGAGCTGGTGTAGTCGCTGGGGATCTCGTTGGCCGTCGCGCCGCACACGATCGCCCACCCACCGACCTCGACCGTCATCAGGCCGGTCGAGTTGCCGTTGATGTCGACCTCTTCGTGCGACTGGGCGCCCACCAGGTCCGACAACTGCTTGATGAGCTGGTCGCGCTTGTCCTCCAGGTCGTTCGGGTGCTGTCCGAGCGTCACCGAGTCCTTGATCCGAACGTTCAGGTCGGCCACCTGCTTGGCGAGATCGTTGGCCTCCGCGACCTTCTCCTTCACCTGGGATGCGATGTCGGACTTGATGCCGCCGAGCGACCCATCGAGGTTCTGGAACTGCTGCGCGAGGCTACTTGCCTGCTCCAGCACCACCGTCCGCAGGTCGGTCTGCTCCGGGTTCTGCGAGAGATCCTGGAACGCGTTGAAGAACTCCGAGAGAGCCGAGCTGATGCCGGTGTCGTCGCCCTCGTTCAGTGCGCTCTGCACCCGCTCCAGCAGCGAGCTGTAGGAACTCTGCTCAGACGACTTGCCCGTCACGCGCTGGAGCTGCTGGTCCAGGTACCGGTCTCGCACTCTGGTGACGGATGAGACGTCGACGCCGGTGCCGAGCTGGTTGGCGGCCTGGATGAGCGAGGCCTGGTCCGTGTAGGCGGCGCGGGTCGCAAGCGTCACCTTCTGGCGGCTGTAGCCCTCCGTGTTGACGTTGGCGATGTTGTGGCCGATGACCTCGGTCGCGATCTGGCTGGCCGCCAGAGCGCTCCGCGCGATATCGAAACCGGCGAACAGGCTGGACATGGTCGTTCCTCGGCGCCTAGGCCGCCTGGTCGATGAACACGGTCGGCGCCTTCGACGGGCCGGCCGGGCCGTAGGTCGCGGGCCGGGAGGCCGCGCTGACCAGGGCCTCCATCGTGAAGCACGTGGCGGCGCGCAGGTTCTCGATCAGTCGCCGGTTCCTCTCGTTGATCGCCGTCAGCTCGAGGTGCAGCCCCAGGATGCGCTCCCGGATCTCGACGACCGGGCGGGCTTCCGCGCCGGGCAGCGCCCTCGCGATGTGCAGCAGGGAAGGGGCGCGCTCCTCCGAGCCCACGCCAATGCCGACTGCGTCGGCGAGGGAGCGAGCTGCGGCCAGGCGGCGCTGGTCGTTCGATTCCTGCCGCTCCGACACCGTGTCGGCCACGGCCTGCAACTGCGCCACGCGCTCCGGGTCCGCGTCGACGAGGGCGCGAGACAGTGCGTGAGCGACCTCGACGAGCCGCCGGGCCAGTGTCAGATCGTACTGGAGCGTGTCGCGCAGCACGCGAACCGCCGCTCGGGTGCGGGCGTTCATGATTTGCTACTCCCTTCCTGCGCCTTGGCGGAAGCCTGCTGGGCCTCCAGGTTCACGACCAGCCGCTCGTACATCATGTCGCCGATGCCAAGTGCGCCACGCCCGCCGATCTCCTTGGCGACGGCGTCGTCGTACATTTCCCGGTAGGTGGCAGCCTCGGAGGACTGGCCGAAGAGCCCGCCCTTCGTGGCGCTCGAGTGCATCTGCTTCAGGAGGAAGCCCACGAAGTAGGACTCCACCTCCCGCGTGGCCTTCCGCAGGCGCTTGTGCTCCGCCTCGTCCTTATCCGCCGCAGCCGCGGGCGCCGTGCTCGATACCGCGCCGATGCTTGCCATCACTGGATCTCCAGGTCGGCCATGATGAACCCGCCGGACCGCATCGTCTGCAGGATGCTGATGAGATCGCGGGGAGTCACGCCGAGCGCGTTCAGGGCCTTCACCAACTGGTCGAGCGACGTCGTGGCCGGCATGGCCGCCACCTTGGCGTTGCTCTCACTGACAGTCACATCCTTGAACGGGGCGATGACGGGCTTCCCGTTGTTCGTGAACGGAGCCGGAATGGCCACCACGGGCGTGTTCTCCACCTTCACCTGGATGCCGCCGGCCGCGATGGCGCACGGGGCGATCCGCACGTCGCCGCCGATCACGATGGCCCCGGTCCGCTCGTTCACCACGATCCGGGCGGGCGCATCGGGCGTCACCGGAAGCCGCTCGATCCGCGAGATGAAGCCGATCAGGTTGCCCTGGTCCTTGTCCGGGATGTTCACGCGCACCGACAGGGCGTCGATCGGCATGGCCTTCGCGGTCGGCTCTGCCTCGTTGATCGAGTCGGCAACGCGGCTAGCCGTGGTGAAGTCCGGCTCGGAGAGGGTGATGCTCACGCTCTTGCCGTCCGTGATGTGCGTGGGCACCTCGTTCTCCACCAGCGCGCCCTTCGGAATGCGGCCCACCGCCACGTGGTTCTTCTGCACCGACGAGCCGCCCGACGAGAAGTTGAAGCCACCGATCGACAGCGCGCCTTGCGCCACCGCATAGGTCTGGCCGTCCGCGCCCTTCAGCGGCGTCTGGAGCAGCAGGCCCCCTTGCAGCGACTTGGCGTCGCCGACCGAGCTGACTGTCACGTCGATGCTGCTGCCGTTCTTGACGAAGGGCGGCAGGTCCGCCGTCACGACCACCAGCGCGACGTTCTTGATCTTCACGCTGTCCTTCGGCACCGAGACGCCAAGCCGTTCAAGCGTGTTGACCATCGTCTGCACCGTGAACATGGTGCTGTTGCCGTCGCCGGTGCCTTCCAGGCCGACGACAAGCCCGGTACCGATCAGTTGGTTCCGCCGCGCCCCGGCAATGGAGGCGATATCCTTGATGCGCGTCTGGCAGAATGCCGCCGACACCGCGGTTGTGAGCAGGATCGTCAGGATCAGGCGCTTCATGGTTGGGTACCTCCGCCGCCTAGAACAGCCAGCCGAGCAACGTGGTGATGAGGCCGCGCCGCTGCTTCTCGCCGACTGGACCCTTCCCGTCGTACTGCACCTTCGCGTTGGCCAGGTACACCGACGAGACCGTGTTGTCCGACGCGATGTCCTGAGGGCGCACCTCGCCGGAGAGGATCACCTTCTGCTTCTCCGCGTTGACCCCGATCTCGCGCGTCCCCTCGATCAGCAGGTTGCCGTTCGGCAGGATCTCCTTGACCCGCGCCGACAACTGCGTGCTCAGACTGCCGCTGCGCGACGTCTGGCCGGAACCGGAGGTCGAGGCGCTGTTCGTGGCGCCGAAGGGCTGGAGGATGCTGTTCAGCGTCTTGAAGCCGCCTGTCATTCCGCCGAAGGCGGCCGAGTCCGCGCGGCTCGTCTTCGTGGCGGCGCTGCTCGTTGCCGTCGTCGTCTCGGAGACGATGATGGTCACCGTGTCGCCGACCTTCCGCGCCCGGGTGTCCTCGGAGATGCCGCGGCTCGTGCTGGTCCAGAGCGACCCCGTCGGCGTGGGCGCGGTCTGAGCGTATCCGCGGGTCATCCAACTGGCCCAGAGAAGGGCCACGATGGCGTAGCCGATGTAGAGCGCGAGGCGCTTGCGTCTGGTGTTCACGGCAGGACCTCCATGCGCACCGTCTTCGCGTCGATCGCGATGCCGGTGACTTCCTTCTGCGTCTGTGTACAGTACACGCGGACCGGCTGCCCGGGAGCCGCAGACGAGCGAGCAGTACCCATCAGGATGACCCGCACGCCGCCTGAGACCCCCTCCACGTTGACCGCCTGGCCGGCCACGATGACGGGAGGCGTCACGAGCGCGTCGTCGGTCAGCACACGTCCGGCCGGTATGTGGCGCGCGGCCTTCTTGCCGATGACGAGAGCCACATCCTGGATGGGAGCCGGCGCGCCCGCGGCAACCTCGATCCGCGCGACGGTTACGTCGTCCGCGGTCAGCACCGTCTGCGACGGGATGGCGCGGCTCGCGACGACGGCCGGGACGGTGTGCTTCACCCGCACCAGCACCTCGACGATCTTGCTCTGCTTACCATCGACCAGGATCGTGACGGGCACCGATGCCGCGGCGCTCTCGCCGGTGCCGCGCGGCGCGCCGGCCACCACCGTGATCTTGCCGGGCATCACGCTCAGGTTCGTCCTCGACGGCAGCGCGACGATCTCAGCGTCCGCCGCCAGGTCGGTCCGCGCGGCGCGCAACGCTTCTATGGCGGCCTGTTCCACCGCTCCCGTCGCAACGGTGGCGGTGGCGCGGCTGATGCGCGTGCCCGGCGCGCAGACGACGTGAACCTTCTGCATGTCGACGCCGTAGTAGCGGAGCCGCAGCTCGATCGAGCCGGCATCGATGCGCCGCGTCAGGCCGGGCAGGGGAGAGGCGCCGCCTTGCAGGCCGCCGATCCGCTGCACGAGCTGCTTGTCGTCGCCGGCCACCTCGGCGATCTCGCCGATCGTGAACGACGTGCCGATCACCTCGGGGTTGTCGCGGACGGTCACCGTGACCCCGGCTTCCGGCGATGGCGCTCCTGGTCCCAGGACCAGGCAGACGATCAGTGGGAGTAGGTTCATGGCTCGCTACCGCTTAACGTTGTTCGCCTGCTGCAGCATCTCGTCGGAGGCGACTATGGCTTTGGAGTTCGTCTCGTAGGCGCGCTGGGCCGTGATCATCTTGACCATCTCCTCGACGATCTCGACGTTGGGCATCTCCAGCGCCTTCTGCACGATGGTGCCGGCGCCGTTCTGGCCCGGCGTTTCGTCCACCGGGTCGCCCGACGCCGACGACTGCTTGAACAGGTTGTTGCCGATGCTGATGAGGCCGGCCGGGTTCACGAACCGCGTCACCTTGATGTTGCCGATGGTGTCTGCGGTCACCTGGCCCGCCCGGGTCACGGAGACGGTGCCGTCCTCGGTGATGGAGACGGTCTCCTTGTCCGCGGGGACGATGATCTCGGGCTCCAGCGGGTACCCGTCCGCGGTCACGATCTTGCCCGTCGGATCGATACTGAAGCTGCCGTCCCGTGTGTAGGCGGCGCCGTTCGGGGTGATGACCTTGAAGAACCCGTCGCCCTGGATGGCGATGTCCGTCTCGTTGCCGGTGGTCTGCAGCGAGCCCTGGGTGAAGATCTGGCTGGTGGAGCCGGTGCTGACGCCGAGGCCGACCTGCGAGCCGGTGGGCAGGGTGCCGCCGCCGGCGAGCTGCTGGCCGGGCATGCGCAAGTTCTGGTAGAGCAGGTCGGAGAAGTGCGCGGTGTTCTTCTTGAACCCGTGCGTGTTGACGTTGGCGAGATTGTTGGCGATGATGTCCAGGTTGAACTGGTTCGCCGTCATGCCGCTGGCAGCGGTGTAGAGTGCGCGCATCTTGGACTCCTGGGCGGCAGCGGGGCAGCGCCGTCTCTCGGGACTGCCCGGCCGATCTGTGACTGCGAGCCCCCTCTGTCATTCGGGGACTCCCATCGGCCTCCGTCCCGTCCTAGGATGCGGTCCGGCCGATATGCATATGAGCCTGTCGGTCCGTGACAGGCGGCTCCGGGCTAGACGCGGGCCACTTCGAGGACTGCCTTGCCGAGGCTCTCGTCCTGCGTGACGATGGCCTTCTGCATGGCCTCATAGGCGCGCTGCACGGTGATCATCTTCACCATGGAGCGGATCGGGTCGACGTTCGACTGCTCGAGGAAGCCCTGCTTCACCATGGCGGTCGAAGGCGTAGGCGACCCGGATACGGTGAACAGGTTGGCGCCTTCCTTCTTCAGGGCGTCGGGCGACGCGGTAACGATGGCGAGCTTGTCGACGGTCTTGCCGTCGGCGGTCACGGTGCCGTCCGGGCCGATCTCGATCTTCGCGGCGTTGCCCACGCTGATGGGGCCCTTCGCGCCGAGCAGCAGATCGCCGGCATCGGTGCCGAGCATCCCGCTGGCCTTGCCGGAGCCATCGAGCATCCGTGTGAAGTGCCCATCGCGGGTCAGCCGGACGCCGTTGGAAGTCTGAACGGTGAAGTATCCGTCGCCGTCGAGTGCGAGGTCGAGTGGGTCTTTGGTTTCGCGCAGCGCGCCGCGCGCCAGATCGGTAGCCGTGCTGTCGAAGGCGGAGCCGGTGCCGAACTCGCCGGACGCGGGCCCGTGCTGTGGAGCAGTGCCCGCCTGCCGGCTGACGGCGATGGCGTGCAGCTCGCGGAAGGTAGGTACGTCTTGCTTGAAACCGTTGGTGTTGATGTTCGCCAGGTTGTTGGCGAGGGCGTCCATGACGTATTGCTGGGCGACCATTCCGTTGGCCGCGGCGTAGATGCCACGGTTCATAGGGTCCTGCACTGGGTCCGCGCCGGGCTCCTGCCCAGCGGTCTCGGACTGTGCCGCTGCTCACCTCCTCGGGCCGTCGTAATCGTCCGGCCTTACCGGGATTGTCGGCGGCCCCCGGCGACTTCCTCAGGGACGAGGCGAAAAGGTTGTGTGGGTTTCGGGGCGGAGTGTGGAATGAAACGGGATTCAGGGGAAAGTGGAAAGGCGAAAGTGCTCGGCCGTAGCCCGCTAGCCCCCGCCCCGTGCGGGAGGGCGTTGGGGGAGGGGCCCGCCGGCGCGACGATGGCAAGAGGGGCGCCCGGCTCCTCGCCGAACGCCCCTCCGGAACGGTGTAACCCGGCACACGCTCAGTGCTCGGCGCCCTCGCCGAGGCCGCCTTCGCGCTGCATCTCGCTGATCTGGATGTCCATGTCCTTGCGCTCCTCGATCTTCGCGATCTTGCCGTCGCGGATCCAGACGATGCGGTCGGACACGTCCACCATCTTCAGGTCGTGCGTCGCCGAGATGATGGTGACGCCCTGGTCGCGGTTGAGCGTCTTCAGCAGCTCGATGATCTCGGTGCCGGTCTTCAAGTCGAGATTGCCCGTCGGTTCGTCCGCCAGGATGATCGATGGGTTGTTCGCCAGGGAGCGGGCGATGGCCACGCGCTGCTGCTGGCCGCCGGACAGCTCGGAGGGCTTGTGGTGGTAGCGCTCGCCGAGGCCCACCAGCTTCAGCAGCTCCATCCCGCGCTCGATGCCGTCGTCCGTGGGCACGCCCGCAAACACCGTCGGCAGCGTCACGTTCTCCAGGGCGGTCATGACCGGGATGAGGTTGAACGTCTGGAAGATGTAGCCGATGGTGTGGCAGCGCAGGTATGCCAGCTCCTGCGCGTCGAGCTGGGCCATGTCTACGTCGTTGATGAAGACGGAGCCCGAGCTGGGCTTGTCGAGGCCGCCGATCGCGTTGAAGAGCGTGGATTTGCCGGAGCCGGACGGGCCCATGATCGAGACGTACTCGCCCTTGTAGATGTCGAGATCGACACCGTTCAGAGCGCGCACGGTCTCGGTCCCCATCGTGTACTCCTTCACCAGGTCACGAGTGCGCACGACGTATTCGTTAGCGGCCATCGATGGCGGTCCTTTCCGTCTTTGGTTCCCGTCAATGTCGAACTACGGTCTATCCGTTGGCTCGGCCGGTTCGCTCCAGGGTGCTGCTGCCACGCCAGTCCCCAGGGGGACTTCGCTCGGTCAGGCCCGGGTATCAACCCGGGCTTCGCATGCTAGATCTCCACGCGGAGCGCGGCGGCCGGGGGCATCTGGGCGGCCCGCATCGCCGGCGCGATCGTCGCCAGCAGCGTCAGGATCGTGCCCACTCCCGCCGAGGTGACGGCCAGCATGAGCGAGGACGTCCAGAACGCCGCGCCGAAGACCTCCAGGCCGTTTGTGGCCAGGTTCACCAGCGAGATGAAGAGCCAGCCGATCACGAAGCCGATGACAGACGCCAGGAAGCCGAGCAGGCACGACTCGATGAAGAACATCTTCACCACCAGCGAGTCGAGCGCCCCCAGGCACTTCATCGTGCCGATCTCCTTGTAGCGCTCCGTCACCGACATCAGCATCGCGTTCGTGATGCCCACCGTGCACACCAGCAGGCCCATGATGGACAGCCACTGCAGCCGGTTCTTCGCGGCGACCTCTTCCTCCTTGGTCGTCGCGGCAGCTTGTATCTGGCGCGTTATCTCCTGCGTCGCCTCCAGCCTGCCAGCCTTCACTGCCTCGATCTTCTGCTGGATCACCGTGGCCTGGATATCCGAGAACGCCGCAGACATTCGCACGGACGTGAAGAATGCGATGCCGAGGAAGATGCCGCCAGCGGTGATCATCGACCGCCAGAACCGGATGCGGATGCTGTTCATGGCGATCTGAAATGCCTTGCTGAACGGGAGCTGGATCTGCTTGCGGATCTCGCTGCCGCTAGGCACTCCGTGACTGCCGACATCGGTCATTTGCGCTTTCCCCCTCGCTGATACCACCCGACAAACCGTCGTTCCGCGAGCATCTGCAGGAACGTCGTCACCGATACCTCCACCTCGCGCCGGTTCATCCGATACTGGTGGCTCGTCTTCTTCACGATCGACTCGACCGTGTTGTCGCCGTCGCACAGGTTCCACACGAACGTGCCCACTTCGTCCAGCTCGACGCCTCGTGTGTTCGGCACCTTGAACCACGCGCCCACAATCTTGCCGACCCGGTCCTGCCTGCGAGGCACACTCAGGATCGCCTCACCCGTGTCGTTCGTCGTCCAGGTGATGGCGCTGTTGCGGACAGGGCGCAGCCGAAACACGGCCTCGCGGTCCGCGGGCGGCGGGATCTTCAGAAACGGCAGATATCGGCCCGCCGTGGCCTTTAGCTTAAGACCTAGTGGCACACGCATCGTTCGACCAACTCATCCACGAGACCCTCCGACCCCTGCGCGTGCCGCACCTGGATCGCGAAGGTCTTGTTCGCCTCGGGGCACACCCAGCACGCCGCCCCGTACCTGGACGCCGGTTTGAGCGTCGTGACGCAGTCTCGCAGCGCGCGGCCCCAGGCGAAGATGCCTCTGATGCGTCCCGTGGCCCGAGCGCCCTCGTGGCCGCGCACGTCGGCCTCCACAACCTCGGCCTTCTCGCTCGCCGCGCCGCACACCACCGACAGCCACTCGCTCACCGTGAACTTGCGCTGCGTCACGTTGGCCAGGCCCCACCGCTCGATGCGGATGCTCTCGCCGCCACGCTTCGCGAACTCAAGCGACAACTGGCCCGACATCAGCTTCCGCTCGCGCAGCCAGTAGCCCTCGGGCACCGCGGAGACCAGGTCGTAGAACGCCCAGGTGCTCCAGCCTTCGTCCGCATGGTCCATGAACGAGCCGAATAACTCCGAGGCGACCGCCGCAACGTTGTCCTTCTGCGTGCCCACCACCTGCGCGATGACCACGCGGCCGCACTTGGCACAGTGCCAGATCTTGCCCTGCCCCTGGCCGGCGCCGGTCCACGAGAACGAGATGGCCGTGCGCTCTCCGCCGTGCTCCTTCGCCTCGGGCCGCACCTTGGAGTCGAACGGCGCCTTGGCCTTCTTGGCCTGCTTGGCGGTCTCCTTCAGGAACGCATCCAGGTTCGATCGGATGTCCGGCGGCTCGGCGGGGGCCGCGGGCTTCTTGTACGTCCGCCACGCCCGTATCAGCAGGTCTGCCAGCGAGCGCACCTTGATGTGGCCCGGGTTGGTCCACTTCACCTGCACGAACATCGTGCCCGGCGAGTCGACCTTCAGGTACCCGCTGAACCGGTCCGCGGGAATGCCCGTCAGGTTCCACTCCGGCGGCACGGTGAATCGAACTCCGTCCCAACCTATCAGGGTGCGTTTCGTCACGGCTTGTTGTGTCGTAGTTGCCAAAAGCTAGTCCGCTACCAGTTTGACGTGGCCATCCCCGAATCCCACGTTGTTGCCCCTGTGGCTTCCGCTTCCGTGGCGTCCGGGGACCGGCAGGGAAGTCATCTTGTCCGACGCGCTGCGCTCAAGCTGGGTGGAATCGTAGAGCGTCCTGACCGATTCGGGCGCCGCGATGCCGCCCCAGGACTTGCCCGAGAGCCCAGCATTGTACGCGTATCCGTACGGGCCCTTGCCCTGGCGGCTCAGGCCCGGGCAGTGGAACACCGCGTCGCGCCTCGTGTAGGGCGCCAGCTTGTCCATCCACACGGCCGTCCGCGGCAGGACGTCGTCATAGTCGACCGTGTACATCCTCAGCGCGAGCCCCTGCTGCTTCAGGTTGCTCAGGCAGGAGATCTCCTGCGCTTGGTGTCGGGCCTGGCTGAAGACCGGGAATAGCACCGCGGCCATCACGGCCATCAAGACGAGCAACCCAGCGCACCCGACGCACAAGGCGACGGCGATGTAGAAGCCCGGTCCCTTGCCCTGCCTTGGCGGCGGTGGCGGTGGCATGCTCATCTCGGACGCTCCTTGGCGTTACCGCGACTTGACGGTACCATCTGCGTACAGCACGTAGCTCCTCCCGCCGTGCCGGCCTGCCGGGGCCGGTGCGGAGGCGTCTTCCGTCGGGCTGTCGCCGCTGGCGTCGGAGTCGAAGATCAGCGGCGTCTCGCCCTGCTTCGGCATCGCGCTGAGCTTCCTGCCGCCCAGCGCCTTGTTCATCGCGTAGCCGCGCGTGCCGGCCTTCGCCCCAGGGCAGCGCACCAGCTCCGCCTTGCCGGAGGAGTCCGCGATCGCG
Organism: uncultured Chthonomonadaceae bacterium; assembly: GCA_964519955.1. Classification (GTDB taxonomy): domain Bacteria; phylum Armatimonadota; class Chthonomonadetes; order Chthonomonadales; family CAJBBX01; genus CAZFLM01. The sequence continues at coordinate 16,697 of CAZFLM010000056.1, read as the reverse complement.
GTCGCCCAACGGTCCGCCGGCGGCAGGCAATCGTCCCAGCTTCCGGCGTACAGCGAGATCGCCCCGTAGAGGTCCTTCAGGTTCTGCTCGCACGATCCCGACGCGGCGGCCGCGGTAGGGGACGGAGCGGCCGGCTTCGACATCAGCGGCTTGAAGAAGGCCATCACGTCGTTGACGCGCACGCCGACCAGCACGAGGCCGCCCAGGGCCAGGAAGGCGCCCAGCGAGCGAACGCCCCGGCCCGTCGCGCCCAGCAGCGCCCCGCCCAGCAGCGTCAGGGCTGTCGCCGGAGCCAGCGGCAGCAGGATCGCGAGCGTGAACGTGTCCTTGCCCACGGTGATCTCGCGGCTGCCGAGGACATACCAGAGCATCAGCCCCCAGAGCGCCGCGGGGATGGCGCCGGCCACCGATGCCGTGGCGCCAACGCGCGCCTTGCGGCCACCCACGTACCCCGCCACGAACGGCCCGATCAGCGGCAGCCAGCACAGAGCCACCGACAGCGCCGTCGTCCAGATTAGCGCGCCGCGAAGGCGCGATGATGTCTCTTGCACAGATTCCCGCCAATGCCGGCAGGGGCAGCCGCCGTCGTTGTCTCAGCAGGGACGCTGCTTGCCGCGTCCCCGCTGGGCTTCGTCGTCGCTAGAACGGTAAGTAGTTCACCGATTTGGCGATCAGCGATAAGGCAATCGCCGCCATCGAGATCAGTCCGGTTCCGCAGGCGAAGCCCGCCAAGAGGACCGGCGAGAACTTCTGCCACTGGTCGGTGCCGAACCGCTTCGCGAAGTACCGCTTGCCCAGGCATGCCCCAAAGAAGATCGGGATGACGTCCGCGGGCCACGCGCCCACGCCTCCCACAAGACCGTAGTAGAACATGGCCGGCAGGTGCAGCGCGCTCGTGATGCCGTACAGCACCAGGCCGACACCCATGCCCGCCCCGATGCGGTACCCGTTCAGGCCCTCCAGCACCCACTTCGGGCCGCCCTCCTTGTTGATCGACTGGAACATGGCGCCGAACGTGGCCTGCAGCGGCCAGAAGCGCTGGGCGAACGGGTGCTGCGACGACGGGATCTGGCTCGTGTGCCAGAAGAAGGCCCAGAAGATGAATGACGAGACCAGGAAGATCGGCAGGACCAGGAACTCCACCTTCACGACGCTGGAGAACTTGGTTCCCGTCAGCTCGACCTCGCGGAAGCGCTGCGCCAGCGGGCCGTAGTCCGCGAGCGGGATCGGCGCGTACCAGATATCGACGTACTGGTAGCCCGACTTCATCACCGAGACTTCCTTCAGGTACGGGAACGAGACGCCGGAGCCCGTGATGCCCATCATGCGGGCGCTGATGAACGAGTTGATCGGCGTCCAGATGAGCCCGAAGAAGATCAGGAGGCCCCACGGGAACATGCCGGCATGGCCGTTGATGCCCAGCAGCAACTGGGTCAGCCCGATGTAGAAGCAGGTGATGACGAACCAGATGCCGAGCGGGATCAGGATGCTGACGTCGCCGCGGCCCTTGGGCGTCTGCGAGAAGAGGCCGCGCCCCTTGGTCTCAGCCTTGAACCGCAGCAGCGACTTCACGACGGCCACGATACCGATCAGAGCGACCGCGAGCTGCAGGCCGACCGAGATCGACATCCAGAACTTGATGTCCGTCGTGATCTTGGTGTTGAACACGTCCATGCCGCGCGTCCAGCCGCCGTCCATGGCGCCACCGAACATGTGGTAGTGGCTCAGGATGGGCGGCATGGGGAACACCTTGCAGAAGATGGACCCCGTGAACAGACCCGCGACGATGGGGAACGGGAGCACGAACCCGACGAGAACCTGGCCGAGGTCGCCGGAGATGCCTGTCAGAGCGCCAGGCAGGATGGTCTCCGTGCTGCTCGTCAAGTCGAAGAACGGGATCGGGATGAGCTGCAGCGCCTTGTTGAACACAACGCCCGTGAAGACCGGGATCGCCACGTAGAAGAAGCCGAACACGAGGCCGACCATCGTCCCGATGGAGAAGACCCGCCACCGCCAGGACTCTTCCTTGGAGGCCGCCTCGGCCAGCGCCGTTGCGCCGGATGCGGCAACCGGTGCCATGGGGAAGGGGAGCTTCTCGACGTCCGACGTGACGCGGAAGAGCACGTACCCCATGCTCATCCAGTTCAGGCGGCCGAGCACTTCGTTCACGATCAGCAGGATGATCGGTATCAGCCACGCCTGGTCGAAGAACGAGCGGTTCTTCAGGGCCGCAGAACCCGCCGCCGGCACCACCCAGGTCGGGATCTCGCTCGCGATGACCCCTGCCTGTGGCGCCTGCCGGAAGTACTGGTTCCAGATGAGGTAGCCGAATGGCCCGCCCGAGATGCCGCGGTCCGCCATCAGCGCACTCGACAGCATGGTCGCGACGTAGAAGAGGATGTAGATCTCCTGCCGTTTCATGGGCAGGAACGATCGACGCATGACCTCCGAGAAGAGGACGATGGTCACCCACTGCGCCGCGGAGCCGAGTCCCTGGCCGGCCACCAAGCCCAGGTACAGAGCGCCCGGGAGCATGATGAAGCCGACAAAGAGAGCACCGACGATGGACTTGCCGGTGAAGCCCTCTTCGAAGCGGACGCCCTGCTGCTCGGCGCCTTCCTCGGCTGACGATTCCTCTGATTGTGCTCTCGCACGTGCGAAGTCGTCGATTGCCAAGCGCGAAGTCCCCCTGGGTCAGGTGTTACACGGAATAGGTGTTTGCTGCTATCAGGCACGGAACGCGAGACGCTGCGTTCCACTTGTGTGACGCTCGATAGGCCATGCGGCTCGACGCGAGCGCCTGGCGCCGTGGCGGGATGGGCCTCCGTGCCCGCCCAAGCCGCCTACAGCCCGATGCGGTCGCTCGGCGGGGCCGGCCTCGACGGCGCTTCCTGCATCCCCGGGCCGGGCGCCGCGCGAAACTCGCTCGCCTTCATCGGCCCGTTGATCTTGATCTCCGACAGAACGTTCGTCTGGGTCCTGGAACGGCCGCCTTCGGCGATCGTCATCACCGACTTGTAGATCAGGTGATCCGCTCGCCCGATCGTGTAGACGGCCGTGCGATCCGGCTCCTTCATGGTGACGCGAACCACGTCGCAGTCCTTGCCCGCGTGCCGCGTCGGTCCCACGTAGTCTGCCTGGACCTTGCCGACCAGCGTCGCGCCGCCGAAGAACGAGTCGACCTCGCCTTCCCACAGGCCGAAGAACTCGCCCTGGTTCGGTTTGACGGGCATCTTCCGGTAGATCTGGCCGCCCTTGGCGTACATGTAGTAGGTCTTGCCGTCCGACACGAACGTAGGAGCCATCCGCCCGGTCAACTCGAACCGCATCAGGTTGGGCTTCATCGTGAGGACGACGCCCGTCTGCTCACGCGATAGCCGTCGCTCCGTCTCGGTGTGGGTCACCTTCGCGCGGAACGTCTTCGCCGCGTGGAGCGTCGAGAACGCCTGCTTCAGGATCGCCGTGCCCTTCACGTCGGCACGCGCCGCGCCGGCAAGCGCCGACGCCAGGATGAGAGCCACTGCAAACCGCATCGCGTTCGCCATGGTCAACCCCGCTGAGGCTAGATGATCCCGATCTCGCGCATCACGCCAATCACCGGCGGCAGCGGCTTGCCGAGCAGCCACTGCGGATCGATGGCCAGGCCCTCCAGAACCACGCTGCGCAGCTTGCCACCCTCACCCGGCGCGATGGGGTAGTACGCCCCGTCCTCGCCCAGCCGGAAGAACTCCACCGTGCCCATCTCCGGGTCCACCAACCAGTACTCGCGCACGCCGGCCTTGGCATACTCGTAGTACTTTTCCCGGCGATCCCGCACCCGGCTCTGCGTGCTCACAACCTCGACCGCCAGGTCCGCGGGCCCGTCGACGTACCCCGCCAGCACGCGGCCCTCGTTCTCCTTGGCCACGTACATTACGTCCGGCTCGCGCCCCGATGGCCGGTGCCGCAGTCGCATCAAGGCTGGCGCCGTCAACACGGTGCCACCGCTCCGGGTCTCCGCGAAGGCCGCGACGAGATGCGATAGGAACTGAACCAGCTTCTGGTGCATCGTGTCGGCTGACATCGGCACCACCTTGCCGTCCACCCACTCCGAGAACTTGCCCTCGGAGCGCTCGATGAACTCCTCGAAGGTGACCTTGCTTCGCGACTTCGGCTTCGCGTCGGCCAGTGCGACGGCCATCGGTGTGCCCTCAGTCCGCAGGCTGCGGTGTCAGCCCGCCGGCGGGCGGCGTCCCGGCCTCGCCCTCGGCCTTCAGGTACTTGTCGCGGTCGCCCTGCTTCAGGGTGCGCCAGATCAGGAACTGCTTGCGCAGCGTGTTCAGGAACCGCCGGTTCACGCGCTTCCAGTTCGAGATGTCGCCGCTCTCGCGATGGATCACGACGCGGATGTCGAACACGTCGGCCATGGCCGTCGGCTGCGTCTCGATCTGGACCCGCTGGCTGACGCCCAGGTCGAACGGGGCGAGCCACGTCATACAGGAGATGCGGTAGCCGGTGCGCGCAGCCTCCGTCGCCGTGGCCGCGAGCGCCTCGAACTCCTCGCTCTCCACATTCTGGGTCACAAAGTCGCCGATGCTGTACTCCTCGTACGCTGCGAACCACTCCGAGAGGAAGCCGTTGAGGCCCGAGGCCTGCTCGCCCGTGACCGAGAAGGGCAGGGGGATGGTCCAGGCGTCGCCGTCCGGCTCGGGCACGCGCCACGTGCGGTCGATGGCAGGCGTCGCCACCTCCGCTGCCTTGCGCGCCGGGTACAGCGTCGAGAGGAGCACCACGGAGACCACGACCAGGGTGGTGAGCACCGCGGAGACCGACGAGAAGTTCAGGTACAGGCCCTGGAACGCGCCAGTCAGCACCAGCACCTTCGTCGCCAACTGGCCGAGCAGGTAGCCGGCCACCGACCCGAGGATCGCGTACACGAGCGCCTCAGCGATGAACAGCATCGCGATGTGCGCCGGCGCCAGACCGATCGACGAGAAGATGTGGATCTCCTTGATGCGTTCGAACACCGAGCCCAGCATCGTGTTCAGGACGATGAGCGCCGCGATCAGGACCGGGAAGAACACGAGTTCCATGCCCTTGCCCGACGTCGTCGCGATCGACGAGTAGCGCTCGATCGACGGCGACCCCTTGACCGGCTTGCGACCGGCATACAGGTTCAGGCCCAGGCGGTGCATGAGCGGCTCGAGCGTCTTGGTGACCTTGTCGGCGTCGCCGAAGTCGAGTGCCAGCGATCGGAGTTCGGCCCCCAGGTTGGTCGCCGTCTGATACGGTACGAAGAACACGGAGTCCGGCTCGAGGTGGGTGTACTCCCGGAAGCCCGAGTCGCCGCCGCCGGCCTTGCCCTGGCGCGTGAGCTTCTGCATCAGGATGAAGTCGACCGGGGTCAGGGTCTCGTTGTCGAGGTCCTTGATCGCCTTGAACTTCTGCGTGTCCAGAATGCCCACGACCCGGTAGTCGACGCCCGCGTACGACACGGTCGCGTTGCCCACGTCGCTCGGCTCCACCCGCAGCGCGGTGGCGATGGCGTCCGGCAGGATCACGACGTACGTATCGCCCGGCTGGAACCAGCGGCCCGCGATGAGCGCATCCTGCGGGCTAGTCACGTTGGCCTCTTGCGGCGTCAGGCCGACCAGCGCCTTCGCGTCGTACTGGCGGTCCGCACGCTTGATCGTCAGGAACGACTGCTCGCCCAACTGGGTGCCGAAGAACCACGAGCGCGGCGCTACCGAGTTGGTGCGGCCGTACTCATCCTCCAGGAGGCGGAAGGCAGGCTCCTGGAGCTGGTCCCACATGGCGGTACGCACCATGAGGCCGTTGTAGCGTGGCTCGCCTGGCGCGGGCACCTGGTTGAAGCGCATCGTCTGCACGACCGAGGTGAATGACAGCACCGTGAATGTCAGCAGCACGAGCGTGATGCAGGTGAGGACGGTTCTCGCCTTGCGCCGCCGCATGTTCGAAATGCCGAGGTTGAACGCGGCCACTGCCACCGACACGCGCCCGATGTCCGCCTTGTGGACGCCGGACACCTCCCGGTTCATCTGCTTGAGCTGCTCCTCGAACTTGCCGCCGATCAGGGCGATGACGATGCAGGAGAGGGCCAGCATGATGAAGGCGAGCAGGACGATCACCGGGTTCATGGTGATGTCGAACGCCGGATGCACCTTGCTGAACAGCAGGAAGATGCCCAGGAAGATGAGCGCCGCATAGCTGAGCTGCCGCTTCAGGTCATACGAGCCCCAGAACAGGCGCTCCACGAAGTAGGCGAACGGGATGAGCAGGGCCAGGTAGAACAGGACGCCCTGCACCACGTCGACGGCGGTACGCTGCACATCCGGATACTCGCGCGAGGCGAAGCCCCACGCGGCGCGGCTCTCGGAGTAGAACTTGCGCCAGTCCTTCGCGTCGCGCGCCTTCTCGGCGCGCTCGATGGCTCCCTGGTGCGTCGCCGGGTCCCAGGCCAGCTTGTGCAGGTCGTTGATGCCCTGGTTCACGATGCGGTACTTGGCGAGGCGCTGGATGCGCGAGTCGTCCAGCATCCAGACGTCCTTCGCCACGTGGTACGCGGTGTGGTAGATGGCGCCGCCGCGGGCAATCTCGCGCTTCGGATCGTACTTGTCGAGCGTCGTCTTGCCGCGCAGCTCGGCGTCCTGGGCCTCGTTCGGGTCGCCGCCTACGAGGTAGCCGATGCCTTCCGGCCTGAAGTCGGAGGAGCCCTTCTTGTTCAGCGGGTCGGCAGGATCGTAGGTCGGGTTGATCAGCAGGAAGCGCGTGGCGGCCGGCCCGGCGCCCATCATGATCTTCAGGCGCGTGCCCGGCTGCGAGAAGATGACCGCCATGTCTTCCACGTAGGAGCCCACCATGCCCGGGTCCTGCGGGTCGATCATGTAGCCGAACATGCGCGGCTCGCCGTTGCTGTCGCCGTCCAGGATGTCGATGGTGGCCAGCGCGCGCAGGGACTGCTGGTCGACGAGGTCGAAGATGGCGGTCGGCACGCAGCGGAAGAGGATGACCGGCACTTCCTTCGTCGCCGTCGTCACGCTCACGTCGAGCGGCATGTACTTCGCGCCGGTGACGCCCAGGTCAGGCGCGTAGTCGATCTCGCCCAGGGACGGGTTCGGGATGTCCTGCTTGGTGACCGGGTCCTTCACGGTCTGGCGCGTGTCCATGTGGAAGGCGAGGACGCGCGTCACCGCGTTGCCGCCCGAAGCCGTCAGCGGCGCGACGCCCCGGAACTCGTACACGTTGCGTTGGCCGGTCGACGGCTCGTCGTAGACCACCTGCACCATGTTGCCGCGCACGCCCATGTAGCTCTTGGTGCGGTTGCGGACCACCACGAGCGAGTTGGCGAGGGCCGGATCGGCGTAGGCGACGAAGCTCTTCTTCGGGTTGAACAGCGTGACGCGCCCGCGGAGCGTCGCGAAGCCGCCCTGCAGGGCCATGCGCGACCACTTGCCCGGCTCGGTGATCGGCATGCGCTGCGCGTTCACGTCGCCCGGCTCGTTCGTGTCGGTGACGATATGGTAGAACTCGCACGCCAGCAGCTTGGTCTGGAACGCCAGGTTGGAGACGTTCACCTTGTCCGGCGTGTCGAACGGCGTGTCGATGAGCGCGCGGGCGTCGTCGATCGAGGCGAACGTGACGCCCTTGCCCTGAGCCATCGTGACGACTTCGGAGTCGAACGCGGGCTTGCCCGGGATGTAGTTGCGCCAGTTCTTGCCGTCGACCGGGTTCACGCCGTCCGCGAACACCTTCTTGTTGTCGAAGCCCAGCACGTTGCCGATCTTCTCGGCGTTCTCGCGGCAGACGCGGGCGATGTCGCTGAACCCGCCCTGGATGTCCTCGCGGAAATCGTAGAACCAGCCCTTGTAGAAGATGCCGACGCCGCGGGTCTGGCTGGTGAGGTCGAGCCCGGCCCACAGGTAGATGGCGTCCGGCTTGCGCAGGTTCTGGTTGCGCGGGTTCGCGTAGAAGAGGGCGTTCGTCAGCAGCGCGGCGAAGACGAGGACCGCCAGTATCCAGTTGCCGGCGTTCATCCGTGCCAGAAGTGCGCGCTTGCCGGTGGGGGCGGGCAGCGGATTGCCTTCCTCATCCGTGCGCACGGGCAGCGGGCCGAGCATCCGCCCGACGAACCAGATCAGCAGGAGCGCCAGCACGATCCCGAGGCCGATGGCCCACTTGCCGGACAGCTCCTTGGAGACGGCCTTCTCGACGATGCTGGGCTGGGCCCACTCGTCGATGTGGTTGTTCACGAACTCGCGGACGCCCTGCAGCGCGTTGTGGTGCGCGCTCGTGGCCACGAAGAACATGCTGCGGCCGGGCCGGTTCTCGGGGCGGCTGTAGATGCGCGCCAGCTCGAGCAGGCTCGCCATGCCGCACGCCGACTCGGCGCCAGGCGCCAGGGTCGGGACCACGGAAATCGAGTCGTAGTAGCCCTGGACGACGATGACCTGGTCCTTCATCTTCGGATCGGAGCCCTCGATCATCCCGAAGATGTTCCTGGACTTCCGCCGCTCCCAGGGCATGTCGCACTTGATGTTGCAGGAGGGCTCTGCGCCGCCGGACGTGGCGGCCAACAAGGGAACGACCTCCGACCGCGTGATCCAGAACCGCGGAATGGAGATCGGTATTGAGACGAACTTGGCCTCGGCCTCGCCGCGCATGGTGCTGTCCGGCGCGACGAAGATGACGGCCTTGGCGCCGAGACGAGGCGCGTTGAGCCACTCCGCACGGCTGTTGAAGTCGACCAGGACGATGCGCCCCTCGACTTCCTTGCCGTTGAAGTTCGCGAGCTGTCCGTCGCCGACGTAGATGATCGGCGCGGTGAGCCCGTTCGGCGGCAACTGCGAGGTGCGGACGAGGTTCGGCCAGAGCGGGTAGATCCGCCGCTTGATGTTGCCCAGCGTGATCTCGGCGCCCTTGTCGATCGGCGCGGCGACCTCGAACTCCTCGGTGCGGACGTTCTTGAGCCCGTAGTCGCGGAACTTCGCCTCGACATAGCGGGCGGCGTCGGCATCGCCGGGGTAGCCGGCTACGCGCGAGCCGTATCCGCCAGGGGTAGTCGCACCCATCCGCGACAGGGCATCGATCGTGGCGCCAAGGTTGCGTGCGTCCACCTGCGAGGCGAGCCGCTTGTACTCCTCCTTGGCATCCTTTGCCCAAACAGGCGGTGCCGCGACGAGAGCCAGCAGGGAGACCAGGGCGACGCACGCAAAAGGTCGCCCGGAACGCGTCCGGGTGGAGACCATAGACGGTGTCCTTTCCACCACTGCCGACGGACGAGGCAGCCCGGCGGAGCACTGGAGAATGGGGAAAATCGACAGCTTTCGTATCATACACATGCTACACCGGTGTAGTCAAGCAGCGCATTTGGCAGCAGCAGGAAGATGCGGTCCAGCGGCATGGCTACACCGACGCACAATCCGAAGGACGCGCCAAGGCGAGCCCGGTGCCCTGGTTCTACAGCCGAAGTGTGAATTCCTTCATGGCGTCGTTGGGGTTTTGGGTCTCCACGGCTCGAATCGCCGTAGCAACCCGCAGGCGCCCGCGTATCGGCACAGACCGGTCGCTCACGCTCCCGGCTCGGATGGCCGCTGCGTCACGCACAACGTACCGAGCCGCGACCGTGAGGGAGCGGTCCGCCGTAACCCGCAGGCGCCCGCGTATC
>CAZFLM010000056.1:4168-6933 GCA_964519955.1 uncultured Chthonomonadaceae bacterium | reverse complement strand
CACAGCGTGCCGAGCCGCGACCGTGAGGGAGCGGTCCGCCGTAACCCGCAGGCGCTCGCGTATCCGCACAGACCGGTCGCTCACGTTCCCGGCTCGGATGGCCGGGGCACCATGCACAGCGTACCGAGCCGCGACCGTGAGGGAGCGGTCCGCCGTAACCCGCAGGCGCTCGCTCGCCGATCCCTACACCAACTCCTCCGCGTCCATCGCGAATACCTTGATGACCAGGCGGCCCTGGCGCTCCTCGTTCAGCTTCGCGATCAGGGCTTTCACCTTCGCCACCAACTCGTCCGGAACGCACGAGAGCACCAGCGAGTTCTTGCCCGGCCAGACCGGCGAACCCTCGCGCACGCCGTGCTTCCCGCTGCCGATGGCGTCGGTGAACCGCGTGTAGCCGGGCGCGCCGATGGCCGTGAGGCCCTGCATCACCCGGTCGTCGATGCCAGCTTCGCAGATGATGAACAGCATCTTCATGGTCGATCCGTCCTCCTCAAAGCCACTGGTCTCTCCCGAGGATACCTGCTCTCGCCCGCCAGGGCGCTACCGCTGTCCCAGCGCCGTCGCCACACGCTCGCGGATCGGTGGGTGCGTGTAGAACCAGAACAGGGCGATGGCGGGCGGGTCCGGGTCGGCGTAGTCTTGCCGCACGAACCGGATGAACTGGCGCGCCGCGGCCTTGCCGTTGCCCGTCAGCCGCAGCTCGTAGCGGTCGGCCTCCCGTTCGTAGCATCGCGAGATGGCGGCCTCAGCGGGCGACTGCAGGAAGAGCATCACCGACAGCACGAGCGCAACCAGCGGCAGGGCTGCGAGATCGCCGAGCCCCTCGAGTCCGCAGCGCGCCTGCATGCGCTCGATCAGAACGGGCAGCACGCGGCTGAGGAGCCACAGGATAACGCCGGCGCCCAGCACGCCCCAGAGCAGCCCCCGCCAGCGATGCCCCAGCACGTAGTGCCCGATCTCGTGCGCCACGACCGCTTCCACTTGGTCCGGCGGCGACGAGCGCACCAGGTTGTCCCACAGCACGATGCGGTGCGTCGGACCGAGCCCCGTCACGTAGGCGTTCTGCTTCCGCGTGCGCTTCGACGAGTCCACCACCAGGATCGTGGCATCGCCGATCCCCGCGCGTCGCGCCAGCGCCTCGATGCGATCGCGCAGCGGGCCGGGCGGCATCGGCCGGAAGTCGTTGTACAGCGGGGCCACGAGCACCGGTTGGAGGATGGGCGTGCCGAGGATCCAGGGCGCCGATGCTGCCCACAGCCACAGCCACCACCGCTTCGGCGAGACGCGCAGGAGCCAGTAGCCGGCCGCCACGACGGGAGCGAATACGAGCCCGACCGCATAGCCGCGCGCCTGGTCCGCCAGCCACCCGCCGAACGTGCGCGTCGAGAACCCGTACCGCGCCTCGATGAGCGCATACGCGCCGGAGAGCGGAAGCGCCCAGACCAGGACCGCGAGGCTGAACACGGCGTAGTAGAGCACAACGCGCAGGAACGGGGCGCGGAATCGCCTCTCGGCCAGTTCCCGCCATCGCCGCGACCATCCGGACCGCACAAACCACCACAGCCCCGCCCAGCCCCACGCCGTCCCGGCGAAGTAGAGCGTGTACAGGATCAGGTGGTACGCATGCGCCCGCGGCGTGACCGGCGGGATCACCAGGTCGGGTGGGGTAGGCGGCGACTGGCACAGCGCCGGCAGCGACGCGAGCACCAGCAGCACGACCAAGGCAGATCGTAGCACCACCCGATCGCAGTTGACCGCCACGATCCTTGGCGGCGTTCGACGCGCCACGCAGGCGGCCCGTAGGGTGGGGCCTCCGTGCCCCGCCGGGTCGTTGCCGTAACCCTCCACGGCGTCGGAGTAGCCGGCGCTGACTGGTCCTGCCCTCACCTGCCTCCTCCGCCCGGACGCCCGTGCCACCACGCGACCCATGCCCGCGCAGCCGCCGCCCGCTCGGCCTTCGGCGCCCACGGGTCATACGCCGGCTGGCCGGGGCGCTGCACGAGCCGCGCGAGCAACTGGTGCGACGCGACCCGCACCGCCAGCACCGGGTCCGACAGTCCCTGCGCCAGCGCCGCGATCCCGTCGTCGCCCGTTTGCGCCAGCAGCTCCTCCGCGTCGCGCTGCTCGCCCTTGTCGAACGAGCCCAGCCGCATGACGAGCGCCTTCAGGGCAGCTCCGAGGCGCCCGGCGTTCTGCTTGCGCCAGGTCGCGTACTGCCGCTTCTCGATGCTGGCCCGCAGCCCCTGGATCGCGGGCGGATCCTGGCTGGGCTGCGGCGCCGCGCTGTCGGGCGGGGCCTCCACCACCGCCTTGCCGGTGAGTTCCTCCTGCAGCTCGCGGCGGAGGTCCGCTGCCGGCCGGAAGCCGGTGACATCCAGCGTGCGCTTCCCGCCAACCACCAGGATCAGCCGCGGAATGCTGGCGACGCCGAACCGACGGGCCGTCGCGGCGTCCCGATCCACGTCCACCCGCACGGCCACGCACCGGCTCAGCAGCTTCTGCACTCCCGCATCCGGGAACGTGTCCTTCTCCAGCATCTTGCACGGCCCGCACCACTCGGCCCGGAAGTCGATGAACAGCGGCTTGCCCTCAGCCGCGGCCCTCCGGCTCCCCGTCGCGTAGTCCGTCCACGCCACATCCGCCCGAGCACCGCCGCCGCACATCGCGAAGAGCGCGACCGCCGCCGCGACCCACCACGTCGCGCGCGCACCCCGTGGGGCGGGGCCTCCGCGCCCCGCCGGGCCGTTGCCGTGGACCGCCGCCAC
>CAZFLM010000056.1:0-4068 GCA_964519955.1 uncultured Chthonomonadaceae bacterium | reverse complement strand
GCGCCCCGCCGGGCCGTTGCCGTGGACCGCCGCCACCCGTGGGGCGGGGCCTCCGCGCCCCGCCGGGCCGTTGCCGTGCCACGCTGGGCCATGGACCGCCGCCGCCCTCGGCGGCAGCCCCTCAATGCTTGATCTTGGGCCAGTATCGATCATAGTCGAAGCTCTCGCTGTTCTCGCGGTCGTGGCACTTCACGCACGTGTTGGGCGTCACCGGGCGCAGCGTCTTCGCGGCCCGGCCCGAGCGCAGCGCGTCCACGTGGTCGCCGCCCCGCCCATGGCAGTTCTCGCACTGCACCCCCGCCAGCCCCGGCGTCTTCCGCGCGTTGACGAACCCGTCCTTTGCCCCGTAGCCCACCGCGTGGCACCGGAGGCACTCCGGGTCGTACTGCGCGTTCTTCTTCTCCAGCGTCGCGAGCGCCGTCACGTGCTTCGACGCCGCCGAGATGCGGTGCGCCGCCGGGTGGCAGCCCGCGCACGCCTGCTGCCCGAGGTAGCGGTCCGCGGTCATCGCCGTGGCGATGGGCTCCATCCCCTCCTCGGAGGTGGGCTCCACGGAGCGCTCGCGCAGCGCCTTCCGGTACTCGTCGAGCAGCGCAGTGATCCTGGGAGGCGAGGGGATCGTGTCCGCCACGCGCATGGCCGCCGAGTCGCTCAGCTCCAGCTTGCCGCCGGCCGGCACGAAGGTCAGCTTGCCGAGCACCTTGCCCTTGCCGACGACGTTGAACGCCTCGGCCCGGTTCAGCAGCTCCGCCTTGTCGCTGGACTGCGGCACGTCGCCGCCGAGCAGCCAGTCGATCTCGTGGAACCGCTCGGCGATGGCCTTCAGCGTCTCGGGGCGCGCCCACGCCAGAACCATCACCGTGTCGCAGCGCTCCTTCAGGGCCGGCAGTGTGTCGGCGAGGGCCTCCGCGGCGGGCCGTATCCGCAGTCCGGGGCCCACCTCGTCCGCCGGCGCTTCCACGACCCCGGTGATGCCGATGCGGACGCCGCCGGCCTTCACGACGAGGGACTCCGCCGCCATCCGCTCGCCCGTCTGAGAGTCAAGCAGGTTGCACGAGACGAACGGGGCCTCGCGGCGCGCCACGATCTTCGCCAGCGTCTGGCGGTCGAGCCCGGCCTCGCGCCGGCCCAGGTTCACCGCGTCGTATCCGATGAGCGCCATGCCGCGCAGCAGGTAGTCCAGCTTGAGCAGCTCGTAGCTCCGATCGCCGCTCGTCAGGTTCCCCACGTCCACGGTCAGCCGGTCGCCCGCCTGGTTCCGCTCGATGAGCGTCGCCCGCGCGCCGATGCCGCCCGCCTGGTCGCGCCGGCACCCGCACGGCTCCAGATAGTTGCGCGTATCGCCCGACACGAAGAGGGTGACAACCGAGGCGCCGGTCCCGGTGCGGCCGAACCACGCCAGCCCCACGAGGGAGAGGCTCGATACCAGCACCAGAACGACTGCGGCCCGGACGGAGATGCGGGCCCCGCGCGACATGATAGACGCCCTCCCGAGCATGGATGCACTACTATATCCAGCCGCCCCCGCCCCGTCAAGGCTGAGCGGACCTATCAGTCGCTCGCACGGTCGGTTTGACAGAATCACCATATTTGGATATAATGTCGGGGGGGTGTGGGCGGGGCGGCTGAGCCCTGCCCCGGGGGGCCGTGTCGCGCGATATCGAGGACGACCGCAACAAGGAGGAGCGGGGCGATGAGCGATGCGAACGCAGCACGATTCTATGTACTCGACATGGGCTCGGAGAAGTACGGCGATTGTATCCTGGGTGTCTTTCCCGGCGCAACCGTGCTGATCGACGGCGGCCGGCTGGGCGATGACGGGCTGGGCCCGAAGTCCGCGAAGATCCCCAAGCAGTTGGAGGCGATCCTGGGTCACCCGCCGCCGTTCAATGTGTCTCTTCTCGTCGTGACCCACTGCCACAGCGACCACATCGGATGTCTCCCCGAGATGGTGGCGCACGACCAACTGACGGCTTCCTGGGCGCTGGTTCAGGACGAGGACCTCGGGTTCGGGCCATCCGCCGATGGCGGTGACGGCTTGTCCGACGAGGCGCTCACCGTGGCACGCATCGCCGCCGCGCTCGCGCAGGAGCCGCACGACCACCTGAGCGACGACGAACTGAACCAGTTCATGCGTGACGCGCTCGATCTGCCGACACGCTACAGGCAGATGCTCGCCCGCCTGGAAGGGCAAGGCACCAGGGTCGTGCGCATCGGTAAGGACGATCTCGCGGACCTTGCGGCGGAGTTCGCTGGCATCGGACTGCGGGTCCTCGGCCCGACCGACGAGCAACTCAAGGCCTGTGCCGCCGCGATCGCCCAGCACGCGCGCGACACCGCCGATGCTCTCGGTGCCGCCGCGCCCGCCGACGAGACGCCAGCGGACACCTACCGGAGGCTGGTGTCCGCGGCTCCGGCCAGCGACGGACGGGCCAGCGATGCCGGCTCGCGCGCTAAGAACGACATGAGCATCGTCCTCAAACTGGGCAAGCCCGGCGCCGCCGCCCTGCTGCCGGGCGACATGCAGTTCGCCGACCCCATGGTACCGGGCATCGAGCAGATGATGGCCGCACTCGTCGAGACCGTCCATGAGGCGGGCCCGTACGACCTGGTCAAGCTCGCCCACCACACCAGCGACAACGGCCTGAACGAGACCGTCTACGCCAAGATCAAGGGCGCCCGCTACTTCGCGCACTCAGGGGGAAGGCGGGACGCGGGCCACCCTGACCCGGTCGCGCTTCACGTTCTGGCGCACCATCAAGGCGAATTGGAGTTCGGCCGGACAGACCGCAACGGTCTTCTCACGTACGTGCCTGGGCAGGGACTGCAGGTGGCTCACGGTGCCCTGAACGACTTCACCCCGAACGCCTAGCCGGGGTGCTGCGCGGGCCGGGCGGGCGCCGACTCCCACAGCCGGCCGCTCATCCGGCTCGCGCGTCTCCCCGCGCGCCCGGCGCAGGCACTCGCGTGCCGATCGCGCGGCCTGCTGTGGGAGGGCTTGCCGGGCGGCGCGTCGAACAACCCGGCGTGCCGTCACGCGCAAACACCCGTCCACGGAGGACATAGATGCCCGAAGTCGCTTGTCTCGGAATCCTCGTCGCAGATCTGCTGGGCCGCCCCATCGACTCCCTGCCGCCGCGCGGCCGCCTCGGCCTCGTCGACAACATGGCGCTGGCCATCGGCGGATGCGCCTCCAACACCGGCATCGGCCTGGCGCGCCTGGGCGTCGACACCGCCGTGCTGGGCAAGGTGGGCGAGGACGGCCTCGGCGACTTCGTCGTGAACACGCTGGAGCGCAACCACGTCGACACCCGCGGCGTCGCCCGCAGCACCGACGCGAACACCTCCGCCACGATGGTCCTGGTGGGCGAGGACGGAGAGCGCACGTTCCTCCACTATCTGGGCTGCAACGCCAAGTACACCGCCGCCGACGTGAACTGGCAGGTGGTGGACGAGAGCAAGCTGCTGCACGTGGCGGGCGCCCTCGTGATGCCCGGCATCGACGGCGAGCCGATGGGCGGCGTCCTCGCGGAGGCCAAGCGCCGCGGCAAGATCACCGCCCTCGACACCGTGTGGGACGCCACGGGGAGCTGGATGAAGACCCTCGGCCCCTGCCTGGCCCACTCCGACTACTTCATGCCCGGCCTCTCCGAGGGGCAGGAGCTGACCGGCCTCCAGGACCCGCGCGACGTGGCGAAGGCCCTGCGCGACGCCGGCGTCGGCACCGTTGCCCTGAAGATGGGTGAGGAGGGCTCTTACGTCCAGTCCGCCGACGGCGAGGTCAGGGTCGGCGCGTTCAAGGTGACCCCGGTCGACGGCACCGGCTCCGGCGATGCCTACGTGGCCGGCTTCCTCTGCGGCGTCCTGGCCGGCTGGGACATGGAGCGCACGGCCCGCTTCGCCAGCGCCGTCGGCGCCCTCTGCGTCACCGGCATGGGCGCCACCGCCGGCATCCGCACCCGCGAGGAGACCGAGGCGTTCATCGCCGCCGCGGGGTAGGCGCAGAAACACCCGGATACGCACGCGGGTCCGAGCCGCGACCGTGAGGGAGCGGTCTGCTGTAACCGG
>CAZFLM010000055.1:0-46813 GCA_964519955.1 uncultured Chthonomonadaceae bacterium | reverse complement strand
GGTCGATGGGTACTGGTAGCCCGGCAGGCTTCGACGCGGACCGGCGAGGAACCACACGTGTGTACCACACAACTTGGCCGACCCGGGTTGCCGCTTGCTGCACCTAGCTCCCCGGGACACTCCCATCGCCAGGCAACGTATGGTCTCCCGGAGCAGCGCATCCGGCGCGCGGTTGACCGGCGCGGCTATACTCTTCCGAACGTGTACCGATTGGAGAGCCATCATGAGCATCTGTCTGACCCCCGAGGGGAAGAAGCTGGTCACCCTGATCCCTGGCGACGGCATAGGTCCCGAGTGCGTCGAGGCGACGCGCCGTATCGTCGAGGCCACCGGCGCGCCGATCGCGTGGGAAGTGCGCCACGCCGGGGAGAGCGTGTTCAAGGCGGGCATCGCGTCCGGCGTGCCGCAGGACACCATCGAGTCCATCTCCAAGACCCGCTGCGTCCTGAAGGGGCCGCTCGGCACGCCCGTGGGCTACGGCGAGAAGAGCGCCAACGTGACGCTGCGCAAGCTCTTCGAGACCTACGCCAACGTGCGCCCCGTGCGTGAGTACCCCGGCGTCAAGACGCCCTACAGCGGCCGCGGCATCGATCTCGTCATGGTCCGCGAGAACGTCGAGGACCTCTACGCCGGCATCGAGCACATGCAGACGCCGAACGTGGCGCAGTGCCTGAAGCTCATCTCGCGCAAGGGCTGCGAGAAGATCGTCCGCTTCGCGTTTGAGCTGGCGCGCGCCGAGGGCCGCAAGAGCGTCGCCTGCGCCACCAAGTCGAACATCATGAAGCTGACGGAGGGCACGCTGAAGCGCACGTTCGAGGCCATCGCGCCGGAGTACCCGGACATCGAGAGCTGGCACGTGATCGTCGACAACTGCGCGCACCAACTCGTGAAGAAGCCCGAGCAGTTCGACGTGATCGTGACGACGAACATGAACGGGGACATCCTCAGCGATCTCACCTCCGCGCTCGTGGGCGGCCTCGGCTTCGCGCCCAGCGCCAATCTGGGCTCGCACGTGGCCATCTTCGAGGCGGTGCACGGGTCCGCGCCGAAGTATGCGGGTAAGAACGTCATCAACCCGACCGCCGTGCTCGGCTCCGCCATCCTCATGCTGCGCTACCTGGGCGAGTTCGAGGCCGCCGCGAGCATCGAGAACGCCGTGATGGTGACGCTGGAGGAGGGGAAGGTCCGCACCGGCGACGTGGTGGGCTACGACCAGTGCGGCTCCACCACCGACTACGCCGACGAGATCATCCGCAACTTGGGCCGCGCGACCGACAAGTGGCCGGTTCGCCAGTACAAGGCGATCAAGCTGCCCGAGGTGCCGGAGGGGCCGAAGGGCTTCGAGCCGAAGGCGCGGCGCGTGGTCGGCATCGACGTATTCCTCGAGTCCACGCTCCTGCCCGCGGAGCTTGGCCCGATCGTCGAGAAGGTCGTCGAGGGCACCCCGGTCGCGCTGAAGATGATCGGCAACCGCGGCACCAAGGTGTACCCGTCGACCGGCGCCATCACGGACTGCGTCGACCTGTACCCGGCCCGGCTGATGCAGCGCGACGCGGCCGGCAGCCTGACGAATGCGCAGATCGCCGCGGTGGTCGCGAAGCTCGGCGAGACCCTCGAGTGGTCCCACGTGGAGAAGCTGCAGGAGTTCGACGGCGCGCTGGGCTTCACCAAGGCTCAGGGTGAGGACTGACCCACCAGCGGGGGAGGGCATCTCCGCCTTCCCCCGCATCTCCTCCTTCTGTTCGGCTCTTCTGGCACGGTTCATGCAATGCTGTCTGTGACAGCGGCATTTAGCTTGGCTTAATATCATCTCAGGAGGATGGCAATGGCTCATATGAGCGAAGGCAAGCTCCTGCAGCGCGCGGCCGCACTGGCCGCCAGAACCGTTCTCATCTCACTCGTCATCTCTGCTGCAGCCTGCGCCGGCGCCGACACGATCTACGGCACCTCGATCGAGGGGTCGCTGCTCTTCAAGGCCGACACGAGCACCGCGACCGTGACGACGGTCCTCAACACGCTCAGTGGGGCAGACAGCCTCATCTTCGACAGCAGCGGGCGCATCATCTACTCCCAGCTCTATTCGGGCACGGTGCGGCGCTACGACCCGATGACCAGCTCCGACGTGGTGCTCGCCAGCGGGCTCAACACGCCGGTCGACCTCGCTCTCGAGCCAGGCGGCGGTTCGGTCCTGGTCAGCGAGTTCTGGGGCGGCAACATCGATCGCATCGACCTGAACACGCTCGTGACGACCACGCTCGCGACGGGGCTCATCAACCCGGAGGGCATCGCCTACGACGGCACCGGCCGCCTGTTCGCGAACGTCGGGAACCGGTACGCGGGACCGACCGGCAAGCAACTCGTGCAGCTCGATCCGGTGACCGGCGCCGTGTTGGCGTCCACCCCGGGTCTCGACAGCCTGGACGGCCTGACGTACGACCCGTTCACGAACCGGCTCTACGCCAGCGCGCTCTTCGCCAACGGCTTCTACGGCATCGACCCGAACAACCTGGCCGCGGCCCCGCTCCTGCTCGCGTGGGGCGGCATCCCGATGCCGGACGGGATCACCACGAACGGGACGGGCAAGCTGTTCATCGCGGCCCGCGGCGACTTCAACATCTACGAGTACGACCTGACGAGCGCCGCGCTGACGCCGGCCGTGTACGTGTACGGGCTGGACGACCTGGCGCCGGCTTCGGGGCTCGGGTCGCACCCGGACGTGCCGGAGCCCGGCAGCCTGGCCGTGCTCGCCGGCGCCCTGCTGGGTGGCGCGACGGTCGCGATCAGGCGCCGCCAGCGGTAGGCGCTGGACGGGCAGGGACGCCCGTCCCCACCGCGGCGGCCTGAGTGAGCCTCCATGTTCGTTGGGTCCGAAGACCACCAGAGCACGCCCTCTACCTCCCGTAGGGGGCGTGCTCGGTTTGACTCTGGCGGGGTAGGGGAGGTAAACTGACAGTCCCAGGTGAGCCACCGCTTGCCCACCTTCGGCACGGGTGTCGTCGGCCGGCGAGGCTGCCAGGCGCGCGACCCCGTCGCACGTTGACAACCGAGTCGAGCCTTGCTATACTGCCCTACCACTCGGCCGGCGCGGAGAGACGATGGACGCCACGGCGCAGAAACCTGTTCGAAGCGGCGCTCCACACGAGGCGCCAGGCCGCGGCGGCAGTCGGTCCCTCGATGACGAGGTCCAGTTCGTCAAGGGGGTCGGTCCCAGCCTCGCGACCGTCCTCGGCAAGATTGGCATCTTCACCGCCGGCGACCTGCTCCGCCACATCCCGCGCCGCTACGAAGACCGTACTCAGTTCCGCCGAATCTGCGACCTGCGCCCCGGCGACCAGGCCACCATTCTGGGCCGCGTCGTCGCCGTCGAGACCAGCGCCACCAACCGCCGCAACCTGGCCATCACGCGTGTGGCGCTCGACGACGGGAGCGGCGTCGCCTACCTGGTGTTCTTCGGCCAGCCCTACCAGCAAAAGACCTTCGACAGGCTCGCGGACGGCGGACGGTCCGTGGTGGTGTACGGCTGGGCCAAGCGCGTCGGGTTCGGGCCCATCGAGATCGAGCGCGCGGAGTGGGAGGAGTTCGCCGAGGAGGGCGACAGCCTCTCCACCGGTCGCATCGTGCCGGTGTACCCTGCCACCGAGGGCGTCGGCCAGAAGCGCCTGCGCAAGGTCGCGGATGCTGTCCTGACGAGCCACCTCGGCGCGGTCGAGGAAGTGCTGCCCGCCGAGATCGTGCGCACCCACCGCCTCGCCGAATGCCGATTCGCCTATCGCAGCGTACATTTTCCGGAGAGCTGGGAGGCCATTGAGAAGGCCCGCCACCGGCTCGTGTTCGAGGAGTTCTTCCTGCTGCAGGTCGGTCTGGCGCGGCGGCGCGCTGCGAACCGCGGCGAGGCGATCGGCCATGCATTCCGCGTGGATCGGGAGCGTTATCAAGGCGATCTGGCACGCATCTTGCCGTTTGAGCTAACGTCGGCCCAGAAGCGCGCGGTGGACGACATCGTGGGCGACGTGACGTCCGGCCGGGCGATGAACCGCCTGATCCAGGGCGACGTGGGCTCCGGCAAGACCGTCGTGGCGCTCGCCGCCATGCTCCTGACCGTCGAGAACGGCTACCAGGCCGCTCTCATGGCCCCGACCGAGATCCTGGCTCAGCAGCACGCGATCGTCCTGCGCCGTCTGGTGGAACCCCTCGGCCTCGAGGTGGACCTGGCGGTTGGCGGCCGCGGCACCCGCTCTCGGGCGAATGTGATGGAGCGGCTGGCCGGCGGCGACAGTCGTATCGTAGTAGGCACGCACGCGCTCATCGAAGACGACGTGGTGTTCGACCGCCTGGGTCTGGCGGTGGTCGATGAGCAGCACCGGTTCGGCGTGCTGCAGCGGCAGGCGCTGTACCGCAAGGCGGAGCGGCCGCACGTGCTGATCATGACGGCCACGCCGATCCCGCGCACGCTGACGCTGACCATCTACGGCGACCTGGACACGACCATCATCGGGGAGCTGCCACCGGGCCGCAAGCCGATCAAGACGCACTGGAAGCGCAAGAACGAGGCGCCGTCGGTCTACCAGGCGATGCGCCGGCTTCTGGACCAGGGGCGCCAGGCGTACATCGTCTGCCCGCTCGTCGAGGAGTCCGAGAAGCTGCAGGTGCAGGCGGCGACGAAGCTGGCGGATCGGATACGCAGCGACGTCCTGCCGGACTACCGCATCGGTCTGCTGCACGGGCAGATGCGGCCGGATGAGAAGGACGAAGCCATGCGCCAGTTCAAGGCGCATGAGACGGATGTACTGGTTTCGACAACCGTCATCGAGGTCGGCGTCGACGTGCCCAATGCCTGCGTGATGGTGGTGGAGGACGCCGACCGGTTTGGGCTGGCGCAGCTCCACCAGCTTCGGGGGCGCGTCGGCCGGGGCGAGCATGCGTCGTTCTGCGTCCTGCTGGCAGACCCGAAGACCGATGACGGCATCGCCCGCATGACGGCGATGGTGGACACGCAGGACGGCTTCCGCATCGCGGAGGAGGACCTGCGTCTGCGAGGGCCGGGCGAGTTCTTCGGCACGAAGCAAAGCGGCCTGCCGGAGTTCTCGTTCGGAGACATCCTGCGCGATTTCGCGACGATGGATGAGGCGCGTCGGGCGGCGTTCGAGTTGGTCGAGCGCGACCCGAACCTGGCGCGGGCGGAGCATGAGCCGCTGCGGCGGGCATTGGGGCGGAGCCGGTTCGGGTTCGATCTGGTTCACGTCTAGTCCGGGGGGATCCAGGACGGGCGGGGACGCCCATCCCACCACGGCGCGGCACTGGGAGTGGCGGGGACGCCCATCCCACCACGGCGCGGCACTGGGAGTGGCGGGGACGCCCATCCCACCACGGCGCTTTGCGAGGGCGGGCAGGTCGCCGCCGGCTGCCTCCCGCGGTGCGCTCTCGAATGGACCTGTCATGTCGCTAGCGCTCGTGCCGGGCAGTTTCGACCCGGTGACGTGTGGCCACCTGGATATCATCGAGCGGGCCTCGCGCCTGTTCGACCAGGTGACGGTCGCCGTCGCTGTGAACCGAAGGAAGAGCCCGCTGTTCTCTGGAGAGGAGCGGGTTGAGATGCTCTCGGAGGCCTGTGCGCACCTGCCGAACGTGACCGTGACGCGGTTCAGTGGGCTGCTGGCCGAGTACGCGCAGACCGTTGGGGCCACTGCCGTTGTGCGTGGCCTGCGCGCCGTGTCGGACTTCGAGTACGAACTGCAGATGGCACACACGAACCGGCGCTTGTGCCCCGACGTTGAGACCGTGTTTGTCATGACAACGACGGAGTATTCATTCCTGAGTTCCAGCATCGTCAAGGAGATCGCCAGGCTGGGCGGCTCCGTGGAAGGATTGGTGCCCGAAAGTGTTAGACAACGCCTACGAGACAAAGTCCGCCCCTAAGAATGGGGAAGCAGTCGTCTCTACCGTGGCCCGCTCGCTTCCGTTGACCGGCAGCTACACGCCCCCCGAGGCGGAGAGCGTCGACGTATTCCGCCTTCTGGAACAGCTTGAGGAGCTGCCGGAGAAGTCGCGGCACCTCCCGTTCAACATACGGGTTGGCTTCAACGAGGAGCAGTTCTACTACCTCGTGCTCAAGATACGGGCGAACCTGCCCGAGGAGATGAAGCGCGCGCAGAAGGTGGCGCGCGACACGCAGCGCATCGTCGACGAGGCGAAGGACTCCGCGGCGCAGCAGGTGGAGAGCGCCCGCGTCGACGCGCAGCAGATCATCCACGAGGCTCAGGCCGAGGCGCAGCGCATCATCCAGCAGGCGCAGATGGGGGCGCAGCAGATCGAGGCCGATGCCCGCGCCCAGGCGCTGGAGATGGTGTCCGAGAGCCAGATCATCCATATGGCCACCGCGCAGGCCCACGAGCTGATCCGCAGCGCCGAGACCGAGGGCAGCGAGATCCGCCGCGGGGCCGACGACTATGCCCGAGATGTCCTCAACAACCTCGAGACCGTGATGGGCAAGGCCATCGTGACGGTCCGTCGGGGGCGTGAGGCGCTCGAGGCGCCGACCGAGTAGGCCGGCAAAGCAATCATCCATGAAGCTGGACCTTAGCGAAATCCTAACGCATCCGGGGATGCGCTACCCGTACCCCGTCGAGGAGCCACCGCTCGTCGACGAGGATATCGAGTGCGCCGAACCGGTGCGTGGCGAGTTGGTCTTCACCAACACGGGCAACGTGCTCCTGATGAAGGGGAGCTTTGCCACGCGTGTCGTCTTGCCCTGCAGCCGCTGCCTCACCTACTACGACGAGCCGCTCTCGATGGAGGTGGATGACGCCTTCCCGCTCGAGATCAAGCCGCTCGCGGCGAGGGGCCATCAGCCGATTGTTACGGTCGATGAAGAGGAGACGAGCGCGGAAGCGGGTAAGCTGTTCGATGGCCCTCTGCTCGACCTGACGGAGTTGATCCGCCAGAACGTGACACTGGCCATGCCCATGCAGCCGCTGCACGCTCCGGACTGCCAGGGCCTGTGCGCCTCGTGCGGGGCCAACCTGAACGAAACGCGCTGCGAATGCGCGCCCGAAGCCGCCCACCACGGGTTGAGCGGCCTCGCCCAACTGCTGCAAGAGGAAGAGGCCGAGTAAGCCCGCCTCGATCCATCGGCAACAAGCCAATTCCAACATAACGGATTAGGAGTTACCATGCCGCTTCAAAAGCGCCGTCACTCAAATCAGCGGACGCGCCTGCGCCGCACGCACTACAAGCTGACGCTCCCCACGGTGGGCGAGTGCCCCAAGTGCCATGCCCCGAAGCAGTCCCACCACGCGTGTCCCTCCTGCGGGTTCTACAACGGCCGGCCCGTGATCGAGGTCAAGAACAAGCCCGCGGGCGCTTAGGTCGCGCACAGCCCGCCCCACCATGACGCAGAGACCGATACGTATCGCCGTCGACGCCATGGCCGGCGACCTGGGCCCCGCGGAGGTCGTCCGCGGGGTCGTCCAGGCCGCTGCCGCGCCCGGTGGCGATCGATCCTACGTGCTCGTCGGAGACGAGGCGATCCTGCGCTCGGAACTGGCCAAGGCCGGAACCGTGCCCGGGAACGTCTCCATTCGGCATGCCTCCCAGATCATCGAGATGACCGACAAGCCGCGAGAGGCCTATCGGCGGAAGCCGGACGCCTCCGTGGTCGTTGCCGCACGCATGGTCCGCGACGGCGAGGCGGACGGTTACCTCTCGATCGGCAACACCGGCGCCGCGATGGCTGCCAGCCTGTTTATGCTCCGCACCATCAAGGGCATCGACCGGCCGGCCATCGCCACGACGATCCCTTCGCTCACGGGCAAGGTCGTGATGCTGGACGCCGGCGCGAACGTGGACTGCGGCCCGCGCCAACTCGTGCAGTTCGCCGTCATGGGGCAGGCGTACGCGCGGCACGTGCTGGACAAGGATCTGCCCTCGGTGGGCCTCCTCTCGAACGGCGAGGAGGAGAGCAAGGGCAACGAGGTCACGCGCCACGCGTACAAGATGCTCAAGGCGTCGCTGCCTGGCTTCGTCGGCTACGTCGAGGGGACGGATGTCTTCCGTGGCAAGGCCGACGTGGTCGTCTGTGACGGCTTCGAGGGCAACATCGTCCTGAAGACCGGCGAGGGCGTGGCCGAGCTGGTTCTCCGGCTGCTGAAGGAAGAGCTGACCCGGCACATGTGGATGAAGCTCCTCATGCTGCCGCTGCGCGGGGCCGTTCGCCGGCTTCGCGGTCGGCTGGACTACCGTGAGTTCGGTGGCGCGCCGCTGTTGGGCATCAACGGCGTCAGCATCGTCGGACACGGCAAGTCCGATGCCCGGGCCGTAGCGACCGCGGTGCGCGTGTGCGAGATGGCCATCGCCTCCGACCTGGTGCACGAGATCGAGCACGCGATCGGCGAACTGGCCCCGAGCGCGGATGGCGACGCGGCGGCCTCGCAATCCGCTTAGCCTTTCCTTCGCTGCGCAGACCGGCTGACCGGGTGGCGGGCATGGGCATCTTCGCGCACCGGCTGGGCTAGCTGCTGCGCGCCCCCTGCGGCGGTAGCCTGGCTGACCAGCAGCCGAACACTTCGCTCCCGACCACCCGTATGGCATCGGTACGGGGCGGCGCTTGCCGCGCGATCGCCCGAGCCGCCAACTCACCACAGCTACCAGAAGGAGAGCCTATTGCCGCATCTGCGCAGCGCCGGCATACTGGGTATTGGCATGGCCGTACCCGAGCGTGTCCTGACGAACACCGATCTCGAGAAGATGGTCGACACCACCGACCAGTGGATCGTCGAGCGGACCGGCATCCGCGAACGGCGCATCGCTGGCCCGGACGAGACCACGAGCATGCTGGCCACTCGGGCGTGCGAGGCCGCGCTGCGCGATGCGGGGCTGCAGGCGGACGACGTCGACATCATCATCTGCGCGACGGTGAGCGGCGACTATCCGTGGCCCGCGACGGCGTGCCTGATCCAGAACGGGCTGAAGGCGACCCGCGCCGCGGCTTTCGATATCTCGGCGGCGTGCTCGGGGCTGGTCTACGGGCTGGAGATCGCGGCCAACTTCGTCCGGTCCGGCGCCGCCGAGCGTGTGCTGGTGGTCGGCGCGGAGACCCTCTCGAAGCTGACCGACTGGACGGACAGGGGCACCTGCATCCTGTTTGGCGATGGGGCGGGCGCCTGCGTGGTCGGCCCGTGCGCGGAGGGCGAGGGGATCCTGGCTACGTCGATGGGGTCCGACGGGAGTGGGCTGGACTGCATCGTGCTGCCGGCCGGCGGCACGCTGAACCCGGTGACGCCGGAGGCGATCGAGAAGAAGCAGAACCGCATCTCGATGCGCGGGAACGACGTGTACCGGTTCGCCGTTCGCATCATGGGGGAGACCTGTCTGGACGCCCTCAACCGGGCGGGGCTGAAGTCGGAGGACGTGGACCTCTTCATCCCGCATCAGGCGAACATCCGGATCATCGATGCGGCGGCGCAGCGGATGGCGCTGCCGCCGGAGAAGGTGTACGTGAACGTCGACCGGTATGGCAACACCTCGTCCGCGTCCATCGGCATCGCGATGGTCGAGGCGCGCGCGGCGGGTCTGCTCAAGCGCGGCAGCCTGATCGTTACGGTGGGTTTCGGCGCGGGGTTGACGTGGGGCGCGAACGTGATACGATGGTGTCTGGACTGATCTGTGCACCAGTTGCACTGGACGGGCACCCTTCGACAAGCTCAGGGCAGGCTCAGTCCCATCCCACCACTACGCCCGTGCATGATCCGGGCTTGGCTGACGGAGCGTATACGATTTGGCTAAGCTAGCGTTCTTGTTCCCCGGACAGGGGTCTCAGAAGGTAGGGATGGGCGCCGACCTGTGCGCCCAGTCGCCCGCGGCGCGGTCGCTCTTCGAGCGGGCCGATGGGGTGCTCGGCTTCTCGCTCTCCGGCCTCTGCGCGTCCGGGCCCGAGGAGGAGCTGCGCCAGACCATCAACACGCAGCCGGCGCTCTACGTGACGAGCTGCGCGGCGCTGGCGGCTCTGCAGGCCCGCAAGCCCGTGACGCCGTTCGCGGTGGCCGGGCACAGCGTCGGCGAGTATGCGGCCCTCTACGCTGCGGGCGCCATCGAGTTCGAGGACGGACTGCGGCTCGTTCGGCGGCGCGCGGAGCTGATGCAGGAGGCCGCTCAGCAGCGCCCGGGCGCGATGGCCGCGGTGTTGGGGCTGGACGCCGACGTCGTTGCGCGCGTGGTGGGCGAGGCGGCTTCGGCGGGCGTGGTGGGTGTGGCCAACTACAACTGCCCGGGCCAGATCGTCATCTCGGGCGAGCAGGCGGGCGTCGACGCGGCGGCTGGCTTGCTGAAGCAGGCGGGCGCGAAGCGCGTGATGCCGCTGCCGGTGTCGGGCGGGTTCCATTCGGCGCTGATGGCTGAAGCCGGCGAGGCGTTGCGTCCGTCCCTGATTCAGGCCGGAATCAGGCAGGCGCGCGTGCCGGTCGTGGCGAATGTGACAGCGGGGTACTGCAGCGCGGCGTCGGACCTTGCCGCGAACCTGGCCGCGCAAGTGAGTGGCAGCGTTCGGTGGGCGGAGTCGATGCGGCTCCTGCTGGCCGATGGTGTGGACACGTTCGTGGAGCTGGGTTCCGGCGATGTCCTGGCCGGTCTGCTGCGCCGGATCGACCGTGAGGCGCGGGCTGTCAGTGTGCAGGATACGGCGTCTCTCGATGCTGCGATGCTGCTGATCGACGAGATGGAAGGAGCAATCCGTGAGGCTTGATGGTCGGTCGGCGGTTGTGACGGGCGCGGGGCGCGGCATCGGCAAGGCGATCGCGCTGGGGCTCGCCCGTGCGGGCGCTTCGGTGATCGTGAACAGCGCCACCTTCGCGAATGCCTACGCCACGGCCGAGGAGATTCACGCGCTGACGGGGCGCGCGGCTGGCGTGGTGGCGGGCGACGTGGCGGATCCGGCCGTGGTCGAGCGGCTCTTTAGCGAGGCGACCGGCGCGTACTCCGGTGTGGACATCCTCGTGAACAACGCGGGCATCACCCGGGACGCACTGGTGCTCCGGATGAAGGACGAGGACTGGGACGCGGTGCTGAACACCAACCTGAAGAGCGCGTTCCTGTGCACCCGGGCGGCCGCGAAGATCATGCTGAAGCAGCGCCGCGGCGTGATCGTGAACATTGCGTCGGTGAACGGCATCGTCGGCAGCCCCGGGCAGGCGAACTACTCGGCGTCGAAGGGCGGGCTCATCCAGCTCACCAAGTCGGCGGCGAAGGAACTCGGGTCGCGCGGGATCCGCGTGAACGCGGTGGCGCCCGGGTACATCACCACGGACATGACGGCGTCGCTGCCCGAGGAAGTGAAGACCGGTGCGCTGAAGCAGGTGCCGTTGAACCGGCTGGGCGAGCCCGATGACGTGGCTCGCGTGGTCGAGTTCCTGTGCAGCGACGACGCTGCGTACATCACGGGACAGGTGATCCAGGTCGACGGCGGCCTGTTCATGTGACCCGGCTGTGTCGGTGCCTGGCCGAGCCGCCCTGGCGATTCGACCGGGCGCATAGTGTACAATGAACAGTGCCGCCACGGCCAATCGCTTCTCCGGCCGGCGCGGCTCCTACCGAATGCAAACAACCCCCGAGGCTCTCAGGAGGACACGATGACGACGTTTGAGCGCGTGAAGAAGGTTATCACCGATCGACTAGACGTGACGGACGACCAGATCAAGGCCGAGGCCGGCTTCATGGAGGATCTGGGTGCGGACTCGCTGGACGTCGTCGAGCTGGTGATGGGCCTCGAGGACGAGTTCGAGATCGAGATTCCGGACGAGGATGCCGAGCAGATCCGCACCGTTCAGCAGGCCGTCGACTACATCGAGAACAAGCTCAAGGGCTAGTCGCCGCGCGCGGGGCGCAGCCGCGTTCCGCTCGACGGCATCACGATTGAAGCGTCGCCGCTCGGGCACGCACACGCGCCGCCCCTCGGTTGCCTGGAGGTCGGACGCACGCCGGCCGGTCCGTGTGGGCCGGGTGGCAGTGCTCGCCCCAGGGAAGCCGGAGGCGGCGCGTTGACGATTGGAGCAACCGCATGGTGGGTAGCAGGATGAGGCCGGACGACCAGCGCGTCGTCGTCACCGGCATGTCTGTGGTCACGTCGCTGGGATGCGGCCTGGAGCCGTTCTGGCAGAACCTGACCGCCGGCAAGTCCGGCATCGGTCCGATCACCGCGTTCGACGCGAGCGCCTTCTCGACCCGCATCGCCGCCGAAGTCCACGACTTCGACGCCACGAACTGGATCGAGCGCAAGGAAGCGCGGCGGATGGACCGGTTCTCCCAGTTCGCGGTGGCCTCGGCGCTCATGGCGGTGGAGGATGCCGGGCTCAAGATCACCGACGAGAACGCGCCGCGCGTGGGCGTCCTCATCGGCTCCGGCATCGGCGGCATCCTGACCATCGAGGAGCAGCATCACGTCCTGCTGAATCGCGGGCCGGATCGGCTCAGCCCGTTCTTCATCCCCATGCTCATCCTCGACATGGCGTCCGGCCAGGTCTCCATCACGCTGGGCGCGAAGGGGCCGAACCTGTCGGTCGTCTCGGCCTGCGCCACCGGCACGCACGCTCTCGGTGACGCCACGGAGATCATCCGGCGCGGCGACGCGGACGTGATGATCGCCGGCGGGTCGGAAGCCGCCATCTGCGCGCTGGGCGTGGGTGGGTTCTGCGCGGCCCGCGCCATGTCGACCCGCAACGACGACCCCGAGCGCGCCAGCCGCCCGTTTGACGCGGACCGCGACGGGTTCGTGATGGGCGAGGGCGCCGGCGTGCTCGTACTGGAGCGCCTCGACCTGGCCCGTGCCCGCGGCGCCCGCATCTACGCCGAGGTCACCGGCTATGGCCTCTCGGCGGACGCCTACCACGTGACGCTGCCAGCCCCGGGCGGCGAGGGTGCTTGCCGCTCGATGAAGGGCGCGCTCGACTCGGCCGGCCTGACGCCCGCCGACGTCGACTACATCAACGCCCACGGCACCTCGACGGCCGCAAACGACAAGCTGGAGACTGCGGCGATCAAGACGCTCTTCGGCGAGGCGGCGCACAAGGTGGCCATCAGCTCGACCAAGTCGATGACCGGGCACCTGCTCGGCGCGGGCGGCGCGGTGGAGGCGATCGCTTGCGCGATGGCCATTCAGAGCGGCGTGATCCCGCCCACCGTCAACTACACCACGCCGGACCCCGAATGCGACCTCGACTACGTGCCGAACGTCGCGCGCCAGGCGCAGGTGAAGGTGGCCATGTCCAACTCCTTCGGCTTCGGCGGCCACAATGCGACGGTGGTGCTGGAGGCGGTGGAGGGGTAGGGGGACGCCGGTCGAAGGTCGAAGGGCGGCGCGCAGCGTGTCGCCCTTCTTGCTTCTGGCTTCTAGCTTCTGACTTCTTGCTTCTTGCTTCTGCCTTCTCCCATCCGCCTTCCGGCCCCGAGCGCCGCCGTCCTACTCGCTTCTCGCTCCTCGCTACTCGCTCCTGCGCTATAATACTGCGACATGGCGTCCGACCAGGCTTCGAGCCGCCCGATCTCCATCTACGTCCACGTTCCGTTCTGCGCCCGCAAGTGCGGCTACTGCGACTTCAACTCGTTCGCGGGCGCCGAGGCGCTGTTTGGCCCCTACGCGGACTGCGTCGAGCTGGAGGTTGAGCGCTGTCCGGCGCGAGGGCGGCTGGCGCCGACGGTGTACTTTGGCGGGGGCACGCCCAGCTATCTGCCTGCAGGCGAGATGGAGCGCATCGCGGACGCCTTGCGCCGCGGGTTCCGGCTATCGGGCGACGCGGAAGTCTCCGCCGAGGCGAACCCGACGTCGTCGGACGCGGAGCGCTTCGCCGCAATGCGTGAGTGCGGCATCAACCGCCTCTCCATCGGCATCCAGGCGTTCCAGCCGGAGCTGCTGGCGGTGCTGGAGCGAGCGCATTCGCCGGCCGACGCGGTGCGGGCCGTGGAGTTGGCGCGGCGGGCGGGCTTCGCGAACGTGAGCATCGACCTGATGTTCGCGCTGCCGGGCCAGACGCGCGAGCAGTGGGACGAGACGCTCAGCCGGGCGCTGGACCTGGGCGTGGAGCACGTGTCGCTCTACTCGCTGACGTTGGAGCCCGGCACGCGGCTGGAGCGCCGGTGGGCGAGCGGGGAGATCGAGCGCAGCGGCGAGGAACTCGACCTCTGGATGTACGAACGCGCCATCGAGCGCCTGGCCGAGGCCGGGTACGAGCACTACGAGGTCTCGAACTTCGCGCGGCCCGGCTACCAGTGCCGGCATAACCTGGTCTACTGGCGCAACGAGGAGTACGCGGGCTTCGGTCCGGGCGCGGTGGGGTACATCGATGGCTGCCGCATGACCGTCGAGAAGGACCCGCGGCGCTACGTCGCGAAAGTGCGCAGCGGCGCGAGCCCGGTGGTCGAGAGCGAGTGCCTGCCGTGGCGGGAGTCGCTCGGCGAGACGCTGATGCTGGGCATCCGAGTGCTCGACGGCCTGCCCCTCGCCGGCGTGCGCGCGCGGTATGGCCCCGAGACCGACGCTGCCATCGCCGAGCCGATCGAGCGCCTGGTCGGCCGCGGCTTGCTGGTGGCCGAGGACGACCGCATTCGCCTGACGCACCAGGGGCTGCTGCTCGCCGATACCGTCGCCGTCGAGTTCCTGGAGTAACCGAGGCAGAGGACCATCCCATGAACGACTTACCCGTCATCAGCGCGTCGGCATTCGACCCGCAGAGCGACGCCAACCTGGCCATCAACGCGCCCCTGGTCACCGAATGGCTGACCGAGTTCCTGCGCGACGAGCTGATCCGCCGCAGGGGCTTCGGCCGGGCTGTCGTGGGGCTCTCCGGCGGCGTGGACTCCTCGCTGACGGCGTATCTGTGCGCGCTCGCGCTCGGGCCGGAGAACGTGTTCGGCGTGCGCATGCCGTATCGCACCAGCAGCTCCGACAGCCTCGATCATGCGGCGCTGGTGGGCCAGGCGCTGGGCATCCGCTACGACACCATCGAGATCACGGATGCGGCGGACGGCTACCTACGGTTCGAGCCGGACGCGGACGGACGCCGCCGCGGCAACGTGATGGCCCGCATGCGCATGATCATCCTCTTCGACCAGTCGGCGAAGCTCGGCGCGCTGCCGGTGGGCACCGGAAACAAGACTGAGCGCCTGTTTGGCTACTTCACGTGGCACGCGGACGACTCGCCCCCCGTAAACCCACTAGGAGACCTCTACAAGACGCAGGTCTGGGCGCTGGCGCGGCACCTGGGCGTGCCGGACGTCATCGTGAACAAGCCGGCCTCGGCGGACCTGGTGGTGGGGCAGACCGACGAGTCGGACTTCGGCATCACCTACCCGCGGGCGGACCGCATCCTGTGGTACCTGCTGAAGGGCTACTCGCCGGAGCGTCTCGTGCGGATGGGCTTCGCGGAGGCCGAGGTGCGCCTGGTGCGCGGCAAGGTCGACGCCACACATTGGAAGCGGCACCTGCCGACCTCGGCGATGCTGTCGTCGACGTCGATCAATGATTACTACCTGCGGCCGGTCGATTACTGATCGGCGGGTTGTACTGGACGGGCAGGGACGCCCGTTCCACCACGGCGTTGGCGGGTGATGTTGGTGGGCCTGTTGGCTGGCTGGTGCTTGGCGGGCAGGGACGCCCGCCCTACCACGGCGTTGGTAGGTGAGGTTGGGGGTATCCGTCGGATCGGACGTATCTGACCGATCGGGCGTGATGTGAAACGGAGGAGCGATGTCCGCACTTGCAGTTGCTGGGGCTGCCGCCCGCATGGTGTTCAACCACCCGGATCTGGTGGGCTGGTACTTCCGGAACAAGGTGCGCGTCGCGTCGCTGCCGATCGAGCAGCACTCTGGGGAGGGGAGGAGCCGCCTGCCCCTCGGCATCACCTTCAAGCCCACGCTGAGCTGCAACCTGCGCTGCCGAATGTGCAGCTTCGTGGCGAGCGGCGCCGTGCTGACCAACCCCAAGGACAGCCTCCCATTCGAGGCGTGGAAGGCCGTGGTGGACGATGTCGCACCGTGGCGGCCGTACATCTGGTTCACCGGCGGCGAGCCGACCCTCTACCCCAGCTTCGTGCCCCTGGTCCACCACATCAAGAGCCGGCGCATGATGACCGGCGTCACTACGAACGGGACGACGCTGCTCAACAAGGCCGAGGAGATCCTCGAGGCGCCGATGGACATGATGGTCGTGTCGATCGACGGCAAGGGGGACATCCACAACAACGTGCGCCAGCCGGACCGCGCCCTGAGCGTGGCCGAGGGCACGGGCAAGACGGTCTACGAGCGCGCGACGAACGGCATCCTCCTGCTGCAGGAGCTGAAGAAGAGGAAGGGGCTGAAGCACCCCGCCGTGGTCATCAACTGCGCGCTCACGCCCGACAACTACGAGCACGCGGCCGACATGATCGAGGTGGCGGAGAGCCTGGGCGCGGTGGCGCTGAACTACCAGCACCTCTGGATGTTCACCGAGGCGATGGTGAACGCGCACAACGCGAGGTGGGGCGCCGAGCACTGCGTCTCGTACGAGGACAGTGGCGGCATGGAGCCGAAGCCGATGCACGTGGAGCGCGTGATCGAAGTGGTCCGCGGCATCCAGCGCATGCCCAAGCGCATCCCCGTTGTCTTCCACCCGGAGCTGACCGACGACGAGATCCGGCTCTACTACAACGAGCCGGAGACCTTCGTACGCCGCAAGCCGGCCGCCTGCGCCTGGCTGAACACCGACGTGCTGCCGAACGGCGACGTGTCGCCCTGCTTCGACGTGATCTGCGGCAACATCCTGGAGAAGCCGTTCACCGAGATCTGGAACGACTTCGCCTTCCGCGCACACCGGAACCGGCTCAGCGTGGACGGCGACTTCCCCATCTGCGCCCGCTGCTGCGCGTACTGGCGCCGGGACTAGCGGGCAACGGCTGGAACCACAGATGAACACCGATCACGGCGGATGACGGCGGGATTAGGTTGCGCCCGGTAGGGTGGGGCCTCCGCGCCCCGCCGGGCCGTTCGCCTCGTGCTGTGCCCCGCCGGGCCGTTCGCATCTGCTGTCGTCCCGGCGGTAGGTGACACGGCTGCCCATGGCGAACCTGCTGACAGTGGCGGCGCCGCACAAGGCCGCGCACGGGAGGGGGAGCCTGCCATGCCACTCCAGCCGGTCGACGCCCTGATCCTCGGGGGCGGCCAGTTCGACGAAGCCTCCGCCGCCGTGTTCGGCACGCGCACCCGCGCGCTCGCGCAGTTCCGCGGCAAGCCCTTCATCGAGTGGACCATCGACGCGCTGCACGAGTGCCCGCACGTGGGCCGCATCGGGGTGGTCGGCGCGGACGGGCTGCGCGACGGCCCCTGGGCAGCGCGCGTGAGCTGCTGGGTGTCGGAGCGCGCCGGCATCGTGGAGAACCTGCTAGCCGGCATGGAGGCGCTCGACGGCCGGGCCGATCTGCTGGTCGCGCCCTCGGATAACCCGCTGCTGCCGGCGTCCGCCTTCACCGACTTCATCGATCGATCGCCCACCGATGCCGGCCTCGCCTACCCCTATCTGCCGCACGCGGCGTTTCTGGCCCGCTTCCCCAGCGCCGACAACATCCCCCTGCGCCTTGGAGACGGAACCTGGATCGGCGGAGGCTGCGTGCTGGCCCGCGGCGACGCGCGCGGGGCGGTGCGGCAGCTCGCGGAGCAGGTGCTGAACGCGCGCAAGAGCAAGTGGAAGATGGTGGGGCTGCTGGGGCCGGGCTTCGTGCTGAAGTTCGCCCTGCACCGCGCGACGGTGGCGGACGTGACGGCGCGTGCGTCGGCTATCCTCGGCGCGCCCGTGTGCTTCGTGCCCGACTGCGCCCCCGAGTTCGCCATCGATATCGACGAGCCGGTCGACCTGGAGTACATCGAGCGGTGGGCGGGGGCGCACCTGTCCTCGTAGCGATGTTGCTCGCACCGTCCCGGCCGGGGGCCTTCCCCAACCCGCGCCTCTCGGTCTACAATGCCTGCTGAGGAGGAACCCGCACTTTGACCAATGAGGAAGCCCTCGGGCTGTTCCGCGATGCCGGCGCGCTGCTCACCGGCCACTTCGAGCTGTCGTCCGGGCGGCACAGCGCCGAGTACCTGGAGAAGTTCCGGCTGGTCGAGAACCCGAAGCTGCTGGAGCCAATGTGCAAGGACCTGGCCGAGCGCTTCGCCGACGCCAAGCCCGAGTACGTGATGGGGCCGACGACGGCTGGCATCATCCTGGCCTACCGTGTGGCCGACTACCTGGGCGTGCAGGGGCGCTACGCGGAGAAGGAAGACGGCGAGCGCAAGCTGCGGCGGGGGCAGGTGCTGCCGGCGGGTGCGCGCGTGCTCGTGGTGGATGACATCCTGACCACAGGCGGGGCGGTGCGCGAGTGCACCGACCTGGTCGCCAAGTGCGGCGCCACGCTCGTCGGGGTGGGGGTGCTGGGCGACCGCAGCGGCGGCAAGGTGCAGTTCGACGCGCCGCTGAAGGCCGTGCTGACGGTCGAGGTGGTGAGCTGGGCGCCGGACGAGTGCCCGCTCTGCCGCCAGGGCGTGCCGATCACCCACCCGGGCACGACGGGAGTGAATACCAAGTAGGGCGGAACGGCCTCTAGAACATGGATGGGCAGGATGGGCAGGATAGCGGCGGGATGCCGCACGGGGCGACCCCTCCCCCAACCCCCTCCCGCAAGGGGCAGGGGCTTCGAGGCCGGCCCGGTGCCGGAGGCGCAGAGGCTTCCGGTTTCCAGACGCGGGCGGGGGCGGGGGCTTCGAGGCCGGGGCGGTGACTACGCAGGATGGAGAGCGTGACAGCAGTATCTGGATCTGCCGGGTCGCCGGTGTCGTGATCCAACCCATCCTGTCCATCCTGTTCATCGATGTTCGTAGGGCACTTGTCGTCAGTGGGAGGTGCGCGATGGGGCGTTGGGTGGGTGTCGTCGGGGTGTGCGTGCTGCTGGTGGCGGCGGTGAGCGGCCGGGCGCAGGAGCCGCGGGCGCAGCGGAACCTCATCGCGAACCCCGGCTTCGAGCAGATCGAGGGCGAGCGCGCGACGGGGTGGGCGCCCTTCGAGCAGGGGTACAGGCTGGCCGGCGACGTGCGGCGCGGCGGTGTCCGGGCGATCCACTGCGTAAATGCGACGCCGGCCGAGCGCCGCGGCGCCACCTACACGCTCGAGCTGAACCAGAAGGAGCCCGCGCCGATCCTCGTGACGGGCTATAGTCGCGCCGAGAACGTGGACGGCGGGGCGAACACCGACTACGCGATCTACCTCGACCTGGAGTACATGGACGGCACGCCACTCTGGGGGCAGACCGCGCCGTTCGCCGCGGGCACCCACGACTGGCAGCGCCGCCAGGTGGTCGTGGTGCCCACCAAGCCGGTCAAGCGCGTCTCCATCCACGCCCTGTTCCGCCAGCACGCCGGCTCCGTCTGGTTCGACGACTTCGCGGCGTACGAGCTGTCCGGCGAGGGCGTGTTCGACAGCCTGCCCATCGACGCGCCGAAGCTGTCCCTCACCGCGCGGTCCGGCTGGTTCGTCCGCGACGTGGCGGCCTCGTCGGCCATCGTGCCCGCGTCCGCCGCCAACACGCTCGGCCTGACCGTGACGCCAGGACCGAGCAGCCGCTCCGGCGCATCGGTCACCGTGCGGGATACGCTGGGCAAGCCGCGCGCGGTGACGGTGACCTACGTTGAGCGCTTCCCGGGGCCGAACGTGACGTGGTGGAACGATATCCGCTCGAGCCTGCCGGCCGGGGTGGGGGAGCGCGCCAACCTCACACGAGCCGGGGCGATCGGCGCGACGGGCTCCATCTCGCTGTACCCCTTCGGCTGCGTGACGCGGCCGGGCGCGGGGCGGATGCTGGGCATCCCCGCGCTCGATGGGCCGCGAGCGGCGCGCATCGGCTACCACGCGGCAGCGGGCCTCCTCTACGTCGCGTTCGACGTGGCGCTCACCGGCGACTGCGTGGCGAACAGCGATGGCCAGGGGCATGGCTTCGCGAAGCTCGCGGTGCAGTTCGCCGACACCGACCCGGCCTGGGGCTTCCGCTCGGCCGCGGAGCGCTACTACGCGCTTAACCCGGAGGGCTACGATCGGCGCGCGAAGGCGGAGGGGCTCTGGATCCCGTTCGCCGACCCGTCGAAGGTGGAGCGCGTCGAGGACTTCGGCATCGCGTACCACGAGGGCGACAACAGCATCGCCTCCGACGACAAGCTCGGCATCCTCAGCTTCCGCTACACGGAGCCCATGACCTGGTGGATGAGCATGTCGAAGGAGACGCCGCGCAAGTACGACGTGGCGCTCGACATGGTGCGCAAGATCGCCGCCGATCCGAAGTCGCCGCTCACGGGCTGGGCGCAGGCGGTGCTCAACTCCTGCGCGCGGGACGAGGACGGGCGCTGCCACGTGGACTTCATCGACGCGCCCTGGTCGAATGGGGCCACGTGGGCGCTCAACCCGAACCCGCGCCTGCCGCACAAGCCCGGCGCCGAGACGAAGGCGTCGATCAGCTACACCCCGGAGATCGCCGAGCGCATGTACGGCCCCGGGGCCAAGGGCGTGCAGGACGGGGAGTACCTGGACAGCATCGAGGGCTGGGCCGACGTGCTGGACTTCGGCGCGGACGCGATCCGCTATAGCGCCGCGCCTCCCACATTCGCCTCGGACTCGCTGCGCCCGGTCGTGCCGATCTGGTTCGCGGTGCACGAGTTTGCCGCCTATCTGCGCGAGGACCTGCGCAAGCGCGGCAAGCTGCTGATGGCCAACGCGACGCCCTGGCGCGTCCACGCCTTCGCGCCGCTGCTGGACGTGCTGGGCACCGAGACGAACTGGAACCCGGACGGCACGTGGCGGCCCGACAGCGACGCCGTGTTCAACCTGCGCCGCGTCCTCTGCAAGCAGAAACCGTACCTGCTCCTCCAGAACACCGACTTCGACAAGTTCGGCGTCGACAAGGTGGAGAAGTACTTCCAGCGGAGCCTGTTCTACGGCGTGTTCCCGAGCATGTTCAGCGTGGACGCGGCGAACAACCCGTACTGGGAGACCCCGCGCTGGTACAACCGCGACCGCGAGCTGTTCAAGCGCTACGTGCCCGCCGTGAAGACGCTCTCCGCAGCCGGCTGGGAGCCGATCACCCACGCGCGTTCCTCCTCCGCGAGCATCTATGTCGAGCGCTTCGGCCGCGACTACCTAACCGTGCTGAACGACGGCAAGGCGGACGCCGAGGCGGTGGTCACGATCGACCTCCCGGCCTTCACCGGCGCCCCAGCCGGCTCCGGCACGGTGCGTTTCGTCGACGTGGTGACCGGCAAGGAGCTGGGGCAGGTGAAGGCGGCGCGCAGCGTGATGCTGACGGTGCGGCTCAAGCCCGAGGAGGCGCGGGCCGTGCGGGTGATGCGATAGTAGTTCGTCCGGGATGCAATGCAAGTGATCCTAACGATGGAGGTCTGACATGGTTGCACGGGTGTCTGGCGTGTTGTTGGCTGCGGTGGCGCTGTGCTGCCTGGCCGGGGCGGGGGCGTCGGCGGCGCCTACGAAGACCATCGCCGATCTGAAGGCGGCGTACCTGGGCGAGAGCACGGCTCACGCCAAGTATGTGGCCTACGGCAAGAAGGCCGATGCCGAGGGGTACAAGGCGGCGGCGCAGCTCTTCCGCGCGGCCGCGGCGGCCGAGGCCGTCCACGCGGCGAACCACAAGCGGGTGCTGGCCAAGCTGGGTGTCGCCAACCCCAAGGCCGGCGCGTTCACGCAGGCGCCCGGCGCGACCCTGGCCAACCTGAAGGACGCGCTGAAGGGGGAGACCTACGAGAAGGACAAGATGTACCCCGCCATGATCGCTCACGCGACGGCAGAGGATCAGTCGGACGCGCTGCTCTCCTTCGAGTACGCCATCGCGGCCGAGCGCCAGCACGCGGAGCTGTATGCCGAGGCGATCAAGAGGCTCAGCAAGACCACGCCGCTGAAGCCCTACTACGTGTGCCCGGTGTGCGGCGGCACGTTCCGAGGCGCCGCGCCGGATCCGTGCCCGATCTGCGCCACGCCGACCGAGAAGTTCAAGCTCATCAGGTAGGCACGCGCGAAGGCCCCGCGGCGCGGTGATGGCCGTGCCGCGGGGCCTTCGTCCCGCATCCGATGCTTCACGCCCCCTTCAGCGCCTCCGCTACGAACTGCTGGATGGCCGCGGCCGGGCGCGCGCCAACGGTTCGGGCGATCTCCTTGCCGCCGCGGAACACCGCCATCGCCGGAATCGAGCTGATCTGGGCGGCCTGCGCGGTGGACATCAGCTCGTCGGTGTTCGCCTTGGCAACGATGTAGTGCCCGCCGCTCGCCGCCGCCACCTTCGCCAGTTCCGGCGCGACCATGCGGCACGGCCCGCACCACGGCGCCCAGAAGTCCACCAGCACGGGCACCGCCGCCTCGCGCACCAGTGTGTCGAACGCCAGGTCGCTGGTGACCTCGACGGGCTGCGCGACCTCCGGCAGCGCGGTCTGGCACGTGCCACACACCGGCGCCTGCTCGGTGCGGGCGTACGGGACACGGTTGAGTTGCCCGCACTTGCCGCAAGGGATGACGATGCCCCGGTCGGTAGCCTGCAGTGTGCTCATGATGGTTCCTCCTTGTGCGCGCCGCGGCGGCCATTGACCGGCGGGGGGTGATATAGATATATCCATATACGCGACGGTGTGGTTGGGCGTTCCCACGTTCGACGGCGGATCGATGCCCCGCGCTCGCGAAGCACCCGCCGGGCCCGCACGCGTACGGTGAAGCACGCGGCGAGTGATCGCATCGCCGCACCCAACCATGGAGGCTACACCCATGCAGATAAGCCCGTACCTCGGCTTCAACGGCCGGTGCCGGGAGGCATTCGAGTTCTATCACCGCATCCTGGGAGGCGAGATCGTCGCGATGGTGGCGGCGCGCGATACACCGGTGGCGGTCCAGACCCCGCCGGACCAGCTCGACAACATCATGCACGCGCGCCTGGAGCTCGACGGGAACGTGCTGATGGGCGGCGACGCTCCGCCGCCGTGGTACAGCCAGCCGGCCGGCTTCTCCATCTCGCTCACGCTGGAGGATGCGGCGGAGGGCGAGCGCATCTTCGGCGCGCTTGCCGAGGGCGGCACGGTGAAGATGGCGTACGCGGAGACCTTCTACGCGAAGGGCTTCGGCATGCTGGTCGACCGCTTCGGCACGCCGTGGATGGTGCTCGCGGGCATGCGGGGGTAGGGCGGGTGGGACTTGGGACTTGGGACTTGGGACGTGGGGCTTGGGGCTGGCGATGGCGCCGCAATCCCCAGCCCCAAGTCCCAAGTCCCAAGTCCCCATCCCCGCACGGTACACTAATGCCACGAACAGAACCGGAGGACGAGGAAGCATGCCAAAGGAAGTCATCACGCAGCGGGAGAAGGACTACTCCCAGTGGTACCTGGACATCGTGGCGCAGGCCGAGTTGGCGGACTACTCGCCGGTGCGCGGCTGCATGGTCATTCGCCCGACGGGGTACGCCATCTGGGAGCGGATCCAGCGCGCGCTCGATGAGCGGATCAAGGCCACGGGGCACCAGAACGCCTACTTCCCGCTGTTCATCCCGATGAGCTTCCTGACGCGCGAGGCGGAGCATGTCGAGGGCTTCGCTCCGGAAGTCGCGCTCGTGACGAAGGGCGGCGGAGAGGACCTCGCCGAGCCCCTCGTCGTGCGGCCCACCTCCGAGGCCATCATCGGCTGGAGCTTCGCCAAGTGGGTCCACTCCTGGCGCGACCTGCCGCTGCTCATCAACCAGTGGGCCAACGTGGTGCGGTGGGAGATGCGCACGCGTCCGTTCCTGCGCACCACGGAGTTCCTCTGGCAGGAGGGCCACACGGTCCACGCCACCGAGGCGGACGCGGAGGAGGAGACCCTGCGCATCCTGCACGAGGTGTACGCGGACTTCGCCGAGAAGGAGATGGCGCTGCCCGTGCTGCGCGGCCTGAAGAGCGACCGTGAGAAGTTTGCCGGCGCCCTGCGCACCTACGCCATCGAGGCGATGATGCAGGACGGCAAGGCGCTGCAGGCGGGCACCTCGCATAACCTCGGCCAGAACTTCGCGCAGGCGTTCGACATCAAGTACCAGGACGTGAACAACCAGGAGGCCTATGCCTGGACCACCTCGTGGGGCGTGTCCACCCGCCTCGTCGGCGCGCTCATCATGGCGCACTCCGACGACGAGGGGCTCGTCTGCCCGCCGCGCCTGGCGCCCATCCAGGTGGTGGTGGTGCCCATCTACAAGGGCGACGCCGAGCGCCCCGCTGTGCTGGAGGCCATCGACGGCATCGTGAAGCAGTGGGAGGGTCGCTTCCGGGTGAAGGTGGACGACCGCGACCAGATCACCCCGGGCTTTAAGTTCAACGAGTGGGAGATGAAGGGCGTCCCGGTGCGCATCGAGGTCGGTCCGCGCGACATCGCCCAGGGCACCGTGGCCATGGCGCGCCGCGACGTGCCGGGCAAGGCCGGCAAGCAGTTCGTGCCGCAGGAAGGCCTGGCAGACCGCATCCAGATGCTGCTCGA
Source organism: uncultured Chthonomonadaceae bacterium (assembly GCA_964519955.1). Taxonomy (GTDB): domain Bacteria; phylum Armatimonadota; class Chthonomonadetes; order Chthonomonadales; family CAJBBX01; genus CAZFLM01. Next base: position 22,290 of record CAZFLM010000055.1, on the reverse strand, counting down.
CGACATCCAGCAGTCGCTCTACGACCGCGCGCTGAAGTTCCGCGAGGACCACACGATCGACGTCGCGACCTACGATGAGCTGAAGGCCGCGGTCGAGACCGGCTACGCGCGCGCCTACTGGGCGGGCACGGGCGAGGACGAAGCCCGCATCCAGGAGGAGACCAAGGCCACGATCCGCGTGATCCCGTTCGACCAGCCTGCCGAGGCCGGCACGTGCTTCTACACCGGCAAGCCGGCCGAGAAGGTGGCCATCTTCGCGCGGTCGTACTAGGCGCGGCCTGGCTGAAGGGCGTCCACCGATGCACACCGATGAACGGCGATAACGGCTGGATGGGACCGCGGATGGACGCGGTTGAGTGCTGAACTGACGTGGCGAGGCCCGGGGCGTGGTGGTTGCCCCGGGCCTCATTGCTGGCTGCCTGTGCCGTTGCGGTGCCCGCCTGCGCTGAAGGCTGGTCGTTCAGCCCGCGCAGGCGGGCACCGTGCCGTCGGCAGGCGCGGTTTCAACCGCCGGCCTTCCGCTTGGCGGTTGCGCTGGGCCTCGACGCTTGTGGGATGCTCTCCCCAAAGCAGAAGCCGCCCGAAGGCGGCTTCGCGGCCAGCCACCGAGGTGGCTGGGGGGATACTATGTTGCCATTGTAGCCCGGCCTGTGAACATGTAAAGGCCGGTGGCAACCACAGTTACTTCCCCGCCTCGATCCGCAGCACCGTCACCGAGTGGGGCGGGAAGGTGTGGTGGAACTTGGGGGCGATGCCGCCGATGCGGGTGGTCTTCGGCGACACGCGCCTCGGGTTGGCGAAGCTGTTCTCGTCGTTCGGGCTGGCGGAGGTCAGCACCGTGCACTGCGCCTGGCTGGCGATGCCGGTGAGGCCCTGCAGCACCAGCTCGGTGTCGAGGGCCGCGTCGCCGGAGTTCACTGCCTTGACGACCACCTCGCCCGTCGACTCGATTCGGCCGGCGCACACGTTCAGGCTCGTGGGCTCGGCGTCGATGACGTCGTGGATCAGCTTGCCGTCGAGGTAGCAGCGGATGCGCGGGCCGGCAACCTCCACCTTGATGTCGTACCAGCGCCCGGTCTCGACGCCGCCGTTGACATCGCTGCCCAGGCTGGTCTTGCTCCCACCGGACATCTTCTCGATGGCGTGGCGCGCGTTGCCCCAGCCGCCGATGTTCCACCAGAGCAGGTTGCTGTCGTCGCGCACGTGGAACAGGATGAGGAAGCCCTCCGCCCCAGAGACCTTGCGCGCCTTGAGGGTGAGCGTGTAGTCCGTCCACTTCGCGTCGCCTGACACCGCGCGTAGGTCCACATCGGCGCTCGCCTGCTTCAGCACGCCGTCGCCGCCGGTCCACTGGCCCTTGTACACCCGCCAGCCGGGCATGCCGGTGGCCAGGTCCGCCTCGTAGAGCGTGGCGCCGCTGGGGGAGACCACCTTCACGTCCTTGAACTCCGCCGCCGTGGCCCACGTGCCGAGGCCGATGGCGCCGGTGGTGCGGCTGGTCGGGGCGGCCGCCACGTCCACGGTGGACGGCAGGTTCACGTCGGCGCGGTTGTCGCGGAAGAGCTTCTGCACGTAGTAGGACGGGGTGCCGAACACGCGCGAGCTGTCATAGACAATCATGTCCGGGTTCCACGCGCGGTTGTTCTGGTTGACGAACAGCGGCGCGTAGGAGGACATCGTCACGATGTCGGCGTTGCGCTCCATGCCGGTCATGAAGGCGGCCTCGCCGATCGCCGCGGCAAGGTTGCCCTGCCCGCATCTCTGCGTCACCGCGTACTCGCCGACGTAGATCTTCGGCCCGGTGCGCGGGTAGGTATCGTAGCGGTGCGCCTGGCCGATGAAGAACGCGGGGTTGCTGTAGTAGTGCTCGTCGACGATGTCCATCGGGCGGCTGCGCACGGGCACGTTGGCGACCAGCAGCACCTCCGGGTACGCCTTCTTCAGCGCGTCATAGAACAGGGCGTAGCGCTCGTCGTAGGCGGGGCCGCCGTTCTCGTTGCCCACCTCGAGGTACTTCAGGTTGAAGGGCGTCGGGTGGCCGTTCTTGGCGCGCATGGCGCCGTACGTGCTGGTCGCCGGCCCGTTGGCGTACTCGATGGCGTCCAGCGCGTCCTGCACGAACTCCTCCATGCGGTCCATCGGGATGACGTCGCCGTGCGCCATGCCGCAGTTGATGACGAAGAGCGGCTCGGCGCCGAGGTCCTCGCACATCAGCAGGTACTCGTGGTAGCCCAGCCCGTCGGTGGAGCGGTAGCCCCACACGTCGTTCAGGTGGCCGGGCCGCTCCGCGATCGGGCCCATGCTGGGCTTCCAGCGGAAGGCGTTGGCGATGCGGTTGCCCTCGACGTAGCACCCGCCCGGGAAGCGCACGAACGCGGGGCCCAGGCCCTGCAGCATCCCGGCAATGTCGGCGCGCAGGCCGTTCGCGCGGCCCTTCCACGTGTCGCGCGGGAAGAGCGACACCATGTCGAGCCACACCGTGCCGGGCTGGTCGATGGTCAGCGCGAGGCGGGCGGCCGGGTTCGTGGCCTTGCTGGTGAGGCTCAGGCGGTATGTGGCCCACGCGCTGCCGCGTAGCTTGATCTTGGCCGTGGCCAGCGGCACGCCGACGGCCGTCTCCAGCGTCGCGGTGAGGGTCTGGCCGGCACCCGACGCGCACCGGGCGAGCAGCGAGAGGTCGTAGCGCTTGCCCTTCACCACGCTCATGCCCCAGTAACCCGCGTTCGACACCCCGAAGCGACCGGCGCCGAACGCGGTGCGCTCGATGCGCAGGCAGCGCTGCTGCGCCGCGTTGGCCGGGGTCTCCCTGGCCACCACGATGTCGCCGGTCGCGTCCCCGCCCTTGACGATAGCCCAGCTCTCCAGGCGGTCGGCGTCCTCGAATGACCGGTTCCTCACCATCTCCGCGTAGAGCCCACCGTCGCCTGCGTGGTTGATCTCCTCGAAGAACACCCCGTATAGCGTCGGGCTGATCTCCGGGCCAGGCTGGGTTGCGTCGATCGTGACGCGGGCGTCTTCTGCGCTGGCGGCTGTGGTCCCAGCCCACGCGCAGGCGGCGAGCAGTACGGTCAGTGCGGCTAGATAGCGCATAGTTGCTCTCCAGGTTGCGTTGCGGCCGATGCGGTCAGGCTCCGGCAGGCCGCATCACGCACAGGTGCCGTGATGAGGCGGGCGTCCGTGCCCGCCGGGTGCCACTCATGAACAGTCCAGGGCAGGGACGCCGCTTGCTGCGCCCCTGTCCCGTCAGCGGACGGACCGGTCACGTCGATGGCGCGTGCAGGCTACTCCAGTACGACGACCCCGTGCACGTGCAGCGACGGGACGGTGACGGTCACCTTGCCGTCGGCCCACGCCCACTTCAGGCGGCCGCCGTCCGGGACCCAGCGCACGCGCTTCGGGCGCTCCGGCGCGGCGATGGTCACCTTCAGCGGGCCGACTGACGGCACGAAGTCGGTGTGCAGGAACGCGCCGGCGCGCTGGACGCCTGCCAGGTTGAGCAGGTGTACCGACAGCTTGCCATCTGCCGTGCGGCGCAGCGCCACGTCGATGCAGGGCGGGCCGTCCACCGCCACAGCGGGGTTCGGGAACAGGCGCTTCGCTGCCTCGCCGATGAGCGCGCGCAGGCCCGGCTGATGGGAGTGGAAGTAGGTCAGCGTCACGGGGCCGTAGAACGCGGCGACCCGACCGTTGCCGCACTCGGCGATCGTGGCTGCCGGTTCGCCGTCCTTGCGCGTGTCGCGGGTGGGGTGGCGCGTCGCCAGGACCTCGGCGCCCTCCACAGCCACCTTCTGCCACGCGCCGTTCGCGTTGATCACTCCCAGCGGGCTCGTCAGCTCCGCCGAGACGCCTTGCGGCGCGCCGTCCAGCCGGACGCCCAGGAGGGGCTCGAAGAGGCGCGCGCACTTCTCGCCGAGGAGCAGCAGGCTGCCGCCGTCGCGCACGTACTGCGTCACCTGCGCGACGAAGGCCGGCGCGAGCTTGTGCGAGTCCGGGATCACGACGAGCGGGTAGTCCTTCAGGCGCGGGGCAAGCTGGTGCTCGGCCAGGAGGTCGACCGAGTAGTGCAGCTCGAGCAGGGCGTGCAGCGCTCCCTCGATCTCGTCGAAGCACCCGTAGGGCGTGAACACCGCGTCGGAACGCTCGAACTGCGACTCGGAGGAGCAGAGCAGGGCGACCTGCGGCACGGTGGTGCTCTTGTGGCTGACCTTCTGGCGCGCCCGGCAGAACTCGGCCACCTGGCCCATCGTCTCGGTGATCTCGGGCACGATGGTGCCGCTGCGCGTCGGGTTGTAGTACACCTGGAACCCGCCGCCCGCCATTAGCACGGCGCCAGCCTCCTGCTGCAGGTGCACGGCGGTCTTCAGCGCCTGGCCCTGGCCGTCGGCCCAGTTGAAGCCCCAGGCCATGAGGTCCCACGGCATGCCGGTGGACGCCAGGTAGCGCGCCTCCACGCGGCCGCGGTCGACGGAGAGGGCGGGGGAGTAGTCGCCGGAGAGCCAGTCCAGGCGCGCCGCCGGCTCCTTCGGTGCGAAGGTGGTGTACATCCAGTTGCTGGTGAGCTGCATCCGCGGCGCCTGCTTGCGGACGGCGTCGGTCCAGTGCGTCAGGTACCGCTCGAACGCGCGGCGGTGGAAGGCCTTCCACTCCTCCCAGTGCGGGTCGCCGCGCTTCTTGGGCGCCTCGGCGTAGCCGGTCTCCGCCTTCCATGCCGCCAGCGCGGCGGGCGACCAGTCGAGCTGTGCGCCCCAGCACTCGCCATCGACCCACGCTCCGTCCAGCTCGTGCGAGTGGGCGACCTCGACAAGCTGCGGGATCAGCAGCTCATCGACATACGCGCCGAACACGCTCGTGTGGTCGGGATCGCGCGCGCCGTCCGGCCCGATGCGCGCCCACTCGGGGTGATGCTCGATCGCGACTGTGTCCCACACGCCGGAGTAGTGGATGAAGAGCCCCGCGCCGCGCCGGGCGGTCTCCGCGCGCCACATGGCCAGGGCATCCTTGACGATGCCGGGCGAGGCCCAGCCGACTCTGGTGGCGTACCCGGCGTATCCGGCATGCCCCTTGCAGTCGTACTGAACGTAGTCGGGCTTCACTCGGTCGAGGAATGCACCGATATTCTGGGGTGTTGCGTCGGCTCCCAACTCGGTGTCTGTCTTCTGGGGGTGCAGATCGAAATGGACGCCAAAGAACGCGTCCTTGCGCGGGACGATGCGCTTCGCCACGGGTTTCTCCTGGTTGCTAGGGCTGCGCCCGGCCATGTCGGCGCGGGCGCACGGTGAAAGCTGGGACGGCATGGCCAGGCAGGCGCCTGCCGCGACTATGAAGGATTGGACACGGCGTATCACGAACGCTCTCCTCACTTGACGGCGCGTGGACGACTGGCCGCGCGCCGCCCTGCCGATACCTGTTCGCGTGAGCACGAACGTCCTGGCGCGGCACGCGCCGTGACCGTTTCTGCCGGCGGTGTCGCTGGAACGCCGTCCGGCTCGAAAGGCGGCTCCTCGCGATGGCGACACTGGAGAGGGCACTGCTGGCCTCTCTGCAGGCGAGCGGCGCGGGCTGGTGGCAGGTCGACGCCTCGACCGGCTCCCTGACGTGCTGCGACCGCGCGCGCGAGTTGCTCACTGGTTCGGCCACCTCGGTCCTGGATTCCTTCTCCGATCTCCTCGAATGCCTGCATCCCGACGACCGCGCTGCCCTCGAAGAGCCGCCGGCCGCCACCGGCCAGGCCAGCGTCTGCCGGGTGCGCGCGATGCACCCCGACGGCGCGGTGCGCTGGCTGGAGTCATCGCAGTGCCTCGTCGACGGCGACAGGTTCGGCCTCCTGCACCACCTCGACCACGGGCAGCTCATTGACCGCACCGCGGAGCGCGTGGGGCGGCGCGTCGCACGGGTCGTGGCGCCGGAGTACTTCGCGGTGCTGGTGGCGGAGCTTGGAGCGCAGCTCGGGGTGCGCAGGGCATTCCTCGCGGAGTTGGTGCATCCGGGGGGGCATCTCGCCAGAACGGTGGCGTCGTGGCGGGACGGGCGCGAAACGGAGCCCTTCGAGTTCGACGTGGCCGACGGCCCGTCCGGCGTTGTGCTGGCGCGTCGGGAGTGCGTCTGGACCGAGGACGCGCAGCGCGACTACCCACAGGACGCGACCCTGGCGCATCTGGGCATACGCGGGTATGTCGGCGTGCCGCTGGTCGACGTGGAAGGCGTGGCCGTCGGCGTGCTGGTGGCGATGCACGACGGCCCGATGCCGGACATGGACCTGGCGCGTTCGGTGCTGACCTCGTTCTCAGCGCGCGCGGGCACCGAGCTGGGGCTGGAGAGGGCCCGGGTCGCTCTGGCGGAGTCGGAGCGGCGTCTGCGCGATCTGCTCGACGCCTCGCCGTTCGGGGTGCACGAGTACGCGCTGGAGCCGGATGGGCGCCTCGTGTTCATGGGCGGTAACCGGGCGGCCGCGCGGATCTTGGGAGTGGATCACACTCAGTTCGTCGGCAGGACGATCGAGGAGGCCTTTCCGCCTCTGCAGGACGGGCCTGTCCCCGAGGCGTACCGGCAGGTGGCCCGGAGCGGCCAGCCCTACGAGACGATGCAGGTGGTGTATGGCGGCGGCGAGATCCGCGGGGCCTATGAGGTGGCCGCCTTCGCCACCGGCGCCAACCGGATGGCCGCCCTCTTCCGAGACGTGACCGAGCGACACAGGGCCGAGGATGCGCTGCGCAAGAGCCAGCGGATGATCGCCCACATCCTCGACTCGGTGCCGCAAGCGGTGTTCTGGAAGGACCGCGACAGCGTCTACGTCGGCTGCAACGGGCCGTTCGCGGCGCTGGCCGGCCTCGCGGACCCAGCCGACATCGTAGGGATGGCGGACTACGATCTCCCGTGGCCTGTCCATGAGACGGAAGCCTACCGAGCCGACGATCAGGAGGTCATGTCGACGGCCCAGTCCAAGCGCCACATCGTCGAGCCGCTGCAGAAGGCCGACGGCAGCCGCATCTGGATCGATACAACCAAAGTGCCGCTGATCGACGAGGGCGGGTGGGTGTACGGTGTCCTGGGGGTCTTCGACGACATCACCCAGCGGCGTGAGGCGGACCTCGCGCTGCAGCGCGCCGAGACGCTCAGCAGGACGATCGTCGACACGGTCGACGCCCTCATCGTGGTGCACGACCGCAACGCGGCCATCGTGCGCTTCAACGCGGCTGCCGAGCGGGTGAGCGGGTGGAGCGCCCGCGAGGTGATCGGACGGCAGACTGCGGATGTCCTCATACCGGAAGAGGATCGCGAATACTATAAAAGCAACCAGCCTGGCCTGCAGGCCGGGCCGTGGCCGAGCCGCCTGGAGAACCGCTGGCAGACGCGCACGGGCGAGACTCGGTGGATTTCGTGGACCGCCGCGCCTCTTCTGGACGCGGAAGGCAACGCCGAGCACATCATCGGCACCGGTATCGACTTCACGGAGAGGCGCGAGGCAGAGCAGAGGCTGCGGTTCATCGAGGCGGCCGTGGAGCACTCATCGGACTGCGCCTACTGGATCGAACCGTCGGGGCGACTGGTGTTCGTAAACGAGGCTGCCTGCCGCCAACTGGGCTATACGCGCGACGAACTCCTCGGCATGTGCCTGTGGGACGTCGACGTCGAGATGACGCCGGAGTCGTGGGCCGAGGACTGGCTGGTACTGAGTGCCGCCGGGTCGATCGTTGCCGAGAGGCGCCATCGAGCCAAGGACGGCCGGACGTTCCCTGTCGAGGCGCGGGGCACGTACATCGAGTTCGGCGGCCAGCAGTTCAACTGCGGCTTCGCGCGGGACATCACCGAGCGAAAGCAGGCCGAGGAGGCGCTGCGGGAGAGCAAGGACCGCCTCGACGAGTCGCAGCGCGTATCGAGGATGGCCTCGTTTGTCATCGACCTGGAGGCCGATACCTGGGCCTGCTCGGACAGCATGGAGCCGGTCTTCGGAGTGGGCAAGGACTACCCCAGAACGCTCGAGTCCTGGCTGGCTGCCGTGTATGCCGAAGATCGCGAGACGGTCGCGGCGGAGTTCGCCAGAGTTGTGCAGGACCGGGAGCGCTTCGACAAGGAGTACCGCGCCGTGCGTCCGAACGACGGCGCGGTGCGATGGGTTCACGGGCTCGGGCAGGTGGTGTGCGGCGACGACGGCCGGCCCATGCGGATGGTGGGCACCATCCAGGACGTCACGGAGCGCAAGCTGGCCGAGGAGGCACTGCGGGAGAGCAAGTTCTGGCTGGACGAGTCGCAGCGGGTCTCGCGCATGGGGTCGTACGTCGTGGACGTGCAGACGCTAACCTGGACGTGCTCGGGCAGCCTGTCGGCGGTGTTGGGCATCGATCCGGCACGCACATGGTCCCTCGACGATTGGGTGGCACTGATGCACCCCGACGACCGCGCCGAGGTGACCGCCCGGTACGGCTGCGGCGTTACCGAGCGGTCCGGGTTCGAGATGGAGTACCGCATTGTGCGGCCGTCCGACAACGCTGTCCTTTGGGTGCACTCCCTGGGGGATGTCGCCTGCGACGCTTCGGGCCAGGTGCTGCGGATGTTCGGCACCATCCAGGACATCACGGACCGCAAGAGGATCGAACTGGCGCTGCGGGAGAGCGAGTACTGGCTGAACGAGTCGCAGCGCGTATCGCACCTCGGCTCCTACCGGCTCGACATCGCGTCCGGTGTGTGGACGTGCTCCGCGAGTCTGTGCGCGCTCTTTGGCATCGACGAGACGTTCGCCCGGACCATCGAGAGCTGGATTGCTCTAGTGCACCCGGAGGACCGCGCGCGCATGTCGGCCTACGCGGCAGGCGTCTTCGCCACCGGTGAGCGCTGGAATGCCGAGTACCGGATCGTGCGCCAGAACGACGGCAGCAGCCGATGGGTCCTCGGGCTGGGCGAGATGGGCCTCGATGTGTCTGGGCGCCCGGTCCAGATGTTCGGCACCATCCAGGACATCACGGAGCGCAAGCTCGCGGAGCAGGCCGTTGCCGATAGCGAGGCACGGTTCCGCCTGCTCGCCGAGAACTCCACCGACCTCATCGCTCGCCATGCGCCCGACGGCGCCTATATCTACGTGTCGCCGGCGTGCAAGCCGCTGCTGGGCTACGAGCCCGACGAGTTGCTGGGCACCGACCCGTACACCCTGTTCCACCCTGAGGACCTCGAGGCCATACGGCAGTCGCACAGCGATGCCCTGGCCGGCTCCGCCCTGTCGACGGTGCGGTGCCGGATCATGCGCAAAGACGGCGCCTACATCTGGTTCGAGACGACGAGCCGCAGCATCGCGGATCCGGCGACAGGGGCGGTGATCGAGCTGCAGACTGCGTCGCGCGATATCACGGAGAGGCGCTCCCTCCAGGAGCAGCTCGTCCATGCGCAGAAGATGGAGAGCCTGGGCCGCCTCGCCGGAGGGGTGGCTCACGACTTTAACAACCTGCTGACCGCGATCATCGGCTACACGGACGTCGCGCTGGCGACCCTGCCGCGCGGCGCGGATGCGGCAGGTTACCTGGCCGACGTGCGGCGGGCCGGCGAGCGTGCGGCGGAGCTGACGTCTCAGTTGCTGGCCTTCGCCCGCAAACAGGTCGTCGCGCCCAAGGTCATCGATGTCAATGACGCGGTCGCCGAGACCCAGAAGGTCATGCGGCGCCTGATCGGCGAGGACATCGAACTCATCACGGTGCCCGGTCCCGGCGTCGGCCGCGTTCGCGTCGATCCCGGGCAGTTCCAGCAGGTGCTCATCAACATCGCCGTCAACGCGCGCGACGCGATGCCGGGCGGTGGCCGGCTGACGATCGCAACCCATCGCCAGGAGCTGGACGAGACCTACGCGAGGCAGCACGAGGACGTCGCGCCAGGCGTCTACGCCGCCATCGATCTGAGCGACACCGGCGTGGGCATGGACGAGGAGACGCGAGAGCGCATATTCGACCCGTTCTTCACGACGAAGGAGCAAGGGAAGGGCACCGGCCTGGGCCTCGCCATGTGCCACGGCATCGTGAAGCAGAACGGCGGGCATATCTGGGTCTATAGCGAACTCGGCAAGGGCACGACGTTCCGGATCTACCTGCCCAGCGTCGATGACGGCGCGGAAGGCGCCCGTCAGGCGGAGGAGCCCGAGCCCGCGCCGGGCTCCGAGACCGTGCTCTTGGTCGAGGACGACGAGATGGTGCGGGAGTTGGCCTCGCGGCTCATCGAGTCGGGCGGCTACCGCCTGCTGGTCGCTCGGGACGGGGTCGACGCCCTGCGCGTGGCGGCTGACTACGCCGACACCATCCACCTCCTCCTGACCGACATCGTGATGCCGCAGATGAGCGGGCGCGAACTCGCGGAGCAGTTGTCGGAGGCGCGTCCCGACATCAAGGTCCTCTATACCTCCGGCTACACCGAGGACACCATCGTCCACATGGGAGTGGTGCAGGAGACTGTGCACCTGCTGCAGAAGCCCTACACGCGCCGCGCTCTGCTGACGGAGGTTCGCGCCGTGCTCGACAGCCGCAAGGGCTGAGCCTCTAGCCTCCTGCTCGCCCATTCCCTTCGGAGAGGAAACCCACCGTGACCGAGGCCCGGCCCAGCATCCTGTGCGCGATGCCCGAGTCCACCTACCGCATGTTCTTCGACGCCGAGATGGAGGCCGAACTGAGGGCGCTTGGAACGGTGGTTCGCTGCCTTGACGCCGGTGCCCTGTCCGACGATGCCTATGCAGCGCTGTGGGTGGATGCGGACGCTGCGGTGACGGGGTGGGGCACGCGGTTTCCCTCCGCCGAGCTGCTGGGCCGGTGCCCGAGACTGAAGGCGGTTTGCCACACGGCAGGCACGGTGCGAGGCGTTCCCCGCGAGGCGATCGAGCGCGGCCTCACCGTCACGTCCGCCAGGAGCGCCATCGCCCGAACCGTGGCGGAGTTCTGCCTGATGAACGCCATGCTCCTCCTGCGGCGGATGCCCGCGTACATCCACCGCGACCCGCAGCGCTGGGCGGCGCTCGCGGCCGGGAGGGCGCGTCCCGAGGGGCGTACGCTGTTCGGCAAGACGATCGGCCTCGTGGGCTTCGGGTGCGTGGGGCGCACCTTCCGCGCGATGCTGGCCTCGTTCGGGTGCCGCGTGCTCGTCTTCGACCCGTTCGTGAGCGCGGAGGTCGCTAGTGCGGAGGGCGTCGAGCCGGTGGCGCTGGACGACCTCCTACGCCGGTGCGACGTGGTGTCGCTGCACGCCCCGGACATCCCGGAGACGCGGGGGATGATCGGCGCGCGCGAGCTGGCGACAATGCGCGACGGGGCGGTGCTCCTGAACTCCGCCAGGGGCCGCCTGATCGACACGGACGCGCTGACGGCCGAGATGCAGCGGGGACGCCTGCTCGCCGCCATCGACGTGACCGAGCCCGAGCCGCTGCCGGAAGACCACCCGCTGCGCCACCTGCCGAACGTGGTCTGGACGCCGCACGTCGCCGGGCCGACGCCCGATGACTACCCGCACCTCACGCGCACCGCGCTGGACGACCTGCGCCGCTGCCTGGCCAACGAGGATCCGCTGTACGCAATCTCGCTCGCCGCGTACGACATCATGAGCTTCTAGCCGCTCACCAGGGCTGTGCAGCGGTGGCGACGGAGCGCCACCCTCCTGTCGGGCACGTGCGTGACGCGTCCCCTGGAGGGTCGGCCTCCGTGCCGACGGGCCGCTCGTGCCTGGCGTGCTTCACGGCCGCGCTGCGCGTATCCTCACGCGGTGGATGATCTGCTTCCCATCCCAGCCGCCGAGGAAGCCGAGGCGCGTGACCACCTTCTCGGGTGACGGGTCGGCGCCGTACGCAATCGGCTTGCCGTCGTAGAGCAGCCACAACTGGCCCGCGCGCCGCGAGAGCTGCATCGTGTGCCGCCCCGGGGCCATGCCCACGTCCTCGGAGCCCGCCTCCTGTCCGAATGCGCGGATGACGCTCCGAGCGTTGCCGAAGCCCCCGATGAACGCCACGTAATCGGTCACGTTGTCCATCTGCCTGGCGTCGGCCGTGTACGCGGCCATGTGCATGTCGTTTGCCGCCTCGACCTCGGCCCAGAAGTCGAACTCCTTCGCCGCGAAACCCGGGAAGAGGAAGTACCCGTCCGCCTCGCCGCCCCGCACGAAGCGGAGCGCGCCGTCCTCCACCGCCCAGTTGCCGGTGACGACCTCCGCGTCGGGTGGCGCGCTCCCCTTCGCGAAGTCGATGCTCAGCACGCCGGGACCATCGGCCAGAGGGGCCGGTGCGCCGGGTGGCAGCGTCTTGCGCCCGCTCATCTCCAGCATGCGGCAGTAGAACAGGTTGTACGGCTCATAGATGGAGAGCGGCTTGCCGTCGCGCGTCGTGATGCTGATCGATGCGCCGACTTCCCGGCCGCCGTCCTGCCAGAACCACAGGCTCTCCCCGCGGTTCGGCACGCTCAGCTCCAGCACCGCCTCGCCGCCCGCGGTTACCCCTGCCTTCCAGACGAGGCCCGCGCACTTGTTGCCGCTTACCGCGTGCAGCGTCGGGGCCGTGCCGGGAGCGCCGGCTTCGATGTTGAACGCATACGTGGACGAGGTGCTGTAGTAGCCCTGTCCCTCCGGGTCGAGGCCGACATAGACGCGCCGCCATGGGCCCTTCATGCGGAAGCAGGCGTAGTATGCGTTGTCGTCGTGAGCCTGCTGCCACTGCACGTGGACGCCATGCGCCGTCACCTCGCCCGCTAGAGGCACGTCGCGCCACTCGGCCGCGTCGCCATCGACGGACGCGGTCACCGGCCAGATGAACGGCTGCCAGGGGTAGAGCGGGTACGGGTCGATGGCGTCCGGCAGGCCGTCGCCGTCGCTGTCGGGCTTGCGCGGGTTCGGCATCACGCGCGGCTGCGGCGCCTTGTTCCACGAGGTGGTCAGCGGGTGCGGCGCCCACGTGGAGAGCTGGGCCTTGGCGAGGTCGCCCATCGCGCCGTCCGTGCGCGGCGTGCGCGCGTCGGAGCCGAAGCGCTTCTCGTCGAACGGGAGGCGCGGGTCGTCGTCCGGCACGCCGTCGCTGTCGGCATCGACCACGGTTATGGTCTCGCCGAAGTGCATGCGGAGCCACTGTACGGGCGTCAGCATCCGGTCGAAGTAGGCGATGCCGTCCCAGTGCTCCCCATGCTTCCAACTCGTCTGCCAGGTCCACTCGTCCCAGGTGCCATCGGCCTTCTTCTCGCGCCGCCTGGGGAAGAAGTGGTCGAAGATGACGCGGTCGTCCTCACGGTTGGCCAGCGAGAACCGGCCCAGCGACTCGATCTGGTGGTGGAACTCGTGGGTGGCGAGCCAGGCGGTGTCGCTGCCGCCGAGGTATTGCGAGCGGCCGGGGATGCCGCGGTCCCAGTCGTCGAGGCCGAGCGTGCCTCCGCCGGAGCCGTAGAAGACCCAGGCGCGGGCGGCAGGATCCCAGCGCCGCGTGAACGCCTGCTCGATCTGGCCGGGGTAGGGCTCCGACTCGGCGATGGGCTCCTTGACGACGCGGGCGGGGTGCTGCGCATCGACGAAGGTGAAGTCGCCGCCGCCGGGGCCCACGAAGTCCTGCCCCGCGTAGCTGCGGCAGACCGGCCAGCCCTTGTACGCGGCCGACACGTTCGCAGGTTCCTCGCCCCAGCGCTGCCAGCGGTCGTCGACGACGATGCGGTAGTCGTACCAGACGCGCATGCCGCTGTTGATGAACAGGAAGCGGGCCGACGTCGCGTACTCGTCGCGGACCTGCGCGAGCTGCCCGGCCGTCAGCGCGGGAGGCGGCGGCACGAGCTGCCCGCCGGGGCCGTGGGCGGAGGCCACATTGACCACATTCGGCATCAGGAGCACCTTGACGGGAACGCGCATGATCGTCATGCGTCCCTTTGGTGCGAGGGTGCTGAACGAGAACTCGCGGCGCCACGGTTTCTGCGCGCCCCAACGCTGCTCCAGGCCGGTCGGCTCCGCGCCCGGGTCGTAGACGCGATAGGAGTAGCGCGTGCCCGGCTTCAGCCCGGCGATCGCGGTGCGGTGGTAGGTGCGCTTGCCCGCGGGCCCCTCGACTATGCGGACGCCGGCGGCCGACCAGGGATCGGGGTGCACGCCCGTGGCACGCCAGGTCTTGCAGGGCACGTCGCCCAGGCGCATCTGGACGCGCGTCTCTGCCGGCGCCACCGTATACCACTGCAGCGCCGCGGTCGTGCGGCCCAGGCTGCACACGGGGCGCGTGGGGTCGGCCAGCGTGGCGGCATCGCCCTGCGCGGCGGCCGGCGGCCGTATGATGGCAGTGGCGGACAAGAGGAGCGGGAGTGGGAGCACGCGCTTCATGGGCAGCCTCCTGGGCCTCGCCGGGGTGCGTTCGGCGTGGCAGGGCCTGCGGTCTGCTTCGCCGCGGTGGAGGGCGATTCCTGTGCTCTGCGGTGCGCACCGTGCGCGATGCAGGAGTCGGCGGGGGATAGAGCGAATGGCGAGCCAGGATGCCTCAGTGCGGCGCTCAGCGCCCGGCGGATTCCGCGGACGGCTCCGGCGGGTTGCTCCTGGCAGTTCGTGGCCGCATCGAACGGCCACCACGACATACGACGGAGGAGACCGGATGAGATCTATGCTGCTTGCGAAGACTGCCCTGTTCGTGGGCGCCGGCCTGGCGTGTGCCGCGCCGTCCAGTGTGGCTCAGGGCGACCAGGCCCCGGCGAAGAAGACCGGGCCGCCCGCATTCGTGTCGGTCTGGAAGATGGACCTGCCGGGCACGGTGACCCGCGTGGGCATCGGCGACGTGGCGGGCGACAAGACGCCCCGGCTGGTGACGCTGGATGGCGCCGCGGTGTCCATCTACGCTCTCGTCGAGAAGGAACTGAAGCCCGAGACCAAGGTTGAGCTGAAGGGCACGGCCATCAAGAACATGGTGGTCGGCAAGTTTGCGAAGGGCAAGCCTGCGATCATCGCGGTGCCGGGCTCGCTCATCTACAAGGACGGCGACAAGTACGCGACGAAGGCGGCGACGCAGCTCTACGCGGTCACCGGGCAGGTCAAGTTCGCGGACGGCAGCGAGACCGTGTTCGAGTTCGACGGCGCCAACGAGCCGGGCAGCTACGGGGTGAACCTGGACGCGGCCCAGCCGATGACCGAGGGCAACCAGTTGGTGCTGCCCACCGACGGCGCGGGCGTGTACCGCGTGGTGGTGGCGCACCCGTCGAAGGAGGCCTTCGCGATGCTCATGATCCCCGACGAGGCCACCAAGAGCGGCGTCATGATGATGCTCGACGCGCGCGAGGACGGCAAGCTGTACGGTGTCTCTCCGTGGGTCACCGCGACCGAGACCAACATCATCGCGGTCGGCATCGACGCCCTCTCGAGCAGCGGCGACATGAAGCCGGTGTGGAAGAGCGCGAAGATCACGGGCAAGGTGCTCGACCTGGCGTACGGCCTGGACCCGAAGGGCAGCAAGAAGGCGGGGCTCTTCATCCTGACGACGACCGGCGCCGATGACAAAGGCCGCTCGCTGGAGTTCCTCGCGCTCGACTAACCAGCGCGAGCGCCGCGGTGGGCTGGGGCGGCAAGCTCGTCCCACCGGGGCCGGTTGCAGTGTGGAAAGAGGGGGGCGCTCTCGCGAGCGCCCCCCTCTTTCATGACCGAACCACCGCGCCGCCTAGAGTGTCGGCGCGGCCTCCTCCTCCTCGGCAGGCTGCTCCTGCTGGTCCGTCACGACGGCTGCCTTGGTGGGGTCGACGTAGTCGGTGGCCTGGGCGCCCATCATGTGGATGTGGCCCTGCGGGGCGGAGAGCCGCGCGATCTCGGCCGGAGTGAGGCGGTGGGCAACGGCCTGGGCGGGCAGCTCTTCGTCGCCCACGTTGGCGCGGTGCGCACCGGGCAGGCGGATGTTCCCTCCGCCGCCCGCCAGTTCCGACATGGTCATCTGCTTCGGCTCCGGAAGCTTGGAGAGGGCCTCCTGAGCCTGGGCATACTCCGGCGCGAGCTGGATGGCCGAGTTGTAGCACACGCGTGCGGCCTCGATGTCGCCCGCCATCTGGTGGGCCTGGCCGAGGTTGTAGCGAGCCTTGGCGCTCTGGGGGTTGATCTGCACGGCGCGGCCGAAGGCCTGGCGAGAGAGGTCGTGCTCTCCCATGCGGGCGCGTGTCGCGCCCATGTAGGTCCAGGTCTCGAAGTCGTTGGGGTCGGCTTGAATGGCTTTCTGAAGATTGATGATTGCTTCCTCGAACCTGCCGGCGCGGAGTGCGTTGACGCCGGCTTGCCGAAGGGCATTTGCGAGCACGCTCATCGATGATGGTCTCCTATCGGAACGACCTGCGAAACGTGCATCACGGCCCGGCGGTGCGGACAGCGGGCCGTTTTGCGGCAACTGCTGCCCCGGCTGCGGTATTACGCGCTCTCGAACCGGGTACTCGGAGCGCGGCCATTGGCACTACTATACGATGGATCGGCACGGGAGTCAAGGCGAGCGCTGCTGGCCACGATACCGGCATGCGCGCGCCATGGTGAGATAGACGGCGCGGGGGCGGTTGCGGTTGCACTCGTTGTGCCCGGCAGGAGTACGGATGCGGCCCGGCGTGGTCAGCCCTTCGCGGCGAGGGAGCGGAGGAAGGCGATGTCCGCCTTCGTTTGGTCGAGGAGAGCCTCGGTCGACGGCGCCGCGAACTCGCTGTGGAAGCTGATGGCGCCGGCGTAGCCGCTCGCCTTGAGCGCGGCCATGAGCGCGGGCCAGTCGACGATGCCCTGACCGACCGGGAGGAACGTGGTGGTCCAGGGCTTGTCCGGCGAGGGGCGATCCCACCTCACGTCCTTCACCGCGACTAGCGACAGGTACTTGGCGGCGATCGCGACGGCCATCGGCAGGGGCTCGCCGCAGACGGCCAGGTGGCCCGCGTCGATGTAGACGCCCACGTGCTGCGGGTGCCGATCGCGCACGAGGTGCATGACGGCGCTGGTGTTCAGGCCCAGGTAGCGGCCGCTGTGCGTGTGGAGGCAGACCTTCACCTTGAAGCGCATCGCCAGCGCCTCGAGGGCATCGAGGTCCTTGCGCGCGGCGTCGACTTGCGCCCAGTACGGCCCGTCCCGGAAGGGCCAGTAGCCGAGCTTGATGTTCGGGATGCGGGCCTCGCGGCAGGCGGCGAAGATGGGCTCGGCCTTCATGGGGTCGGTGGGCTCGGTGGGGAGCGAGATCATCGGTACGGTCAGGCCGGCGTCGCGGAGGCGCTCGGCCGCCTTGGGCAGCTCCGCCGGGGCGTTCTCGGGGGTGACCGGGTAGCCCGGACGCACGGCGAGGTCGGCGCCGTCCGCTCCGATGCGCTTCAGGGCATCGATCACCTGGTCGATGCCGTACTCGCGCAGGGCCTTCGTGAAGAAGACGAACTGCATGGCGGCTAGCCTCCTGCGCGAGTGCGCACTCGGTGTGAGGCGGGGCGCGGCGGCGACGGAGCGCCACCCTCCGGATGCCTCGCCGATCGTCCGCGGGTTACGGCTTGCCCGTCTCGACCACGCCCATGTCGCCGCCGACCCAGCGCAGGAAGAGGAACGCGCCGACGATCAGAGCCCCGAGGATGATCGGGCCGGAGACGATGATGGGCAGGAAGAGCAGCGAGAAGAGGATCACGCACAGGGTGCTGGCGGTGACGATCCAGCCGCGGATGACCACCTTCGGCCCGCCCTCGATGCGGATGCGCTGCCGGACGCCGCTCCGCGTGCCGAACGCGGCGCCGCAGGAGATGCACTTCTCGGCGCCCGCCACGTTCTCGGCGTGGCAGATGTGGCAGAAGACCCACGGCATCGTGTCGCCGCGCGCGATGTCCCGATTCCAGGCGTCGAGCTGGGGCTTGATGCGCGTGCTGAGGCGCGGGAAGTGCTCCAGGGTCCACGTCATGTGCTCGACGGCCTGGGCCGCCTCGCCGCGCTTGTAGAGGGCTTCGGCGAGGGCGATGCGCGCCACGGGGTCCATGGGGTCGGCTTCGAGGGCCTGCACGTACGCGGCGAGGTGCTCATCCTCGATGCGCTGGTTCCCCACGTTTTCGGCGGCCTGCCCGATGAACGGCGCCACGATGGCCGAGACCACGATGACCCCGAAGATGATCAGGCCGATGCCCATCGGGGCGACCATGGCCGCCACGACGAGCATCATGTAGAGGCAGATGCTCAGCATCGCGGCCAGGGGCTCCGCCCCGCCGTCGATCCACCACCCGATGAGCCGCCACACCGGGTACGACGCCGCGATGAGGCACATCACGGCAAGGCCGACATTGATAAAGGCGCCGCCGGTACCTCCAGCCGCTTCAGCACTCAGCATGTGCGATCCTCCACGTCCATCGGCGGTCTGCGGGGCGGGCGGCTACTCGGCGGCGGCGAGTTCGCGGCGGGCTTCGCGCTCCACGTCGCGGTTGGCGATGTCCTCGCGCTTGTCGTAGAGCTTCTTGCCCTTGCCCAGCCCCAACTCCAGCTTCGCGAACCCTCTCTGGAAGTACAGAGAGAGCGGTATGAGGGTGAGCCCCTTCTGCTCCAGGCGCGTGCGGATCAGGTGGATCTCGTGGCGGTGGAGCAGCAGCTTGCGGGCTCGGCGCGGGTCGACGTTCCAGCGCGTTCCATGGTCGTAGGGGCTGATGTGCAGGTTGTGGACCCATACCTCGCCGGATTCGATCTTGGCGAAGGCGTCCTGGATGTTGGCGCGGCCGTTGCGAATGGACTTCACTTCCGTGCCGACAAGCGAGAGGCCGGCATCGAATACCTCCATGATGGAGTACTCGTGCCGCGCCTTCCGGTTCACGACGACGATCTTCTTCGCGTTGGGGTCGCGTTCGGTTGTCTGCGGTGGCTTCTGTTTCATGACGTGTGGATTATAGCTCTACCGTCCGCGCGTGTAAAGGAGGGAGAGCCAAGGCTTCTCCCTAACGTATGATGTGACGAGCACGAGGAGGACTTGCCTGGCGCGTGCAGGGGTTGTGGTCGGCGGGCGCGGGGTCATCGTGCCGCGCCGATCGTACCCGATCCGCGTCAGGTCCTCCAGGTCGTGGGAGTCTTGGCCACTATTGTGTTGTCGGGTTCCGGCGCCCCTTCGGCCGGGCATCGCTGCGGCTATCGTGGCCGGGCGAACAGGGGAGCCGAACCGGAGAGGAGGGTGTGTGCACATCGGCAAGACATCAGCCGCCGTCGCCGCACTGGCCGCGATGTCCGCGGCGGCTGCCAGGGCAGACAGACCGCCCAACATTGTCCTGATACTGTGCGACGACCTGGGTTACGGGGACGTGGGATGCTACGGTCGGAGGTCATGGCAGACTCCGAACATCGACCGGCTGGCGATGCAGGGCACGCGGTTCTGCCGCTGGTACTGCGCAGCGGCCGTTTGCTGCGCGAGCCGGGCTTCGCTTCTGACCGGGAAGTACACGGTGCACGATGGGGTCAGCTCCAATAGCGCCGACCTTCCATCGACGGAGGTGACGCTGGCGCAGGCCCTGAGGGCGCGAGGCTACTCGACCGCGATGTACGGCAAGTGGCACAGCGGCACGCCTCGAGCGGGCAGGGCATTTCCGGTTCATCCTCAAGACCTGGGGTTCGACGAGTTCATCGGTTTCAGGAGCGCCACAGCCGCCTGGCAGAAGTTCCCCAAGGAGCTGTGGTTCGGTCGGACGATCAAGCCATCATCCGGATACGCAGATACCATCTTCGCCGATCATGCCGTCGAGTTCATCCGTCGCCCGCGACGCAGCCCGTTCTTCCTCTATCTGGCGTTCACGGCGACACACTTCAACATCGATGCGCCGCAATCGGACATCGCGAAGTTCCGTGGGAGGTTCACGGAGCGTGACCGGTTGCACCCGTACAACGCGACGTACGCCGCCATGGTCACCCGCCTCGACGCCGAGGTCGGCCGGGTCATGGGGGCGCTGAGATCGTCCGGGCTCGCGCGGAACACGATCGTCGTGTTCACGAGCGACCAGGGCGCCAGCTTCGAGATGGGGAACCGCGGGGCGTCCGCGTTCCATGACAGCAACGCGCCGTTCCGCGGGCAGAAGCGCAACCTGTGGGAGGGGTGCATTCGCGTTCCGGGCATCGTGCGATGGCCGGGGCACGTTCCCTCCTCGACGGTGTCGAGCCAGTTGGTGCATGGCATCGATATCATGCCGACCCTCCTGGCCGCAGCCGGGGGGACGCCGGATGCCGCATGGAAGGTGGACGGCCTGAACCTGCTCGACGTCTGGCGGGGACAGCGGCGGACGCCGGATCGCACCGTGTACTGGGAGTACCGCTCCGAGGGCTTCCACCAGGTTGCCGCGATGCGCGGGGATTTGAAGCTCATCGTGACGGGGGAGACCCCGCCCGAGTTGTACGACGTGGTGCGTGACCCGGCGGAGCGGCGATCCGTCTGGGCCGACTACCCGCGCTCGGCGTGGCGCATGGGCCGGCAGATGTGGGCCTGGCTCTGCTCCGAGACGCAGGCGACCAAGGATGGGCGCGGTGTCCGCAAGTGGGGGCCCGGTATGACCCCCGGGCAACCGGCCAGACCGACCGCCCCGACGGCGCCCCAGGTGGGCGACTGACGGAGGCATAGACGCTCACGGGGCTCCCTCGACCGTTCCTGGTCCGGGAGCCCCGCTTCTTCGTGTCAGCCGCGACGCCGGGCGCCAGCCTTCGCAACGCGCGAGCGCCGTGGTGGGATGGGCCTCCGTGCCCGTCCAGCGCCACCCTCCAGCGCGAGGCTGGGGGCTAGCCTTCGTAACGCACGAGCGCCGTGGTGGGATGGGCCTCCGTGCCCGTCCAGCGCCACCCTCCACCGCGACGCCGGGCGCCAGCCTTCGCAACGCGCGAGCGCCGTGGTGGGATGGGCCTCCGTGCCCGTCCAGCGCCACCCTCCAGCGCGAGGCTGGGGGCTAGCCTTCGTAACGCACGAGCGCCGTGGTGGGATGGGCCTCCGTGCCCGTCCAGCGCCACCCTCCACCGCGACGCTGGGTGCTAGATGTCCCACCCCAGCACCGGCGCGGGCAGCCTCAGCGCGCGGTCGAGGCGCTGCAGCAGCTCGTCCGGGCCGCGCAGGTCGTCCGTCACGCTGAGGGCGGTGGCGCTCCTGACGCCGAGCCACAGCCGCGAGAAGGCGCCCACCGAAGCGTGGAGCGTCGGTGCGCCGGGGTCGACGCCGGGCTCCGCGGACGACTGCCGGCCGAGCGTGACCACGTAGCTGCCGCCGGCTCCCTGCCACTCCTCGCCCTCCAGGAACGGCTCGATGGGATCGGCCATCTCCAGGTTGAGACGAACCGGCTCGCAGTCCAGGTCCGTCAGGCCGAGACACGCCGGCAAGTCGCAGATGCGCACCTGCCAGTACGCGCACGTGCGGCAGTTGGCCTCGAACTTGGACTGCTTCGTGACGCGCCGGTGCTTGAAGGGCTGGTCGATGAGGTCCTGGAACTGAATGCCCGGCGGCTCCTCGAGCGAGACGAGGTGGACCTGGTCGCCGAGGTTCTTCAGCAAGCCCATCAGCTCGTGGAACTGATCCCACGTTGCGTAGATCGGCAGGACCCGGTACGGCCCGTGCTCGCGGTCCTTCGCGGATACCCACACGTAGTGCGTCAGCTCGCCGTTCGGGCCATCCGCGTAGCCCAGCCCGAACTCCTCGTCGCCGCCGAACTCGCTGGTGGTGACGGCTTCGGGGCGCACATTGAGGCCCCCGTGCGGGCGGATGCGGGCCAGACGCGCGAGGTGCATGGCGCTGCCGTCGGACGCCTTGAGGCGGCGCGGCGTACGGGCCGGCACCCTCGCGCGCAGGTGGGCCGGGTCGAACGCGTAGATGTGCTCGTAGGTCCCCGTGCCGAAGCCCAGGCGGTTGTAGAAGCCCTGCTCGAACATGCCGAGGACCGCCAGCACCGCGCCGTCGCGCACATCGGCGGCCAGGGTCTGCGCGAGGAGCTTCGCGGCGAACCCTTGCTTCCGGGCCACATGGCTGGTCGTCACGCCCATAACCCCGGTCGCGGGTATCTCGGCCGAGAGGTAGCGCAGGTCGCAGGGCATGGTGTTCACCAGGCACTCGGCCTCCCCGTCGATGGCCACGACGCGCGAGCGCCCCGCCTCGACGTAGGAGTCCATCTGCTGCTCCTTGCCCTTCTCCAGCCACCCGACCTCCGTCCAGATGCGGTGCGCGGCCTCGCGGTCGCGGTCGGCTGCATAGTCGCGGTACTCGATGGTCACGGGTGTGGGTCTCCTTGGGCGTGCAGCCTGTCTGGGGCTGGCGTGCTGTTCGGGGCGCGCGCATGCCATTCCGGGCGGGGGGCGGGGAATGGGAGGCCGCGCCCGGGGGCGGGGGGGGGCGGCCGCGACGCCAGGCGCCCGGCGTCG
>CAZFLM010000054.1:0-47158 GCA_964519955.1 uncultured Chthonomonadaceae bacterium | reverse complement strand
ACAGTATAGCAGGACAGACCACTCAGTGCAATCGCTTATTTTAACGCCTATGCCCTCCAGCCCCAACCCCCAAGTCCCAAGTCCGGCGCGCTCAGCGCCCCAGGCACCCAGCCCCAACCCCCAAGTCCCAAGTCCCAAGTCCGGCGCGATCAGCGCCCCGCCGCCAGGTCGGCCGCGATCCTGTCGTTGTACTCGCGGATCAGGTCGAGCATGAAGTCGAACTTGCCGTACTTCGGGCTGACCGCGCCCATGCCGAAGTGGCCGGGGATGCCGGCGTAGCACCAGTGCGCCGCGAGCGGCACCTTCGCCTCGTAGACGGCCTGCATCAGATCGCGGGCGTCGCGGCGGTAGCGCGCCTCATCGTAGTCGGGGGGCACCTGGCCGTTCTCCGAGAACACCGCGAACTCGCCGATGTAGAGCGGCTTCTTCAGCCGCGCCGACCAGTCCATGAACTTGCGGATGTCTGCGCGCGCCGCGGCGCCGTCGTAGCTGGCGTACTGCGTGTAGAAGTGGACGCACAGCAGGTCGAGCGGGTCGGGCGCCGTCCACGCGGCCGCCTGATACTGCTGCTCTGGCGTGTCGTTGGTCCACGGCTTGCCGGTCACCGCGTCCTCCGTCGCCTGGTGGTACTGGGAGCCGCGCGGGATCGAAGCGCCGGACGTGATGGGCTGCCTGGCGCCGTCGGCCCGCAGGGCGCGCCCGAACGAGCGGAGCGATAGGATGCCCGTCGGCGAGCGTGCGATGTTGCGCGCGTCCTTCTGCCCCTCCGGCAGAAACTCCATCGCGTTCGGCAGGTCCCAGGCCAGGTTCGTCTCGTTCGCAAACTCGTAGAGCCACACACACTTGCGCTTGCCATAGCGCGACACGAACTCGCGCACGTAACGCCTCATGTACTCCCGCGCCTTGCTGTCCTCGTCCGCCCAGGCTGCACGGTACTCGCCGAACTCGTGCGGGATGTCCCAGTCGTTCCAGAAGAGCGACGGCGCGATGCCCAGACCGGCCTTCTCGCACGTGTCGATGAGCAGGTCCATATTGCGCCAGTAGGGGGCGGGGTCCTTCAGCCAGCGCGAGTGGCCGCTGAAGTAGGAGGCCCAGAAGCGGATGAAGGGGACCTTCTTGGCGCCGAGGAAGCGGATGGCCTCCAGGCTGTCGGCGGCCTTCGAGCCGTTGTCGAGGATATCGTCGGCGATGGCGGTGATGTTGACGCCGATTGCGCGGAAGGGCTTGCCGTCGCGCAGCAGCACCCCGTCTTTCACGACGATGCAGGAGGCTGGGGCCTGCGCGATGGACTGGGCCGCGGCCGTCGCTAGGGCAAGAGCGGCCACCCAGGCAGCGCTCGTTCGAAGTGTCATCCGTGTCCTCCGCAGTGCTTGGCAAAGAGAGGGGGAGGCCGGCCAGTGCAGCACGGCCGGCGCTCCCCGGGAAAGGAGTCACTCCAGACAGAAGGGCGCAGTCACAGTCGAGGCGCTCCGAGCGTGGTCGCCGCCGAGCGCGGGCCGCAGCATCTCGGCCGGCCCTCCCCGCAGCGTACCGCGACGAGCTCTATCCCACTACGGGCACATGAAGCGGTCGGAGCCGTCGTTGCCGTTGAACCACCAGAAGTTCCAGCGGACGCCGTCGTCCTCGCGCTCGCCTGCCGCGCAGGGGCGCGGGATGTGGAACTTCGCATGGCCGTCCAGGTAGGAGACGTTCAGGCCTGCGTCTCGCGTGATGTTCGCGTATGGCACACCGTTCTGCCAGTCGGTCGCGTTGCGCGAGGCGTCCTTGCCGCCGCCGCCGTGGTTCATACACCACTCATGGATCCAGATGGTCTGCGTTGGTCGTCCCCAGCTCGCAAGTTTGTTCAGGCCCCAGACGACCGCCATGAACTGCGGACCGTTGCGCATGGCGTAGGAGAGGTTGGTCGGGTCGCCGGGCTCCTGGAGCGACGAGGTGCAGTAGAGCATCTGGGTGCTCTTCATGTACGGCTGGATGAGGAAGCCCCAGCCGCACCTTCCCGGGTTGACCGACGGATCGAAGCGGCTGTAGTCGAAGTCGCCGTCGCTGCTCCAGCCGGCGAGGTAGTCGTGGTTGGCGTTCGTATGGAAACCCACCGCCTCGCGGGTCAGCAGTCCTTCATCGTAGTCCTGTACGTACATAGCGAGGGCCGTGCCGATCTGCTTGTTGTTGCTCAGACAGGCGATCGAGCGGGCCTGGTCTCGTGCTTTGGCGAAGACCGGGAACAGAATGGCTGCAAGTATCGCGATAATCGCAATAACAACCAACAGTTCGATCAGCGTGAACCCGTTGCGACGCTGCATGGAAGGTCTCTCCCCTGGATGACGCACACGCGAGGGTGTGGTGAACGACGTCGAGAACGTGAGATTGCTAGTGCCCGGGCACCATGCCAGGCGGGGCCCCGCCCGGCCGCGCTCCAATGCCCGATGGCGGCCCGCCGGGCCGCTGCGGCGGCGCGCCGTGCGGCGTAGAGCTGTAGATGAAGGCGCCCACGAAAACCGCAACAATGACAACGATGGCTGCAATCGCCACCCACCCAGGAACCGCAGGTCCGGCCTTCATACGCGAGTTCGGCATCAGCACCTCCTGTTGGTCTGCCGCACCTCTCGCCTGCTAGCCATGCCGTGTGGACCGGCACGACCCTCTGATGACAAGGGTGCAGGGGAATACCTCGTTCGCGCAGGGGCGTGCCCCGTGCTCGACGAGGTCCAGCAGCAACTCGGCCGCGCGCCGCCCCATCTCCCGAAGCGGCTGCCTTAATGTAGTGAGTGGCGGCGAGAGGTACGCCGCCGATATCGGATCGTCGAACCCGACGACGGACACATCGTTCGGAATGTGGAGGCCCATCGACCGCAACCGTGCCATCGCCTCGAGGGCGAGGGTGTAGTCCGTGGCGAACAGGGCAGTCGGAGCATCGCGGCCGCACATGATGGAGTCGAGGTGCTTGAGGGCCAGATCGCCCATTTCCTCCTGGAACGCCGCCTCGATGATCAGGTCTGGCCGAGGCTCGATTCCGTGCGCGCGAAGCTGCTGGCGGAACCCGTCGATCCGGTCCATCGTGTTCGTCCGGTGGAACTGCGCCGTCATCAGCGCGATATCGCGGTGGCCGAGACGAACCAGGTAGTCCACGGCCTGCGCGGCGGCGTCGACGTTGTCGCTATCGACCGTGGTGACCCGCGCACCCGGCCAGCGCACTCCGAACGCCACCACGGCGCGGCTCTCTCCCAGAGCGTCGGCCTCCGCGCGGCGCGCGTTCAGCGGCGCCAGGTAGAGGAGCCCCTGGCCGGGGCCGATGTCCGACGGCTTCAGCGTGTGTGTTCGCGCCGCATCGAGGAAGCGCACTGCGCAGCCGTGCTCCGCCGCCGCTTCCTGGAGCCCCCCCATGACCAGCCCCATGTAGTGGTTGGCCAGTGGCTGGTCGATTGGGCTCGTATCGACCAGTATCTCCAGCGACTCGCGTGTGCGCACCACAGCGTTGGCTCGCGAGACTCCCGCATCCGAGACGAACGTGCCGGCTCCCGGGATGCGGACTACCACGCCCTCGCGCGCCAGCTCGGCCAGCGCACGGCTCATCGTGACGGGGCTGACCCCGAACTCGCGAGCGAGCTGGCGCTCACCACCGAGGCGCTGTCCGGCCGCCAGGTCTCCGACGCGGATTCGCTCCCGCAGCTCTTGCCCGATTTCCAGGTACCGTGGCGCAGTCTGCGGGGCATCGCTCGTGCTCAAGTTGGCGTCCCCTTTCGGTTGGCGGTGGGGATACCGGCCACCCCGCCGCTGACTGCACTATGGCGTGTCCAATGTAACACGAACCGCCATAGTGCGCAATAGCCCATTGTGTGACTTTGTCTCCGTTTGTTGGACAGTGCTGCCCGCGCGCGAGCGTCGCCGGGCGCGCGGCATCCGGGGAAGTTCCTCTGCCGGACACTGTGCCCTATCGCGGAGCGTGATGCGCGATAGGGCGGCGGATGGGCGCCGTAGGCGCGCCTGCCGTCCGTGGGGCCTGACTCCAGGAGCGCAGCGGGGATCAGCGGGTTGCCGGCAGCTTCACGTCGAGCATCTTGTGCGTATCCGTGACCCACTGGCCCGCGCGGTAGTCGAACGGGATCGCGACCACGCGGTCGGCGCCGATGCGCAGCACCGTCACTTCGCGTTCGGATCTGGGCTCGGGAGAGGGGAGCTGAACGAACGGGATGCCGCGATAGGTCATCACGTTCGCCTTGTGGTAGTGGCCGCCGAGGACGAGGATGACGTTCCCCGCGCCGAGGGCATCGGCCAGCGCCTCGCGGTTCGTGATCGAGTCCAGGCAGAGGTGCATCCCCACGACGGTCGGCTGCTTGGGCGCCTTCGCCAGCTCGGCGCGGATGTACTGGAGCGCCGCGGGCGTGATGGGCTGGGCTGGCTCGCCCTTCGCGTCGAACTCGGAGTGCACCATGACGAACCGGATGCCGCCGCGGACGAACGTGTAGCTGAGCGAGCCGTGCCGCGCGATGAGCCACTTCGCCATCGTATCGTTCGGCTCGAGCCCTCCCGAGTCGTGGTTGCCCAGGATGTCGAAGGTCGGGACCTTGAGCTGCTGAGTGGTAAGGCGCTGATAGGTGTCGCGCGCGGCCCGGGTCGGCCACTCGGTGATGTCGCCCAGGCCCAGCACGAAGTCCGGCTTCGCCACCTTCCCGCCGATGCTCGCCGGATAGGCCCGGCCCGGAAGCGCGTTCATCGCCTCGATGGCGGCTTCGAGGTGCTTGCCGTCGCCGTTCGTCTGTACGTGCTGGTCCGACCACCCAAAGAAGGTGAGGTCGGCGCGGGTGGCGAGGGAGGTGGCGAGAAGCAGGGCGAGGCAGATCACGAACCGGCCGAAGCGCGTGGGCCCCAAGGTGGCTCCTCCTCCATAGTTGGCGATGTACTCCGAGACATTCGCCGGAGAGGGGCGCAGGTCCTGCTGCGGAGACGGGTGCATGGAGAGGGAAGGGCTAAGCAATCGCGATCCGGGTGGTGCGTTCCGGAAGATGGCAACGCGATTGCTTAGCCCCTACAGGTGCCGATCGGTGACTACGCCTATCCCTTCGGCGCCTGGCTTGCCACCTCGAACGGGCCGGATGCGTCCACCGAGAACGGCTTCAGCCAGACCGCGAACGAGAAGGGCTCCGCCGTCAGGCGGTACTGCGGCAGGGGCTCGGGGCCGCAGCTATTGCTGCCCAGGCCGCACTGCTTGTAGTCCAGGTGCAGCGTCACCTCGTCGCGGAACTCGAGTTCGGGCGCGTGCTGGGCGCGGTCGAGGTCGTCCGTCGTGTAGCGGCGGGCGCTGAAGTCGATGAGCGGCAGCCCCTTCGCCAGCAGGCCCACGCCGCGCTGATCGGTGAGGGCTACCCACCGCACGTCGTGGCGGTTGCCATTCTCCTGCGGGAAGACGTAGGGCGTGTGCAGCTCGTCGACGTCCGCCTGCCAGAGGCCCACGCGCGCCGCCGCGAAGCTGTCGACGTAGCTCTCGCCGAAGCCCGGGCCATACCAGGCGACCTGGCGCAGCTCGGCGGGTAGCGTGGCCTCCAGGCCGATGCGCGGGATCATCGGCGGCCACTCGCCCTCGGGCGTCCCGCTCACCTGCAGGAGCACGCCGCCGTCGGCCGAGACGGTGTAGCGGTACTCGCAGGCATGGCCGAGGCTCCAGACCGGCGGCGCAACGCGCGTCTTCACCGTCACGACGACGCCGGCCTCGGTCTCCTCCCAGGTCAGGCCGTCGAAGCGGTGCTGCAGCCCGTGCAGGCCCGCCTCGCGCCACTTCGCCTGGATGCCGCCGCCCCGGTTGCCGCCGTCGTTGTCCGTGGGCGCCCGCCAGAACGTGAGGCGCGGGCCGTCGACCAGCATCGGCGAGCCGTCGTGCTCCCAGCAGCAGACGCGGCCCGTCACGCGGTCGAAGACGATGGCGAAGTCGTCGCCGGCGACCTCCAGCTCCAGCTCCTCGTCGGTCACCGTCGGCTTGGCCGCGAGCGTCGGGCGCACGGCGGGCTCGGCCTTCCAGGGCAGCTCGAACTGGCCCCACGCGATCTCGTAGCCGCGCTCAGCCCAGAGGGTGTCAGACGCGAGCGTGAAGCTGACGAGCAACTGGTACTCGGCGCCCGGTTTCAGGACCGCGGGCTTGCGGCACGGGATGGTCAGGTCGACTGTCTGGCCCGGGCCGACGGCGGGCGTGGGCACCGTGCCGCTCTGGACGACGGCGCCGTTCTCGGTCACGCTCCAGGACGCGGCCAGGTGCTCGAGGCCGACGAACGCGTAGCGGTTCGTGATGCGCACGACGCCCGCACCCAGGTCGCCCGCCGCGAACTCGACCGGCTGGATCACCTTGCGGTACTCAACCAGGCCCGGCGAGGGGATGCGGTCCGGCGAGATGAGGCCGTCGATGACGAAGTTGCCGTCGTTGGGCTGGTCGCCGAAGTCGCCGCCATAGGCGAAGCGCTCGGTGCCGCCGGGTAGCTGCTGCCGGATACCGTGGTCCACCCACTCCCAGATGAACCCGCCCATGAGGCGCGGCTCGCGGTTCATGAGGTCCCAGTACTCGGTGAGGTTGCCCGGCCCGTTGCCCATGGCGTGGGCGTACTCGCAGAGCACGAACGGCTTATTGGCGTACCGGTCGAGCGCCGCCTTGCCGCCCCAGATGTCCAGGTCCTCGGTGGCGGCTGCGATGCGCTCCATGGTCGGGATGTCCGTGTACATGCGGCTGTACACGTCGGCGGTCTCGATGGAGTAGTCGCCTTCGTAGTGGATGGGGCGCGTCGGGTCCAGCTCGCGGGCTTTGGCGGCCATCTTCAGGTGGTTGCAGCCGAAGCCCGCCTCGTTGCCCAGCGACCACATGACGATGCACGGGTGGTTGCGGTCGCGCTGCACCATTCGCTCCATGCGGTCGACGCAGGCGGCCTCCCACTCGGGGTCGTTCGTCGGGTTCGTGGGCTGCTTGCCCATCTGGAACCCGTGCGACTCCAGGTCGCACTCGTCGACGATGTAGAGGCCGTACTTGTCGCAGAGGTCGTACCAGCGCGGATCGTCCGGGTAGTGCGAGGTGCGCACCGCGTTGATGTTGTGCCGCTTCATGATGAGGATGTCCTGCACCATGGTCTGCTGCGGCACCGCGCGGCCCAGGTCGCAGTGGTGCTCGTGCCGGTTGACGCCCTTCACCTTGACGGGCTTGCCGTTCACGCAGAACACGCCACCCTTGATCTCGACGCAGCGGAAGCCGACGGTGACCGGCGTCACCTCCAGCACCGCTCCCGATGCGTCTGCGACCGTGACGAGCAGCGTGTAGAGGTACGGCGTCTCGGCGGTCCACTTGGCGGGGTCGGTAACCGGGATGGCGAGCGACGCCTCGACCGGGCCGGGGCCACCCACCTTGACGTCGGTGGCGCCGTCGGCGACGCACCGCCGCTCGGCGTCCAGCACGCTCACGCTCAGGCGGTAGGCGCCCGGCGCGGCGCTCGCGGCGGCCTGCAGCGTAACGTTCACGTCGAGCGTGGCGTCCTTGTACGCGGCATCCAGCGTGGTGCGGGTGCGAACGTCGTAGGCATGCACGCTTGGCGCGGCGAGCAGGTAGACGTCGCGGAAGATGCCGCTCAGCCACCACATGTCCTGATCTTCGAGGTAGCTGCCGTCGGACCACTGGACCACGCGCACCGACACGTTGTTCACGCCCGGGCGCACGGCGGCGGTGATGTCGAACTCGGCCGGAATGCGGCTGCCCTTGCTGAAGCCGATCTCCTGCCCGTTCACCCACACGTGGAACGCGGAGTCGACGCCCTCGAACCGCAGGCGGATGGCGCGCCCGTCCCACGCCTCAGGCAGCACGAAGTCGCGGCGATAGCACCCGGTCGGGTTCTCCGTGGGCACGCGCGGCGGGCAGACCGGGAACGGGTAGATCACGTTCGTGTAGTGCGGGCGGCCGTAGCCCAGCATCTGCCAGCTCGAGGGCACCGCAATGGTGTCCCAGCCCAGGGTGTCGAAGTCGTCTGCCTCGAAGCCCTCCGGCGCTTCCGCCACCGTCTCCGCATACCAGAAATCCCACTGCCCGTTGAGCAGCATGAACCATGGGGACGCGGCGCGCTCGCCTGTCGCGGCCGATGCGGCATCGGGGTACGGGAAGGAATAGGCCCGGGCAGGGAGCCGGTTCCGGTTCGTTAGCTTGGGGTTCTCCCAGTCGTTGGTCATCGGTGCGCCTTTCGCGCGACGGAGCGCGTGATGGGATAGTCGCAGGAGTGCAGCGTGATGGCCCATTATGACACAGCGGGTCGCTGCGGGGCCGGGTGTTGCAGGACGCGGGCGGTGCGGCGGGGAACTGAGCGGTGGAGGAGTGGCATCATGAGCAAGGGGTACCTGTACCGCAAGAAGGACGAGGCGACGGTTGTGCCGTGCCCCTGCGGCGAGAGCACGCGCATCATTCAGCGCGCCGACACGCCGGTGGCGAACCTGCACGTGACGCATATCACCGACTCGACGCGGCACTACCACAAGGGTTGCACGGAGTACTACTACATTCTAGCGGGCTCCGGCAAGATGGAGCTGGGCGACGACGTGGTGGACCTGGAGCCCGGCGTGGCCATCGTCATCGAGCCCGGCACCGCGCACCGCGCCTACGGCGATATTACGACCATCGTCTTCGGCGTGCCTGCCTGGGAGCACACGGACGAGTTCTTTGAGACAGAGGGGTAGGCTCGACTGATAGGGAGGTGGACCCGCGATGGTCGATACCGCAGTCGCCGCACCGAAGCCAGGCGCACCGGCGCGGCTCCCGCGGAGACCCCTGCCGAGAACATCCTGGCGATAGTCGAGGAGGCGCGCGCCCAGCTCGGCTAGCCGACGCTGCACGCGCCGCACCCAGAGGAAGGTGATGCCGATGGACCCGCACCTCGTAGACCAAGCGCGCTGGGCCATTCGACTGGCGGTGTTTGGCGCCGTCGTGCCGGTGGTCGCGTACCTGCAGCTCAGCGGCTGGATGGCAGTGAAGCACGACCTCGCGTGGGAGGAGGGCTTCGGATGCGTGGTCGGTGTCGGCGCGCTGCTGCTAGTCGTCGCGCTCGAGGTCCTCGCGCTGTGGTGGGGCGTGCTCGCCTGGTCCATCCCGATGGGCAAGGCTGCCGTGCTCGTCGCGTCGCTGGTCCTAGCCTCCTTGCTGGTCCTGCCGCTAGTCGGGAGGCGCCGTGGCTACTGGTAGCCAGTCACACGGTCGCCTGGGCGCCTCGCCTTGAACTCCATCTCCCCGCGTGTTACACTGGGGGCCATGAACCCCGACAGATCCGACGCCTTCCTCCGCTCCCTGCCCGGACGCCTGCGCGAGGCCATCGCCGCCGACGAGCCGATGTGCCGGCATACCTCCATGCGCGTGGGCGGGCCGGCCGACCTGTACTTCCGCGCCACGCTCTCCGCCGACCTGGCCGACCTCGTCGCGGCGGCCCAGCGGCTCGACTTCCCGCACCTCGTCCTCGGCGGCGGCACCAACCTGTGCGTCAGCGACCGCGGCATCCGCGGCCTCGTGATCCGCAACGCCTGCGAGGCGCTCGAACTGGGGCCGACCACCTGTGTCGACAGCGGGTACCCGATGATGCGCCTCTCCCAGCAGGCGGCGCGCGCGGGGCTGAGCGGGCTGGAGTTCGCCATCGGCCTGCCCGGCACCGTCGGTGGCGCGCTCGTCTCCAACGCGGGCGCCTACCGGCAGAGCATCTGTGAGGTGGTGAGCGGGCTCGACGTGGTGGAGGGTGGCGAGCGGCGGAACGTGGGCGCGGAGTGGATGGGCTTCGCCTATCGCGACAGCCGCCTGCGCCGCGGCGACTCGCCCCCGGCCACGGTCATCGCCGCCACGCTGACGCTGAAGCCGGGCGACCCCGCCGAGGTCCTGGCACGCTCGCGCGAGAACCAGCGCCAGCGCATCCACCGCCAGCCCTGGCACCCGAGCGCGGGCAGCTTCTTCAAGAACGTGTACGACCGCGACCTCGCCGAGTCGCTGGACACGCTGCCGGCCTCGATGAAGGAGGCGGGCGTCGTGCCGGCGGGCTACCTGAGCGCCGCGTGCGGCTGCAAGGGGCTGCGGGTGGGCGGCGCCCAGATCAGCGAGCGGCATGGCAACTTCCTGGTGAACCGCGGTGGCGCGACGGCGGCCGACATCCGCGCGCTGGCCGCCGAGGTGAAGCGCCGCGTGCGGGAGCGGTTCGGGGTGGAGCTGACGGAGGAGGTGCTCTTCGTCGGCGAGTGGGATGGCGTGGAACCGCAGATGAACGCGGACGAACGCAGATAGCGGCAACGGCATCATGGTCCACCGATGAACGGGGATGGACGGCGATGAAGTACGGCGTTTGCCGCACCGATGGAGCGACCTTCCGCAGCGGTCACCCCGAGGCGACGGTCCGGGCCTCGAGTGACGTACTGCGTCCAGCGAGTGAGGTGCATTCGATGAGCCCTACGGTGAGTCGGAGGCGGCTACTGGAGGCCGGAGCGATGAGTGCGATGGGACTGGCGGGTCCTGCACGAGCGCAAGGGAAGGCGCGGAGCACGGTGCGCGTCGGCGTGGTGGGGACCGGTGGGCGCGGGACCGGGCTGCTCGGCATCCTGCTCGGGTTCCGGGACATGGAGGTGCCGGCGCTGTGCGACATCGACCGGGACCACCTGGCGAACGCGCAGGCGCTGGTGGTGAGGTCCGGGCGGCCCGAACCGGAGGGGTACTGGCAGAGCGAGGAGGCGTTCCGCGGGCTGATGGAGCGCGACGACCTCGACGCGGTCATCATCGCGACGCCCTGGCGCTGGCATACGCCGATGGCGGTCTGCGGCATGCAGTGCGGCAAGTACGTGGGCGTCGAGGTGCCGTGCGCTCTCTCGCTGGAAGAGTGCTGGGCGCTGGTCGACACCCAGGAGAAGACCGGCGTTCCCTGCATGATGCTGGAGAACTGGAGCTTCCGCCGCGACAACCTGGCGGTGCTTAACATGATCCGCGCGGGGCTTCTCGGCGAGATCGTGCACACCCACTGCGCCCACTCGCACATGTGCATCGACCACTGGTTCTTCGACGACCAGGGCAAGGACCGCTGGCCCGCCGAGTACCTGGTGAAGCACAACCGCGACCAGTACCCCACGCACAGCCTGGGGCCCGTGCTGAGCTGGATGGACATCAACTGCGGCGACCGGTTCGATACCGTCACCTCCACGGCCACGGGCTCCCGCGCCATCAACGACTACTTCGTCCGCAAGCTTGGCAAGGACCATCCGAGCGCCAAGCGGCGCTACAAGCAGGGCGACATCGTCACCTCGGTCATCCGCACGGCGAGGGAGAAGACCATCGTCGTGAACTACGACATGCAGATCCACCGGCCGTACGACAACCGCTGGATGGTGGAGGGGCTGCAGGGGGTGTATGACGAGGATCGCGCGGTCGTCTACCTGCACGGCAAGAGCCCGGCCTACGATGAGTGGGAGCCGTTCGGCCCTCATCAGGAGCGCCACGACCACGCCTGGTACCGGGAGACGGGCGCGGAGGGCAGCGCGGCCTCGCACGGCGGCACCGACTACCTGGAGATGCGCCAGTTCGTGAACGCGGTGCGCGACCGGAAGCCGACGCCGATCGACATCTACGACTCCGTGACGATGAGCTGCCTGGTGGCGCTCTCGGAGCAGTCCATCGCCCACGGGAGCGCCCCCGTGCGGTGCCCCGACTTCACGCGCGGCGAGTGGCGCACGCGCAAGCCGACGTTCGCGAAGGTGTAGCCATGAGACGAGCCGTGCCGCTCGTGGTCCTGCTGTTGCTGGTGCCTGCGGCCGCCCGGGCGAACGCTGGATCGGCGATCATGCAGGCGACCATCATCCACCTTGTCGGCCTGAACTTCGTGATCTCGTTCGTCGAGGCCGGTATGGTCGCGGGGCGCTTCAGACTTCGCTTTGCCAAGGTCGTAGGGCCTGCCATCGTCGCAAACTTCACGTCGTTCTTCGTGGGGTGGGTCGGCGTCATGGTCCTCGGGCACTACGCGCTGGTCATCACGCCGGGCGCGACGCCGCTCGATCAGGCGCGGAACCTGCTCGTGGCGGCGTGTATGCTCTCGTTCGGGGCCTCCGTCGTCATCGAGTGGCCACCGTACGTCAAGGCGATCGGCGACGTGCCGCACCGCTGGCGGGCAGCGCTTCGGGCCAGTCTCCTCGCGCAGACTGCCTCCTATGCCCTGGTCCTCCTCCCGGCCTACTGGGTATTCAGCTCCATCGGCGCTCTCACCATCGAGCGCCCTGCCAGCCTCTCGTTCGTGAAGCCGCCCATCGCGTGGGTGTACTACATCGGCAGGGACGACGGCGCGGTCTGGCGCATCCGAACCGACGGAACGCGGTGCGAGAAGGTGCTGGACGTGCATGTTCCACCGGGTTGGGCGCGACTCGCAGCGATTGCGCGAGACGACGGAGCGAAGTGCGACCTGGGCCTGGTCACGACGGACGCCAAGACCGACCGCGACCAGTACACGACGCTGTTGCCGCGCTTCGCCACCCGCGCCGGAACCGACGAGAGGGGGCCGCGCAACACCTGGTGGAACTTCGGCCGTCCCGCTGACCTGCGGCCCGAGACCCCGAGCGACGAGCGGTACCCGAGCTTCTGGGTCGAGTTCTGGGCGACGGCGGGCGTGCAGGTACGCTTCGCCGACTCGCGCCGGGACTACTACGTGGGCCTTGACACGCCGTTCGTCGCCTGGCTGTGCCGGAACGCGACGGTCTTGCCGAACCCTTCGTCATCTACCAGATGGACGACATGATCCTGATCCTGGACACACATGGGCGCAAGCTGGGCCTACTCGCCCGCGGCTACGGCCCCGTCGTTGCGCTGGACGACCCGAAGCCATGACCTCGCCCGGCGCCCCATCCCCAACCCCCAAGTCCCAGGTCCCAGTAGCCGCCTACTCGGTGCTGCTCGTGGCGCAGGTGGCCGTGGGCTCGGCGGCGATCATGGCGCGGTGGGGGCTGGACGCGGGAATGTCGGCGTCGGCGCTGGCGGCGTGGCGGCTCAGCCTGGCGTCGCTCGTCGTGGTGGGGGCGTCGAGGCTGCGGCGGAAGGGCGACCCTGAGCCTGCTCTCCCGTGCTGGCTGCGGTGGCGGCTGGCCGCGGCGGGGCTCTGCCTCGGGCTGCACTTCGTCACCTGGTTCGCCTCGCTCGCGCTCATCCCGGTCGGCCGCTCTACGCTCCTCGTGGCGACGACGCCGGTCTTCTCGGGGCTCCTCGGCATCATGGTGCTGCGCCACCGCTTGCCGCGCGCGTTCTGGGCCGGGCTCGCGGTCGCGGCGGTCGGGGTGTACTTCGTGACCGCGGGGCCTGGCGGATCGGCGCGTGCGGCGGGCGGCTCGGCGTGGATCGGCGACCTTCTGGCCGTGGCGGGCGCGGCGTTCATCGGGGTGTACCTGCTCATCGTCCAGGATCAGCAGGCCGCCATCGGCACGGGTCGGGTCGTTGCGTGGACCTATTCGACTGCGGCGCTCTCGATGTGGGCCCTTGTTCCGCTGCTGGCTGGCGGCCGGGGGCTCTTGCCGCCATCCGGGGCGGCGTGGGCATCGGTGGTGGGGCTGGCGCTCGTGCCGCAGCTCATCGGGCACACTTCCATCAACTGGTCTCTCCGCCATTTTCCTGCAGGGGTTGTCAGCGCGACCACGCTGCTGGAGCCGGTGATCGCCGCCGGGCTGGCCTGGCCGCTGTTCGGTGAGCCGATCCGAGCGCTCCAGGCGCTCGGCGCCGCCGCGGTGCTGGCCGGCGTATGGCTGGCCATCCGGCGCGAAAGGGGCCAGGCGCCGGACTGACCCGGTACCGTAGAACTCCGCGTTGACGGTCGGAACTCCGCACGGCTATAATGCCGTACACAGCACGTGCATGAACGCGCGCGGACGCATGTGCGCCGCGCGATTTGGAGCGCTCTGGAGGCTAGACAACATGTCAAGACCGCTTGTGATCGCCGTACTCATCATCCTTCTCGGGCTTGTCGGTGTCATGGCCAACGTCGTGAGCAAGCCGTACCGAAAAGAGGAGCCCAAGCAGGACCCGCAGGCTGCTGCCGCCCAGGCGAAGACGAGGAACGATATGGCCAAGGACATGCGCCCGATCAACGCCAAGACGCAGCAGTCGAACGCTGCGACTCCTCCGAGGCCCAAGGCGCCTCCGATGCCGAGCGGCGGTCCGAACCGCAAGTACGGGCAGATGGACCTGACGGACGACTGGTTCAAGCGGCGTGCCGACGGCGAAGCAGGTGTCGCTGCGTTGAAGGCCAAGGACGCGCAGGAGAAGAAGTGGCAGGCCGAGGACGCGAAGAAGATGCAGCAGGCCGCGCAGGTGCAGACCACTCCTGAGCCGAAGGTGAAGTAGCGGCCAGCACCGCGATCTGCGGTCGGGCCCTGTCGTCGCGCATCGCGCGTTGGCAGGGCCCGATGCGTTCGTGGGTCGTTACCCGCCGCTCGCCTCCGCGAGGATGCCGGCGTAGACCGCGGGATCGACGTTCCCTCCGCTGATCACGCAGCAGATGGCCTGGTCGCGGAACAACTCGGGCATCGTGAGCACCGCGGCGAGGCTGAGCGCGCCCGTCGGCTCGGCCTTGAGGTTGGCGTCTGTGAAGAGCAGGCGCACCGCCTCGCGGATGGTCTCCTCGCGGACCTCGACGACCATGGCGAGCCCCGTCTTCAGGATGTCCCAGTTGCACTGCCCCAGGCTCACGGTCCGCGCGCCATCGGCTATGGTCTGCGGTTCCCCGTCGTTCACGACGATCTGGCCCTCGCGGAAGGAGCGTGCCGCATCGTTCGCCATCAGCGGCTCCGCGCCGAACACGCGCGCCTTGCAGCCGGAGAGCCGCAGCCCTGTGACGATGCCCGACGTGAGCCCGCCGCCGCCCACGGGCGCCACCACCACCTCGGGCTGGGTGTCCCACACCGCGATCTCCTCGCCGAGCGTCGAGTTGCCCTCGATGACGAGCGGGTCGTCGTAAGCGCTGGCCACGTAGGCGTCCGGGAACTCGGCGTGCAGCGTCGCGATGCGGTCCGCCCGGCTCACGCGGCTCGTGTCGACCAGGTCGACGATGGCGCCGCACGCTCGCACCGCATCGATCTTCACTTGCGCCGAGGTCGTCGGCATGACGACGGTGCACTCCTTGCGCAGCAGGCGGCATGCGTAGGCCATGGCCTGGCCGAAGTTGCCGGACGACGCGGTGATGACCTGCGGGTGGGGCACGGAGGCGGCGACGTTGTATGCGGCGCGGAACTTGAAGCTGCCGGTGATCTGGAATGTCTCGCTGGCGAGCGTGATGTCCAGACCCAGGCGCTCCCGCAGGCGCTCCGGCCGCAGCACGGTCGTGGAGCGCACCACATCGCGCACCTCGGGGATCCGCCGCTTCGTTCTAGTCCTCGTGGCTACTGGCATTCGTTCGACCTCTACGCCGCGCCCAGTACGCCGTGAAAGCACCCCGCCACGGTGAGCGCGGCGCCTCCGATCAGCATGGCAGACGACTGGGGCAGCTCGGTAATGTCGGCGGCCGTCCGGGGACGCATCCTGACCAGCGTCTTGCCGTCCGGCTGCTTGGTGATGGTGACGACTCCGCAGACGCGCAGGCGCTGCCCAACGGTGGGCGCGGTGAGCGGGGCCTCGACGGCCTCGACGCCCGGGTCCTTCCGGCCGGTCAGCATGACCTCGACCTGGCCGCCGCCCTCGAGGATGAACCGGTCGGGCTTCACCTCGGCCACGCGCCCCTCGATGCTTGCCAGCCCCGCCGACTGCTCGGGGTGTTCGGCCAGCTCTGTCGGGCGCGCTGTCGGGACCTCGTCCTTTGTGATGCCCATGCCCACGAGGCGGGCCACAGCCCCGCCGACGCAGCGTTCGCCGTCTTCGGTGGCGGTGGCGCCCTCAATGGCGACGATATCGCCAGGCTGGAACGCGAGGACCGGCGCCTGTGCGAGCCTGACGCGCATTGTGGTGCCGCCCGTTGTGCGGACGTACAGGGTACCCGGGAATGTGTCGGAGCCGCCGACCACGTTCACGGCTTGGAGGCGGATCGGCGTTCCGTCGAGCGTCTTCTGCCAGTCGGCGTCGGCAGTTGCGTCCGACCAGGGCACCGAGGGCGCGCCGAGCATCGCCGTCCACGTCGCGACCCCGCCCGCCGACACATCGAGCGTGCCTCTGGCGCCGGCGTACCCCGACGCCTTCACGGCGACGCGGTAGGTGCCAGGCGGCAAGTCGATGAACGCGTAGAACCCGGTGCCGTCGGTGCGGACGGAGCGGTGTACTCGTCCCGATGCCGACACGAGCGCTCCATCGACCGGCTGGAGACCATTGGCGGCGAGTACGAACCCCTTCGCGTGGCCCAGCTTCGGCTGCGTCTTCCACGGCAGTTCGGGGTAGGCTGATGGGGCGGCGAACGGCGGGTGCTGGCTGTAGGCGGACGGCTGCGAGAGCGCCTCGTAGAAGGCCTCGTTGTGCTCCTGCTCCTTGCCGGCGTCGTCCAGGTTCGTGCCATTGTAGCAGTAGAGCAGCACGCCGCCCTTGGGCTTCTGGCCCCGCTTGCTGGGCTTGCGGATGGCCTCGATCTGCTTGAACGTGTCGGGGATGGAGTTGAACCAGCAGCCCGACGACGGCACCGCCCACCGCCCGTACTGGTTGTCCTTCGCCCAGTCAATCCAGTGCCGGTACATGTCCGGGTGCTTGGCTTCCTGGTAGTAGGACATCAGGCAGTTCAGATCGAGGATGCCCTCGCGCATCCACGCCCGCCAGTCCTGGAAGACGCGGTTCATCGGAGCGGACTTCTCGTTCCAGTAGGCCAGCTTCGTCGGCCCATCGCCCCAGGTGATCGTCGCCGCCGAGACCGCGACACGCGGGTTGACGCCCTGGGTCATCGCGTAGACCTTGCGCACGAGGTTGGTCACCTGGTCGCGCCGCCACTGCTTCCATGCGGGATCGTCGAACTTGGGCTGGCCAGTGCGGCCTGTGCGCGCATTGAATCGGGCCACGCTCACCGGGTTGTGGCCCCACTTGGCGCCGCCGTAGCGCACGAAGTCGAAGTGGATCCCGTCGATGTCCGGGTAGTGGCGCACCACGTCGAGGTAGACGCGGAAGGTCCAGTCGGCGGCGTCCGGGTTGCCGGGGTCGATCTTGGTCGCCTCGTTGTCGTAGTTCTCGCCCGTGTCGGAGAGGGCCAGGTACTCCGGATGCGCCAGCGCGACGTGGCGCGGGTTGCCGCGCGACCTGCCGACCGCGCAGGTGTTCAGCCAAGCGTGAACGGCGATACGCTGCGGGCCCTGGTGCGCCTTGCGGATGAGGTCGGCAAGGGCGTCGAAGTGCTGCGGGTTGTCGCTGGCCCACGGGTCGTAGCGTGACAGGTAGTAAGCGTCGCCGCCTTTGCGCATCTGGGCGAAGATCGCGTTGCAGTTGGCCTTGCGCAGGCGCGTCAGGAGGGTATCGACCTGCTCGGGGGTCTTGAACCCCTCGCTGAAGCCGTCGGCCCAGAACGCGCGGATCTCCTGGGCGGGTGCGGCGACGCAGAGCGTGGCGAGTAGTGCGGCGAGCGCGAGTGTTCGCATGAGTGCACCGGGTCGCGGTCAGAGGGCCGCGGAATGGGAAGTAGGCGCTCAAATGAACGCTCCTTCAGTTTCTATCGCAGTGGCCTGCGTTTCCTTCAGGAAGGTAGAGGCTCCGCGTCGAAACTGCTGGAGTCGGCCTGAAGCGGTTGGCCGCCAGAGCGCTGTGGTGGGATGGGCCTCCGTGCCCGTCCGGCAAGTGAGTGCTGTGGCGGGATGGGCCTCCGTGCCTGTCCGGCAAGTGAGTGCTGTGGTGGGATGGGCCTCCGTGCCCGTCCGGCAAGTGAGTGCTGTGGTGGGATGGGCCTCCGTGCCCGTCCGGTATGGTAGACGGGACCGGCACGTCCGTTGTGTGGAGGGGTGAATGGATACGCATCGGGCGCTGTTGGTGGGCGCGGGCAGCATGGGCCGGGCGTGGGGCCGGAACCTGCGCGACTGTGAGTTGACGGATGTCGTCGGCTGGGTCGACATCCGCGCGGACGCGGCCGAGGAGGCCTGCCGCGAGGTCGGGTTCGAGGGCATCCACACGGGCGACGACCTCGGCAAGGCTCTCGCCGACCTGGAGCCGGACTTCGTCGTCGATGTCACGATCCCCGAAGCCCACCGCGACGTGACCGTGCAGACGCTTGCGGCGGGCGTGCCGGT
Source organism: uncultured Chthonomonadaceae bacterium (assembly GCA_964519955.1). GTDB lineage: Bacteria > Armatimonadota > Chthonomonadetes > Chthonomonadales > CAJBBX01 > CAZFLM01. The sequence goes on along the minus strand of CAZFLM010000054.1, from coordinate 28,981 downwards.
GCTGGGCGAGAAGCCGATGGCGCACTCGATGCGGGCTGCTCGCGAGATGGTTGCCGCGTCGGAGAAGGCCGGCAAGCTCTACATGGTGAGCCAGAGCCGGCGCTACGACGCCCGCATCGATGCCTACCGGCGGCTCGTCGAGCGCGAGATCGGCCAGTTGGGCATCCTGAACTCGGACTTCTACATCGGCGCCCACTTCGGCGGGTTCCGCGACGAGATGCCGAGCCCGCTCGTGCTCGACATGGCGATCCACACGTTCGACGCGGCGCGGTTGATCTGCGCGGCCGACCCGGTGGCCGTCTACTGCGAGGAGTTCAACCCCTCGTGGAGCTGGTACCAGGGCGACGCCTCGGCCACCGCGATCTTCGAGATGACCGGCGGCCTGCGCTATACGTACCGCGGCTCGTGGTGCGCGGAGGGGATGCATACGTCGTGGGAGGCGGAGTGGCGTGCGGTGGGGCCGAAGGGGACCGCGCGGTGGGACGGCCACGGCTCGCCGGTCGCGGACGTCGTGGTGAAGCCCGGCGGCTTTCACTCGGAGTGCGAGCAGCGGCACGAGCACGTGGACGATGCGAGCCCGGCAGGCATCGGTGGGTCGCTGCGCGACTTCCTGCACGCGCTGGAGACCGGCGCCACGCCGATGGGCGAGTGCCACGACAACATCAAGAGCCTGGCCATGGTCTTCGCGGCCATGGAGTCCTCGCGAACCGGTCGCCGAGTTCGCATTACCGAGGTCATGGAGTAGCCTGCGTGTCGACTTCCGAGATCGTCGTTACCGAGCGCGAGCACGATGCGTATCACCAGTTGCTGATTGACGGCCAGTGCGTGAGCTACCTTACCGTGGTGTACCGCACGATGCGCATCGGGCGAGCCACCGTATGGATGGGCGGCATCGCCGGCGTGGGCACGGACAAGGAGCACCGCAAGAAGGGGTACTCCCGACGCGTGCTGGAGAACTCCAACGTGTGGATGGCGGAGAAGGGGTTCGACTGCGCCGTCCTGTTCGGCATCCCGGACTACTACCACCGGTTCGGCTACGCGCCATGCCTCATCGACTGCGAGGTGGCCATGCCCACTCGCCGAGCGGAGCGCGCCGCCGGCCACCTCACCGTCCGCCCGTTCGAGCCCGAAGACCGCGAGGCGCTGCTGCCCATCTACACCGCGGAGAACGCCCAGCAGACCGGCAGCCTGCTGCGCCGCGCGGACTGGGAGTGGTTCGGGCACGGGACGAACTGGTTCAAGCGTACGGAGCCCTGGGTGTTCTGCGACGCCGACGGGAAGCCGCGCGCCTATGCGGCGAGGGACATCTCGGACGACACGGTGGCCGTGTGCGACCTGGGCGCGGCCAGCCCTGCCGACTACGCGGACATCCTGCGCTGGGCCGGCGACAAGGCCGTCGAGCTGCGCTGCGGCGAGGTGAAGTTCCACCTTCCGCTCGGCCACCCGTTTGCGGACTACGCGTCGCACTTCGGCGCGCGGGTCACTTCCATCCATCACCACACGTCGGACGGCATGGGGCGCATCCTGAACCTGGTCCCGTTCCTCACCGCCATTGCGCCGGAACTGACCGCCCGTGCCAAGGCGGCCGGCCCCGCAGCGGGCAGCGTGCGCCTGGAGACCGACATCGGCGCCGCGACGTTGCGGTGGGACGGCGAGGCGGTGATCGTATCGCGCGACGATGCCGCGACCACGGCGCGCCTGCCGCAGCACCGGCTGACGCAGATGGCGATGGGCTATCATGGCGCCGCGACGGTGCTGGCGCTGCCGGAGGCGTCGTGCGAGGGCGATATGGCGCTTCTGTGCGCGCTGTTCCCGTGTCGTCCCGGGTACATGTGGCTGCCCGACCACTTCTGAGGTCTCGGGAATGCAGATGGGCGCAGATAACCGCTGGAACGGCGTGGAACCACAGATGAACACGGACAGGCAGGGATAACGGCAGGATGGCGTGGAACGGGCGATGTGGCGCGGGGGATGCGTAGGGGCCAAGCAATCGCGCTGCCACCCTTCAGTCCGCACGACGTTCGTGGCGATTGCTTAGCCCTGCCCCGGTCGGCACACGGTAGGGCACAGCATTCGCGCCTGACGTTGGCGTGATGTGCGGCCCTGCGCGCGAATGCCCTGCCCCTACGGCGGCCACCAGTTGGTTGGCAGACACGAGGAGAGCCTCTACGATGAACGTTGAACTAGAGCTGATCGCCGATTACGCGTGCGTGTGCGGGGAGAATCCGCTGTGGCACCCGGACGAGGGCCGGATGTACTGGACGGACATCGAGACCGGGCGGCTGTTCCGCTTCGATCCGGCCACCGGCCAGCACGAGTGCTTCTTCGACGGCGGCACCGTGGGCGGGTTCACCGTCCAGACGGACGGGGCGCTGCTGCTCTTCATGGTGAAGGGGGCCGTGCGCATCTGGCGCGGCGGCGAGTTGACCACCGTGATCGAGGGGCTGCCCGGCGAGGAGGGCTCGCGCTTCAACGACGTCATCGCCGACCCGCGCGGCCGTGTGTTCTGCGGCACCATGCCCACCGGCAAGGCGCCCGGCAGCCTCTACCGGCTCGACCCGGACGGCAGCATCCGGCGCGTGGTGGACGAGGTGCTCTGCTCGAACGGCATGGGCTTCACGCTCGACCGCAACCACTTCTACTTCACCGACACGATGCGCATGGCCATCTTCCTGTACGACTACGACGAGGAGACCGGCGAGATCGCGAACCGCCGCGAGTTCGTCCACGTGCCGGATGGCGAGGGGCTGCCCGACGGGATGACGGTCGACGCGGAGGGCTGCGTCTGGTCGGCGCGCTGGGATGGCAACCGGCTCGTGCGCTACAGCCCCGACGGCACGCAGGTCGCGCGGATCGACTTCCCGGTGCGGAAGGTGTCGAGCGTGGTGTTCGGCGGGCCGGACTGCTCCGACATCTACGTGACCACTGCCGGCGGCAACCGGAAGGCCGAGGACGGGGAACACGCAGGGGCCCTCTATCGCGTTCGGGCTGGCGTGCGCGGCGTGCCCGAGTTCCGATCGGCAGTCGCTCTCTGATGGCGGAACCCGGCATGATCGATACGTTGTGGGAGGAGTTCGCGTTCATCGAGGTCGCCGACGTCGTGCCGGAGGTCGAGGCCGACGACCTGCAGCCCTTCTACACGTACCGCGTGCCGGAGGCCCATGCCGAGCGTGTCGCGACAGGCGCCTGTGTGCTGGTGGAGTTCGGTGGGTCGGAGCGGCAGGCGTACGTCATCGGCCGCCGGCGGATGCGCACCGACGACCCGATGGCGCGCCGCCTCAAGGATATCCAGGACGTCGTGCGGACCGAGGTGCTCTTCGGCGAGGAGCAGGCTGGCGTAGCCACGTGGATCGCGGGGCGCTACGTGTGCGACATGCTCTCCGCTGTTCGCTGCGTCGCCCCGCCGACCATGTCCGCCCGCCTGCGGACCACGGTCGAGCTGGCCGACCCGCGCATCACGGGGAGCGACGTGGCGGGCTCGATGGTGCAGGCGCACCTCGTCGAGACGCTGCGCACGCTCGGCGGCCCGGTCGAGTTGGAGGCGTTCCGCAAGGCAGCGAATGTCAGCGCGTTCAACACGGCGTTCTCTGCCCTGCAGCGCCGCGGCGTGTTCCGCCTGACCCGGGAACTGGCGAGGGCGCAGGTGGTCGACCGCACCGTGCGCGCCTACGAGCTGGCGCCCGAGCCGCCGGCTGATGACGAGCGCGTGAGTGCGGCAGGCAGGCGGATCATCGAGACCCTGCAGTCGCTCGCTGCGGAGGGGGTCAGTCCCGCTCCCTTCGACGTGGTGCTCGCGGGCGCGCAGGCCTCCGACGCCGCGCTCAAGACGCTCGTGCGCAAAGGGCAGATCGTCCAGTGCGAGCTGGTGGTGCGGCGGTCGCCCCTGGGGGCGCGCGGCAAGCCGACGGTCGCGCCGGACCTCACGCCGGGCCAGCGCGGGGCCACCGAGAGCCTGGCATCCCTCATCGCGGCGGAAGTCCCCTCCCAGGCCCTCCTCTTCGGCGTCACCGCCAGCGGCAAGACCGAGGTGTACCTGGACGCCATCACCCGGACGCTCGACAGCGGCCGGTCGGCGCTCGTGCTTGTGCCTGAGATCGCGCTCACCGCGCAGGTCGTGTCCGTGTTCGTGGGGCGTTTCGGCGAGCAGGTGGCCGTGCTGCACAGCCGGCTCTCGGAGGGGGAGCGCCACGACGAGTGGCGGCGCGTCCAGGAAGGCGAGGCTCGCATCGTCGTCGGCGCGCGCTCCGGTGTGTTCGCGCCGGTGGACAACATCGGCCTGATCGTGGTGGACGAGGAGCACGAGGCCTCGTACAAGCAGGACAAGATGCCCCGCTACCACGCGCGCGACGTGGCGGGCCGCCGCGCCGAGACCGCGGGCGCCACGCTGCTCCTGGGAAGCGCCACGCCGTCGGTGGAGACCTTCTACGCGGCGCAAGAGGGGCGCCTGCACCTGCTGGAGATGCCCGATCGCATCGGCGGGCGCCCGCTGCCCGAGGTCGCGGTCGTCGACATGCGCGAGGAGTTGAAGGAGCACCGTTCGGCGTTCAGCCGCCGCCTCGTCGACGAGATGGGCGACCGCCTCTCGAAGGGGCAGCAGACCATCCTCTTCCTCAACCGGCGCGGCTACGCCCAGTTCGTGCTCTGTCGCGACTGCGGGCACGTGCCCCGCTGCCCGAACTGCGCCGTCACGCTGACCTATCACGCCGCGCGCCTCATCCTCCGCTGCCACCACTGCGACTACGTGATGCAGGCGCCGGCGCTCTGCCCGGATTGCGCCGGCACGCACATCAAGGCGTTCGGGCTGGGCACGGAGCGCATCGAGGAGGAGGTCGGCAAGTACTACCCGAGCGCGCGCGTGCTGCGGCTGGACCGCGACACCACCACGCGCAAGGGGGCTCACGAGGGCATCATCGGCAGCTTTCGGCGCCACGAGGCGGACATCCTCATCGGCACGCAGATGGTCGCGAAGGGGCTCGACTTCCCGAACGTGACGCTGGTCGGCGTGGTGAGCGCGGACACCGGGCTGAACATGCCGGACTTCCGCGCGGGCGAGCGCACCTTCCAGCTCCTGACGCAGGTGGCGGGGCGGGCGGGCCGCGGCGCGCATCCGGGCTCGGTGGTCATCCAGACCTTCACGCCGGACCATTTCAGCATTCAATGCGCCACGGCACAGGACTATCGCGGCTTCTACGAGAACGAGATACGCGACCGGGCGGAGTTGCGATATCCGCCCTTCTCGCGCCTGGCCAACCTGGTGGTGAGCGATCCGGACGAGCAGGCCGGGCGCGACCGGACAGACGCGATCGCCGAGGCGCTGAAGACCGCGCTGCCGCAGGATGTCGAGGTCATCGGCCCGGCGCCGGCCCCGCTTGCCAGGCTGCGCAACCACTACCGCCGGCACATCGTGCTCCGCGCGCCGGTCGAGGCCCCGCTGGAGGAGTACGTCGCGAAGGGCCTGGCGAAGCTGCAGTCGTCGCAGAAGTCCGGTCTGGCGGTCGACATCGACCCGATGGGCATGGCGTAGGTGCGGTAGGAAGTGCGTGCCAGGCCGTGGGGGCCCAGGCCGAGTCCCACACGACCAACATGCCCATCACATCCCGCCGTGATCGGTGTTCATCGGTGTCCATCGGTGGTTGCATTCGATCGGAAAGGCGTGGCGATGCATACGCGTGTGCTCTGTGTCGTCGGTCTGGCGGCGGCCATGTGGTCGGTGGCCGCGGCATCGTGTCAGGCGGTGCCCGCGAGGGCGGAGGGGAAGATGATCGGGCTCTACGTTCACCAGCATTGGCCCTACAACCACCCATATGCGGCGCGCACCTGGTCGCTCGCCGACTGGACCGGCTTCGCCACCGGCCTGAAGGAGCTGGGCTACAACACCATCCTGATCTGGCCGATGATCGAGACCATCCCCGACCCTCCGACGCCCAGCGACAAGGCGCAGCTCAACAAGCTCGCCAAGGTCGTCGACATGGTGCACGGCCTGGGCATGCGCGTGTACGTGGGCGTGTGCCCGAACGTGGGCTGCCGGGATGAGGAGGCGTCGCGGGTCACGTTCGAGGCGCGCCACTTCTTCGACTGCGACACGCGCGTCGATCCGGCCGATCCCGAGGCGCTGTCCGCGCTCATGGCCCGGCGCGAGAAGTGCCTCAAGCCGCTCGCCAAGGTCGACGGCATCAGCGTGATCGACAGCGACCCCGGCGGCTACGCGGGCTCGACGAATGCCGAGTTCGTGCACCTCCTGGGCGAGTACCGCAAGGTGCTGGACCGCCTGCGCCCGGGCATCGAGCTGATCTACTGGATGCACGCCGGTTGGGAGGGCTACTCCCGCTGGTATGCCACCGGCAAGTGGGCGCTGGGCACCGCGGAGCAGCAGACCGACTGCCTGCGCCGCCTGAAGGAGCTGAACCCCGAGCCGTGGGGCCTTGCGAACGGGCTCGAGTATGCGCAGGCGCTGGGAGTGGCCGATCGCGTCATCAGCTTCAACTACGGGCTGATCGAGGGTGAGCCGTCGTTCCCGATGACCCGCTACGACCTGCAGCCCGCGTACGAGGGCGGCGGCAAGCCGGGGCCGCGCGGCGTGATGGGCAACGCCCAGACGCACTGCGTCCAACTCCCGAACATCTTCGCGTTCGCTCGCGGCGCCACCGGCAAGCCCATCGACCGGCCCGCGATGGCGGAGTTCGCCGAGTCCCTGATCCCCGGGCATGGCGAGGCCATCGTGCGCGGCTGGGAGGCGCTCGGCAGCGACGACCCGGCAGCGATGCGGCAGCACGCCGACGAGTTGGCCGCCGCCGCCCGAGCGAAGCTGCCAAAGGGCAAGCTCTCGGGCCTGCTCTTTGGGAGTGCTCCGCGGTTCCTGACCGACCTGGCCATGGAACTCCGCATGCAGGCGTCACTCGGTGAGTTCACTCGCGCCGTGGGCAAGGGAGTTGGTGTGCGCCCGGCGCTCGCTCGGTTCGTCGAGGACGCAGGCGCGTGGCAGAAGATCAACGGGTACCAGAACCTCTGGTGGGACGGGCGGCTGTACGAGGCGCTGGGCCCGCTCCACGACCCCGCCATCGACGAGTGCGTGCGCGACTGGGCCAACATGACCGATCCGCTCGACCACCATCCCGGCGCGACGCCCTTCGAGCGGATCGTGAACGGGTACCGCAAGATCGAGAGCAACACCGTACGCCTGCTCGACGCCATGCGCCGCTATGCCGGGGCGCGTGAGTCCTAACCTGGATCGCCGATGCGTGGCGCCGGACGGGCACGGAGGCCCATCCCACCACGGCGCTGATGGATCATTCAGGCTAACTTGATCGCACACCGGTGGCGCCGGACGGGCACGGAGGCCCATCCAACCAAGGCACTCGTGCACCATCAATGCTCACCCATCCGGAAAGGTAACGATGACGATACCGAACCACGGCGCCCCCGCGCCCCCGCCCACCCGCCGCGACGATGTACGCGAGACCATCCACGGCGTGGAGGTCGTCGACCCGTACCGCTGGCTCGAGGATCAGGACAGCCCGGAGACACGCGCCTGGCTCGAGGCCCAGAACGCCTACACGCAGTCGGTTCTCGGCGAACTGCCGGGGCGCGAGGCGCTGGAGGCCCGCCTGGCGGAGCTGATGAAGCTCGAAGTCGTGGGGCTGCCCGTCGAGCGAGGCGGCGTGTACTTCTACCCGAAACGGCGGCCGGAGGACGAGCAGTTCATCCTCTACCGGCGGCGCGGGGCGCGGGGCAAGGACGAGGTCCTCATCGACCCGCACCCGATGTCGGCGGACCATACCACGAGCGTCGTCCTGATGGACGTGTCGGACGATGGGGCGCTCGTGGCGTACGGGGTGCGGGTGGGCGGCGAGGACGAGGTCGAGACCCGCTTCCGTGATGTGGAGTGCGGCGAGGATGTGGCGGACGTCCTGGCCAAGGGGCGCCTCTTCTCGTTGTCCATCGACCCGCAGAACCGCGGCATCTACTACACACGCCACACCGAGGAGGGCAACCGGGTCTACCGGCACGAGTTCGGCGCCGACCCGGGCGAGGACACGGTCATCTTCGGCGAGGGGTATGGGCCGGAGACCATCGTCTCGACCGACCTGTTCGACGATGGGAGGCGGCTGCTGATCACCGTCAGCCACGGTTCGGCCGCGGCGAAGACCGAGATCTACCTGTACGACACCTCGACGGGCAAGACGCGCACCATCGTGAACGACGTGGAGGCGCAGTTCCACGGCTACGTGGCTGAGGGCATCGTCTACCTCAAGACGAACTGGGACGCGCCGAACGGCCGCATCGTGACCGCGCACCCCTCGCACGCCGGGCCTGCGCAGTGGCGCGAGGTCGTGCCCGAGGGGCGGGCCGCGATGCAGAGCTTCTCGCTGGCCGGCGGGCGCCTGCTCGTGACGTACCTGCACAACGTGTCGAGCCGCATCCGGATGTTCTCGCCGAAGGGTGAGGATCTGGGCGACATGCGCCTGCCCGGTATCGGCAGCTCGGACGCCTGGGGGCGGTGGGACTCCGACGAGGCGACGCTCACATTCACCTCGTTCACGCGCCCGCTAACCATCTACCGCTACAACGTGCAGACCGGCGCCCGGCGCCTGTGGGCGCGCACGAACGCCCCGATCCAGCCCGCCGACTACGTGACGAAGCAGGTCTGGTACACGTCGAAGGACGGCACCCGCGTCCCGATGTTCCTGGTGCACCGCAAGGGCCTGAGGCGCGACGGCCGGCGCCCGACGGTGCTCTATGGCTACGGCGGGTTCCAGGTCTCGCTGACGCCCGGCTTCAGCCTGCACGCCGTGACGGTCGCGGACGCGGGCGGGGTCTACGCGGTGGCGAACCTGCGCGGCGGCGGCGAGTTCGGCGAGGAGTGGCACCGCGGCGGAATGCTGGAGCGGAAGCAGAACACGTTCGACGATCACCAGGCCGCGGCCGAGTGGCTGATCGCGAATGGGTACACCTGCCCGGAGAAGCTGGCGGCGTCCGGCGGCAGCAATGGCGGCCTACTGGTCGGCGCGGCTCTCACGCAGCGGCCCGAGCTGTTCCGCGCCATCCTCTGCGGCGTGCCACTGCTCGACATGGTGCGGTACCACCAGTTCCTGGTCGCGCGCTTCTGGGTGCCGGAGTACGGCTCGTCCGACGACCCGGGGCAGTTCCGCACGCTGCTGGCCTACTCGCCCTACCACCACGTGACGCCGGGCACGGCCTATCCCGCGGTGATGTTCGTGACCGGCGATGCCGACACGCGCGTGGCCCCGCTGCACGCCCGCAAGATGGCCGCGCTGCTGCAGTCGGCGACCTCGTCGGATCGGCCCATCCTGCTGCACTATGAGGTGCGCTCCGGGCACAGCGCGGGCAAGCCGGTGAGCCACCAACTGGCGGAAGAGGTCGACAAGCTGTCGTTCCTGTTGAGCCAGTTGGGAGCGGTGGTCGACCCGTAGGCCATCCGCTGCGCGACACGAGCAACAGGGCTCCCCGATCGCCTGGGGAGCCCTGTTGTGTTGTACGGAGCCAGCTCGCGCGAACGGGGTCTACTCCCGCGCGAGCCGGGTTGCGCGCAGGTCTCTCGCGATCTCGCTGCGCGCGAACGCCTCAAGCTGCTGCTTGGTCGGCTTGACCGTGGCGGCCCGGGTGCCCGGCACCGCGTCGAGGAGTTGGTCGCACACGTCCAGCAAGTAGGAGGTGTAGTACGTGTTGTGGATCCCGAAGCTCTTGTCGATCAGCACGTACCAGTAGTTGTGCCGCACGCCCTTGATCTGGGCCGGGATGTTGCCCTGCCCAGGGTTCACGCTCGGCGCCACAATGTTGCTCGTGTAGTCCCAGACGTTCTTGTCGCCGAACGTTGCCTTGGCCCACGTCTCCAGCCGCGTCTTGATGTTGTAGAGCCGGAGCTGGTTCACGCTGCGGATGGCCATGCGGGCCTGGGCATCCTGCGGCGTGTGGCACGGGTTGCAGCTCTGGTCGACGCTCACCGTGAACGTGTGGCTTCCATTGGCCAGGTGGCACTTGGAGCACTGGCTGGGTATGTCGGCGTGAGCGCTGGTCCTCGTCGTCGGCGCCGACGGCTCGTAGCCGCCCTGGCCGAGCAGCATGTTGAACTGCTGCCCATTGTGGAAGCTCTTGCGCGACGTGTTCGCCGCCAGGTATGCGTCGCTGTTGCCGCCTCCGCGCGAGTTGTGGCAGCACCCGCAGAGGTGGTCGACGGTCGTGTAGTTGGCGACGCTCGTGCCAGGCTGGATCTTGCTGGTGTCGCTGCTGAACGGAGGCCGCGTGAGCTGCACCTCGAGCGTCGTGTGGTCCACGTTCTCGAGCAGGATGCCCGTCTTCTTGTGCGGGTTGTGGCAGCCCGAGCACGTCTCGCTCTCCTTGGTGCCGCCCGTGTGGGTCGCCGGGTCGTTCGCATACGTCAGCATCTGCGCCGAGGTCAGCGCGAGGATCTCCGAGTCGACCTCCGCCGGGGTCTTGCCGGCTGCCAGCTTGGCGTCGATCATCTCGGTTCGGAACGAGCCACTGTGGCAGCGGAAGCACGTCTTGCTGGGGCTCGTGGTCTCGATCTCATCCTCGACGTAGCCCGCGTGCGGCGACGTGGCAAAGTCGCTGGCCTTCGGCCCGTGGCACTGCGCGCACACCTCCGATCGTGTGATCTTCGGGAACGTGAGGATGTTGTCCTCGGTCGGGTTGGCGTTGTGCTTGCTGCCGGGCCCGTGGCACTGCTCGCAGCCGATGCTGAGCTGGGCGTGCTTGGTGTCTGCCCACATGGTGCTGTCGACCGGCTCGGCGTCGCCCTGTTTGGTACTGTGGCACGTGATGCACTGCGTCGCGCCTACGTACGTGGCCCCCGTCTGGCCGGCGGGCAGAAGCGCCAGGAACGCCTTCGACACGCTGGGGCCTGTGTCCGGCGGCGTGACCACCGGGCCGCCGCTGCCACCGCAGCCGGCCAGGACGAACAGCACCGCGGTAAGGAAGATAGCCGTGCCGAGTAGTGCGGGAATGGCGAGTCGCTTTGCCATATCGATAGTCTCCCGTCTCCCAATCAGGCCTGCCGGTGGCACCGCGGGGGCAGCGGCGCGTCCGGCGTTCGCCTCTAGAACTTGCCCTTTGCCGTCAACCCCACCAGCGTGGAGGTGTAGTTCATGGTTCCGACCACTCGGTCGCGGTACGTCCACGGCGCAACGGTGAGCCCCACCTCATAGCCCGCGGGGAACCGGTGCTGGACGCTCATCGTGATGAACTGGCCGTGGATGTTCCCGTCTTGCAGCGCGAGCGGGTTGTCGTTGTTGGTGACGAAGTCCGTCAGGCTCGCAAGGAACGACGTCGTGTTGCCGATAGCCCAGCTCACGCCGAGCGCGGCGACTCGGCTGTCCGGCAGGAAGGTCTCGAAGGTGGGGAAGTCCGCGATCTCACTGCGCCCTCGCCACCATTCGTAGTCCCACTGCGCGAAGAGCGAGACGCGGGGGCTCACCTGCCAGTTCGCTCCGGTGGTCAGGTAGTCGGTCGACAGCTTCGTGCGGCGGTCGACGTTCTCGAAGTTGCGGTAGGTGTAGACGAGGTAGCCGGTCAGGTCCCGGAACGCGCCGTCAAGCTTCACCTGGGCCATGTCGCGGGCGGACCACGAGAGGCCGCGCGTGTCGTCGGTGGTCGCGAGCGGGCGTTGCGACATCCGCTCGGACGAGCCCCGCACGCTCAGGCGGATCTGCTTCGTGAGCCGTCCGTTCAGCCGGCCGCCCAGCGTCCACCACTTCGGAATGCTCAGGTAGTCGTGATCCCCGTTGATGCGCTCCGCTTCGCGGTACTGGGCGTCCAGGCGCACCGTCCAGTTCGGCCAGCGGTGCAGCAGCGACGTGTTGGCGATCCACTGCTCGCGCACCAGGGCGCTCTGAACGTTGGGCTGATGGCTCGTGTAGCGCTGGATGCCCATCGTCAGGTCGGACGATGGCCCGATATCGAGACTCCCGCTCACGCGCAGGGCGTCAGCGTGGCTGGCAGCCAGGCCGGACTGCTCGATCCAGTGATAGGCGTACTGGCCGTCGAGCGTCAGGGCGGGGGCGACCGGCAGCAGCGCGTTCGCGCTCAGCGTGCGCACGCTGCTGTCCGGCACGACGAGCGTGCGGTCGAAGAACTGCCAGTCGGCGAAGTCGAGGCCGAGGCGCCCATGGCCCACATTGCCCTGTACGGACAGGCTCGTGAAGCGCGTGCGCTGGTGGATGGGCTCCCACGGCGCCGCGTACCCCCGGTTCTGCTCGTCCATCCGGTAGATGAGCCCCACGCCGATGCTGGGCGTCACGAGCCCTCGCGCCGTGATCTCGTGGATGCGCCGGTCGCTCGGATCGACCAGGACCGGCGTCGGATCGTAGAAGCGGTTGTGCTGGTAGTAGCCGTCCAGCCGGAGCGCGCCGCTGTACGCATCGAGGCGGCCGCCAAGGAAGTGGTCGTCCTCGTTTCCGCGGAAGGAAGCGAACCCCTGAACGCCGTCGGCGAAGCTGGTCTTGTCGTAGCGCAGGTTGCCCAGGAAGAGCCCGCGAACCGGGGTGGCGTACTGGCCGAACTTCTGGCGGTTGCCTGAGAGGCTCCAGTTGGCCCACCCGACATCGAGCAGCAGGGGGGTGATGGGCGGCAGCTTCTCCTCTGCGGCCTTGGCTTCAGGCGTCTCGGCCGCCTTCGTGTCCTGCTCGGCGGTCTTCTTGGTGGCGTCGGTCTGCTGCGCCGCCGCGCCATCCGCCGGGTCTTGCCCGTTGGAGGGCGGTGGCGCTCCGTCCGCGCGGCAACACGCGGCCGCGAGCAGCAGCGCGATCACGCTCATGACCTGTCGCATCGATCCCGGCTCCCGGCTGCCTGAGGGGGTTTAGGCCGACGGCGCTACGCCGCCCAAACGCCCCTCAGGCGAATGTGCTTGGATCTCGGTGTTTGGCCCGGCTAACGCCGCAGGAAGGTGCGGTCGTGGTTGGACCCGTGCAGCGCCGAATGGCACCCGGACGCCCAGCATGTCTGTCCCGGATAGTGCGTGCCCGCCTTGTCGACGTGGCACTGGTTGCACAGCCCGCGCGACATCACCGTCAGCATGCGCGGGTTGTGCGAGCCGTGGGGCTTGTGGCATTCCATGCAGCCGTCACCGGTCAGGCCGGCCACGGGATCGTGCTGGAACACGAACGGGCCCGCGACGTCCGCATGGCAGGTGACGCAGAGCTGATCGTTCGCCATCTGGCGCTTGCCGGACAGGCGGTTCGGGTGCAGATCGTGGCAATCGCTGCAGATCATGCGGCCTTCGGGCACCGGATGGTGCGAGTTCAGGCGGAACTGCCCGACTTCGCGCTGATGGCACTTGACGCAGAGGTCGGCCTCGGTGGCCTTGAGCATCGCGGGGCGGGAGGCAGTTGCGACGTTGAGGGGCGAGCGCACGGACCCCGGGTTGGGCGCCTTGACGGACGCGCCTTCGTCCTTGACCGCGTTGTGGACGGAGTGGCAGGCCACGCAGCTTACGTCGGCGCGCGCGTGCCCGGTTCGCTTCCACTGGGCGGTGTGCATCGTGTCGCCGTGGCACCGCAGGCAGCCAGCTGACTCCTGCGCGGGCTTGATCTTGCCGTACCGGATCATCGTGTCGCCGGTCTTGCCGCTCTCGCCGATCGCCTCGATGTGCTTGGCGCCGGGCCCGTGGCATCCCTGGCAGCCACGCTTGTCGATCGGCACCTGGGGGCTGGTGTTGCGGCTGAAGAGGGCGTGCGGCGACTTGTCGAACCCGTTCGAGTAGTCCGGGTGACAGCCGGAGCAGACCGCGTCGTCGACGTAGTCCTCGGCTTTGGCGGCGGCGAAGAGCGACAGGGGGTACGCCGGGGGCTTCTTGGGCTGGTTTTCGCCCAGGACTGCCGCGCTGGCGAGCAAGACGGAGGGGGCGACGACAAAGAGCCCCCAGAAGGCGAGAGGTCGGTGCAGGCACAAAGCCATTCCAGAACTCCACACGCGTGCTCGCCTCGACGGGCCGAGGCGCCTATCGTGTTCCGGACACCGGGGGCGGGTGACCGGCCGCAGTATTCAGTTGGCAGCGTTTCCAGGCATTATAGCGGGGTGTGACGGATTCCGCAAGATGTACTGGATATCTGCATCGGCGAATCTCGTATTGGTTGCTCGCCTCCGGTGCGACCAGGGCGTAAGGGTGTTCGGGAGGGCGGGCCACGGTCGGCACGGAGGCCGACCCTCCAGGGCGTGTGCGTGCTACTTGCCGGCCAGCACCACGCTGCTGACGCCGATCCATGCGTAGCTCTCGGCGGTGTTCTCATCGATAAGCTCCAGCCGCACCCTCCTGCCCTGCCACCGAGCGACCGAGATCGCTGCGTCCTGCGCGATGTGGCTGCCCGGGGGCTTCAGCGTGGCCAGCACCTCGCCGCTGTCCGCGGCCACGAGCCGGAGGAGCAGAGCGCCGGCGCCGGTGTCGGCCGTGGGCCTGCCGCCCTGGAGCTTCATGCGGAGCCACGGCGCGTCGAGGGTGAACGGCGGCGAGACGGCCCGCCCCGTCGCGCGCTCTCCGGCCGCCGCCAGCGAGTTCAGCGTCGGCTGCGAGAAGAGCCGCGGCACCGGTGCGACCGCGAAGCCGCCCTCCAGCAGCCAGCCCTCCGCCTCGCCGGCGTGGTTCAGCGCGAAGACCTGGTGCGGCTCGCGAAGGTCAGCCGGCGGCATCCACGATGTTCCGGCCAGGGCCTCGTGCCCCGTGGCCTCCTCCCCGACGATCGACAGCACGCCTATCGCCGCGTCGGCTCCCTCGGCGCGTACCGTGAGGCTGCCGAGCGCCGTCGGGCGCCCCAGGTCGATCTCCACCACGTTGAGCACGGCGGAGGGAGTCGAGACGGCCCGGCACGTCGCCCAGAACGCCGGCTGCGGGTAGGCCGGCGGCTTGCCGGCAGCGTAGTCGCCATCCGCGCCGGGGCGGTCGAGAAGGGCGAACCGGTCGCGGCCCGGCCGGAACGTGGCGAACTCGCCGGTGGTGGGCTGCGGCCAGAACCAGTCCAGATCGCCGGGGAACCGCAGCTTGCGTGCCAACACGGCGCCGGCGGTGGTCCGCAGCTCGATAGTCGCCGCCGTGGTGAACGGGTCGTGGTTGTCGAGCATCGGCGCGACTAGCACGTACAGCTTGCGGTAGATGCGGTCGCCGAGGGGTACGGCGAGGGCGGGCGTGCCGCCATGCGGCGCCACGGGCGCAATGTTGCGGGTGAGGGGGCCGAACCGCACCATCGGGAGGCCCGGCGCCTCGATCGTCTTGGCGTCCAGTGCTTCCAGGATCGGGCGCGCGTTGGCCCAGGGCCAGTGCCCTATCGCGGTCCACGGTCGCCACTCGCGCCAGGTGATGTCCGGGCGAAGCGCCGCCTCGGGCAGCGGAATGCTGGCCATCCGGCGGGCGGCCCAGGCGCTCAGCGCGGCATCGGCAGCGCACACGCGGTCCGCAACCACCGTGACCGGCAGCGAGGCGCCGCCCGCGAGCCGGAGTTCCGCCGCGTTGTCGCCCGGGGAGAGCAGGGCAACCTCGTCACGGGGGACGCGCACCGCGAGCAGCGCGTCGCGGCGCGGCAGGGCCGTGGCCGCGGCCGGGTAGCGGCGCCCGCCGATGGCGAGGCCGGTGGAGCGCACCGCCGCGCCGGTGTGGTTGCGCAGGCGAATGGTCGCGACCGCGTCGCCGGTGGGTCCGAGAGCCAGCTCGCCCACGGGGGCCGCCTCGATGCGAGGCAGGACCGTCATGTCGACGGGCAGCGAGAAGCGCGCGCCATCCGCCATGCACTCGGCGAAGAACGTGCGGCGCGAGAACGTCAGCGTGCCGAGGCGGCCGAAGCCGGAGTAGGCGCGGAGCAGGCCACCCCGCACACGAGCCGCGATGGCCGTTCCGCCGGTCGCCACCGTGGGCGCCGCCAGCACGCCGCACGGATCGGCGATGCCCACGAT
The DNA here is from genome assembly GCA_964519955.1 of uncultured Chthonomonadaceae bacterium. GTDB lineage: Bacteria > Armatimonadota > Chthonomonadetes > Chthonomonadales > CAJBBX01 > CAZFLM01. The sequence continues at coordinate 13,069 of CAZFLM010000054.1, read as the reverse complement.
GCGGCAGGCCTCTGCCTTGACGGAGATCGGCTCCCCAACGGCAATAGCACGCGGGTAGACCAGGCGTGGTGCGGCCGGGCTCAGCGTGACGGCGAAGGTGGTCTCACGGGCGGCCGGCGCGTCGCACGTGACCGTGATGCAGGCGACGCCAGGCGTCACGCGGAAGGGCAGGGGAGCGGCATTCACCTCGACGCGCAGCACGCGGCCCGGCGGCAGCCGCCAGACGAGCCGCGTCGCGTAGGCCTCATCGGACGAGACGCGGTACCGGTAGGCAGTGCCGCGGTGGCGGTAGGACGCCTGGAAGTGCGGCAGCGTCAGGCCGGCCGAGGGCCATGCGTCCGGGAAGCACGGCGTGACGGTGAGCCGCCTGGCGGGCCGGTCGAGGTCAAGGCCGAAGATGGTCTCGACGACGGCCTGGATGTACAGCCCGGCCGGCGGCGAGAAGTAGGCGGGCGTGCTCTCGACGGAGATCTCCGGCCACGAGCCGCGGTGGTCGGCGTTCATGGCCCACTCGGCGGCGGCGTGCAGCGGGCGGATGGCCTCGTTGCGCAGGCCCACCGCCGCCAGCCCCCGCGCCGCCCACGGCTGCTGCGCGACGCCCGCCTGCATGCCCCACGTGCCCACGGCATGCCACGGGAAGTTGGCCGAGCAGTAGACCTCGCCGTCAGGGCCGGTCAGGCGGTCGCGTAGGTGGCGCATGCTCGTCCACGCGTCCAGTGGGTCGAGCAGATCGTAGATGACCGGGTAGATCAGCGTGTGGTACTGGCCGTCGGGGCGGATGCCATCGACCGGATCGCGCAGGAAGCCGTACCGGCCGAGTTCGGGCTGCCAAAACTCCTCCCGCAGACGTGCGGCGATCTCCGCGGCACGCTCGTCGCAGCGGGACGCGGTCGCGCCGTCGCCCAGGAGCCGGGCCAGCTCCGCGCGCGCGTGCAGCATCTGGATGCCCTCGACGCTCGGCGTCGTGCCGTTGTGCGGCGTCGAGACGTAGTCCTCCTGGTTGCCGATCTGCTGGCCCCACTTCAGCAGCTCGTCGTGGTCGGGGTCGTTCTCCTCCCATGTCTGCTCGATGATGCGGTCCAGCACCGGCGCCAGCCGCCGCGCCGCGTCCAGGTCGCCGGTCTGCCGCAGGTAGTGGCGCACCTGCCAGGCGTAGAACTGGTTCGACCCGCCGAAGTCGCGGTGCACCGACCCGTCCGGCGAGAGCTGAGGCGCCGCGCCATTAGGCATCAGGCGCTCGGCGTGGGCGAGGATACACTCGCGGCTGCGGTCCGCCTGGTCCAGCCACTCGGCGGCGGGCGAGTGCTGCATGTGCCACAGCGAGTACCAGTGGTGGATGCACTCGTTCCACCCGTAGGGCCGCAGCCAGTTGTAGTCCAGCGTCAGGATCGCGGACCGGAACGCCGCGTCGAGCGTCTTGTCGGGCGTCTCGATGCGGGAGCGCAGGAGCTGCCGGTAGTACGCATCGGCTGCGCGCCGGGCCGCATCGGGCTCGGCCTGCGCCAGCGTGCGCGCCCGCGCCCGATCCCTCGCGAAGCCCAGCATGACCCAGCCCTTGCCGCCGGGCAGCGTCACGCCGAGCTGCCGCGCGCCCTCCTCCGCGACCGGGGCCGATGGAGCGCGCACGGCGACCGCGAGCGGATGCGCTGTGCTGGCCAGGTACCCGAGCCCGTCGGCGACCTCCGCCGTGTCGCCAGCGCCGCCGACCTCCTTGGCCTGCAGCCATGCGGCTCGAGGCGACTGGAAGCTGAGCAGGGCGCCGCCGCCGATCCGCAGGTGGACGGTGCGCGACGGACTGGTGGCTACGGTGACCAGCGCGGCGCCCTCCCAAGTGCCGGGCTCGCGCTTGCCGATCAGCGGCCTGATCGTGGCCCGCACCGTCGTCGAGCCCAGGCGGTACGTGGCGCGCACGCCGCCCGGCAGATCGTCGACGCGCACATCGACCGCCCGGTCCGCCCAGATCGTGCTGCCGCCCTCCTCGACGCCCACCACGACCTTCGCCAGCCCGTACGCCTCCGTCTGGGAGAACCGGTCCGCGACGTAGGTGGTGAGCCCGGCGTTCGGGACGACCTCGTTGATCGCGACGATGCTCTGGTGGAACGCGGCCATGCGGTCGTCGAGGGCGTGCTTGGGCGCTTGTGCGTTGGCGTGCGCCGCGAGGAGGAGAGGGGCTACGGCGAGTGCGAACTTCGTCATGGCCGGTGCGCTCCTGGTGCGTGCGGACCTTGCACCCGTCCGCGAATGCGTGCTATCATAGTACTCGCCGTGGGCGGTTAGCTCAGGGGTAGAGCGCTTCGTTGACACCGAAGAGGTCACAAGTTCAAATCTTGTACTGCCCACACTTCTACACCCGATTCGTGCTCAGACTGACCTCATAGTTCGCAGGATTCCGCACTCCGAGTAACCGCTTCCGGAGGCAGAATCTGTGAAAAGACCGCATCGTTGTCGCACTTCTGACTCGACCACAGTAAACACAACTGCGGTCAGTCAGCTCTCCGCCCTCATGGCCAACTGGCTGCTCACGGGCGACCTCGCGCACCACTCCAGGAACACGTTGGCCAACCGCCGGTTCGTGGCCGACAAGCTCCTCTGGTTCTTCTCCACACGAGGCATCACCACCTGCGGCCTGCCGGAACTGCGCGACTTCATGGCCTACCTGGTGCATGGTCATGAGGACGCTGGCGGCCGCTGGGGGAGCCCCCGCTGCACCCATCCGATGAAAGCCACTTCCCTGCAGACCTACCACGGCCATCTGAGGACATTGTTTGCGTGGATCGTCAAGGAGGGCGCGCTGCAGACTTCTCCGATGGCCAAGATTCCTACTCCGGTTGTCCGCAAGGACCAGGTCGTGCCGTTCAGCCCGGCCGAGATCGACCAACTGATCAGCGCTGCGCGTAGGTCCAGGCAATCCAAACGCAATGAGGCCCTCGTCCTACTGATGCTCGACAGCGGGCTCCGGGCTAGCGAGGTCTGCTCACTCAGGCGCTCGGATGTCGACCTCGAATCGCGTGTCTGCCGAGTGGTCGGCAAAGGGAATAAGCTGCGCCAAGTGCCATTTGGACGAGTCTGCGCCAAGGCCCTGCGCAACTGGCTGATGGGGATTGAGCAACAGCCTGGTTCGCCGCTGTTTCTTGCGCAGCAGGGCCACGGGGCCGGTGGTCCCCTGACGAGAAGTGGCTTGCTGCAAGTGATCGAGCGACTCGGGGCGGCCGCCGGTCTCCAGGGAGCGCGAATCGGCCCGCACCGCCTGCGACACACGTTCGCGATCGAGTTTCTGCGGTCTGGCGGCAACATGCTTGCGCTGCAAGCCATGCTGGGCCACGAATCCATCGCCATGACGCGGCGATATGTGCATGTGGCGCAGTCAGACATCATCGAGCAGCACCGTGAGTTCAGCCCGGCGGATCGGCTCCGTGGCTCCTTGCGATGAGAGCGGTTTGTGCGGCGGAGCACCACTCACCGCCGAACGACGAGCATACGTGAATAGCCGTACTGCCGCAAGTCACACATCAGACCCCTTCCGGAGACCATCCCGGAAGGGGTCTTCACATCTCGGCACAGCCGCAGAAACAACTCAGGAAAAAAGCTGAATGCCCTTGGCAAATCCCCCCGATAACCCCTGACCAGGCCGAGTGACCTGCCTGTTACCGAGTGTGAGAGCAGAACCGAAGGGGTAATGGGATGGAACGAGATGTACCGAGCGCGGGGCACGCTGAAGCGCTCCCCGTGGACGCCAACCAGCGCCAAGGGCCAGTGCTGCGCGTGCTGCCTCTGGATGAGATAGCGCCGCCAATGTGGTCGGCGCGCAGCAACTGGGAGTCGCCGGAGGCGGTTGAGCTGAAGGCCTCGATCAAGCAGCACGGGGGCCTGCAGCCGATCGTGGTGCGTCCAGTGGACAGCAGTGGGCAGATTGGCACCACCTACGAGGTCGTTGCCGGTGAGTTGAGGCGCGTCGGCGCTGTCGAGGCTGGCTACACGGTGATACCCGCAGTAGTCGTGGATTGCGATTTCGCACTCGGTGTCGAGATCGCCCTAATCGGGAACATCAACCGCGCTGATCTGACGCCGCTCGACCACGGGGCATACCTTCTGACCCTCAAGGAGGCCCGCGACCTCTCGACAAGAGAGCTGGCGGCCAGCGTCGGCAGGAGCAAGAGCTGGGTAAACGAGCGGATTCAGTTGCTCCAGCTGCCCGATGACCTACAAGCGATGGTGTCCGAACGTCCGGACACCGCCACCCACGCTCGCGAGCTAGCCAAGGTGGCCGACGAAGAGAAGCGGGGCAAGTTCGTCGCCCGTGTCTTGGGCGGAGCCCTGCCGCTGGCGGCACTGCGCCAGGAGATCGCTGAGATCACTGGTGGGGAAAGGGCCTCGCGCCGTCCGAATGGTCCGGCGGCGAAGCGCGAGCGCACCGCGGCCGGATCAGAGAGCCGTGGCGCCGATGGCCTTCTCAGTGAACTGCAGTGCATTCAGAGGGAGGTTCTCGGCATGCAAGTGCCGGCCGTGGAGATCACGCGACAGAAGCTGTACAAGGAGATCGCGGAGACGGTCAGCATCATGCAGCGCGCGATGGACAAACTGCAGCGCGCCGCGGCTTAGCTAGGAGGAAGGTGAATGCGCACGACCAAGGCGCCGAGGCGCCATTACATACAAGATGATCGGGACAGCCTGCTGATCGCCGACTTACAGAAGTACGCGGACGGCTGGCTGTTGTCCAGTGACATCGCTCAGCACTCGGAGCGGACGCTCAGCAACCGCCGGTTGATCGTCCACCGGCTCATCTGGTTCCTGGAGAACCGCGGCCATGAGGTGTGTGGCGTGGACGAACTCAGGGCCTTCTTCCATAACCTTGGTCATGGCCACGAGGACGCTGGCGGGAGGTGGGGAAACCCGCGCATGACCAAGCCGCTCTGCCCGCGGTCCGTTGAGACTTTCCACGGTCACCTGCAGACGTTCTTCAACTGGACCGTCGGCGAGGGCGGGCTGGACGTATCCCCAATGGAGCGAATCCCCAGCATCATCGCGCGCGACGACGAGATCGTACCGTTCAGCGCTGATCAGCAGCGGGCACTGCTCAAGGGGGCTGGCAGGTCGCGCTACCCAAAGCGTGACCACGCAATCATCTTGTTTCCTCTGGACACAGGCGTGAGGGCCTCCGAGTTGTGTGGGATCAGGTTCAAGGGCATCGACTTCGAGGCCACAAAGTGCATCGTTCTAGGCAAGGGCAATAAGCGCAGGACCGTGCCGTTCGGCAGGGGCTGCGCCAAGGCTCTGTGGGCGATGCTGAAGGACGACCCGCGTGGCCCGGACGACTACCTGTTCCCCGGCGAGCGCGGCCGGAATGCGGGCGGGCCGATGACCCGGAGCGGTCTCCTCCAGCTCTTCGAGCGCCTTGAGGCAGCCGCAGACATCAAGGGCGTCCGATGCTCGCCGCACACCGCCCGCCACACATTCGCCATCGAGTACTTGCGCAATGGGGGTGATACGTTCACCTTGCAGACGATCCTGGGCCATACGAGCATGACCATGACCCGCAAGTACGCCATGATCGTCGAGGCTGACACCCTGCGCAAGCACCGTGAGTGCAGTCCTGTGGACCACCTGCTGCGAGCCTAGCCCGATGGCAACTGGCAGTCGGCGGCGACTGGATAGAACCATATTCACGCCGCGCGCCCAGGCGGCCCGCGAGGCGGCCGGTCTGACGCTGCTGCAGGTAGCCAAGCGTGCCCACATCACGCCTGGCTACCTGGCAGCGGTGGAGCGCGATGGCGGCTGTTATTCCTTGGCGGAGCGGCTGTCGCGAATCTACGGCTGCCGGATGGACGACTTCCTGCCGATGGCGTCCGTCGGTACGCCAGAGTCGGGTGGCCGGCGGCGCTGCTGAGCGATTAACAGGCGGTTGCAGTCGGTTTTCCTCATTGAGATCGGCACGCCGCTGCTACAGCTCCCGTTCCGGCCAGTCGGGACCGTGGGCACAACGCCTGCGGCGAAGCTGGCCGCGAACAGGAGGCTCAGATATGGAGTGGAGTTGGGGCGAGCAAGACATCGTCACCGGCGTTGTTCGGACCGGCGGCGTTGCGAGCAGGATCGCCGTGCCGTGGAGTTTGCTGGTTGGCGATATCGGGTTGTTTGTCGAGTGCTGGTCTGCGCAGCGGATGCTCACGGGTCTTCGCTGCGAGCAGGCCGGCGATGCGGCCGGAGCTCGGGAGCACCTTCGAGTCCTCCGATGCCTGGCGCGGTGGCAGCGATGCCGCGAGGCCTACGACGGTACCGCATTCGATCAGGCGCGCGCCGAGCCGCTGCTGGCGGTTCGCATGCTGTTGGGGATCGACGAAGTGGACATCGCCAGCGTGGATCGGTACGCATCGGTCCTGGTTGAGGAGGCGCGGTACCTGGCCGAGGACTGCGATCTGGTTCCGGGAGACGAGTGCCGGTTCCTGCTGGTTGCCGAGGATGAGGCTGTCGGGCTGTACGTCACCAAGCACCTCCACATGGTGACGGTCTGCCGAGGCGGTCCGCCAGCGCACCTCGTGTCAAGCGCTGACTTGGCCGAGAGGATCAACGCCTGGCGGTAGGCATAAGCGCTGAGAAGATGGAGCGGCCCGTTGCGACGCATGCAGCGGGCCTTTTCAGTGTCTGTGCTCTGCAGCCACGACTATCCTTGCTCTGCTGTTCGCTGGATTGGTATGGCGTCGCGCAGCACGGTCGCAATCCGGTCGTTCAGCCGGATCGAGATGCCAGTCGATTCGCCTGATGGAGCGAGGCGGTATGCACGGCGTGTTTCCGCCCGGTTGATGCGGTCGTGGACGACGACGGCGCGAGATGGATGCTCCCCAGACGCCGCCAGACGCGCGCGATGGACGTGGATGAACCCGTCTGCTCCGAGCCGCCGCAGTTGCTCTGCGTTGGATCGGAGCAGACCAAGGGCCAGTTCCGGGTCGCGCTTGTGCGGGAGCATGAGTGTGAGCAGCCTCTCCTGATCTCTCAGCCCGATCAGGAGCGTCCCGCGGGCACCCGCACCGTATGCCGCCACGATCTGCGCGATCTCGTCTGCGCTCAACCGACCGCGCGGTCTGATGATCGCACGCCGCATATCGCCCTGGTTCGGCCGTTGTGTAGCAGTAACCACTCCTACCTCCTGGCGGCTACTCCGAGTCGCCATCGCATGTCACCTCGATGAGGCCATCTTCCGCGTCTACGTCCTCTCGCACCAGGAGCCCTGGCGCGAGTTCATCGTCCGAGAGCCCAACGGCCAGCTTGCCCAGGGCATCGCGGCGGCCGAGGTTGAACTCCTCGGGCTCGGGCACCCAGCCAATGCAGCTCAGTACGTCGGCGGGGGCCGCTGCTCCGATGTATGTTTTACTCGCGACCTCTCCTTGGCCTGGGTCGCCTTTGCGGTACGGAGCGCCAATGTACGAGCCCCATCGCGTGTGGACCACGATGCCCGTGCCCGCCTTGCCGATGGCGATCCAGGCGATCGCGCGAGACAGCGCGTCCTTGATCGCGGTTACCGGCTGCGCCGCCAGCGCCTCCGGCGATAGGTCAGGCATGACGCGCTCCGCGTTCTCAATCCGGTCCGACAAGGTCCGAATCTCGCGTCCAAGGCGCTCCCGCTCGGCGCGAAACTGCGCGGCGACCGACGATACCTGCTCGGCATCGAGCACCCCGACAAGCTGCGCAAGTTGCGTGGTCTCTCGTTTGCGCACCTCCGCCAGCTTGCGCTGCAGAATACAGAGGTTCTCTTGGTCGAGTGCCCGACCCGCGGAAGCGCGGATGGCCTTCATCTCGGAAACGAGGATGGGCGCCAACTCCGATAGCACCCAGGCGTCGAGCACCTCCTCCTGAAGGCCAAACGCGGAGCCGCCAGGACAGGGCCGATCGCCTCGGCGGTGCTTGCACACGAGCTTGAGCACAGGCTCCCGGCACTCGCCCTTCCGAGGCCCTTTCTCGACCCGGCCGTGAGACTGCTGGACCTGCAGCGGTCGCCCGCAGCGGCCGCACACCGCCATCCCAGTCGTCAGGTGGCTCCCGCCAAGGGATCGCTTACCAGGTCGCTGCGCGAGTTCCAACTTGGCCTGCGCATCCTCGAAGAGCTTCACCGGCACCGCGGTCCGGCGTTCGCCGGTCGGCTCGCCGTTCTCGTCCAGCACTGGCACGAGCAGCTTGTCGCAGTCATAGACCGCGCCGTCGTGTCGCCAGCGGGCGATGTACATCGGATTCCGCAAGAGCGTGCGGACCTGGCTCTCGTGTATCTTGGCCTCGCCCTTGGCCCTATGGCCTTTGGTGCCCTTTGGCCATATGACGCCCTGGTCCATCAGGTGGGACGCGATCCCATTCGTGCCCATCGGCCCCAGGCCGTCCTCGCCGTGGACGAAGAGCTGAAACACTCGCAGGGCGAGAGCGAGTTCGTCGCGCATGAAGATCACGTCCTGTGACTTCCGGCCCTTCGACCGGAAACCCAGGCAGGACGGATCGCGCGTGAACATGCCCAACTCCGCCTTGAACTGGTGGTCGCGCTTGATGTTCTCCGATGTCTGATCACGCCAGCGGCGGTTGTTGGCCGCCTCCGTGCTGTACTGGTACAGGCCGGAGCTGGAGGTGACATCGATCTCGCGGGTCCCACAGATGAGGCGCGTGTTGTGCTCTCTCAGGACTTGAGCGATCGCGTCGGCGACTCCAGAATCGCGGAACAGCCGATCGCTGCGCCAGATGACGACCACATCCACGAGACCGGCCTTGATGTCTCTGACCAGTCGCGTGAGCTGCGGCCTGTACGGCGCGGGGTACCTGCCCGTGCTGTCGTCGAAGAACCACTGGCCCTTCTGGCCTAGCTCCTCTTCGTAAATCCGCTCCTCGGATATCTCCAACCCGTAGTGGGCGCAGATGGTCGTGCAGAACGCGAGTTGCTCCTCTCGGCTCTTGGTGCGCCCTTCGTCCTTCTTATCGCTCTTGCGCACATAAACCGCCGCCCGCAACTTGACGGGCATGAATGGGGCCAGGATGGTCCCGAGAGCGCTTGGTAGTTTCGGCATGCCTATCTCCTTACTTGGCCGAGCCTATGGTATCCTATGGCGGGTGTATATGTCAATGATTGTAGGTCGACACCACATGACATACACACCCACTACTTCGAGCTCAGTTTGTGCTCAGCGCGGGCCTTGGGCGGCTTCATTTCCGCCCATGTGGGGTTCTTCCGAGTGTCTGCGAGGCGGACCTGCGGGCCTCGGGGGCAGTTCAGGAAGGAATGCGACGGCAGCGCAGGTGAGCCGCCGTCCGACCTGCGGCGGTGGATTGCACGCGGCACTCCGAGCTGCACTCGACCCGAAGGACCCCGCGCCGCGAAGCGAGCCCCCACTCGTGGCGAGCGTTCGGAACGCGTATCTGGGCCATCACCATGAGGAAGAGGCGGAGCGCCTGGAGGACGAGGGCGCGGCGCTGCACTCGGTCGAAGCGTATCCCGCGCGGTTCGACGCCTTGATCCTCCGATCCGGCGCAGAGGGCACCCTTGTCGTGCGCGACTACAAGGCCTGCTCGCCGCGTGGGGTATGCCTTGAGAGCGCTGCGGCCACCTATGCGGTCGCCCGTGCCAGCCTCACTGGGTGGTCAGACGAGTACGGGGCCAACTTGACCGAGGTGGTTGTGGAGTACGACTTCCTGGGGCGCTGCGGCCTCGAAGGTCGCACTGTGCTGCGACGCGACGACCTGCGCATGGTGTGGACCGAGTTGAAGACGCGGGCGGCCTATATCTACGGCCGCGGCGTGGTTGCGGCGCGGCGCGGCGAGCACTGCGCGTGGTGCCCCTGCCGGGCGACGTGCGACGGCTTGTCGTCGGCCGCCGACGTGGACGGTGCCGATCCGTTCGATGCGTGACGAGGAGCTCGCCTGTCCGGACGTCCGGACACGTACGAGGGCTAGGAGACCAGGCACGAGCGACATGGAGGAGTGGCGCGAGGCCGTGGGGCCATTCCGAGTGGCGGACATGCAGGACGAGGACGCTACAGCCCTCTACGATGGCTCCGGGGCACTCGCGACCGATCCCGACGAGTGCGACGCTAACTGCGCGTTCGCCGCTCAGGCGGACGCTGTCCTCGGTGATAGCGATCCGGCTACGCCAACATGCGCCTAGGGGCTCGAGTCGGACGCGTGGACACGTTCCGGATTCAGCGACGGGAGGCACTATCGTCGCCACCACGCCGTGCGACTCAACGGTCGATCTCACCCAGCCTGTACGTGAGGCGGAAGGCCTGCGGCCAGCCGGCGACAACGAACGTGTCGAGAAGGACCATCAATGCGCTGCGGCATTCAGCGCTCTCGCGCAACACCTGGCGATAGTCTGCCAGGTGGCACAATACTGTGTGCACCACAGCGTCGACGGCCATCGCCATGTTCTACCGCGCAGACCAGGTCACTACCAGACGAAGGAGGGCCCCGCCCCCGAATGGTCACGGCGTCAGGGCGAGAGCGGTTACTCCCGCGTGAGGATGATTCCCCGCACCAAGCCCAGGGCATCCCCCACTCCTCGCTGGCATGTGGGCGACAGCTCTTCGCCGAAGTCAAAGGACACTCCGGGCACGGTGATCAGCGACGATCGAGGCGCAGAGCCGTACAGGGCGGCGGCCAGCGCCAGCAGAGCGCATGGCGAGTAGGCGTGTCCGAACGCCGGTACTCCCGCTGCTGGGTTGGCAGTCAGATGCTCCAGCTCGGCCCTGCCGTTGGTGGCGCCGACGCGTGCGTCCACGAAGATCGCCGTGTCCGCCGCCGCGATGTCCGCCGCAAGCTCCGGTGTGAGCTGGTGGACGGTCATCACACGCACGTGCGGCAGCTCCCATCTCTCGACCTCTTCCGCGACACGCCACCCACAGCCGTCATCGCCGCGGAGCGTGTTGCCGTAGCCGATCACCAGCAGCGTGCTGGCCGGCGGATCGTTGCTTCTGCAGTTCATGTGCAGGTGGTTGGCGTGACCGATCTGGGCGATCCAATGGAGGGCAGATAGTGCTGGCAGCGCACAACCGAGGGGCCGTGCGCTGCCGGTACCTGCGTCGATCATGGAGAAAGGGGCAGGTGCACTTCGGAGCGAGCTAACGTAGATACGCCTGCCGGGCCTGGTATCCCGTGTGCAGCAGTTCGTGCGACCGTCCGCTGTTCGGTGCCCCAAGGTACTCGTCGTAGAGCTGCTTGATGTAGGGGTTCTCGTGCGAGCACCTCCAGATGGCCGCAGCGTCCTCGCCGTAGAGCCCTGCCGCGCGACGGGTCCGCAGGTCATCGGTAGCGCCGTAGGGCTGACCGCCTCCGCCGACACACCCGCCGGGGCACGCCATGACCTCGATGAAGTGGTAGGCTGGTTCGCCACCCGCATCTCTCGACTCACGCACCAGCTTCAGTACCGCCTCAACGTTGCTGAGACCGTGGGCGACGGCGACGCGCAGCGTCTTGCCGGCCACGTCCACGGATGCCTCCTTGATGCCCTTGAGCCCTCGGACGGCTCGGAACTCGATGTTCGGAAGCCGCGCTCCGGTGACCAGGTGGCAGGCCGTCCGCAGCGCGGCTTCCATCACGCCGCCCGTCGCGCCAAACAGCGTTGCGGCGCCGGTGTACGCTCCGAGCAGGTGATCCGGTTGTCCGTCCGGGATGCCACGGAAGTCAATCCCTGACTGCTTGATCATCCGGGCGAACTCGCGCGTGGTCAGCGAGACGTCGACATCCTGATATCCCGAGCTGGACATGGAGCCGTCGCGGTGTATCTCGAGCTTCTTCGCGGTGCAGGGCATCACGGACACGACACGTATCGAGCTGGGCTCTATGCTAGCGCGCTCGGCGTAGAGGGTCTTGGAAAGCGCACCGACCATCTCGTGCGGCGACTTGCACGTCGAGAAGTTCGGGATCATGTCGCTGTGGTACTTCTCCATGAAGTCGACCCATGCGGGGCAACAACTGGTGATCAGCGGAAGCGGCCCAGCGCTGTTGACGAGCCGCTCCACGAACTCCGTGCCTTCCTCCATGATCGTCAGGTCGGCCCCGAAGTTCGTGTCGAACACCGCCTTGAAGCCCATCCGCCGGAGGGCAGCGTACACCTTCCCAGTGAGGTTCGTGCCCGGTTCGTAGCCGAATGCCTCCCCTATTGCGACACGTACCGCTGGCGCGATCTGGGCCACGCAGTACAGGCTCTCGTCCTGAAGCATGCCCCACACGGCAGTGGTCTCGTCATATTCCGTGATGGCACCCGTGGGGCAGTGGGCCGAGCACTGGCCACATCTTACACATGGCGATTCGGCCAACTCGATATCGCCAGCCGCGGCGATCCGCGTGTCGAATCCGCGCTCCAGGAAGGAGAGCGCCCACACGTTCTGCATCTCCTGGCAGACCTGGATGCATCGGCCGCACGTCACGCACTTCCGAGGATCGAGCACGATGGTCCGCGTCGAGTCATCGCGCGGGATGTCCGGCACGATGTTGTCGAGCGGCTGCATCTCGATGTTGAAGTCGGCTGCGAGCGTCTGCAGTTCGCAGTTCTGGTTGCGCGCGCAGGACAGGCACTCGTTCGGGTGGCGCGACAGGATCAACTCCAGCGCTGCGCGGCGTACGGAGACGATCTCCGGGTCCTCGGTGCAGATGGCCATGCCAGCTTCGACCGGGGTGCAGCATGCTCGCAGCATCCGGCCGTTCGCCTGGTTGCGCACCACGCAGATGCCGCACGCCGCGGTCGGGTCTAGATCCGGGTGCTTGCACAACGTCGGTATCTTCACGCTGGCGCGCTGGGCCGCCTGTAGTATCGTCTCGCCTTCCGCCGCCTCGACGGGAAGACCGTTCATCGTCAGACTGATCATGGGTATCTCGCCCTATCTGGGGTGAAGAGCCGAATGGCTCGCGGTATCGGATGCAGTCCTTCAAGCCCCGTGCGCGGAGGCCGCCAGACGCTCATCGAACTCCGGGCCGAAGTAGCGGAGCGCCGAGAGCACCGGGTTGGGAGCTGTCTGGCCGAGCGCGCACAGAGACGCACGCTGCATGGCATGCGCGACGCGACGGACGGTGGCCAGATCGTCCGGCCGCCCTTCCCCGCACGCAACGCGGT
>CAZFLM010000053.1:0-49421 GCA_964519955.1 uncultured Chthonomonadaceae bacterium | reverse complement strand
TCTGGCCCGCCATCTTCACGTAGTCGAGCTGCCCCTTCTCCGTTGCCCAACCGGGCCGGCTCACGTAGCGATCGAAGGTCTGCAGGTTGAGCGGGAGCCACGCCGGCTTGCCGTTCAGCTTCGGCGCGTAGTGGAACATGACGAGGCGGCGGAAGCGGATGTGCGCCGCGAGCTTGTCGCCGTCCCACGGCATCAGCAGGGCGCGCGGCGTGCGGATCTTCTCGCCCGCGTGCAGCAGCAGGTGCGTCTTCTCCATCCCAGCCTGCAGGAGGCCGGGGCCGTTGCCGGTGCGCTCGAACGAGGCCGCCCACTGCCCGGTCCAGCCGATGGCGGCGATGCAGCCCTGGCCGGCGTACTCCATGTTCCACCACGGGAACGCGCTCATGGAGGAGGGGCGCCCGCCCGTCGGGGCCATGCGGTAGCTCTTGCCGGCCTCCACATCCGTGCGCACCGGGGTGAAGGAGCGCTCGCTGCAGTCGTCGCCGTGGAGCTGGTGGATCGTCAGGGCGCGGTTGGCGTAGCCGCTGCGCAGCTTGACGTCGACCGCCTGGATGTCCTCGATGATCGGCGTATCGGCACTGCCCCCGTTCTCGAACGTGAGCACCCAGTCGGCTGCGGGGTACTGCTTGAACACGGAGACGGTGGCGCCGACGATGAGGCCGGTCTTCGGGTCCGTCCAACGGATGTGGTGGATGGTGCGGTCGGCAGCGCGCTCCGCGGTCGCCGTGCGGTTCCACGTGGGCAGCAGCTCGGCGCTCGGCACGCCGCCGTACTTGAACGAGAAGGGCGGGGCCGAGGCGGCGATCAGCACGTCGAGCTGCTTGTCGTCGAGGTACGCGGCCTTGCCATCGGCCAGGATCAGCCTGGCGTCGGCCCAATCGGCCTGGTCGCACGCCGGGCCGTCGCCCGCGTCGCCGACCTTGAGCACCAGCTCCTTCGCGCCCGCCGGGATGTCCACCGACACGGCCACCGGCGCCTCGCCGCCCTTGCACACGCCGGACTTGAACGCCTCGCGGCCCCCGACCTCGACCGAGAACGTCGCCGATCCGCGGCACCCGCCCGTGTCGGAGTTGTTGTCGACGCCCACCTGCGCCTCGAAGCGCTTCGCGTTGTCCGGCAGCGCCACCGCGATCTCGCTGACAGAGTGCGTGCCCAGGCCGCGCTTGAAGGGCTTCTGGCCGATGGTCAGCGGGGTATCGATGCAGGAGCGCCCGAACTGCAGGACGCTGTGGTCCTGGCGGCGCACGGTGAGGGCGATGCGGTTGCTGGGCGCAGTGCCGAGGAACGCTTCGCGGACCCACGCGTCCATGCGCTGCACTTCCGCCGGCGAGGCCATGATGGCGTCCTGCACCTCGGCTGCGGGGATGTTCGTCTTCGGCACGGCACGACCTCCTTGAGCGGCTATCGAAAGTACGGCGGCGGCAACGGCTGTCCGGCGTCCGACTGGTCTGCATCTCATGATGGCGTGTTACCTCGCTGGTGGAGCGGCATCGTCAGGTTGTTCGCCGCCAGCCCGCGAAGTCCTGTGCATCCGGCGGAATCGCGCTCGCCAACGTCAAGGGCGGCTTGTCTCCGTGGTGAGACAAGCCGCCAGCCGATCGTGATCAGAGGACGAAGCGGCGGATGCCGTCCTTGAGGACCTCGACGTTGAAGTTCAGGAGGAGACCCGTGTGGATGCCGGAGAGGCGGAGCTAGGTGAGGAGTTGGGCTTCGCGGATCGGCAGGACTGTGTCCACAGCCTTGAGTTCGACGACGCCGGCGCCCGCAACCACGAGGTCAAGTCGGTACGCGCAGTCGAGCGGCAAGCCCTTGTAGACGACTGGGAGCGGAACCTGGCGAGCATGTGGGATGTCGGCCGACCGCAACTCAAAGTACAGGCATTCCTCGTACGCCGATTCGAGGAGGCCAGGGCCGAGCGCACGATGCACGGCGATCGCGCAGCCGATGATGCGCTCGGTGAGTGCGACGTCAGACGCGGCTTCCTGGCCACGATCCATCGCGTTCCTCCATCACCAACGTCAAGGCCAACGTCAACGTCGCTCTCACCACGGAGACACAGAGAGCGCGGAGGTCGCACAGAGAACGGCGGAGTGGACGTCCGCAGACGCCACGTCGCTCTCACCACGGAGACACAGAGAGCGCGGAGGTCGCACAGAGAACGGAGGAGACGTATGCGCCGGCTTCGCGTGGGGGCCTTCGGCGCATCCACTGCGCCTCTCTGGCGGATAGTCCGCACCGTGCACTCCCATTGGCTCTTCCCCGCCGTTCCTCTCAGTTGCCCTTCTCTGTGCCCCCTCAGTGCTCTCTGTGTCTCCGTGGTGGAACAAGCCGTTGACGTCGCCGCGGCTACTCGTAACTCCCGAGCTCCTTCGCCAGGTCGGTGATGTGCCGGAAGCCCTCCAGGCTGACGCTCGACGGGACGGAGTGGTCGGAGGAGAAGATGTAGCCGCCGTTCTGCTTCAGGACGGGCATGACGCGGCGCATCTCTTCCTCGATCGCGTCCATGTCGTCCCAGAGCACCGCGTTGATGCCGCCGTGCAGCACGAGCTTGTCGCCGTACTTCTGCTTCAGCGCGACGGGGTCCATGCCGGCCTTGACCTCGAGCGGGTTCAGCGCGTCCATGCCGATCTCCACGAGGTCCGGCACGAACGGGTTCACGTCGCCGCAGGAATGCAGGTGGGCGTAGAGGCCCTTGGAGTGCGCCCATTCCACGGCGCGCTGGTGGTACGGCTTCAGGACCTTGCGATAGGTGCGCGCGGAGAAGAACTGGCTGTGCTTGTAGCCCATGTCGTCCGGCCACATGATCGCGTCGAAGTGGTAGCCCTCGTCCCAGATCATGTCCAGCATCGCCAGGCCGGTCTCCAGGAAGTGGCTGAACATGTCCATCATCCACTCCGGGTCCTCGACCAGCGCGAGCAGCACGCGTGTCGTGCCGACCGTCCAGGAGTGGGTGATGTCGAAACCGAACCACAGGCCGCCGTTGATCCAGTAGCCTTCCTCGCGCCACTTCGCGTAGTTGGCCTTCAGGTAGTTCCAGTCGACGCGGTCGCGGCTGGGCGTCATGCGCGCCTTGGCCTCGCGCCACGAGTCCGGGTCCTTGATGGTGAAGTCGAGGAACTCCGGCACTCCGCCCGCGTGCTTCCAGTCCTTCAGTGTCGCGCCGTAGGAGGTCGTGTGAACCGTGTACTCGTCGGTCTGCTCGATGACCTGGCTCGGGTACCGCGGGCTGATGTCGGCGCCGACGTGGGCCACCTTGTCGAGGCCGAAGTAGTCGACGAAGCTCATCCCCGCCGGCATTCCCTCGCTCTGCCACCGCTCGATGGTGGCGCCCCAGGGGCCGTCGATGATGGGGACTCGGTCGGCCTCCTTGTGCTGGAACATCCGCAGGAAGCGCTCGTGGGAGGTCAGCTCGGTTCTGGGCATGGCGGGTCCTTGTGGGGGTAGCGAGTAGCGAGTAGTCAGAAGCCAGAAGCCAGAAGCGGCGCTGCGCCGCTTCTGGCTTCTGGCTGCCTTGCGCCCTATTCGCCCAGGGCGCGGTGGGCGATGTCGGTGCGGTAGTGGATACCCTCGAACTTGATGTGCGACATGCCGGCGTAGGCGCGGGCCTTGGCCTCGGCGATGTCGGCGCCCAAACCGGTGACCGCGAGGACCCGGCCGCCGTCGGTCAGGTACTGCCCGTTCGCCTCGCGGGTGCCCGCATGGAACACGGCGCATCCCTCCGACGCGGCGGCCTTGTCGAGGCCCTCGATGAGCTTGCCGGTGGTGTAGTCGCCCGGGTAGCCGCCGGACGCCGCCACCACGCTCACGGCCGCCTCGCGCCGCCACTTCACCTCGACCTGCTCGAGGCAGCAGTTCACCGCCGTGTCGATCACGTCGACGAGGTCCGACTCGAGGAGCGGGATGATGGCCTGGGTTTCGGGGTCGCCGAACCGGCAGTTGAACTCCAGCACCTTCATGCCCTTGGGCGTCAGCATCAGGCCGGCGTAGAGCACGCCCTTGTACGGGATGCCCAGGTCGCGCACGGCGGCGACGGCCGGCTTCAGCACGGTCTCCAGCGCCTCGTGCGTGACGGTGGGAGGGGCGCAGGGCACGGGGGAGTAGGCGCCCATGCCGCCCGTGTTGGGGCCGCCGTCGTTGTCGAACACGCGCTTGTGATCCTGCGCCGGGGGCATCGGGACGACCGCCTCGCCGTCGGTGAAGGCCATGATGCTGACCTCCTCGCCCTCGAGGCATTCCTCGATGATCACGCGGTCGCCCGCCGCGCCGAAGATGCGATCGCCCATCATGCGCCGGACGGCCAGGTGCGCCTCGTCCTGCGTGTCGACGACGACGACGCCTTTGCCGGCGGCGATCCCGTCCGCCTTCACCACCAGGCGCGGGCTGTTCTCGGCGAGGTTCCCGTAGTAGTCGCGGAGGTAGGCATGCGCCTCTTCCTCGACGTCGAAGGCTCGGTATGCGGCCGTGGGGATGCCGTAGCGGACCATGAGGTCCTTTGCGAACGACTTGCTGCCCTCGAGGCGGGCCGGATCGGTCGCCGGGCCGAAGACCGGCAGGCCGCGCGCCTCGAACCGGTCGACGATGCCCGCTACCAGTGGGGCTTCGGGGCCTACTATCGTGAGGTCGACTCGCTGCGCCTGGGCGAAGTTCGCCAGGCCGTCGAGGTCCGTCGGCTTCAGGTTGATGCACTCGGCGAGACGGGCGATGCCCGCGTTGCCGGGCGCGCAGTAGATGCGCTCCGCTCGCGGGCTCTGCGCGAGCTTCCAGATCAGGGCGTGTTCTCGCCCACCGCCACCAACCACGAGAATGCGCACGGGGGAACTCCTTGTTCGGTACGGGACGCCTGGCGCGGCCATGCATACTTACGCAGCCACGCTTCAAGGCGATACACCGGGATACCGCATATCGATGGGCCTGCCGGGACGCCGCGCATAGGGCGCGGTCCTGTCCCGCAGTGGGTGCGCGTCGGATGCGGGGGGAGCATCCACAAGGCGGCGAGACCTCGTGCGCGGTCTAAGCTAGTGCTGCTGTCGCCGTCCTCCTCCGCCTCGCCCTCGCTGGGGCGCGGCGTCGGCTTCCATGCCTTCGTGCCGTGTCTCCATGTACCGGTCATCCGCGTTCGCGAAGCGCGTGTAGCGCGGCAGGAACATCAGCTTCACGGTACCGGTCGGGCCATTGCGCTGCTTCGCTATGATCAGCTCGGCTTCCTCCACTTTGTGCACGCCCTGTTCGCGCATGGCGGACTCGGCGCCGTCATCATCCGAGCTGACAGCCTCCTTGTTCTTGTAGTATTCGTCGCGATAGATGAACATCACGATGTCGGCTTCCGCTTCGATGCTTCCCGATTCACGCAGGTCGGAGAGCATGGGGCGCTTGTCCACACGCTGCTCGACGGCGCGCGAGAGCTGCGAGAGCGCGATGACCGGCACCTTCAGCTCGCGGGCCAGTCCCTTCAGTCCGCGGGCGATCTCGCCGATCTCCTGCGTGCGGTTGTCGGTGCGCTTGTGGGCGCGCATGAGCTGCAGGTAGTCGACTACGATCAGCTTCAGCCCTGCCTCCGCGGCGAGGCGCCGGCACTTGCCCCTCATCTCAAGGACGGAGCAGTCCGGGCTGTCGTCGATGAAGATGGGCGCCTCGGATAGCTTGGCGCAGGCGTGCCCCACCTTGGCCCAGTCACGGTCTTGCAGCATGCCGGTGCGCAGTCGGTGCGCGTCTACCTCGGCCTCGGAGCAGATCATGCGGAGGCAGAGCTGCTCCTTCGACATTTCGAGGCTGAAGATAGCGACCGGGGCCTGCCTCGCGACGGCGGCGTGCTGGGCCATGGTCAGCGCCAGACTGGTCTTGCCCATACTCGGTCGGGCCGCCAGGATCAGCAGGTCCGATTGCTGCAGGCCGGCCGTCATATAGTTGAAGTCGTCGAAGGGCGTCGCCAGTCCGGTCGTCGCTTCGGGGTTCTCCGATCGCTTCTCGATCTCGTCGAACACGCTGCTGACGAGCGGGCGCATCGGGGTGAAGTAGGCTCCGAGCCGCCGCTGGGCCACGCCGAACACGGCCCGCTCCGCGCGGTCAACGACCTCCTGGATCTCCTCGTACTCGCTGTGGGCGAGCGCCGTGATCTGCCCGGACGCATCCAGCAGGCGGCGGAGGATGGCCTTCTCCTCGACCACGCGCGCGTAGAACTCGGCGTTCGCGGCGGCCGGCACCGTGTCCGTCAGGTGGATCAGGTATGGGGAGCCGCCGACGGCCTCGAGCTGGTCCTGGGCGCGAAGCTGCTCCTGGACGGTGAGGACGTCGACCGCCTGGTCGCGATGCGCGAGGGCGACGACGGAGTCGAAGATGACCGCGTGCTCGATGCGGTAGAAGTCCTCGGTCCGGAGGATATCGGCCGCCTTCTCGACGGCCGCCCGGTCGATGAGCATGGCGCCAAGGACGGCCTGCTCCATCTCGAGGCTCTGAGGCGGAATGCGGTCTCTGGGGACGTTCGGATTGGATGCCATGGCGCCGCGTTTCGGGTCGTGCAGATCGGCCCGGTGTTGGGTGCTGTCAGTGCGGCATTCGGGTGCGACAACGGAGCCCGCGCCGTGTGGGTGCGTGCAGCCGGCAGCGCGAGCCGGGCGGAGCTATGAAGACGGTCGGGGAAACGGCGAGCGCCGCTTCCCCGACGTGGACGACGTGCCGACAGCCTACTCGGCTGCCTCGGTCGCCTCGGCGGCCTTCTCGGCCTCGGCGGCGGCAGCGGCAGCAGCGGCCTCGGCGGCAACCCGCGCGGCCTCGGCTTCCTTCTCGGCCTGGATGCGGCGGCGGTCCAGCTCCTCGGTCGTGACGACATCGACCTTCACCGACACGATGTAGTCGGTATGGAGGCGAATCGGCACGGTGTAGAGGCCCAGGTTCTTGATGGGGTCGGCCAGACCGATGCGGCGGCGGTCTACGGCAACCCCGCACTCCTTCTGGATGGCCTCCGCCAGATCGGCGGCGGTGATGGAGCCGTAGAGCTTGGTGCCGGTCCCAACCTTGCCGATGATCGTCAGGGTCAGATCCTGCATCTTGTCGGCGCCGGCCTTGGCTTGTCCGACGTTACGTGCCTCGCGCTCAGACTCGCGCTTCGCACGGGCCTCATGCTCCCGCAGAGCGCCGCCGGTGGCGGCCACGGCGTACAGACGCGGGAACAGGTAGTTGCGGGCGTACCCGTCCTTGACGGTGACGATGTCGCCGCCCTTGCCCACCTTCGGGATGTCCCGCTGCAGAATAACCTTCATCCGTATCACTCTCCATCGTGGCGGCGCCGTCACCGACTCAATCGGACTCCGATGAGCGGTACCGATTTGCGGAACAGGCTGTCGGCGCCGAACCACAGCCCGAAATCCTTGTTGACGTCCAGCAGCGCGCGCGTGTCGAGCTGCAGGTTGTTCGGATCATGCAGATCCAAGATGATCCGGCTTCGCCGGCCCACGGGCACGTCCCATCCTGCGCCCAGTTTGCCGGCGTAGATCCCGTATCGCATCGCCCCGATGCTGATCGGCGTTTCGTATTGCGCGATCAGTCGGTTGCGGTCCGCGAAGTCCCACAGGCCGAGCCGGACGGCGCCTTTGTTGGCCACCGGCAGTCGCAACACCACATCCGAGCGGAACCACGGCGAGCGATCGCGGACCGTCACGTCGACGTTGAACTGCGGGTCGCCGATGCCAAACGGGCGACTCACCGACGGGATGCCGATCCGGTCCACGAGCTTGCCGACGCGCGACGCGATCTCTTCGCCCCTGAGCGATGCCTCGCGCAGGCTCTGCGTCGTCGTCTTCAGGTTCGTCTGGACTTCAGGGTCGCCCGTGAACTGATGGATATCAGACGCGATCTGGTTGAACCGCGCCAGGGTCGACTTCGCCAGATCCAGAGTCTCCTGCAGCGACTGCTGAAGACGCGGATCGCCCACCTGCTCGCTCAGCTTGCCGACCATGGACCGCGCGGTGTTCATGGTCTCTTTCAGGTCGACCAGCAGATCGAGCGCGTTGTTGGCGAACTCGTCCACCTTCCCGCCGTTGCGCTTGATCATGTCGCGCAGCTCGGTGCTCAGAGTCGCCGACATGTCGCGTGCGTTGGCCGATGCAAGCGTCAGGTTCGCCATCGTCTCGCGCACCGAGCGCTTCAGCGCAGGATCGCGCATCAGGTCGCGTGCCGAGCCGGTGGCGGCCTTCAGATTGTCCATCGTACCGCCGGTGCTAGCAAGTATACCCTGAAGCTGTTTCAGACTCTGCTTCAGCAAAGGAGTCAGGTCCTGCAACGATGTCGTCAGGGACCTCACGGCCTCCTCCGCCTCGGGCGATACCGTCGACAGCATGCTCTGCGGCAGGTCCACCTGCTCCTGGGGCCACGCGCCGCTCAAGTCGCCTGGCTGCGGCGAGCCCTCCCAGTAGATCTGCACCTGCGGCGCCGTGATCAGCAGGCCGGACGCGATGCGGATGCGGGCGTTGGGCGGAATCCGGTACTTCTGCTCGATTGCCAGCGTCACCACGGGCTTCAGGTCCTCGCCGCGCAGCTCGACCGACGCGACCTCGCCCACCGTCTTGCCGTTCATCTGAACCGGCGTCTGCGCGGCGAGCCCGCGCGTGTCATCGAACACGGCGGTGATCATGTTTCGGTTCATGCGCAGGTGCATCAGGAAGGACCAGAGCCCCAGGAACAGGGCGATCCCCATGATGGCGACCAGGCCGACCTTTGCAGCGGATTTGGCTTCCATGTGGACCTACCTTGTGACCGGCGCGAAGCTAGGACGCCCCCTCGCCGACGAACTGCCTCACGAGCGGGTGCTCCGAACGGCGCATCTCATCGGGCGTGCCGACGGCAACCAACTCGCCCTCGTGGATCATGGCGATGCGGTCCGACACGCGGAAGACCGACCGGATGTCGTGCGAGACCACGACGGAGGTCACGCCCAGCCGGCCGCGCGTCGAGACGATCAGATCGTCGATGGTGCGGGCAATCACCGGGTCGAGCCCGCTGGTCGGCTCGTCGTAAAGCAGGATGGTGGGCTCCAGCGCCAGGGCACGCGCCAGGCCGATCCGCTTGCGCATGCCGCCCGAGAGCTGCGCCGGCATCAGTTGCGCCGAATCGGCCATGTCCACCTCCGCCAGGCGGTCGGCGACGATGCGCGCGATCTCGGCGCGGCCCCTCTTCGTGTTGTGGACCAGGCCGAACGCGATGTTGTCGAACACCGTGAGCGAGTCGAAGAGGGCGGCATACTGGAAGACGAGACCCATCTTCAGGCGGATCGGCTCCAACTGCCGATCCGGCATGTGCGTGATGTCCGTACCGTCCAGCGTCACCGTGCCCTCGGTGGGCTCGAGCAGCCGCGTCAGGCACTTCAGCAGCGAGGTCTTGCCGCTGCCGGACATGCCCATCACCGAGAGCACCTCGCCCGGGCGCACCTCCAGGCTTACACCGGAGAGTACGCGCCTGCCCTCGACAGCATATCCGAGATCGGTGGCGGTGATGGTTGATGGCATGGCCCTAACGCCGCCCGCCGCTCAGCGCGCCCAGCATCTGCGCGAGCACGAAGTCGCAGATGAACACGAGCACCACGCACGCGACGACCGAGCTGGTGGTCGCCCGGCCGACCCCACTCGCGCCGCCCTTGGTCCTGAGCCCCTGGCGGCACGCGACTACGGCAATGGTGAAGCCGAACCAGAACGTCTTGACGAGCCCCTTGAGCAGGTCCGATGGCACCGCGAAGTTGCGGATCGACTCGATGAACGTGCTCTGCGGCACGCCGTGAGCCGCCGCCATCAGCATGCCGCCGCCGATGCCGGCCAGGTCCGCGAACACGGTGGCGACGGGCAGCATCAGCACGCACGCCAGCACACGCGGCGCGACCAGATGGCGGACCGGGGAGACGGCCAGCGCGCGGAGGGCGTCGATTTGCTCGGTGACGACCATGGAGCCCAGCTCGGCCGCAATCGCCGCAGCCGTCCGCGAGGCGAAGGCCACCCCGGCGAGCAGCGGGGCCAGCTCGAGCAGGAACGCGATGGCGATGGTGCCGCCGATCAGGTTGACGGCGCCGTAGGTGATGAAGATGCCCACCGTGTAGAGCGACATGACCGCCCCGGTGGAGCCCACGGTGAGGAGTACGATGGGCAGCGAGTCCGCGCCGAGGACGGCCATCTGCCGGACGGCCTCGCGCATGCTGAACTGGCCGCGTAGCAGGTAGGTGACCGCACTCCATGCCAGGAGCGTGGTCTCGCCCACGAACTCGAGCAGATCGTGGACGGCACCGCGACGGGGGGTGATCGCAACAGCCTCTTGCTCGGCCATGCTGGCATTATAGCGGGGCGAGAGGGGAAAGGTCAAAGGGGAAAGGCGTCGAAGGGCGAAGGTCGAAGGTCGAACGGTGGGCGGAGCCCGGCCGGCTGTGGCGCCTGGCCGGGCTCCCCATGTGACTGCGCCCGCGCTATCCCGGCGGGCTCGCCAGCCAACCTGCATCGATCTTGAAGGGCACGCGCTCGATGCGATCGGACTTGTCTACCATCTTCAGCGTGACGGACTTCACGCCGCGGATGCTGGTTGTATCGAAGCCGAACGCCGCTCGGGCGGACATCTGGGTGGCCTGCCCGCCAACGCGGCCGAATCCCCCTCCACCGCCCGAGCTGATCGGCGGATGGACCTTGCCCTCCTCGTCGGTAAGTTCGGCATCCGCCGGGCGCAGGAGCGCGGTGAACGGGTCTGTGTCGCCGCCTCGCTCACCGAACTGCCGCGGGACCGGTACCTCGTACCCGAACTGCACATCCAGCCTGCTGCCTGTCGTCTGGACCTTCTGAACGGTGACGGCCATGCTGCCTTGCCGCTTCACCGTGCCAGGCGTCAGCTCGCCGCGCGAAAACGTGAAGCGCAGGACTGGGCCGGCGTCCATCAGCAACTCGCCCTCGAACGAGCTTGCCGATCCAACGTCGCCGCTCGCGAGCCGGAATCTGAGGGACGCGGAGCGCGTCGGCCCTCCCTTGCTCAGCCCGACGATCGGGCCGATGCTGGTAGGCTCCACGCGGACGTCCATCGGCCCGGACGCCGTCGTCACGCGCGCCTTGGCGGCGACCCCCTGCACGCGCATCAGGTCCTCCGCGTTCGGCGCGGAGATGCGGATGGTCAGGTTGGCGTTCGGGCCGGACGGTCCGGCGGTCGTCACTCGGCAGAAGCCCTTGGTGCTCAGCGAGAACCGGCCTCCGGCGACCGGCGTGCCCTGTCCCTTGAGCTTGTACTGGTAGGTGAACCATCCTCCTACTGCCAGCGCAACTGCAACCAGGATGCTGAGGATGGCCGGCGCCGGTGACGACTTCGGGGCCGGCGCGTAGCGGGGCTGCTGGTAGTGCACGTGGTTCTCCTGTCAGGCTTCGTGGCCCGGAGTCGTTGTGCTCCGGCCGTCGTCGTGGCGGCCGTCCCGACGGGCAGGTCGTCGGCTTGCCAAGGGTCTACTTCCTGACCACCCCATCCGCCACGGCCGCGAAGAGCGCCTTGGCGTTCGCGTCGTAGTCCTTGCCGGCCGTGCGGCGGATCATGGCGATGACGAGGTCCTGGTCCGGGTCGACGCGCAGGATGCAGCTCGTGGCGCTGCCGTGGCCGATGGTGCGTGGGCCGAGGCTCAGGTCCTTCGGATCGGTCGAGTTGGAGGGAGCGCCGGGCCTGCGCTCGGCGGACGGCGTCAGGCCGATGCCCCACGTCACGTCGATGGCGGGCCAGAAGCGCTGCAGCGAGACCGGGAGCAGCTTGAGGAACGTGGCCTCGGACATGTACTCCTTGTCGCCGTAGCTCCCCTTGTTCAGCATGAGCTGCGCGATCGTGCCCAGCTCGCGCGCCGTCAGGTGGGCGCCGAAGGCCATGTCGTTCTGCGGCGCGTCCTCCAGTCCGAGCGGCGCGAAGAGCCCCTCCTTGAAGATGCGCGGGATCGACTTGCCCGTGATCATCTCCATCGCCTTGCCCGCCAGGTCGTAGCCCATGCCGTTGTAGACGTGCTTCGTGCCGGGCTTGAGCACCGGGAGCCAGTTGCGCAGCACGTTGTCCAGGTACGGGTTCCAGATGCCGCCGAAGTCGCCGTGGCCCTCGAACCCGTTCGTGTGGGTGAAGCAGTGGCGGAAGGTGAGCGCCTTCGGTCCGGTGGTGGGGAAGTCGGGCAGGATCTTGCCGATGGGCTCGTCGATGGACGCGAGGCCCTGGTCGACAAAGCGGCCGAACACCATGCCCGAGATCGCCTTGGTGATGGAGGCCACCTCGTTGCGGAAGGAGGTGCTGCAGGCCACGCCGGGCGCCAGGTTGCCGAACGCCTCGTGCGTGACGATGACGCCATGCCGCGCGACGAGCAGCGCGAACGGCTCGCCGGAGGTCTCGGCCCACTTCCGGCAGACGGCGTCGATCTTCTCCTTGGCGTCCGGCTTCATCCCGGCCTCAGCGAGCGTGCCCTCGTGCAGGACCGGCGCCGGCTTGCCGGTGCGGAGGCGCGGCGGGGCGAGCGGGGTGGGGGTGCGGCCCAGCAGCTTCATCTTGAGCGCGACCTGGTAGTCGCAGTGCACCACGTCGGGCGACTCGATGAAGAGCGGCGGGCGACCCTGCGGCTTGGCCTCGGCCGCCGCCGCGAGGAACACGGCCCCGCCGCCGGTGGTCATGATCGACTCGCGGAACAGGCTGCCCGCCACCCTGGCGTTTGCCTCGGAGCGCTCCCGCCATGCGGCCTCGTCGTACGGTTTGCCGAGATAGGGGATCTGCAGCCCCCAGTCCTGCTGCCACATCTGAAGGGCGTCCGGCGGCTTGCAGTAGAACGTGAGCCCGGCGCGCAGCGGCAGACCGCCGGGCATCGTGCCCTCGACGACCGCCATGTACCGCCCGGGCGTCTTGGCGGTGGCCACCGGGTTCAGCTTCGCGTCGAACCAGCGCACCTTGAGCGGCACGTTTCCGACCAGCTTCCGGGCGGCCTCCGCGTCTCGCCAGCCGATGCGCGGGAACGGGCCGGGGTCGAACACGTAGCCGGGGTAGGTGCGCAGCGGCTCGATCTCCAGGTTCAGCGCCTCGCGGACCTTCTGCGCGCGGGCCTGCTCCGCGAGGATGGGCTGGGCCGCCGCCTTGCCGAGGACCTCGACGCCGACCTCCCAGCCGCCGCCGCCGTTCTCCACCTTCACGAGCAGGCGGTTCACGCCCTTGACGAGGCGTGCCTTGAACTGATCTTGCCGTGCCACATAGCCCCGGCCGCCCTGGGGGTACACATCCCACACGAGCTGCCCGTTGAGCCACGCCTTGGCACCGTCGTCGGAGCCCAGGAAGACGAGCGCCTCCTCCTCGGCCGCCGAGGTGAACTCCGCGTAGCAGTAGACCAGCTTGTTCTCGGTCTGCGTGTAGACCTTGGCGAAGTCGACGTGCCCGCCCGGCGTCGAGACGACCGCCCGCGCCTTCGCGGCCTCGCCGCCGGGCACCTGGACCGTGGCGCCCACCTTGACGACGGCCTTCGCCTCGCCGCCCAGCGACTTCAGGTAGTCGGTGTCGAAGCCGCCGCGCGGCCGTACGGTCGCGTTCGCGGGCTTCGGGTTGGGGAACGGGCCGAGCACGACCCACTTGCCGATGGCGCCTGGTGCGGCGGCACTGGCGGACGATGCAGCGATGGCGAGCAGAGCGCAGAGAGCGGCGAGCTTCCGGAGCATGGCGGTCTCCTCCCGTGGTCAGGCTGTAGACGGGTGTATGCGCTATTTGTTCGCCACGGGGCGGCGGGTGTCCTGCGTGAGCTTCGCTGGATGCGTGGACCAACCCTACCGAGTGGCGCTCCTACGGGGCGGCAGCGGAGGGACCGTCACCCGAGGCCTGGTCAGGCGGCGGATACGAGCGCAGGAGCACGACCACGTCGCGGCGTCCCCGCTGCCGGGCGAACGCGGCGATCGCGGGATCGGGCCGAACGCCAAGCCGCAGCAACAGGCGTACCACGTCGATGCTGGCGTGCCTCACGGCGAAGGCTAGCAACAGACAGAGCCCTTCGTCCGATGCGTCCGAAGCGGCGCCTGCCTCCCAGAGGATCCGCACGTTCTCGGTGCATCCGCACTTCACCGCGCGGCGCAGCGCCGACATCCCGTCTCGGTGTACGTCCGCCCCGCCCGCGATCAGCACTTCGAGGTTGGCGATGCGGCCGTTCATGGCGGCGTACTCCGTCGCCGACAGGCCGTAGCTGTCCTTCGCGTCGACGTCGGCGCCATGCTCCAGGAGGTAGCGCACCAGATCGGCGGAGGCGTACTGGGCCGCGCAGATCAGCGCCGTCCCGCGCCGATTCGAGTACGCCTCGATGCGCGCGCCGGCTTCGAGCAGCAGCGCTGCTACCTCAGGCTGGTTGTACAGCGCGGCGGTGGCGAGCGGGGTCTGGTCACTCCGATCAAGTGCGTTCAGGTCGACGCCGCCCTGGACGAGCGAACGCACCGTTTCCAAGTCGCCATATCGGGCGGCATCGGTGAGTTCGTCGATCGGGCTGGGTTCGTGTACCGGCATCCTCTTCCTCGTAGCGCGCGCTGCAGTTCCATTCCCTTCGCCGCCCCGCTGACGTCATCCTGCCGGTGTCGCGGCAGGAGTTCCCCCGCCGGCGGCCTAACCTGCTGCGTAGCGTGACAAGGCGGGAGGCGACGGCATGGACGAGGCGACGGTGGAGTTGTTCCGGCCGGTGGGGCAGGCGGAGCTCGATCTGATCGCGGCGAGCGGGTATCGCGAGTTCCCGCCGCGGCTGCCACATCAGCCCATCTTCTACCCGGTGCTGAACGAGGAGTACGCGGCGCAGATTGCGCGGGAGTGGAACACGAAGGACCCGGCGTCGGGATGCGTGGGCTATGTGACGAGGTTTGGCGTGCGGCGGGACCACCTGGCGGGGTACACGGTGCAGCGCGTCGGCGGGCCGCACCATCTGGAGTACTGGATACCCGCGGAGGAGTTGGCGGAGTTCAACCGCCACATCGTCGGCCAGATCGAGGTCATCGGAGGGTATCGCCTCGTCGAGCGGACGGCGGGCTGACCGCTGCGGCGAGGCAGGTCGGTCAGCTCCGATCATCTCGCGGCGCCTGTCGGAGCGGGCGGACCGCGTCGAGCGCAGTCGGCATCATCGGCTCCAGGCCCACTGCCCCGTGCCCGCCGGCCGTACGGTCCGCGAGGGTGTCGTGGAGGACGACGGCTTGCTCCTCGGTGAGCGGGGCGGCTCGGTCCGGCCGGATTCGGCCAGCACCTCCGGCTCAGGATGGTAGGTCTCGACCTGCGCCAGCGGACCGGGCATCGCAGCGTCCATCCGCGCGACGTCGAAGGCCATCCGTTCCAGCACATCCAGGACCGCGTGCCGCTCCAACGGGGTCAGGCCGGCCAGCGCCGCGGCGGCCCGATGTGCGCGCGACGCGTGCCACTCCTCGGCGATCTCCTGCCCGTAGGCCGTCAGCTTCACCATCCCCAGGCGCCGGTCGGCGGGAGTGGGCACGCGCTCCACGATGCCGAGCTGCTCCAGGCGGCGGGTAGCCTCCAGCATGTCCGGGAGGCCGACCCCCACGTGGCTCGCGAGGCGGGAGATCGGCAGCGGGCCGAGGCGGAGGTCGTCGCAGGCTCGCACCTGGACGATGGAGAGTCCGGCGGCGCGCCACTCGGGCTCAACCGGGCGCAGGCCCCGCAGAACTTGCAGCAGATCCGACGAGAATCGCTCGGCTTCGTAGCGGGCTTCGTCGGTGTGTAGGTTCATCACTCTGGACATTGCCTTGCCCTTTCCGGCGTCGCCGGCGGGGCGGGGGCAGGTCCACTGTTGTGCTGCTGCTCGACGTCCGCCTCTACCGGCAACGCCCTGACCGCGTCCGCTGCACGCTGAGGTCAGGTGTTGGTACGTACACCCATTCCGACGCGCGTCGTTCCCCGCCGAAACAGGCGAAGCCGCTTACCTGGCACCATTGTGACGAACCAGACAGAAGTGGTGCGGCCTGCGTCAACCACCTCGTGTGACGCGGCAGACTGTGGCGGCGCGCAGGACTGTGGTGGTCGGCAAGCAGGACCGGCGGCCGGCCGCGCCGAAACGCCTCGCAACAAGGCTGCGCATGAACTGACCGCGCCATTGCTGCCCAAACCAGGCTGCCGCGACGGGCCGCGACGCAAGCGCTCGCCCGAAGCTCGTCGCACCGCCGCAACGAAGGGAATGTGAGGAGATGCCGAGGAACGGGGTTGCCCCAAGCATAGTGGTCGTTGCAGTCGTGATCGCGCTGCTCATCGGCGGCATTGCGGGGTTCTGCGTCGGGGCAGCCTCCAGCAAGGCCGGCCAGGCCCTTCTGCGGGGCGCGGTTCAGCACGAGAAGCAGGCTGACGTGGCGTCTCCGACGAAGCTGGCTCGGGCCGGATTCGAACTCCAGTACCCGTCCAACTGGCGTGTGGCTACGGACGACGACGACTATGACCCAGACCACATGTTCTCCATCGAGAGTCCGGGCAGCGCGTTCGTCATGTTCGTGCTTGGCGCGGGTGGAATCGATGCCGAGGAGACTCTGAAGGAGCAGATCAAGCCGATGCAGCGGTTGATGGGCAGTGCGGCGATCCAGAGGTTCGAGAAGTACGGTCGGCTCGCGGGCAAAGGGGCGACGCTGACCGGCAAGATCATGGGAGTCAAGACGACCGTGAGGGTGTTCGCCTACGTACAGGACGACCAGACCGTGATGATCACCCAGCAGTGTGCGGACGAGGACCTGGCGCAGGCGGCCGGCGGTCTTGACCTCATCGAGCGCTCGTTCGCGCTCAAGTCCCCCGGCAGCGGCGGGCAGCCCAAGCAGCCGGGAGCAGGCGGCGGCCGGTAGCTACGTCCAGCGGAGCGGGGCTGTGCGGCGTGGGACCGCGGGGATGCCATCTGCGGCGAGCCGGCCGGCACGATGGCCGAGACCCCCGATGCCGGCACGGGTGGGAGGCTAGCCTGGATCATGCACGAGTGAAGTGGTGGGATGGGCCTCCGTGCCCGTCCGGTACGACTCATGAATAGGTCAGGCTAGGCACACCATGACCTGCCAGGCACGCATCCTCGACGCCCAGGTCTCGTTCCTGACGCAGCCGTTCGCCACGCCGCTGCACATCAGCACGGGGATCATCGACGAGATCACCGAGGCGCGGGCGGAGGTGCGGGTACGGGTCGGCGGGCGTGAGGCGGTGGGCCGCGGGTCCATCTACCTGAGCGACCTGTGGGCGTGGCCGGACCTGCGGCTGGCGCACGAGGCCCGCGACGCCTCCATGCGGTCCTTCTGCGAGAGGATCGCCGCGTCGCTGGACGAGATGTGCGGCTCGGAGGCGGCGCACCCGCTGGAGCTTGGGCTGCGGCTCGACCACGCCGCCCACGCTGTGGCGCTCGATCCGGACCCGCCGGCCCTGGCGCGGGCCAACTGCGCCTCCCCGTTCGACGCCGCCATCAACGACGCGGTGGGCATCGCTGCCGGCGTCTCAGCCTTCGCTCTCTACGATGAGGCCGCCGCGGCGCCGTCCGCCGACCACCTCTTCCCGGGGCGCGGGGCCGTCGCGGCTGTCCGCCGGCTGCTGCGCGAGCCGGTTCTGTCCGCGGATGCGTGGCTGGTGGTCGGCCCGGATGACGACGCGGAGACGATGCGGCCCTGGGTGCGGGAGCGTGGCTACCGGTGCTTCAAGCTCAAGCTGATGGGGCGCGACCCCGCGATGGACGCGGCGCACACGGCTGCGGCGTTCCGTACGGCGCGGGAACTGGGCGCGCACCGGCCGCGGCTCATGGCCGATACCAACTGCGCCAACCCGGATGCCGCCAGCGTGCTGGAGTACCTGGAGCGGGTCCGGCGCGCGGACGCGGATGCCTTCGCGGCGCTGGAGTACCTGGAGCAGCCGACGGCGCGCGACATCGTGGCTCACCCGCACGACTGGCGTGCGGTGACCGCCCTGAAGCCGGTGTTCCTCGACGAGGGGCTGACCGACCTGCCGCTGATGGCCGTTGCCAAGGAGCAGGGGTGGAGCGGCTTCGCGCTGAAGACGTGCAAGGGGCACAGCTTCTCGCTCGTGGCGGCGGCCTGGGCAGCGGAGCACGGCCTGGCGCTCACGCTGCAGGACCTGACCAACCCCGGCCTCGCCGCGATCCACGGCCTGCTCTTTGCGGCGCACGTGCCGACGCTCAACGGCGTGGAGTTGAACTCGCCCCAGTTCACTCCAGCCGCCAACCGCGCGTGGCTCCCGCGCCTGCATGCCGTGTTCGAGCCGCGCGACGGCGTCCATCGGCTGCCTGGGCCGGTTCCGGTGGGGCTCGGCTCGGGCATGTAGTGGCACAGCGCGTACTCCCAAGGCACCCAGCGCCATTGCGGGGGCGGGCGCGAACCCTCGGGCGGGATGCCGGCACTAACGAGCAGCGGCCTGCCGTAGGGGCCCCAACACCGGAGGTGCGGGGATGGGACTCGGTAAGTTGATCGCGGTGTGCATCGTGCTCGGACTCGGCGGCTCGGTTGCCGCATTCATGTGGCCTCGCGGGCACGGAGCGCTGACGGCCGGCCGAACGTTGTCGTCGCCGCTAGGCGCCTCCCTGCGGGCGAAGGCCGGCTTCGACGTGGTCCACTGGCGGACACGCACCGAGAGCCGAACCCACGGTAGAACGACGGTCGCGACCGCGGAGAACTGGGCTCGCCTCTCCAGCCTGGTGCACTGCGGACGCTACTCCGGGGCTCGGCTTGGAGGTGTGGGGCCGGTCATCGGGGCGCGCGAGGTGGTCATGGATCTGCGCGGCATGCTGGCGCGCGACGCCGCCGGCGGCGCATGGACCTTCTCGCCATGGTCGGAGGCGGGTGGCCTGGCGCCGGACGATATGGCGACGTCAGCGCTCCGGCGTGAGGCGCTGCCGCCCGGCGTCGGCGACGAGACGACGCCGGCGGCCCTGCGCCAATCGGCCTGGCAGAAGCGGCAGGAGCGCCTCGAAGGCCGGCCGGTCGTGCGCTGGCAGCGCGAGATTCGGCAGCAGAAGCGGGACAGGTCCTGGCAGGTGACCGCGCGGCAGGTTGCATGGACCGACCCGTCGACCGGCCGGCTGGTGCGGAAGCAGGTGACTGAGTACGTCCTCGAGGGAGGCGGGGACACCTACGACTGTACTTCCGACGCGTTCACGTACGACCAGGCTGCTCCGCCGCACACGCTGGATCTGACGCCGCCGCCTGGCGCGACGGTCTGGCTGCGTTCCGCATCGGCGCCGCCGTCGATGTACACGCGCACGTGGAGCCCATCGGCCGCCGACCGCAGCGCCGTGACAGCCCTCATCCGGGACTCCGAGGCGGCGTGGGTCAGGGGCGACTTCGGGGCCTTCTCCGGCAAGTGGGATTTCGCCGCGACGACTGCCCCTGAAGGACGCATGGATGCCTACGCCTCGCGCGCCTCGTGGCAGGAGTGGATGGACGGCGCGCGGGGCAAGTGGCAGCGGCTCCAGAGCCAGCCCTACGCGTTCTACCACGCTCCGCTCGGCTTCGAGTACACGCACCGAACGCCGCCACCGGACTCCGATGCGATGTACGTCATCGCGAAGACCACGCTCCGGCGCGATAGCGACCCGTTCGATCTCACGACGTACTACACCTACCTGCTCCGGCACGGCAGCGATGGCTGGCGGATCGTGGACTGGTCGTGGCGCCCTCATCCGCCGATGGCGATCGCCCAGGCAGCCGCATCACGACCGTCACCCCGCCGATCTTGAGGGTTCGGCTGGTCTCGCCTAGTCGCTGACTGCGTTGCGGAATGGAGATGCGTCGATGAGATGCTGCCGGATCATGCTGCGGGCTCTGGCGCCGTGCGTCGGCGTCGCCATGTGCTGGTCGATCCCCGGATGCGCGCCCAGCCACCGGAGTGCCCCCGCGGCCCCGATGCGTCCCCCAGGTGCGGACCTGCAGGCTCTCGCCGGCTTCGACGTGGTGTACTGGCAGGCGCGGACCACGATCCGGCGCCGGGGCACTAGCTGGGCAGAGAGCAACTGGGCGCGCCTCTCAACGCTGACGCGCTACACGCTGCACCACGGCGCGCCGCCGCGCTTTGGGCGCTCTGCCTTCGTGCCGCGCGAATCGCTGAGCGACGCACAGGGCACGTTGGCCCGCGACGGTTCGGGCACCTGGATTCTGACGCCGCGTGCGGACGCCGGCTCCGCGCAGGCGTTGACCGTCGCGCGCCTCGGCCTCCAGAGCGCGGTGCTGCCCCCGAACAAGGACAAGCCGTGGGCAACCGACCCCTCGATTCGCCTATCTGGCTGGACCCGCCAGGCGGATCCGCATGCCCCGCGCGGTGTTGATGCCTGGCTCTGTCAGGTCGAGCAGCGAGGTCCTGGCGGCAGCCAGTGGTACGTGTCGCAGCGACAAGCTGCATGGACCGACAAGCGTACGGGCCGGCTGGTTCGGAAGCGCTTCCTGCAGTACCTGCCCGAGAGTCGCATCCCGTACAGCGAGACGGTCTACGACGCATACGCGTACGATCGCCGGCCCCCGGCCAACACGCTCGATCTGGCCCCGGCGGCCGGCGCGACCGTCTGGCTGGACTCGCCCGACGAGCCTATCGGTCACATGGGCGCCTGGAACCCGTCGCCGGCCGACCGCACAGCGGTGATGCGTCCCATACACGCGTCCGAAACGGCGTGGACCAAGGGGCAGTTCGGGGCGTTCGAGAGACAGTGGGAGTTCAGAGACTCCGCCGGCTGGGACGACCGATTCCTAGGCTGCGCGCCGAGCGACACGTGGCGAGCGTGGATGGCCCGCGACGAAGGCACGTGGCTGGAGATGACGAGCCAGCCAGCCGGTTACTACTACGCCAGCCTGTACTCGCGCCCCGGGCTCCGGAGCCTGCCGCCCGACCCAGACGCGGTGTTCGTCGTCACGACGACCACGATCCGCCGCCGAGGCTGTCCGTACCCCCTGACCGCGCACCTCGGATACGCCCTGCGTCGCAGGCCCGACGGGTGGCATATCGTTGACTGGAGCTGGCATCCGCGCGCACCGAAGGAGATCATCAAGGCGAGCGATTCACGACCGTGACCCCGCCGACCCTGAACGTCCCGCCACCGGCCGGGAGCATCGTGAAGCCGACCTGTGCCTCGTCGAAGGTCAGCACCAGCGTGCAGCCGCCGTTGGGGATCGGGTTGCGCTTCCACTCGTTCAACATGGTGCGCTCCGGCAGGGCGGCGCGGATCGGCGCCTGCTGCTTGGTGGGCCGCTTCGCCGAGCGCGCCGCAGCGATCCACGCGTCCGCCGCCCGCAACTCCGGCTGCTCCGCCCGGCTGGTGAGCACCGTCGCCTTGCCGCCGGCGATCCGGATCGTCTCGGTGCGCTTCAGCATCGGCTCGGCCGCCGCGACGATGAACGACTTCGGCTCGTCCAGGCTGCGCAGCGTCAGCGTGTCGCCCTTGAGCGCGAGTCCGGGGTAGTCGAGCGTGCCGGCGCGCTTCCACGTCTGGACGAGCTTGTAGCCATCACCGGCGGGCGCCAGCAGGTCAGCTCGCCACGCCGTCCGGATGCCGGCGTCGTGCACGGCGCAGCGCAGCAGCACGAGCGACCCGTCCGGCGTGAAGCGGGGCTCGCAGTCCCAGGGAGCCGCCCACTGCATCGAGGCGGGCACCGCCAGCCGCTTCTTGCCCGATGCATCGAACACCGCAACCCGCGACGCCGCCCCGAAGCTGACCCCAATCGCCTGACGCCCCGCCGCCTGCGCCCGATTCACCGTCAGGTGCGCGTAGCTGGTCGGGAAGCTGTCGCGCGGCGCAGCCTTCTCCACCACTCCGGCGAGCCGCTTCGCCTCGGCGTCCGCGTTGCTGCCCGCCGCCACGACCCGCCGGATCACGATCTCCATCGCCTCGACGGCGTCCCTGTTCGGCGCATCGTAGCTGGAGGACTTGGCCAGGCGCTGCACGATCTGGCGCAGGCGCGCGGTGTCGACATCGGGCTTCTGGGCGGACGCGGGCAGCCCGAGCGACAGGCAGACGAGCAGGAACGCGGCGATCGGCACGTGCTTCGGTCTCACGGGGCTCTCCTGGATTGCGTGGGGCAGCGCAGGGATAGGACGGTCTTCGCCGCGGCGGCTCAACCGTCCTCCCACGATACGTCGCGGATGTCCGGGTCGTTTCGGAGGATCGCGTCGACGGCGCGCACCAGCCGCAGCCGCCTGCGGTGCGCCCCCCGACCCCCAACTCTGGGGGAGAACCTGCCAGCACCGCCAGCGACGCCGCTAACCGGCGGGAGTTCCGACACGGTATGGCGCCGCGACCACGTGGACTCCCCAAGAATTGGGGGCTGGGGGGCGCGCGGAGACCTGCCTGGTTCCGAGTGCAGGAGACCCCGCGCGCGCTCCCGAACACAGGGGGCAGACCGCAAGACGGCTTGGGAGGCGATCATGTACTGGCACACAGGCGTGCTTGTTGTGGTGGCGCTGCTCGTGGGGATCGGGCAGGCGGCCGCGGCGACCGTGACGGGTGCGGAGCTGCGGCGCGCGCGGGAGTGGACGGCCGCGCATCTCACCGGCGCGATGGATGCCCCGTTCTCGTTCGAGTATGGCGGCAGGCAGTCGGCGGAGTTCCTCGCGGACTGGCAGACGACCCGCAAGGCGCGCAGGCTCGACGCGAACCGGACCGAGACCGTCGGCACGTACACCGACCCGGTGACCGGGCTGCGTGTCACGTGCACGTCTATCGCCTACCGCGACTACCCCGCGGTCGAGTGGACGCTGCGCTTCGCCAACACGCACAGCGCGGATACCCCCATCATCTCCAACATCCGCCCGCTCGATCTGCGGCTGACGCGCCCCGCGGCCGGCGAGTACGTCCTGCGCACGACGGTGGGCGACTACTGCGTGCCGGAGAGCTACCAGCCGATCGTCGAGACGCTCGCGCCGGGCACCGTCCGCACGTTCGCGCCCTCCGGCGGGCGGCCCACGGATCACGCGTTCCCGTACTGGAACCTCGGCACGGATGGCGGCGGCGTCATCGCGGCGCTGGGCTGGCCGGGGCAGTGGTCGGCGCGTCTCGAGCGGGACGCGGGCACGGGGCTCCACCTGGCCGCCGGCCAGGAGCTGACGCACTTCGTCCTGCACAAGGGCGAGGAGGTGCGCAGCCCCCTCTCAGTCGTGATGTTCTACGATGGCGACGCGGTGCGCGGGCAGAACGTGTGGCGCCGCTGGATGATGGCCCACAACCTGCGGAGGCCTGGCGGCAAGCCCATGCCGACGGTCTTCTCCGGCGCCGCCGCGGACCTCTTCCCAAACCTGGTGTGCGGCGCGGCCGACGAGATCCCCTTCATCGACGGGCACGTGACGCGCGGGCTGAAGATCGACACCTGGTGGCGCGACGCCGGCTGGTACCCCTGCGGCGACACGTGGTGGAACACGGGTACCTGGGAGCCGGACCCGAAGCGCTACCCGGGCGGCCTGAAGGCGGTGGCGGACAAGGCGCACGAGAACGGGATGAAGCTCACTGTCTGGTTCGAGCCGGAGCGCGCCGTGCCGGGTTCGTGGCTCGCCCAGAACCACCCCGAGTGGCTGCTGGGGCCCCGGACCGACTCGATGCTGCTGGACCTGGGCAACCCCGAGGCGCGGCAGTGGACGACCGAGCGCATCGACCAGATCATCACCACCAATGGCATCGACATGTACCGCCAGGACTTCAACATGCCGCCGCTCCCGTTCTGGCGTGCGGCCGACGCGGAGGATCGTCAGGGCATCACCGAGATCCGGCACATCGAGGGGCTGCTGGCGATGTGGGACGAGCTGGCGCGCCGCCACCCCAACATGCCGTTCGACTGCTGCGCGTCCGGCGGGCGGCGCGTCGATCTGGAGATGATGCGCCGCGGCCTGCCTCTCTCCAAGAGCGACTACGCGGGCGGCACCACATCGTCGCAGTCGCAGCTCTACGGCATCGCGTCGTGGCTGCCGTACTATGGGGCGGGGCTCGGCGCGTCGGAGGATCCGTACGTGCTGCGCAGCAACCTGGCGCCCTGGTCTGCCGAGTGCTGGGACACGCGCTCGGACGCTCTGAACTACGAGGGGATCCGGCGGTTCATCGACGAGTGGCGGCGGGTGTCGCCTTACCTGCTCAAGGACTACTACCCGCTGACCCCGTACAGCCTCGCCGAGGATATCTGGATGGCCTGGCAGTTCGACAGCCCCGAGGACGGCGCGGGAGTCGTGCAAGCGTTCTGCCGCCCCAAGGCCGGCGCCGACTCGATCACCGTACGCCTCCGCGGCCTGGTGGCGAGTGCGCGCTACCGGGTGGAGGACTTCGACACCGGCGAGGTGCGCACTCTGACTGGCCGCACGCTGATGACCACTGGCCTGCGCGTGAGCATCGGGTCGCAGCCCGGCGCAGCGATCGTGGAGTACCGGCGGGAACGGTAGCGGTGGGCGCAGCGCGCTGGGGGCAGGAGGCCAGACGATGACCGAACCCGGCGGAGTCGCCGGCACCGAACCGGCAGCCGGTCCAGCCGCCGCTCGCGAGGGCCGGGGTCGGCGCCGCGGGTGCTGCCTGGGCTGTGCGGTCCCGGGCGTGGTGGCGCTGGTCTGCGTCGTGCGCCTCTTCCTGGTTATCCGCGACGAGGCCTTTGTCCAGGCAGGCTGGGAGGGCGACGTGCCGACCATCAAACGCATGCTCCGGCATGGCGCCTCCGCCAGTGCACGGGATTGGTTCTACCAGGACACGGCATTGCACCGAGCGTGCCGCCGGTCGCACCCGGAGGCCGTTCGCGTGTTGCTGGACGCCGGCGCCGACCCGAACGCCGTCAGCGACGAGGACCTGACTCCGCTGATGGAGAACGCCCGGTCCGGCGACCCGCGCATCGCGGAGCTACTGATCAAGGGCGGCGCCAACGTGCGGTTTCGCAACCGTCTCGGAGACGATGCTCTCTCCTGGGCCGAGCAGACGGAGCACACCGAGGTGGCTCGGGTGATCCGGGCGGCCGGTGCCAGACGCTCGGCGCGCTGATCGGGTCTCCCGCCTGTGTGGTGTGGCGAAACCGGCGACCGGCCATGTCCGTCACTCGGTGTGTCAGACGCGCATCACGCGCGGGCCAGGAGCAAACCATGATCGATGCTGGCGTCGGACAGGCGGGCAACCTTCGCGGGGGCTGGGTGCAGCCCGGCGTGCGCGCGATCGCGGCAGTGCTGGCGGCCGGAGCCATCGTGTGCGTGCCCATGAGCATTGCGGTCGCCACGATGCCGGCGTCCGTGGGTGACGGGAGTTGGGCGGAGAGCCTGGCCGGGCGGCTGATGTGGACCGGCATGGTCACCAGCTTCGTGTCCGGGCTGGTCGCCGGGGTGATCTGCTCGGTTCGGGCCGATCGGCTGCGCCGGATCCGAGGCGCTCTGCTCTACTGCGCCGCCTTCGGGTCTCTGATGCTGGCCACCAGCATCCGCCTGGGCTGGCACTGGTCCGGCGCCCTATCGCTCGTCCTGCAGTGCGCGCCCTGCGTCGTCATCTGCTTGCTGCCCAGGCCCGGCGACTCCAGGTGCCACGCAGGAATGGCGCGCCCGCGCGGCTAACGGAGCCCTTGGCCGGGTGCGCGCAGCGCCGCCGCCCCCGCGCCCAGGGAGCCCCGTATTGGCCGATGCCCGTTCTGCACGCGACCCCGCTTCGCCGCACGACACCCAGCGCCGCCTCGTTCGCCACCAGCGCCTCACGATGGCCCTCCTGATCGCGGGCTACGCGGGCTTCTACCTGTGCCGCGTCAACCTGTCTGTCGCCACGCCGCTGCTGCTCGACGAGTATGGCCCGCTCGGCGTCACCAAGGCGTGGATCGGCAGCCTGGCGTCGCTCGGGGTGCTCTTCTACGCGCTGGGGAAGATGCTGAACGGGTTCGTGGCGGACCGCCTCGGCGGCAGGCGCGTGTTCCTGTTCGGCATGGGCGGCTCCGTCCTCTGCACGCTGCTCTTCGGGGTCGGCGGGCTGCCGGTGCTGGCGCTCGCGTGGACCGCCAACCGCCTCGTGCAGTCCACCGGGTGGCCCGGCGTGGCCAAGATCGCCTCGCGTTGGTACGATCCCGCGCACTTCGGCTCGGCCATGGGCTGGATCAGCCTCAGCTACCTCTTCGGCGACTTCCTGTCTCGCGTTCTGCTCGGCCAGCTCGTGGAGTGGGGGCTTGGGTGGCGCGGCGTCTTCTGGGCGTCCGGAGCGATGCTGGCCCTGCTCTTCGCCGCGTGTGCCCTCGGCCTCAAGGACAGTCCCGGCGACGTTGGCCTTCCGGAGCCTGCCTCGGGCGGCGCCGACACGCCCGCGCGGGGTTCCGCCGTGGAGCGGGTGAGTGCGCGCGAGGTCCTGGTTCCTCTTCTGCGCAGCCCGATCTTCTACACCGTGTGCGCCCTGGCGTTCGGCTTCAGCCTCATCCGCGAGACGTTCAACACCTGGACGCCGCAGTACCTCACCGAGGTGGCCCATATGGCGCCCGGGCCCGCGGCGAAGGCCAGCTCCTGCTTCCCTCTGCTGGGTGGGGTGTCCGTGGTGGCGTGGGGCGTCGCGAGCGACCGGCTGGGCCCGCGGTGGCGGCCCATCATGGTGCTCGGCAGTCTGCTCCTCGTTATCCCGGCGCTGCTCTCGCTAGCCTGGTCCGACGCAGGCGGCTCGCCGGTGCCGGCCATGTGCGTGGTTGGGCTGGTCGCTCTCGTGATGATGGGGCCGTACTCCTACCTGGCGGGCGCCATGGGGCTGGAGTTCGGCGGCAGGCGGGCGGCTGCCACGGCCTGCGGATGCATCGACGGGTTTGGCTCGCTGGGCGGCGTGCTGGCCGGACAGGGGATGGCCGAGATCGTGGTGCGCTGCGGCTGGCGCCAGGCGTTCGCCGTGCTTGCGGGCGCTGCTGTCGTTGCCGCCATCGGCGGCGGTGTCTACTGGGCGCAGACGGCGCTCTCGGGCACGACGCGACCGCCACGACGCCGACGTGACGGTGCTGGTTGACGGACAGACTGCGTCGTGTTACAATGATGATGATCATCCCGAAGTTGCCGTATCGCTGCTGGCTGCCCACTATACCGCCATAGCAGACGAAAGGAGCAGACGCGCGACGTCGGCGCCCGATGGGGCGCGCCGGCAATCCAAACAGCCCGTGGACACCCTTGCGGTGACAGCCTCTTGGTACAGTGGCCTGCCCAGCACACCTACTCCATGACGGGAGGCATTCGATGACGAGACACTTCCAGGCAAGGCGCGGCTTCACGCTGATCGAACTTCTAGTCGTTATTGCGATTATTGCCATCCTGGCGGCCATTCTGTTCCCCGTGTTCGCCAGAGCCCGCGAGAGCGCACGCAAGACCCAGTGCCTCTCGAATATGAAGCAGTTGGCTCTCGCGGTCCACATGTACGCCCAGGACTACGACGGGGCAGGTCCGCTTGGTTGGCAGCCCGACCCGAGCTTCGTACCCCCATCGGGTTGGCCCGGCGAGGGGAACGCCCCGGAGATCGACTGGCGCTTCGCCGTGTATCCCTACACAAAGAACGCCGGCCTCTACATGTGCCCGACGTTCGAGAAGCCCGATGAGCCGCTATGGCTCTACCTGCGCGGCGAGGTGACCGCAGGCATCCACCGCAGCTACGCTCTGCACTACACCATGGCCCATCCCTGGTGTCCCGGCCACAAGCTCGACGGTTGTCCGCGACCCGGTAACAGCATCCTGATCACCGAGAGCCGCGAGTGGAACGCAGACTGGCGGATGGACATGATCAGCGGCCGGGCGTGGTTCGACGGCAGCAAGGGCATCATGACGACGCACAACGGCGTCAGCAACTTCTCGTTCTACGACGGCCACTGCAAGGCCATGCGCCTCAAGGCGACGCTTGGCGGCCTCAACTGGGGCACCAACACGCCTCCGGACTCGTTCATGTGGGCGTGGTGGTACGGCGGCGACTGGGAGGACTCGAACTGGCTCCAGAACCAGGTGAACAACATGGCGCCGGAGTACCAGCAGTAGGCCCGACCAGTTGCGCATCATCAGAAGGGGGAGCCCACTCCGGGCTCCCCCTTCTCTCATGCGGGTTCATGTCGTAACCCCAGCCGGCAGTGCGTCGCGGCCCGCCGCATCGGGGGCTATGCCGGTTGCTGCCTCTGCCGGTCGAGCCTGTCAGTCGCGACCGTACCCCCGACTGGGCGGCGCTTTGAGCCTCGGGTTCGGCGGGGTGCCGGCCGGGCAGGGGATCGCAGGTTCGCCGTGCGGTACGGCTGGCGGAAGTGCTGCTGTTGGCGTAGTCGCCTACCCGGCGTAGAGGGCGCGTTCGCACCGGGGCCGTGCCCGATGCGAGTTGACGGTCGGCCGACTCTGTGATAGAATCGTTAGGGTGGTTCCGATGGAGTACAGTTGCCATTGGCCAGCCACGTCGTAGTCAAGACCAGTGAAAGGAGGAATAGGTGCGGCGCCTACGCCCTGCGGGGCTCGAGGGCGATCCGCAAGCCGCATTGCATCCGCGCAGCCGGAACCCTCTTGGTCCCAGTGGCCTGCCCAGCGCACTCGAACCGTGATGGGAGATCATCGATGTCGAGACACTTCCAAGCAAGGCGCGGCTTCACGCTGATCGAACTACTCGTCGTTATTGCGATTATTGCCATCTTGGCAGCCATTCTGTTCCCCGTGTTCGCGAGAGCCCGCGAGAGCGCACGCAAGACCCAGTGCCTCTCGAACATGAAGCAGTTGACGCTCTCGGTTCACATGTACGCCCAGGACTACGACGGGGCAGGTCCCCTCGGCTGGCAGCCGGACCCGAGCTTCCAGGTTCCGAGTGGCTGGCCATTCTGGTTTGGCCCCGAGATCGACTGGCGCTACGCGGTCTACCCCTACACCAAGAACGGCGGCCTCTATATGTGCCCGACGTTCGAGAAGCCCGATGAGCCCCTCTGGGTCTACATTCGCGGCGAGGTCCTTGCAGGCATCCATCGCAGCTACGCGCTCAACTACACCATGGCCCATCCCTGGTGCCCCGGCCACAAGCTCGACGGTTGTCCGCGCCCTGGCAACAGCATCCTGATCACCGAGAGCCGCGAGTGGAACGCGGACTGGCGGATGGACATGATCAGCGGCCGTGCCTGGTTCGACGGCAGCAAGGGCATCATGACGACGCACAACGGCGTCAGCAACTTCTCGTTCTACGACGGCCACTGCAAGGCCATGCGCCTCAAGGCGACGCTTGGCGGCCTCAACTGGGGCACCAACACGCCTCCGGACTCGTTCATGTGGGCGTGGTGGTACGGCGGCGACTGGGAGGACTCGAACTGGCTCCAGAACCAGGCGAACAACCTGGCGGCGGAGTACCAGCAGTAGGCGCGACCAGTTGCGCATGACTAGAAGGGGGAGCCCACTCCGGGCTCCCCCTTCTGGTTATGTAGGATCGCTTCGTGTCCTCACCGAACGCGCGCTGCCGGCCCGGTGAACGCCTCCACGACGGGCTTGCCGTCCAGCGACTTCGGCAGCGGAACGTCGAGGAGCCAGAGGGCGGTCGCAGTCGTGTCCCACGTCGACACCGGTCCGCGCAGCGCGTAGCCGCGGCGAACGCCTGCGCCGGACGCCACCCACGGGATGTTCATGTCGTCATCGCTCTTGCCCCCGTGGACCTTCCGGTGCCCGCCATGGTCGGCCGTCACGATTACGACGGTGCTCTGGGCGATGCCGGCTTCCTGGATCGCCTTCTGCAGGATGCCGAGCGCCTTGTCCTCGTCCGCGAACGCCTGCATCTGCTCCGGCGACCCCCAGCCGTACTTGTGGCCCGCGCCATCGGTGTCGGGGAAGTGCACGAAGCAGAGCGACGGCCTGGCCTGCTTGATGGTCTTCGCGGCGACCTTGGCGATGGGCAGGGCGTCGGACGTCTTGATGTAGCTCATGTCTAGCGAGCCGGGCCGCTCGAGGTGCCGGAACTTCTTCTTGCCGGCGAACAGAGCCGTCGTGAGGCCGCGCTGCTTCGCCAGTTCGAAGACCGTCGGCACCTGCACGATGCCCTTCTTCGGCTGGTAGTCGTCCCAATCGATGTGGTGCTTCGACGGCTTGACGCCCGTGAGCATCGAGGTATGGGCGATCAGGGTCACAGACGGCAGCGTGGTTCTTGCGGTCCAAGTCGTGGCGCCCGACTGGACCATGGACATCAGCACGGGCATCCGGCTCTGCTGGATGACGGCCGGCTTGCCGCCGTCGAGGCTGACGATGACGACGTGTTGGGCGCGAGGTGCAGCGAGGGCCGGCAGCGCGAGCAGCGGCAAAGCAAGCGGCGCC
The DNA here is from genome assembly GCA_964519955.1 of uncultured Chthonomonadaceae bacterium. GTDB lineage: Bacteria > Armatimonadota > Chthonomonadetes > Chthonomonadales > CAJBBX01 > CAZFLM01. The sequence continues at coordinate 19,229 of CAZFLM010000053.1, read as the reverse complement.
AGCGCGCGCCGCGACAGACGAAGCATGACAGGGACTCCCCGTAGGCAGGTGCGGCGGGCCGGGGTGGGCTCGCCTAACCAAGCATACCCCAGCCCGCCCGCCGTGGTTCCCGCGTCCTGAGCGTGCTGCCTGCGGGTCACGCACCGGAACCGTGGTGGGATGGACCAGAGCCTGCCCTGAGCTTGCCGTAGGGTGCCCGTCCGGTACCACTCACCGGGGAGGCCAGGCTAGGGCTTCTTCGGGCCGAAGACCTGGAACTCGTCGATCGTCGGGCCCTCGGTCGCGTCTGGGATGTTCAGACGGACGTAGCGCGCGCTCACCGGCGCGAACTTCGCCTCGAATCGCGGCGGGATGGTCGTGTCCGACGCTACCGTCTGCCACTCCCCGCCGTCCTTCACCTGGATCTCGAAGCGGCGGATGCGCTCGGCGTACACAGCCTGCTGGAGGATGCGCACGCTGGACACGGTCAGGCTCCGCCCGAGGTCGACCTCGAGCCACGCCGCGTGGGTGCCGGCGTCCGTAGCCCAGCGGGTGCCTTCCTCGTCGTCGACGGCCTTGCCCGCGTCGTAGGTCTCCATGCCCTGGAACACGTTGGACGCCGTCGCCTTGGCCCCATTCGACAGGGAGCCCGCGAGGGAGATCGGCCTGATCGTCGAGGCCGGCCCGTCGAGCCGCAGGCACACCACCGTGTCGATGGGGCGGCGGTATGCGGTGGGCATGGAAACCTCGACGCCTTCGGCGGACTGCTTGACGGCTGCGGTCCCACCCGTGAGAACCGAGCTGCCGACGATCTTGCGCCCGAGCGGCGGCAGGGAGATGGAGCCCGTGCCCCAGTCGAACACGTGGAGGAAGACGGTGTTGCCGCGATAGGTGGAGCAGCCCCACGTGCCGGGCTTGTACGGCCCGCCACGCGTCGCGTAGACGCTCTGGCCGTACTTGCGCAGCCACGCGCCCATCTCCTTGAGGCGCTGCACCTGGCGCGGCTCGATCTCGCCGGTCGGCATCGGCCCCACGTTGAAGAGCAGGTTGCCGTCGCCACCCGCGCAGCGGATGAGGGTCTGCAGGCACTCCTGGAGCGACTTCATCGTGTCGCCCGGCTTCCAGGCCCACTGGTTGCAGATGGTGATGCACGACTCCCACGGCCGGCTGGTCTGGAACGTGCCGATCGTCTGCTCAGGCGTATCGTAGTCGCCCGGATTGGCGCAGCGGTTGTTGACGATGATGTCGGGCTGCAGCGAGCGGGTGTAGTCGACGACGCCCTGGCCGCGCTTCATGTCGAACTCCTGCGCCACGTCGAACCACATCACCAGCAGCGGGCCGTAGTTCTGGATCAGCTCCTTCACCTCGGCGCGCAGATACTGCTCATACGCGTCGAGGTCCGGGCGCGGCTTGCGCACGCTGCCGCCGGGGCTGCCGAGCGGGAAGTCGGGGTGGTGCCAGTCGCAGACGGAGTGGTATGTGCCGAACGCCAGCCCGTTCGCGCGGCACGCCTCGGCCAGCTCCTTCACCACGTCGCGGCCGAAGGGCGAGTTCATGATGTTGTAGTCGGTCTGCTGCGTGTCGAACATGCAGAAGCCGTCGTGGTGCTTCGTGGTGAACACGATGTACTTCATGCCGGCCGCCTTGGCGATCTTCACCCAGGCGTCGGCATCGAACTTGACGGGGTTGAACTGCTTGTGGAGGGAGTCGTACTCGTCGATCGGGATCTGGCTGCCGCGCGACCAGCCGATCTCGGTGCCCTTCAGGCTGACGGGGCCCCAGTGGATGAACATGCCGAACCGCGCGTCACGCCACCAGTTCAGGCGCGCCTCGTTCGGCTTCCTGGCGGCGGGCTTGGCCTTGGGCTGGGCCGCGGCAGGCGCGGCAGCGAGGAGCCCGCAGAGGAGGAGTGGGAAGTACCGAAGCGCTGATCTCATCGAATGGCCTCCTTGTCGCCACTGGGGCTGGCACAACCATAGATGAACGCCGATGCGCGCGAGTCGCTGCAGAAGCCAACGGCAGGCGGAGGCACGTGCTGGCGCGCCGCCTACGCCTCCATCTTGGTCCGCAGGATGTCCAGGATCTCGGAGTCCATGGCGGACATGCCCTCCACGGCGACGCGCCCCAGGTTCGTGAGCGATGCGTGCCCGTCCGGTCCGACAATGCCGTCCGTCTCCGGGATGCCGATGCCGCTGAGGGCCAGGAAGGCGGCGCGGAAGGCGGCGTCGACGGCGGTCATCGTCTTCATCGCGCACCCGATCTTCGCGCCGTCGCACACCATGCCCGCGATGTTGCCCACCATGTTCGTCACCGCGAGCGAGATCTGCTCCGGGGCGCCGCCCTCCAGATCGACGAGGCCGGCCGCCAGCCCGATGCCCGCCGCGTTCGAGCAGCCGCAGACCGCCGACAGCGATCCGAGGCGGTACGTGGTGGCCGAGGTGACCAGGCAGGCGAGGGCGAGCGCCTCCTCGATACGTGCGCGCGGCGCGGCGGTCGCTTCGCCCCAGAGCCAGATGGGCACCGCACAGGTGATGCCCTTGTTGCCGGAGCCGGCCAGCGACATCACGCAGAAGTCCTCGCCGCACATCCGGGCGTAGACCCCGGAGCAGACCAGTAAGCCTGCCCGCGACGCCGGCCCCATATCGCCCTGGATGAGGAAGCGCTTCGGGAGCAGGGCGAGGCCGTGGCGGGCGATGGCCAGGTTCATCTCGGCGCCCTTCGCCAGGCGCGCGCGCGCCTCGTCGCCGGCGGTGCGCGCGAAGGCGGCCATCTCGTCGAAGGGCATCTCCGCGAGGCGCCTGCGCCAGTCGCACGCCTCCTCCGGCTTCGCGCCCGCGTCGACGGGCAGCACCTGGCCGTCGCGCTCGATGCGGGTCACGCGGGTGTGGTCGCCCTCGATCACCACGCGGCCCGTGCCGCCGGCCCTGCGCACCGTGCAGTCGACGTAGAGGCGCGTGTGGCCGGGGTCGACCTCCGCGCGGATCAGCCCGCCGTCGATCAGCTCGCCCGCGGCGGCGATCATCTCCGGCGTGACGTGGCGGAAGACCTCGAGTTTCGCGGAGGGATCGTCGATCAGCGCGCCGAGCGCCAGCGCCGAACGCAGCCCCGTTTTGTGCCCCGAGTGCGGGATGCCCACCGCGAAGCAGTTCTTGTACATGCGCGGGTCGCAAACCAGCTCGACGCCGAGGATGGCGCCAGTGCCCTGCGAGGCGGCAAGGGCCGTCGCGTAGGCGATGCAGGCCGGCTCGGTGCAGCCCAGCGCGGGCCGGCATTCGTGCGAGAGGTAGTCGTCGAGGAGCATCGGGTGTCCTTCGGGAGCAGGCTATGGACGGCGGGCTCTGGTGGGATGGGCCTCCGTGCCCGTCCTGGGTGCGCGCTTGGCGAGCTTGTCCAGATCGCGCATGCGGAAGCGGACGCTGACGATGTAGGGCTGCTCGCCCTCCGTCCAGTGGCCGTAGGTGGTCGCGACGAATGTGCCGTCCGGCAGCAGCTCGACGGCAGGATAGGCGCAGTCCCACTGGTGCAGGTTGTCCATCAGCCGCACCCGGTACTGGCCCTCGCGCCCGCTGACGATGTCGTCGTATGTGCCGACCCAGCCGACCCAATCGCCGGCGGTGGGGCTGCCCTGGCAGGTGTCGCGGAACGAGATGAACAGCCGGCCATCGGGCGCATACTTCGCGACGTGGCGGTCGCCGGTGAGCGCGGCGGGCAGCTCGCGCGGCTTGGACCACGTCTTGCCCAGGTCGTCGCTGAACACGACGAACGAGTGGAGCTTGCGGCTGTTCTCCCGCAGCAGCAGGGCGATCTGCTTGCCGTCCGGCGAGACAACCGGGCCCGGCTCGCAGAGGTGCGCCTCCGGGTGCTCCGCGACGACGAAGGGCTCCGACCAGGTGAGGCCGCCGTCCGTCGACCGCGTGGCGAAGACCTGGAACTTGCCGGCCTTGCCTTCATCCCGCAGGAAGCGCCCGTCGTCGTGGAAGAACGCCAGGTACTCGCCGGCGCCCACGCGCACGACGCCCGCCATCGCGACAATGCCGCCGAAGTCGCCGATCGGCTGCAGATCGCTCCACGTCTTGCCGTCATCCTCCGAGATGGCCGAGCGGATGGGGTAGAGGCCGGAGAATAGGACCAGCCGCTTGCGCCCGCCGGCGTCGGTCATTCGGTAGAGCGTGGGCACCTCCTGCGAGGTCTCCCAGCTCTTCGGCGTCGGCAGGCGGTCGGACCAGGTCTTGCCGCCGTCCTTGCTGCGCTTCAGGACGATGGCGCCGCGCCCGTGGCCCTTGGGGTAGACGATGAGCATCGTCTTGCCGTCGTCCAGGAGCGCGGTGGTCGGGTGGCCCAGGTACTGGCCCGGCTCGCAGTCCACCACGAACTGGCGGCGCGTGTCGTGCGAGAGGTCGATCTGCGGGATCGAGTACGGCGCTTGCTGTGCCGCAGCCGGGCCGCACCAGGCGGCCACCACGAGCGCGACGGCGGCAAGTGCCAGGGTGGTCATGGCTGGAGGGCTCCAGCTGCGGTTGGACGGGGGGCGAAAGATGGCGGGGCTGCAGCATCAGCGAACGTCTCGCGACGGGTCAGGGTGCACGCCATTGTGTCCTGTCTCCTCATGTCACGATCGTGAGGACAGCAGCCCCTGTCGGTGTGACCCGAAGGTGATACCCCAAAACGAGGTGGAATGCACCTGGTAGTTGGGGGGCTATGGGTGGCGCAGATCTGGATAGCGGAAGCAGGCCTTGTCTGGGCTGACGCGCTGGCCGGGGCGCCCGCCGTCGAAGTGCCCGCTCTGGCCGGCGCTGTAGACCACGAAGCCTCCGCCCTCCCGCCTGTACTGCAGCGGCTTGCCGGTGAACGGGTCGATCGTCTTGCCGGCAGCGTCCTCCAGCCGCGCGGGGTACGATTCGTGGCGCGCCTTCCAGGCGAGGAGCTTCGCGGCGGCCATCAGCACCTCCCGGCGGGCGGCCATCCTCGCGTCATTGGCAGCAATGCCCTGGTACACCGGCATCAGCACGGACCTTACGATGGTCACCGGGTTGCTGGCTCCCTCTGCTTGTGCTTCCACCTGGCTGTCGGCCGCGATGCGCTCCCACGGCGGTCTCGAGGTGTTGGCGGCCAGGCGGTGCAGGTCGCGCACGACCGATGCCTCGGAGGCATCGAGGAGCTCGCTGACGAAGCGCCTGTCGTCAGCGTTTAGCGTCTGGCGCGGGGCTGGCGGCGGGTTGCCGGTGTTGGATAGGGTAGCGAGCAACGTGCTCATGTCGGCCTGGAGCTGCCACAGCTTCTCCGGCGAATCCTTGCGTATCATCTGCATCGTGACGACCAGCGAGGCCATCTCACTGGCGTAGGCCCAGCGCGCGTCGAGGTGCGCCGCTTGCTGCTCGATGAGGCGCGCCACCGAGTCGTCGAGCGTCACGTTCGGGCCGGCTCTGCGCAGGATGTCCTCGACGCCGCCAAGAGCGAGATGGTCGATCGCGATCCCAACCAGATGCGAGATGATAGACGGGTCGGAGCCCGCGTGCTCCGCCAGCCGGAACCCTCGAAGCTGCTCGCGTATCGCCTCCTCGCAGCGCCCGTCCCTGGCGAGCAGGAAGCTCTCCGCGCGGATCAGGCGGGCGGCTGAGCGCATGTAGGCGTACTCAGGCGTCAGCGTCATCGGGCCCAGGCTCCACTTGCGCTGGAATACGCACTGCGGCTTGCCGGTTGCCTGGCGGATCAGGTCGACGATGTCCCGCCGCTCGGCGAGGAGGCGCCTCAGGACGGAGACCTCGGCAGCAGAGGGCTCCCGCGATCCGACCACGGCGTAGAGAGCATCCCTGGCGTCGTCTGGGATCGGCTTCGCCTTGAGCAGCGCCGTCAGTCGCACGTAGTCCGGCGCGGCGTCCTGGTCCGGCGGTGGGGACGGGCGCTGGAGTTCGTCGGGGTCCACCGGCAGCCCGTCACGCTGGACCGCCGCCCACTCCCGCGTGCGCGCGGCGGACGCGTCCGCGAGCTGCTTGCGGATCGCCTTGGCCTCAGCCGTGTCGGAGGTGTTGAGCCGCTTGACGTAGCCGTCGATGCTGCGCAGGTCGAGCTTGCCGAGCGGCTGGGCCTTGCCGCAGCCTGCCAGGGCGACGAGACCCACTACGGCCAGCGTGAGCCGTATCAGTTGGTGCATGGTTTGCTCTGCCTCCTACGGCGCCGGCACCACCTCGACAGCCGCCGGCCCAGCAATCGCCACCTTGACTACCCCGCCTGCCGCCACCCGGGTTTCGGTCTTGTCGCCGATCTTCACCTGGTAGCGCCCGCCGCTGCGCAGGTCGCTGACGGTCAGCTCGGCGGGGCCGGAGACGCGCAGGGCGATGCGCTCGGGCTGCCAGGTCTCCACGGTGACATCGACGGGGCCCTGCGGCGCGGCCACCAGCAGCGGCAGGTCGTGGATAGAGGTGCCCTCGCCGGTGAATGCGATGTAGGGCAGCTTCGCGTCGACGTGGTTCGTGCCGGGACCGAAGATGGCGGGCGACTTGAGCTGCCACTTGCCCGGTCTCGCCGCGATCAGCTCGGGGCGGCCGTTGCGGTCCGCGATGCGGGCGATGTCGCCGGTGCAGGTCGCGAGACCGACGAGGAACTCGTACGACTGGCCGTCGCGGTGGGGCGCCATGAACGTCGCGCGGTAGCCGCCCTTGCCGTCGGGCTGCATCTGGTAGCCGTCGCCGCCATGCACCTGGTGGTCCTGCCAGATGCCGTTGGTCCAGAGCATCGGCGCCTTCCACGCGGTCAGCCCCTCGACGAGGAGCGGCAGGTCGCCGTGGCCGCCTTCCAGCTTGAACGCCGCCACGTCGTCGATGGCGCGGATCTGCGGCGGGTAGTCGGCCACCTTCTCGCCGATGTGCGCCGTCACCTTGACCGGGTGGATGCCGAAGCGCTCACGCTCGCGCTCCGCCTTGAAGCCGGGCGGGCTCGGCTCGCCGTGCGGCATCAGCATCACGTCCGCCTCGAGGTAGTCGCCCGGCTGGAGCTGGAGCTTCTGCGCGTCCACCGTCAGCCACGTGCTGTTGTCCTTCGCGTCGAAGGCCGCCGAGAACGCCGGGCGGTCGTACTCCTTCCCGCCCAGCCGCGCGTGGAATCGGCGCACCAGCGTCAGCACGCCGTAGCGCTCCTTCGGCCCCTCGCTCGCCATGAACGGCGCCTCGGCCGCCATCGGCTGGCCCAGCAGCACCAGGTCGTCCTTCGCGGGCACGGCGCGCTGCTGCGTCTTGCCATCCGGCCCGGTCCAGAGCACCAACTCGTTGCGCCCGCGGAAGTGGCTCATGTTCAGCCAGCGGAAGCCGCGGCGCGCGTCGCCCTCGATGGTGCAGGGCTTGTCCCAGTCGTAGCGCAGGTGGAGCATCGTGCGCATCTCGTCGCGCTGCGGGGCCTCGTAGGCCTGCACAGACGCCCGGGCGGTGTGGTCCGACGTGTGGTAGAACATCGTGAAGCGCGCCAGGCTCGGCGAGACGCTGTCGAACTCGGTGCGCTCGTAGCAGAGGCGGCCCTTCGTGTCGTTGTACTGCAGCCAGCCGGGCCAGTGCTGGCAGTCGTGCTGCGGTTGGCCGGGCCAGAACGGGCCCGACATCGGGCGGAAGTCGGGGATCTCGAAGATGGCGTTCTTCGTCGGCATCCAGTCCATCGCCCAGCAGGTGCTCTCCGACACGCCGGTGGAGCAGTGCCAGTAGATGAGGAAGAAGCGGATGGACGAGACCTGCTTGAGCGGCCAGATGCCCCAGTTCTGCATCAGCGGCTCGACCGCGAACGTCTTCTGCTCGCCCGGCGCCACGCTCAGCGGGAAGTACACGTCGCCGAAGCCCGTGTCGTCGGGCTCCTCCATCTCGCCGCCGAAGTTCTTGCTGACGAACGCCGCGACCGGCAGCATGAAGCCGAATGGATCGGTCAGCACGCCCGCTTCGAGGCCGCCGGCGCCGGTGCGCAGCTTGACGAGCATCTCGCGGGGGAGCTTGTCGTTGCGCAGGTCCACGCCGAGCCGCATGCGCCGCGTCGGGTTGTGGTACATCGTGTCGAACCCGAACGCGCCGGGCTCCGTTTTCACGTCCGCCACGTAGAAGCCGGCGATGGGGTCGTAGCCCAGCCAGTGGCCGTCCTCGGTCTTCACCGCGCCCGCGGCGAGGGGAGTGATGTCGCCGGCCATGCGGTCCATTGGGGACTGCTCCGTGCTGGGGCGCAGCACGACGAACGCCCCCGGGCGCTGGCCGCTGGCCGGCATCCGCAGCGTGTGCCCGTTGAGCACCGACTCGTTCGGCGCGAGGAGCACGGCCGACTCCTTGCCGGAGCCCAGCGTCGCGAGCAGTCCGCCCGCCGCGCCTGCCGCCTGCGCTTGGCCATCGGCGTCGAGCAGGATCGTCTTCACGGCCGGCTTGCCGTCCACCGGCTCGACGCGCACCTCGATGGCCAGGCGGTCCGGCTGCGCGTGGAAGATCAGCTCACCGCGCGCCGGCTTGGGCAGGCCGGAGGAGCCGGCGGCCTTGCGGACGACGATCTTCTGGATGTCGCACGTGCCGCTCTCGCCGGGCGGGTCGAAGCGGAGCGTGGTGATGCGCTTGGCGTCGTTGAGCGTCACGTCGACGTCGTGCCACTGGCTGTCGCCGGACACGCCGAACGTGGTCACCTTGCTGCCATCGATCGGCCTGCCGTCCGTGGCCCAGTAGATGGCTCCCCCGCCCCCTGCCTCGCTGCGCAGCCGCATCTGAAGTCGAACCGGCCCCTGCAGACTGACGGGCGGCAGCGCCAGGTACGGGTCCTCGCCGGCCATCGTGACGCGGAGCGCTCCGTCCGCGCGGGCGAACGAGACGCTGTGCAGCGGCGCGAAGCCCTCGTGCCCCTTGCTGAGGTCGAACGTCTGCAGCGCAGGCCCTGCCGGCGCGCGGTACGGCGCGACCTCGTCCTCGGCGAGGAGGGGGATGTCGAGGATGTGGCAGTCGTGGTAGTAGGGGCTGGCGCTCCACACGTTCATGCGCGCTCGCGACGACTGCGCCGGCTGCCAGTGCTGGCCCCGCCACACGTTCCAGTCCGGCGTGATGCCGTCCGGCGCCGGGGTCAGCTTGCGCCCCTTCGCGTCCAGCGCAGACACGGCGATGCCGCCCGGCCCGAGCAGCTCCTTGCCATCCACGCTGAGCGACAGCACCTTGGCAGGCAGTGTGCCGACGCGGCAGCGGTAGCGCGCGCCCTCGACGATCACCACCTCCTGCTGCGTGGGATCCTCCCAGCGAACGGTGACGCGCGGCAACTGGCTCGGCGCAAGACCGGTTTGCACTTGCGGCCCGGCGAGCGCCAGGGCGACGAACGGAAGCATCATCGTGTGTTCCCCCTCGGCGTGTCGGTTCGACACCGGCCGCGTGGGTCCTGCGAATTGCTGGTATACCGAACCGAGGCGCGACCGTGATGGAGCGCGTGCCCCTCCGGCGCACCAATCCGTCGCTCATGGCAGCCAACGATGGCCCGGCGCAGAGCCGCGCGCGCCAGCAAGCGGTGCTGTTCGCCTGGCGCCTCTGCCGCCGAGGGCGGCGGCCGCCCACGGCGGCAATGGCCGGCGCGGAGGCAGGTGAAGCCTGGCAGCCCGGCGTACTCTGTACGAGAAGCTGAGTACGGGAAGGAGCCATCATGAAGGTCTACATCAGCGCCGACATCGAGGGCGTGACCGGCGTTACGCATTGGGACGAGACGGACATCGACAAGGCGGAGTATGCGTGGGCGCGTGAGCAGATGACCGCCGAGGTGGCGGCGGCATGCGAGGGCGCGCTGGCGGCGGGGGCCACGGAGGTGCTGGTGCGGGATGCGCACGGGAGCGCGCGCAACCTGATCCACTCGAAGCTGCCGCGCGAGGTGAGCCTGACGCGCGGCTGGGCGCCCGACCCGCTGATGATGATGCAGGGCATCGACCCCACGTTCCAGGCGGCGGCGCTCATCGGCTACCACTCGCGCGCGCGGTCGAACGCGAGCCCGTTGGCCCACACGATGACCGGCGCCTGGGTGCGCATTACGATCAACGGGCGGGACGCGTCCGAGTGCCTCATCAACACCTATGCGGCGGCTCTCTACCAGGTGCCGATCGTGTTCGTGAGCGGCGACCGGGGCCTGTGCGAGGATGTCGCCGAAGTCTGTCCGGCTGCCACGACGGTGGCCGTGAAGCACGGGGCCGGCAACTCGACGACCAGCATCCACCCCGAAGTGGCGGTCGAGCGCATTCGGGAGGGGATGAAGGCCGCTCTGACGGGAGACCCCGCGCGCTGCCGCCTGGCGCTGCCCGACCGCTTCGAGGTCGAGATCCAGTTCCGGGAGCACAGCAAGGCGTGCCTGTACAGCTACTACCCGGGCGCCAGCCTGAAGGACCCGGTGACGGTCGCCTTCGCGCACGCCGACTACTACGAGGTGCTGCGGTTCCTGCTCTTCGCGGGGTAGGCGCGGCGGGCTCGGCCATCTCGCACGCACCTACCCCCTGACGGCCTGCTCTACGGCACGTCGACGACCCGCACCGAGTAGGACCCGCTGCCCTCGCGGCCGACGACCCAGACGGTGTAGACGCCGTCGAGCGGGCAGCGCATGGTCTGCACGCTGTCGGTGCTGTCGCGCGGGCCGGAGCCCATGGGCGGCGTCAGTCCGTCGGGTCCGTAGACGGTAACGGTCGGCGAGAACTCGGCCGAGCGCACCGCGATGACGACGGTCTGCCCCGCTTTCGCGGTGAACGAGTAGATGTCCGAGCCCTCCGCGCCGACCTTGCCCTGGGCGGCCTGCCCGATCGCGAGGCGCTTCACCACGTCGGGGAACAAGGTGAGCTTGTACGCCCCGCTGCCGCCGTCTCCATGGGCGTGCATCCGCACGATCTGCTTCCCCGCCGCGGTGAGCATCACCGTCAGCAGGGCCGAGCGCCCGCCCGCGCCGTCGTCGTTTGAGCCCAGGCTCGATCCGCGCGGGTCGTACAGCTCGATCTCCGCGTCGAACTGGCGCGACTCCCCCTGGACGCGCAGCACCTTGCCCGGCGTGCCCTCGATGACCCAGTAGTGGCTGGCCCCGAGTTCCAGCTCCCCCGCGGCGGGCTGACCGGCGGGCCAGGCTCGTGCCACGCGCTCGACGCTCAGCGAGTACGGCGCCGCCACGCCGAGGTCGTGCGAGACGGACAGCACGTAGTCGCCGGTCTCGTTCAGCAGCGCGATCTGCTTGCCGGCGATCTTGGGATCAGCCGGGAGGGCCACGATGGCGCGGCTGGGGCGGTCGATCGGCTCCGAGCCCTCCTTCGTGGGCGGCGGGAGGAAGGCCATCGCGGTGTCGAGGCCGCCGGAGCCGCCGGTCGTGACCGACACCAGGTCGCCGGCCTTGCCCGCGAAGCGCCAGATGTCCAGGCCGCCTTCCTCCAGCTTGCGCTCGCCGGTCGGCTGGCCGATCGCCGTCTTGAACTCGCGGGCGAGGGCGACCGTTATCGCGTACCCGCCCCCGCCGCGGTTGGCGATCCTGGCGTAGTACGTGCCCTTCGTCTCGGCGCGGAAGACGGCTCGCTGGCCGCGCCGCGCCCGCGTCACCACGTCGGCCATCTCCTGCCCGCTCGGCTTGAAGATGGTGAGCGCCGGATCGTTGCTGCCACCGTGCACCGTGACAACGGCCGGCTGGCCCATCGTCAGGTCGAACCGGTGCCACACCACGTCGTCATCCCCGAACCGCTTGGACATCCGCTGCCCGATGGCCGTCGGCACGGCGACGAACCGGCGGATCGTGAGCGTGTATTGCCCGCCCGCCCGCGACTTCATCGACTTCACGATGACCTTGTAGGTCTCCGCCTTGGGCAGGTAGCAGAGCAGGAGCGAGTCCTGGACGCCCGGCCGGATGTCGTCGTTCTCGCCGATCGTCTTGCCGTCGGGGCCGATGACCGCGACCATGGGGTCGAACACGGTGCTGGTAACTGTCGCGATGATCGTCTCGCCCACCTTGGCCTTGATCGGCCACGGGTCCGACTCGCCCGGGGTCAGCACAATGGTGGTGGTGAACAGGTCGGTTTCGCGTATCAGCCCTCCTCCACCGCCGAAGCCGCCTTGTAGCCCTGCTGCGATGCCAGGCGACAGGGTGAGGAGAGGAACAGCCAGGACAAGGGCACACAGCCGAGCCGGTCGCATGGGGCGCACCTCCAGGAGGATCACGGAGATAGGACGATGGGGCAGCATCGCGGGTTACTCCGCTGCGGCGCGCGGCTGGATGGGTGGGGGCGGTCTCACATGCCGCGATGCCGGTGCCGGGCGATGATCTCCTGCTGCACGGCCCGGTCGAGTCCGACGAACCTGGCCGAGAAGCCGCCAACACGCACCGTCAGGTTCGGGAACGCCTCCGGCCGTTCGAGGGCAGCCTCCAGATCGGCCACCGAGATGGTGTTGCCCTGCATGATCTGGCCGCCGAGAGCGAGGAACGCCTTGACGATGGCGGTCATGGTGTCGACCGTCGCCCACTCGGGGTCAATGTCCCACATGGTGGTGGCGCCTCCGGAGATGGCCTCCTGCGGCAGCGAGGTCGAGGAGCTCATGGCGGTGGTGAGGCCGCGGCTCATGCCGACCGACTGGGGCGTGAGGCCGTGTGCCACCGCCGCGCCCGACCTCCGGCCGTCGGGGGAGGCGCCCAGGGCCCCGCCCACCATCGGCGTCCACACGAAGTTGAAGACCATGGGAGTCAGCCGCCCGCCGAACCGGCTGCGGACGGAGCCGTAGGCCTCGGAGACCGACCGCAGGACGCGCGCCGCCAGGGCGTCGGCTTCGCGGTGCCCCTGCCCGAACTTGGGCAGGCGCAGCAGGCGCCGCCGCAGGTCCTCGTGTCCCGCGAAGTCCGCTCGCAGCGCCGCCAACATCTCTGTCGACGCGCAGCGCCTCTCCACGAACACGGCTTGCTCGACCGCGTAGAGCGCATCGGCCGCGTTCGGGATGCCCACCGGCGCGGCGCCGTAGTCATGGTAGCGGGCGCCGCCGTCGTGCATGTCCAGGCCCCGCTCGAGGCAATCGGACACGAGGCTGGAGATGAGGAACGTCGGCCTGAATTCGGCGAAGCACTCGCTCCAGATGTCGAGCCTGCGGATCGTGATGGCCGCTTCCCGGGCCAGTTCGGCGTCGAAGGCAGCGTAGAGCGCATCGAAGCTGTCGTAGCCCGCGAGTCCCCGGCCGAAGCCGGGCCGGCGAGAGCCCGTGATGAGGCACTCGCCGCCGGTCAGCAGCAGCTCGACAACCTTGGGGATGCTGTGCGTCAGCGTGAAGCGCATGTCGCTGGCGCAGGCCTGCGCGCTGATCTCCATGCACCCGCCGCACATATAGTCCGCCGCGTCCTCGCTCGCGACACCCACGGCGACCATCGCGGGCACGATGGCGTCGTCGTTCAGCAACTGGGCCCGGTTGTGGCCCTCCACCATGTAGCGGGCGGCCAGCGTGACGTAGTCCTCGGGGGCGCCGCGCCCCAGCCGCATGTAGACCGCGGGATGCGTCTGGTCCAGCTCCATGAAGCACTCGACGAGGAGCTGGGACAGGACGCCGCCCGACCACTCGCCGCGCTTGTCCATGCCGCCCACCATCACCGATTCGACCCAGCCGTCCGCCGGCGCCAGCCGCTCGTGGAACTTCAGCAGCAGCTCAGTCACCAGCCCCTTCGCCTCGTCGTAGGCGATGGCCCCCGACGCGAGATCCCGGTCGAGGTAGGGGCCCAGCACCTGATCGACGCGACCCGGGCCGTTGCCGCCGAATGGGTTCTCGAACATGACCGCCAGATGCTGGAAGTGGAACGCCTGCACCGCCTCTCGGAAGTCGCGGGCCGGCAAGGCGGGAACCCGCCGGCAGATGTCGACCGTCCGTTCCAGGTGCGCGCGATCGGCCGTGCTCGCTGCGGCAAGTTGCGCCTCCAGGGCCGCGACGTGCCGGTCGTTCCAGTCCAGAACTGCCTGCCACGCGATGGCGCAGGCTTCATGGTAGGCGCTTGCGCCGGCCGCCGACCGCGCTCGCTCGCGGCACTCGGCGATGATGTCCAGGACGCCGCGGAGCACGATCCGTCGCCAATCCCAGCCGATGTGGCCCGGACACCCGCCGCCGGAGATGAGGAAGGCGCCGCCGGCGGGGTCCACCAGCTCAGCGTCCTCCGGCACGAGCCTGGCAACCCGCTCGGCGGAGTTGCGCACCACGGATAGCGGGGCCCATCGGGCGTCGCAGGCGGCTCCCGCCCACTGCGGGCATCCGCTCTCCTCGGTGGCCTGGTAGAGGGTGCCGACCAGGTGCTCTTCGGGGAAGATACGGACGGGTTCGTTCACCAGCGCGTAGGCCAGCGACCGCGCATGACGCTCCAGGAGCGGGAGGTCGGCGTACAGGTCGAAGAACGCGTGCGACAGGTTGCGTGCCTTCGGGCTCGGGGGCTTCGGCGCTGCTGCCCGGGCCCGGATGGCCTGACCGATCTGCTCGACGCTGGTGGGCATTGGCTGGCTCCTTGGGCGTAGGGAGGCCTGAACACCTTCGTACTTGCGATGGACGCATTGCGCGGCTTGGGTACTCGCCGGTCGCACCGTCTGTGCTTATACCTCACACAGTCTGACGGGGCACCCGCCACGTCGTCGTCCGGCCTCGGGTTGTGCAAGTCGCAACACCCCTTGCAGATCTTCGCGGCGTATGCCAGAATATGACCAGAATACGATTTCGGTCAGAAGTCAGAAGTCAGAAGTCAGAAGCCAGAAGCTAGAAGCCAGAAGTTGGAGTTACAGCGATGCTCACGACCGCCGAACGAGAGGACATGCGCGAGACCATCCTGGACGCCGCCAAGCGGCTCCTGGATCGGTTCGGCTACCGCAAGACGACGATGGACGATCTGGCGCGTGAGGCAGGCATCGGGAAGGGTACGATCTACCTCTACTTCCGCAGCAAGGAAGATGTCGCGCTGTCGGTTGGGGAGCGGATGCACCGGCGGCTGTGCGCGGAGCTGGAGGCGATCGCCGCGCGCGACGTTCCCGCGCCCGCCCGCATCGAGCAGATGCTGCGCACTCGCGTGATGTTCATGTACGACCAGTTCGAGAGCGCGCTGCGGACCATCGACGAGCTGTTCCGCGATATCTGGCACGTCGTGATGGCGCGTCGGGAGCCGTACGATGCCGCGGAAGCCGCCATACTGGAGCGGGTCATCCGTGCCGGCATCGAGCGCGATGAGCTGGTGTGCGACGCGCCCGCGCTTGCCTCGCAAGCGCTCGTCTGGGCGTCGAACTCGCAGATGCCGTACCACCTGACGCCGAAGCAGTCCAGGGATCGCGATGCCGTGGCTGCGCGGATCGACGCGGTGTCCGCCATCCTGGTGGCGGGCCTGCGCCGCGGCTGCTGAACACGCCGTCGAATCGGCGCACACGATATCGAGACGTAGACTCACAGATACCGAGGAGAAGTGCCATGGCCGAAGAGCCGAGATCGAACCCCAGCGCGAACGCAGACAACGCACCGGCCGCCGCAGCGAGCAAGCCCTCCAACGGGAAGGCCGGGCGCATCGTCCTGCTGCTCGTCGTCCTCCTGGTCCTCGTCGGCGGGGGCGCCTACGGCTACCGGTACATGCAATACGCTTCCTGCCACGTCAGCACGGACAACGCCCAGGTGGCGAACGACGTGGTGCAGATCGCGCCGCAGGTCAGCGGAACCGTGGCCCAGGTCTTGGTAGAGGATAACCAGACCGTGAAGCCGGGCCAACTGATCGTGGTGCTCGATGACGCGACGTACCGGGCCACCGTGCAGCAGCGCGAGGCGGATCTCGCCGCCGCGATGGCCCAGGCACGCGGAGCGGGCGTGAGCGTGTCGTTGACGCAGGAGACGGGCGAAGCCGTCGTGGCGCAGGCCCAGGGCGGCCTGGACCAGAGCATCAGCGCGATCGCGACGTCGCAGGCCGACCTCGCACGCGCTCAGGCTGCCGTGGCGACCTCCAAGGCGACGACCCGGGCCGCCGAGGCCAGCGTGATGACCGCCAAGGGGGCCGTCGATGCGGCGGTTGCCGGCAAGAAGCGCGCCGAGGACGGCGTGGCCGCCGCGCAGGCACAGGTGGAGACGGCGCAGGCCGGGGCGCACGCGGCAGAGGCCGCCATCGACTCTGCCACCGCCGCGTACGACAAGGCCTCGCGGGACGCCCGCCGCGTCGAGAAGCTGCTGAAGGACGGCGCGATCAGCGAGCAGGTGTCCGACCAGGCGGAAGCGGCCGAGCGCTCGACCAGGGCCGCCCTCGAGGTCGCGCGCCAGCAGGCCTCCCAGGCGAAGGCCGGCATCGCCGCGCGAACCGCCGAGTTGAGCGCCGCCAGGGAGGCGCAGGTTTCGGCCGACGCCGCAGTCGCTCAGGCCAGGGCGCAGCTTGCGGCGGCCCAGGAGCAGGTGAAGGCCGCGCAGGCCGGCATTCGGCAGACCGAGGCGGCAACGCGCGCCGCCAACCAGGTCGTGAGCCAGGCTCGCGCCAAGCGCGAGCAGGCCGCCGGTCTGCTGGCCCAGGCGCGCACCGCCCCGCGCCAGGTGGACGTCAGCCGCAGCGCGCAGGCCCAGGCCGGCGCCAAGATCGCCCAGGCACGCGCCGCGCTCGACGCCGCCCGCATCCAGCTCGGCTACACGCGCATCTATGCGCCCCAGGCAGGCCGCATCAGCAAGAAGACGGTCGAGGTTGGGGCGCTGGTGCAGCCCGGCACGCCGCTGATGGCCCTCGTGCCGGACAAGCCGTGCTGGGTGGTCGCAAACTACAAGGAGACTCAGCTCGCCTCCGTCCGCCCGGGGCAGCAGGCTGACATCGAGGTGGACGGGCTGCCGGGCCGCAAGTTCAAGGGGCATGTCGACAGCCTGGCCGCCGCGACGGGCGCCACCTTCGCGCTCCTGCCGCCGGACAACGCCACGGGCAACTTCACCAAGGTCGTGCAGCGCATCCCCGTGAAGATCGCCATCGAGCCGGGGCAGGCCGACGCCGACCGGCTGCGAGCGGGCATGTCCGTCGTGGCGACGATCGAGACGAAGTAGGCACCGCGATGGCCGAGAACACTGCCGACCAGAGCGCCCAGTACACCCCGCTCGCGCGGTGGATCATCCTGTTCGCGCTCATGCTGGGGACGATCCTGGAGACGCTCGACGTCAGCATCGTCAACGTGGCGATGCCGTCGATGATGGGCAACCTGGGCGCCACGCTGGACCAGGTGAACTGGGTCTCCACCGGCTACATCATCGCGAACGTGATTGTGCTCCCGCTCTCGGGGTGGCTCTCCGCCTACCTGGGCCGCCGCGACTACCTGGCGGGGTCGATCGCGGTCTTCACGGTCGCGTCGTTCATGTGCGGCATGTCGCACACGCTCAACGCGCTCGTGTTCTGGCGCATCGTTCAGGGGGCCGGCGGCGCGGCGCTCCTGTCGACGGCGATGGCCGCGCTGCTGCAGATCTTCCCGAAGAAGCAGGAGGGCATGGTCGCGGCCATCTTCGGCATCGGCGTGATGATGGGGCCGACGGCCGGGCCGACGCTCGGCGGGTGGATCACGGACAACTACTCGTGGCCGTGGATCTTCTTCATCAACATCCCGATCGGCGTGCCGGCGGCCATCCTCACGATGCTCTACATGCACAAGTCGATCGACCCGGAGGCGCGCTCGGCGAAGGTGGACCTGGTCGGCATCGGGCTGCTGGCCATCGGCGTCGGCTGCCTGCAGGTCGTGCTGGAGCGCGGCCACCGCGAGGACTGGTTCCAGTCCGCCATGATCCAGTGGCTCACGCTCGCGTCGGTGATCGGCCTGGTGCTGTTCGTGCTCTGGGAGATGCGCATCCCCAATCCGGCCGTGAACCTGCGGGTCCTGCGCCACCGGCAGTTGCTGGCGGGCACCATCTACCAGGCGGTGATGGGCTTCGGCATCTACGGAAGCCTCTTCATCCTGCCCGTGTTCCTGCAGAACGTGCGCGGCTACTCCGCCATGCAGGCGGGCATCATGATGATCCCGGACGGCGTCGCGTCGGTCGTGTCGATGGGCATCGTCGGCGCGCTGGTGGCGCTGTGCGTGGCCCGCAACCTGGTCGCGCTGGGAACGGTCGGCTTCGCGGCGGCGATGTTCCTGTTCGGCCAGGTGACGCTCGACACGGGGCCGGAGCACCTGCTGCTGCCCTACATCCTGCGGGGACTCTCGCTGGGCCTCCTGTTCGTGCCCGTCTCGCTCGCCTCGCTGGGCGACCTGAAGGGCAAGGAGATGGCGGACGGATCGGGCCTCTTCAACCTCATGCGCCAGTGGGGCGGCAGCGCGGGCATCGCGTTCCTGTCCACCTTCCTCGACCAGCGGTGCGCCATGCACCGGGCGGCACTCGTCGAGCACGTCACGGCCTACGACCCGTCTGCGGTCGCCCAGATGCACCAGGCTCAGGCGCTCCTGGCCACACGTGTGTCCACGGCAGCGACCACCAAGTGGCAGGTCTACGCGCTGGTCGACAAGTCCGTGCAGGCGCAGGCGTACGTGAAGGCATTCGAGAACGCGTTCATGGCCATCGGTATCGCGTTCGTCATCGCGCTGCCGCTGCTGCTCATGTTCAGCAGCAAGCGCTCGTCCGGGGGCTCGGCGGTCGGGGTGCACTGACGCGGGGAGAGCGGCTTGGAGCCGGAGCGCGGGGGCGCTGCCTGAAGCGGGCGGCGCCCTTGCGCACGCTGGGCGGCGAAGCAAGACGCGCGCAAGAGCGGAGGGCTCTCACGCGCGTCTGAAGCACTGGTGGGTCGTGAAGGACTCGAACCTTCGGCCCGCTGATTAAGAGTCAGCTGCTCTGCCAACTGAGCTAACGACCCGTGCGCGACGTATTATACCGAGCCGCGGCGCGCCAAGTCAAACCGAGTTGGCCAAAAACCGGTATCGTCACGCCAATGGGTGGCCCAGCGCGACCTCGTAGGCGGCGATCACGTTGTCCACCGGCGTGTCCGGCTGGATGCAGTGCGCCGGCGCGAAGATGTAGCCGCCGCCCTTGCCGATCACGTTCACTCGGTGCTCGGCCTCGCGTCGGCAGTCCTCCGCCGTGCCGAATGGCAGCGTCTGCTGGGTGCTCATGAGGCCGCAGAACGTGAGGTAGGGGCCGCTCTCCGCCTTCAGCTCGTCCGGGTCCTGGCCCACCGGCTCGGGCTGCATCGCGTCCAGGATGTCGAGGCCCATCTGGATGAGGCGCGGCTGGAGCTTGCGCGTGCTGCCGCAGCTATGCAGCATCGCCTTCGCGCCGAACTCGTGGGCGAGGTCGATGAACCGCCGAATGCGCGGGCGGAAGAAGCGG
>CAZFLM010000052.1:18168-49631 GCA_964519955.1 uncultured Chthonomonadaceae bacterium | reverse complement strand
TGCTGAAAGGCAGTTGGCCCTTGCTGGGCGACTTGCCCGCCACTTCCTTGTACACCATCGTCGACACGTACGGCGGCTACGCGCGGCACGGCGGCGGCGCCTTCTCCGGCAAGGACCCCTCGAAGGTGGACCGGTCGGCGGCGTATGTGGCGCGGTACTGCGCGAAGAACATCGTGGCGGCGGGCTTGGCGGACAAGGTGGAGATCCAGATCGCCTACGCGATCGGCGTCGCGAAGCCGGTGAGCGTGTTCGTGGAGACCTTCGGCACGGCGAAGATCGACCCCGCGGAGATCAGCAAGCGCCTGGAAGCCGCGATCGATCTGCGGCCGGGCCTGATCATCGGCAAGCTGGGGCTGCTGGATGCCACGAAGGTGTCGTACCGCGAGACCTCGCGCAACGGGCACTTCGGCAACGCGGCGTTCCCGTGGGAGAAGCTGGATCTGGTGGAGGCGCTGAAGAAGTAGCGAGTAGCCAGGAGCGAGTAGCGAGTAGGGGGTCGGCGGAAGCCGGCCCCTTTGCGCGTGTGGCGCTCCAACGGTCATGGGTATACTATGTTGGGCTGGGAGTTGGCCCTACATCACGCGATCCGAGGAATAGCGCAACATGCCGAAGCTCGTTCTGATCCGCCACGGCGAGTCGACCTGGAACAAAGAGAACCGGTTCACCGGTTGGATAGACGTCCCCCTGAGCGAGTTGGGCGAGCAGCAGGCCGCCGCCGCGGGGCGCGCGATCCGCGACATCAAGCTCGACATCGCGTTTACCTCCGTACTGAAGCGCGCCATCGACACGACGACGATCGCTCTGACGAACGCGGAGCAGCCCGACGTGCCGATGGTGTACGACAAGGCGATCAACGAGCGCATGTACGGCGACCTGCAGGGCCTGAACAAGGCGGAGACCGCGAAGCAGTACGGCGACCATCAGGTGAAGCTCTGGCGGCGGAGCTACGACATCGCGCCGCCGAACGGCGAGAGCCTGAAGGACACCGCCGCGCGCTCCATCCCGTACTACCTGGACAAGATCCTGCCCGAGCTCAAGGCCGGCAAGAACGTGCTGATCTCGGCACACGGCAACAGCCTGCGCGCCATCGTGATGCACCTGGACGCGCTGACCCAGGAGCAGGTGCTCGAGCTGAACATCCCCAACGGCGTGCCCATCGTGTACGACGTGGACGCCGAGGGGAACATCCTGTCGAAGACCGAGCGGCCGATCGACGCGTAGTCTTCTCGATCAGCGACTGGGTAGAAGGTAGCGATGGGCGGGCCGGGTGCGGTCCGCCCTCGTGGCGTGTGGGGGGCAACCGGGTTGAAACCCGGTTCTGGGTTGGGCGAAGTCCCCTGCGGGGACTGGGGGAGTGCCGGGCGCATAGCCTGACGCTGCGCGACGTGCGCCGGGAGATGAATCACCCGGCTGGCGGGCCTGCGGCCAACCGTCCTGCGGACGGGTGCGATTGGCGGCGGGGTGTGCCGCGTGCGCCGGGAGATGAATCACCCGGCTGGCGGGCCTTCGGCCGACCGTCCTGCGGACGGGTGGGGTTGGCAGCGCTTTGCAGGCCGGGAAGCGGAATCGTGAGGGGCGGGCCATTGCGGTCCGCCCCTCATCTCATCCTGCGAGGGCCCACTTTAAACTCTGAACTTGCCACCTTCTCACGTCACCCCACCTTCACCACCTGCTGCTTCTTGATCGACTTGTACGCTGCCTCGGCGACGGCGATCTGGGGGACAAGCTGCTCGGGAGTAACGATGAGGTCCGCGCCCTTGTGGCAGTGGTCCGAGATGTTCTGGTAGAAGGACTGCCAGTTGCCGGGGAGGAGCGGGACGGTGATCTCGCTGTCCTGGCCGGCGACGGGCAGGCGCATGCGGACCGGGCGGTCGAAGTCGTCCACCTGGAGCGTGCCCAGTTCGCCCATGATGTACCAGCGGGGCATGGGGAGCTTGCTGAGGTAGCTCACCACGACGTGCGCCGTGACGCCGTTGTCGAAGGTGACCGTACACTCCACGTAGTCCTCGACGGTGTCCTCCGTGCCGTAGCGGTAGTGCTCAATGGCGTAGACCGTCACCGGTTTGGCCTGGACGAGGGCGAGGACCTGATCCATCTCGTGGGCGCCCCAGTCGTACATCCAGCCGCCCATCTCCTCGCGGTTGCGCCGCCAGCCCCACATCTGGCCCCACCCGCTGACGGCGGAACCGATGCGGTACAGGCGGCCGAGCGTGTTGTTCTTGATGAGGTGGCGGATCGTGACGAACTCGGGGTCCCAGCGGCGGTTGTGGAACGTGGTGAGGAACACCTTGTTGCGATCGCGCGCGGCGATCATCGCCTCGGCTTCCTTCACGGTGAGGCACATCGCCTTGTCGGTGATGACGTTCTTGCCCGCGTTCATCGCCGCGATGGCCATGGGGGCGTGCAGGTTGTGGGGCGTGACCACGCAGACGACGTCGACGTCCTTGTCGGCGAGCACCTTGTCGATGTGGTCGTACGTCTTGATTCCCGGGTGCTCGGCGAGGGCGCGCTCGCACTTCTCCGGCAGGATGTCGCAGACGCCGCGCAGCGTGAGTCCCTGCGTCTGGTCGATGAGCATCGAGTGGTGGGCGCCCATGCCATAGCCGACGACGACCAGCATCTTGTCCTTAGCCACGATCGTGTTCTCCGAGCGGCGCGTCGCCAGTGGCAGACGGCTGAGCGGGCCGCGTGTTGATGAGGTGCGCCAGATAGCCGGCGCCGAAACCGTTGTCGATGTTCACCACCGCCACGCCGGCGGCGCACGAGTTGAGCATCGTCAGGAGGGGGGCGAGTCCCTGGAAGCTCGCGCCGTAGCCCACGCTGGTGGGGACCGCGACCACCGGGCGGCTGACGAGGCCGCCGACCACCGACGCCAGCGCGCCCTCCATGCCGGCCACCACGACGATCACGTTGGCGTCGAAGAGGCGCTGGCGCTGGTCGAGCAGGCGGTGCAGCCCGGCGACGCCGACGTCGAAGAGGCGGTCGACCGGCGAGCCCATCTCCGAGGCGACGACGGCGGCCTCCTCGGCGACCGGGACATCGGCGGTGCCGGCGGAGATGACCAGCACGGCGCCTGCGGGCTCGGCTGCCGGCTTCTCAGAGGCCTGCTCGCCGGGCACAACCAGGATGCGGGCGGCGGCGTGGTGCGCGGTGCCCGGGAAGCGCTCCATCACGGCGGCCACGACACTCGCGTCGGCGCGCGTGGCGAGCACTTTGGAGCCGCGGAGGCGCAGGCGCTCGACGATGGCCAGGATCTGCTCCACGGTCTTGCCGGGGCAGTACACGACCTCGGGGAAGCCGGTGCGCAGGGCGCGGTGGTGGTCGAGGCGGGCGAAGCCGAGGTCCTCGTACGGCATGTCGCGCAGGACGGAGAGGGCTTCGTCGATGCCGACGGCGCCGGATTGCACGCCGGATAGCAGGTCACGTAGTTTCTGTCGGTCCATGGGGCTCCGTCGGAACTCTGGGGTTGGTGGGCGTCCGGGGCGCGGCGCTTGCGTGCCTCGGCTGCAGACCATTCGCGGTGAGCGCGCGGACATCCTTCATCGTGCGGCGAAGCGGGGCGTGTCAGACCTTGTGGAGCCTCGGCGCTGTCGCCGCGGGGCGGCGCCGTGGGACTGGTGTGCCGGCGAATGAACTCGCGCCTGGGAGTGGCACGAAGTCCGCCGTCGCGGACTGGAAGACCACGGCAGGCGACGCGCGGGTTCCGGCACACCGCGGGGGGCCGGGCGCCCTCGAGACACAGGGCGCGGCCGAGGAGGTCGGTTCGGCGCTCTAGTCGGCGCGTACCAGTTCCAGCCTGCCGCTGCGCACCCACGCGATGGCGCGCGAGTCGGGGCGCCACTGCATGAAGAGCGGGCCGGGCCACCCGTCGCTGGAGTAGAGGCACGTGAACATGCCCTGAGGAAGCGGCAAGGTCACGAGGCGCTTCATCGATACTGAGCCAAGCGTCGCGACGTAGAGCTGGCACTCCAGTGGGCCACGGGCACTGCGGGTAGGCGGGACCACCAGCCAGGCGATGCGCTTCCCATCTGGGGAGAGCAGGCGACCGCCGATGAACGACAGACGCGAGGGGGTCCAGCACCGGATGGGGGTGATGCGGCCCGTGCGCAGTTCGCAATCGGCGAGGCGGTGTGTGGAGCTGTGGACGCAGACGATGTGGCCTGGGCGGCTCTGCCCGAGAAGCTCCCACCATCCGGGCAGCGACGCAACGAGGCGCCCTCTGTCCGGGTGACGAAGCGAGTGGGCGCGGACGAACGTCTTGCCCTGCCCCTGGTTCCAGGTCACGTCGTACCACCCGCTCTCATCCTGCATCCAGACGCAATCGAGGCCGGCGGGAGGGCACGGCTTGACGACGCGCCCCTTGCGGTCGAAGAGGTACCACGTTCCGTTTCGCTGCGCGATGGACTTGGCGAAGGAGGGGGAGGTGAACAGCGGGCTTCCCGCGGCGAAGGCGTGCTCCTCGTAGGCGACTGGCACCGGGAACCGGGGCGGGCGGCGGTTGGGAGCGTTGAGGTCGTACCGTAGGGCATTCCCGGAAACCCCGAATGCGACGGCAACCTCGTGCGGCGACACGAAGGCGTACGTCGTGACGGGCTTCGACGTGGAGAGCAGCGGCGCGATGAGGGGGGCTCGGCGACTGCCGCGCGTGGAGGAGGCGCCGGCGGCGGCTAGCGCGACGAGGGCGCAGAGGAGGGCGGCCGACAGGGCACGACGACGCGGGCGGGCCATCGAACGCCTCCTTCCGGGGTGGCGCGACTGCCTACTTGGGTGTCAGCTTCAGGGCATCGTTCATCTTGCCGGAGCGGAATCCCTCCAGGTCGAGGGCGACGTAGAGGTAGCCCTGTTCCTTGAGGCGGGCGTTGATGGTCTCGCGGTGCTCCAGGACGCGCGGGAGGTCGGCGGGGAGGACCTCCAGGCGGCATACGGTGTCGTGGTGGCGGACGCGGAACTGGCGGAAGCCCAGCTCGCGCAGCACCTTCTCGCACTCGTCGACGCGGTGCAGCAGGTCGGCGGAGATGGCGGTGCCATAGGGGAAGCGGGAGGAGAGGCAGGCGAAGGAGGGCTTGTCCCAGTTCGGGATGCCGAGGCGCTGGGCCAGCTCGCGGATCTCCGCCTTGGTGACTCCGGCCTCCTGCAGGGGGCTGCGCACTCCCAGCTCGCGGGCGGCTTGCATCCCGGGGCGGTGGTCGCCCATGTCGTCGGCGTTGGAGCCATCGACGACGGCGTTGATGCCTCGCGCGTCGGCGGCGGCGCGGATGATGCCGAACAGCTCGGTCTTGCAGTGATAGCAGCGGTCGGGGGCGTTCACGCGGAAGCGCGGGTTGGCCAGCTCGTGCGTGCGCTCGATGACGACCTCGACGCCCATCTCGCGGGCCAGCTTGACGGCGCCATCCACCTCGCCGCGCGGGAACGCCTCGGAGTCGCCGGTCACCGCGATGGCGTTCGGGCCGAGGACGTCGTGGGCGATGCGCAGGAGGAGGGTGCTGTCGACGCCGCCGCTGTAGGCCACCGCGACGGAGCCCATGTCGGCGAAGAGCCGCTGCAAGCGCGCGAGTTTCGCGTCGAGATCGGCGGATGTCGGCGGCAGGGCGGCGTCGGTTACGGACATCTGGCGGTTCCTCCTGGGCGAAGGCGCGGCGGGCTGCGCCCCTGCTCTGGATAGCACGCATTGGATGGTCCCGAAGGGGTACCATCGTGTGGAGCACGGCGACTGCATTATAGCAGCCCGGCCGGCACGGGCCTACCAGCCGATACGGCTGAGCGCGCGGCGCTGTGCCTGTCTACCACCTCCCGCAAGGCGACACGAGATGCCCCGAGAATGGACCGAAGCCCAGAGGCGCGCCATCGAGACGCTCGACGCGGACGTGTGCGTGGCGGCGGGCGCCGGGTCGGGCAAGACCGGCGTCCTGACGGAGCGGTTCGTGCGCATCGTGCGCGGCACGGTGGATGGCTCCCTCCCAGAGGCACAGCGGGCGGGCGTCGAGCAGATCCTCGTCTTCACGTTCACCGACAAGGCCACGCGCGAGATGAAGGCGCGGATCGTCGCGGAGCTGACGGCTCTCGGGCTGCACGAGCAGCGGCGCGCGGTTGAGACGGCCTATCTCAGCACGATGCACGGGTTCTGCTCGCGCTTGCTGAAGGAGAACCCCTTCGAGGCTGGCATCGACCCGGAGTATGAGGTTCTGGACGAGACGCAGGCGAGGCGGCTGCTGCGCGGATGCTTCCGGAGCGCGGTGGAGGAGGGGTTCGCCGGGGATGACGAGGACATCGTCGAGCTGGTCTCGGCGGTGCAGGAGGAGCGCGTCTACGGGGTTGCGGCGCGCGACACGCTGGGCGCGCTGGCGGAGTCGGTCGAGCGGGTGATGGGCCGCGTGCGGGAGAGCGGCAAGCGCCGGCCGGATCTGCAGGCCATGTGGGACGCCGGGCGGGAGCGCGACCTTGCGCGGTCGATGGCTCCGGTCGAGGCGCTGCTGGCGCCGATCGTGAACGAGCTGCGAGCGGCGGCGGACGCGCTCCGGCCCCTGCGTGGGGCGGCGGCAGGCGGTCTGGAGCTGGCGCGGCGCGAGGTGGTGCGGCTGATCGACCGGATCTCTCTTGGGGCAGGCGTTGAAGGTCGAAGGTCGAAGGTCGAAGACGAGGGCGTCGAAGGTCGAACGTCGAAGGTCGAACGGGGCACCGGCGATGTGCTCGGGTTGATCGGGGCGCTGCGGGAGGTGCGGCAGGCTTGCTCGAAGAAGGCGCGGGCCATGTCGCCTGCCGACCTGGAGACGGCCGCGGCGCTCGAGCGCGTGCGGTTCGCGGTTGAGCGGGCGAAGGAGCTGTTCGCCTACGAGGGGGATCGGGAGCGCACCGCGGAGGAGCTGACGCGCCGGTTCTGGCGGCTGCTGCTGGCGACATGGGCGGCGTACGACGAGGCGAAGCGGGAGCGAGCGGTGCTGGACCAGACGGACCTGCAGGCGGAGGCGGTGCACCTGCTGGAGGTTTCGCCGGCGGTGCGCAGGCGGTATCAGCGGCGCTTCCGCCACCTGCTGGTGGACGAGTTCCAGGACACGAACCCCATCCAGCTTCGCCTCATCCAGCTCCTGCACGAGGGGCGTCCGGACGGTGTGCCGCGCTCGTGCTTGTTCGTGGTGGGCGACGAGCAGCAGTCGATCTATGGGTTCCGCGGGGCGGACGAGCGCATCTTCGCGGCCACGGTGCGGCAGTTCCGGCGGTCGCCGAGCCGCGCGTTCGTGCCGATGGTGCGCAACTACCGGTCACGCGGCGAGGTGGTGGGCTTCGTGAACGCCCTGTTCGAGCGGATCGGGGCGGCGGGCGGCACGGAGTTCCGGGCGCTGGAGGCCGGCGGCGACTACGCGCCGGTGGAGGGCCCATGCGTCGAGATGCTGGTTTCGCCGCCGGTGCCGCGTGCCACGTACCCGCAGTTGGAGGCGGAGGCGCTCGCGAGGCACATCGGCGCGCTGGTGGCCGAGGGCGCGGTGCGGCTGACCGACCGGCGCTCCCGGCGGCTGGGCGAGCGGCTGCGGTATGGCGACTGTGCGGTGCTCTTCCGCAGCCTGAGCAGCATCACCGCCTACGAGGACGCGTTCGCGCGGGCGGGCATTCCGTTCTACGTGGTTGGCGGTGGGCGTGGGTACTACGCGCGGCGCGAGGTGCGGGACATCCTGAACGTGCTGAGCGCGCTGGACACGCCGACGGACGATCTGGCGCTGGCGGCGACGTTGCGGTCGCCGATGTTCGGGGTGTCGATGGACGCGCTGGCAGCGCTGCACGAGATCGGCGAGGGGCGCGACGAGGAGCGTCCGCGCGGCCCGCTGTGCCTCTCGCTGAAGGAGTACCTGGTTCAAGCACCTCCTGAGAGCGCGGATGCCGAGGCGGTGCGGGCGTTCGTCGAGCTGACGGAGAGGCTGCGCGGCGAGGCGGACCGGCTGACGGTGGGGGCGATCCTGGAGCGGATCGTGGCGGCGACGAACTACGATGCGAAGCTGCTCGTGCGGCGCGACGGGCGGCGGCGGTTGGCGAACGTGCGCAAGCTGCTGTGGATGGCCCACGCCGCGCCGGACCGCCGGGTGTCGGAGTTCGTGCGCGCGCTCCGCGAGATCGAGAAGCTGGCCGAGCGCGAGGGCGACGCGCCGACCGAGGAAGAGGCCGCGGACGTCGTGCGGTTCATCACCATCCACAAGTCGAAGGGGCTGGAGTTCCCGGTGGTGTACGTGGCGGACCTGGACCGGAGCCTGGGGCACACGAGCGACGGGCTGTTCGAGTGCGACGCGAGCGTGCCGGCGGTGGCGTGCCGCATGGGCGAGTACAAGAGCGTGGCGTACCGGGCCATCGCGCAGGCGCGTTCGGAGCGGGAGCTGGCGGAGGCGTACCGCGTGCTCTACGTGGCCATGACGCGGGCGCGGGAGCGGCTCGTGCTGAGCGGGTGCGTGGGGCGGCGGGGCCGCGGGGCGACGTGGGCGGAGGCGGTGTTCGGGCACTTCGGCCTGGTGAAGGCGCCCAGCGGGCCGCAGGAGCTGCGCGTCTGCGAGGGGGTGAGGGTGCGCGTGGCGCCGCTGCCGACG
Source organism: uncultured Chthonomonadaceae bacterium (assembly GCA_964519955.1). GTDB lineage: Bacteria > Armatimonadota > Chthonomonadetes > Chthonomonadales > CAJBBX01 > CAZFLM01. The sequence goes on along the minus strand of CAZFLM010000052.1, from coordinate 41,067 downwards.
GAACCGAGCGCTCCTTGACACGGTCTGACTGGCTGGGCTAGAATCCCACGACCTACGCCTCCAGGGAGCGCACCTTCATGCTCGTCCGCTATGCCTTCGTTGTCGCCTATTTCGCGGCTGTAGGAATCCCCAGCACGGTACATGCCCAGGTTCCGCCCGCTGCCCCGGCTCCGGGCGCCACACAGTCCAAGCCGACAGCGCCCAAGCTCACGCCGGCCGCCGCCAAGGCGATGAAGCTGTTCAACGAGGCGGTCGGGCACCAGAAGGCAGGCCGGATCAAGCAGGCCATCGCCGCCTACGAGCAGGTGATCCAGCTCACTCCCCAGGTGTATCCCGCCTACATGAACGTGGGCATCCTGTACCAGGGGACGGGGGAGTACGGCAAGGCCGAGTCGCGGCTGCGCAAGGCGGCGAACCTCGAGCCGCGGAACCCGGTGCCGCTGGTGCAACTCGCCTCGCTGTACCTGACTCGGGCGATGTTCCGCGAGGCGCTGACCGAGGCGCGGCGGGCAGTGGCGCTGGACCCGAAGCAGGCGCAGTCGCATTTCGTGTTGGGCGGCGCGTACATCGGGATGAAGAACCTGCCGGCCGCCGAGGCGTCGCTGCGGGAGTCGCTGCGGCTGGCGCCGTCGCATCCGCGCGCCATGTACAACCTGGGGCTCGTGCTGCACTTCCAGAAGCGGGAGGCCGAGGCGGCGCAGGTGCTGGAGCGATCGACCGAGGCTGAGCCGGCGTTCGGCCAGGGATACCTGCTGCTCGGCGCCGTGCGGCAGGCGAAGGGCGACTATGCAGCGTCGATCGCGGCGTATCGGAAGGCGATCGACCTGTATCCGCGGTCGGCGGCGCCGTGGTTCGACATCGGGCTGGCGTACCAGGAGTGGGCGGAGAAGAAGAAGGAACCGGCGCAGAACCAAGAGGCGATCACCGCCTATCTGAAGGCGCTCTCCATTGCTCCCGGCTATGTGCCCGCTCGGATGAACGTGGCGCGCCTGTACTTCGGCATCCAGAACTACAGGGAGTCGATGCGCCACTTCCGCGAGGCTGCTCGCGCGAACCCGAAGAACATGCGGGTCCTGTGCGACGTGGCGGTTGCCGAGACCTGGGCGGCGCAGACCGCGACCGACCCGAAGGAGCGCGACACGATCCGCGCCTCGGCGGAGCAGCACTTCCGCGACGGGCTCGCCAAGGAGCCGTCGGCCGGGTTCTACGGCGGTCTCGGGTATCTGCTGGAGCAGAAGAACGAGAACGAGAAGGCCGTGGCGCTGTACTCGCAGTGGTCGGCGCGCTACCCGAACGACGCGAAGCCGCTGTTTGCGCTGGCGCGCGTGCGGGAGAACCAGAAGCGCAACGACGACGCCATCGCTCTGTACCGCAAGATCATCGCGCTGACGCCGAAGGACCCGCAGCCGTACCTCTCGATCGCGCGGGTGTACGAGGCGGACAAGAAGCCGGACGCGGCCGTGGAGCAGTTGAAGAAGCTCACGGCCATCGCGCCGAAGAACGTGGACGCGCTTCGCATGACGGCACAGATCCTCGCCAGGATGAACAAGCTGGATGACGCCATCGCGCTGCACCAATCGATCAAGCTGATCGATCCGAAGGACGTGTCCCCGTACTATGCCATCGCCCAACTCTACGAGAAGCAGGGCAAGTACGATGCGGCGACGGGCGAGTACCGCGGGCTCGTGGCGCTGAATCCGAAGGACATCTCGGTTCGTGGGAGCCTGGCGCGTGCGCTGGAGCGGGAGAAGAAGCTCGGCGATGCCCTGACGGAGTACCGCGCGATCGAGAAGCTGGCGCCGAAGGATGTGACGTACGTGACCAGCATCCCGCGGGTGCTTCAGGCGCAGGGCAAGACGGACGAGGCGCTGGTCGAGGCTCGACGGCTGCGCGACCGCGATCCCTCCTATGTCGGGTTCCGGACGATGCTGGCCGGGATGCTGGATCAGGCGGGCAAGTACGAGGAGGCCATCAAGGAGTACGAGGCCCTGCTGGCGCAGGACCCGCGCGCGACGTACGCCCAGATGAGCATCGGGGCGGCGTACGAGAAGCTGAAGCAGACCGAGAACGCGCGCGCGGCGTACATGAAGGCGTTGGACAGCTCGCCGGAGTCGGCTGAGGCCTACGCGAAGCTGGAGGCGCTCTACAAGGCCGAGAACCGGGACGACGCATGGCTCGGCTTCCTGAAGTCGCGGGCGGCCAAGGCGCCGGGCAGCCAGGCGGTGTGGGCGAAGCTGGAGGAGACCGCCGATCGGCTCAAGCGGCCGGACGAGGTCGAGGCCGCGATGAAGGAGCAACTGGCCAAGCAGCCGAACGACCGCCAGATGCTGATGTTCGCGGCCGGCTTCTACGCGCGGCACCAGCGCATGGGTGAGTCGGTGGAAGCCTACCGCGCGGTCGTGCGGGCGAATCCGGACGACTACAACGTGCGGATGACGATGGCCTCGCAGTTGGCGGCGATGGAGCGCTGGCCGGACGTCATCACGCAGTACCGGGAGATGCTGGCGCTGAAGGCGCTGCCCGCGCGGGTGACGCCGGAGATCCGGGCGAAGCTGGCCGGCGTCTACGAGAAGACGGGCCAGAAGGCGCTGGCTGTGGAGCAGTACAAGGAGCTGCAGAAGCTCGACCCGAAGAACCCGGTGGCGGACGCGGCGCTCAAGCGCCTTGGCGGGTAGCTCTCCAGGCAGGCGCGACCCCCACTAACTCAGAGCATCCGCGCCGGCCGAGCGCCGGTGCGGATGCAGGTTGGATTCCCCATGGCTCACTATGCCAAGCCCCTGGCTGTACTCGTCGGCGAACTCGAGAAGCTGCCCGGCATCGGCCCGAAGTCGGCCCAGCGCATGGCGTTCCATCTGCTGCGCGTGCCGGCGGAGGAAGCGCGGAGGCTTGCGGACGCCATCGTCGAGGTGAAGGAGCGCATCCACTTCTGCACGACCTGCTACAACCTGACGGACGGCGACCTGTGCGAGATCTGCCGCGACCCGCGCCGCGACCCGGCGGTCATCTGCGTGGTGGCCGAGCCGCGCGACCTGATGGCGATGGAGCGGACGAACGAGTACCGCGGGAGCTACCACGTGCTTCAGGGGGTCATCTCTCCGCAGGAGGGCATCCTGCCGGACATGCTGCGCGTGAAGGAGCTTCTGGCGCGGCTCTCCGGCCCGGGCGTGACGGAGGTGATCATCGCGACGAACCCGACGGTGGAGGGGGAGGCGACTGCGCTCTACCTGGCGCGCTTGCTGAAGCCCCTGGGGCTGCGGGTGACGCGGCTGGCGCACGGCCTGCCGGCGGGCGGGGAGCTGGACTACGCGGACCAGGCTACGCTGATCTCGGCGCTGAACTGGCGGCGGGAGATGTGAGGGCGGTCGAAGGTCGAAGGTGAAAGGTCAAAGGTAAAAGTGGGCTTTCAGGGGCTTCGCAGGATGAGGTCGACGGCGGCGGGTAGGTCGGGGCAGAGGTGGTCGGGTGCGGTGGCGAAGGCGGCCGGGTCGTAGGCGGCCGTCTTGCCGGTGAGGACGAGGATGGTGCGGCAACCGGCCGCGTGGCCGCAGGCGATGTCGGCGGGCTTGTCGCCGACGAAGGTGCTGGCGGCCAGGTCGATGCCGTGCTCCCTGGCTGCGAGTTGGACGAGATAGGGCGAGGGCTTGCGGCAGGCGCAGTGGTCCTCCGGCACGTGGGGGCAGTAGTAGATGCCCGCGATGTCGCCTCCGGCGCGTTGCACGGCGTCGCGCAGCATGTGGTGCATCTCGCTCAGGGCCTGCTGCGTGACGTAGCCGCGCGCCAGGCCGGACTGGTTCGAGATGACGACGGCGGCGAGGCCGTGGCGGCAGATGCGCGCCACGGCCTCGGGTACACCGGGGAGCAGCACGAACTCGTCCGGCGTGCGCACGAAGGCGTCGCTGTCGCGGTTCAGCACACCGTCCCGGTCGAGGAAGACGGCCCTCAATCCTGGGAGACCATCCTGCGCAGGGCGGAGAAGGCCACGTGGAGCACGGCCATGTGGACGTCCTCGATCTGCTGCATGTTGCGCGTTTTGACCACGAGGCACTCGCGCGCGGCCTTCGCCAGCTCCCCGCCTTCGTAGCCAGCCAGCCCGTACGTGTTGGCGCCGCGCTCGTTGGCGACCTGCACGGCGCGGATGATGTTGGGGGAGTTGCCGCTGCCGCTGATGCCGATGACGAGGTCGCCGGGCTCGGTCCAGCACTCGACCTGCGGCGCGTAGATGTTGGCGAACTCGGTGTCGTTTCCCCACGCGAGGACCAGGGCGGTGTTGTCGCTGAGGCACATGGCCTTGAGGGCGCGGCCGGAGTCGAGGCCGATGCACTTCTGCAGGTCGTTGACGATATGGGAGGCGGTGGCGGCGCTGCCTCCGTTGCCCATCAGCATGACGCGCCTGCCGGCCGCCCACGCCTCGTGGAGCAGCTCGACCAATCGATCGACCTGCGCCTCATCCACGTTATCGATGAGCCCCTTCAGCTCGGTGAAGTAGTCCCGTACATAGCCCATTGAGCGACAACTCCTTTCGTGATCCGCCGGAGCGCCTCTGGGACGTTGCGTGTCGGCGGCAACGCGGCGCGGTGGCGCCGCGTATGGTAGTTGGTCACGGAGCCTCGGAAGTCCTGCGGTTCCGGTCCTCGGGAGGACTGTGGGAGCGCCTCACGCCGCGTGGAAGACCTGCGCTGCGTGCGGGGCTCTTGTGCGGCATCTCCAGGAAAGCTCACTCCTGTCCGACAATCACCATGCGGAAGTGCTTCGTGCGGCCTCACGCTGCCCTACGGTCGCGTCCACGAGGGCGCCCGCCTGGTACAACATGCTACCTGGCACAGTATGTGCAATAATGCAGTAGGCGGGCTGCGCCCATGGAGGCCGCGGCTTTCGTTCACGACCGAGATCAGGCAGTCAATGCGTGGCGGCGCACGCGCCGGAAGGATCCGCGATCATGCGAATATACGGTTCCTCACCCCTGTACAACTACGTAGAGCTTCTCTTCCGCTGCAAGCGGATGTTCATCGTCGCGATCATCCTGGGAACCATCGTCACGGGATGGGCGGCCTCGCTGCGGCGGACGCAGTACTCTGCCAAGATGGTCATCGCTCTGACCGGGGATCCCTCGGCCGGCCCTGTGACGAACCAGTCCGGCCAGACGACTCTGCCGCCGGGTGTCGCCCGCAAGGCCACTCGGCTGCTGAAGTACTGGTTGCCCGATGACAACAGCTTCCTGACCGATGTCGTGACGAACTCGAACCTCGACAAGCGCTATCCGAAGAAGACGGTGGCGAAGCTGATCCGCGAGGTCCGGGACGCCATCACGTGCGACGGCGATCTCAGGGGCGGGCAGTTCCTGGTGCTGCAGATGACCTGGTCCGATCCGAAGGAAGCGGAACTCGTCCTCAACCAGGTCTACTCGGTCTTCAGCAGCCGGACGGTGGAGACGGAGACGGCCGAGGGCACCATCAAGGAAACGAACCTGAAGCGGCAGTTCGAGACCTACGATGTGGAGGCCAACAAGCGGGCGCGCGAGAGGCAGAAGTGGCTGGAGGCGAACTACTGGTACCAGCCTACGAAGCGGGACACTTACGAGAACCAGAAGAACGTCTACGACGATCGGCTTCGGGACCTCGAGTTGGGGCGTGAGGACTACCGCACCCGGCTCGCGCAGGTCCAGACGCGGCTGAAGAGCACGCCGGCGCGGATCGTGTCCAGCGAGAAGAAGCGGGTTACGCAGGACCGGCCCGACCTGGCGCTGATGGACCAGAAGAAGGAGATGGAGGGACAGCTCGTCCAGCTCAAATCGCGGTACTCGGACCTCCATCCGCAGGTGGTGGAGCTGAAGAAGAAGATCGCGGCGCTCGACCAGCAGATCGCCGATGCGCGCAAGGCGCCGGCGGTGGAGCGGGACGAGGGCACGGAGCGTACGACTGAGCTGAACCCGGAGTACGTGGAGCTTCGGCGGATGCAGGCTGCGTGTACGATGGGGCTGACGTCGGTCGACCGCCAGATCGCCAAGCTGCGCCGGCTGATGGGCGAGAGCGACGATCGGCTGAAGCAGATGCCGGACAAGGACGTGGAGTTCGCGGAGATCACGAGCGACTTCCAGTTGTACGACGCCATGCGCAGCCAGATACGGAACCAGTACTACACCGTGAAGGTTGAGAACGAGCGGGAGAAGGACACGCAGGCGCGGCTCGTTCGGCTGGAGCTTCCGCCTGTGTCGGAGCCATTGGACCAGAGTGCGAAGAGCGCGCTGCTCTATCTGGCGGGCCCGATCCTGGGCATCATCCTGGCGTTCTGCTTCTCTCTGCTTGCCGAGTTGATGGATCACTCGCTGCGGACGCCGATCGACGTGGAGCGGCACCTGGGCAAGCCGGTGCTCGCGGTGATCCCGCGCGTGTCGGCGACGCAGGAGACGCGCAAGCAACTCGGCGGCCAGGCGAGTCCGAGCATCACGTCGTGAGTGGCGCCGGGCACGGCCCGGAGCTTGCCCCTCGGGGCGGTTAGGGAGCCCCACGGGGCCCCGAAGGAAAGCGAATGGCTGATAGCACATCATACGATGCGCCCGCCGGCGGCGACCTGGTCCGTCTCTCCGCGCTCGATCCGCGGTTCGATCCGGGCTCGAACGGGTACCGGAACGGCCGCGCGCTGGTGCCGGAGGAGTACGCCCGCCTGCACGCGGACATCGAGCGGGCCGCAAGCCCGTCCCGGTGCTTCGTGGTGGGGGTGACCTCGGCGGTGTACGGCGAGGGCAAGACGACCGTGGCGCTGAACCTGGCCGGCACCATCGCGCAGAACTCCGAGGCGCGGATCGCGCTGGTCGACTTCAACCTGCGGAACTGGGACCTTCAGACCCGGCTGAACATCCCGCCGGCCGCCGGCCTGGTGGACGTGCTGGAGGGCGCGGAGGACGATCTGTCCGCCATCGTGCGGCATACCGAGCTGGACAACCTGACCATCGTGCCGTCGGGGCGCGCGGCAGCCAACCCGGCACGCCTGGTCCGTTCGCCACGGCTTGCCGAGGTGATCGCCACGCTGAAGATGTCGAACGACTTCATCGTGTTGGACATGGCGCCGGTGCTGCCCGTGGCGGACACGAAGAGCATCGTGAAGCTGCTGGACGGCGTGGTGATCGTGGTCCGCGCCGGCGTGACCCCGCGTGAGATCGTGCAGCGAGCCGTGGAGACGGTTGGCTCCGACAAGGTCCTGGGGGTCGTGCTCAACGGCGTGCAGTCGGCACTACCTAAATGGCTTCAGCGCTACTTCTCGTAGGAGCCGTGTTCGAACTGCCGGTCCTGACGCTCGGCGGGCTTGTGTGGCTCCTGTGGGCGCTCTCTACCGCATACCTGCTTCTGCTTGCTCTCGCCGCAGTGTTCTACAGGCCTCGGCCACTCGCCGAGGCCGTGGAACGGCGGCGATTCTGCATTCTGGTGCCTGCGCACGACGAAGAGCTGGTGCTCGGCGAGGTCTTGGCGAGGCTGCGCGAGCTGGAGTACCCGGTCGACCGCTTCGACGTAGTGGTGATTGCCGACAACTGCTCGGACCGAACCGCCGAGATTGCGGGTGAGCAGGGCGCGGTGGTTCTGGAGCGGTTCGACGAGGCGCTGCGGGGCAAGGGCTACGCGCTGGAGTGGGGCATCGAGCGGATGCTGGCGGCCGAGCTGGCCTACGACGCATTCGTGATCATGGATGCGGACTCGGTGTTGTCGGCCAACTTCCTGGAGGCGATGAACCGGAGGTTGGCGGCCGGCTGTCGGGCGGTGCAGGGGCGCTACGACGTGCTGAACGCGCGGGATTCGTGGCGCACGAAGCTGATGGCGTGCGCGCTGGCGCTGGCGCACGATGCGCGGCCCAAGGGGCGCAGCGTGCTGGGGCTGTCTGACGGGCTGAAGGGCAACGGGATGTGCTTCGCGCGGCAGGTGGTGGCCGATCACCCGTGGCCGGGCCGGAGCATCACGGAGGACATCGACTTCACGCTGGAGTTGGTGCAGTCCGACATCCGGGTGGACTACGCCCCCGAGGCGACGGTGCTGGCGCAGATGCCGGTGAGCGCGCGGCAGTCGGCGAGCCAGCGGGAGCGCTGGGAGGGCGGGCGCTACGGGCTGCTGCGCAGGGCGCTGCGGCTGCTGGCCTCGGGACTAGGGCGGCGGAGCGCGATGCAGGCGGACCGCGCGATCGAGCTGATCGTGCCGCCCTTCGCTGAGCTGTTCGCGCTGCCGTGGCTCATGCTGCTGCTCGGGTGGGCCGCGCATGTGCTCGGCGCTTCCGCGCAGATGGTGTCGATCTGGCTGTGGGCCTGGGCCGGCGTGGTGGCGGGGCAGCTTCTGTATCTGGCGGTGGGCTTCCGGGTGTCGCGCGTGCCGCTGGACCTGATCGCGGCGCTGGGCTTCGCGCCGATCTACGTGCCGTGGAAGCTCGGGCTGTATGTGGGCATGATCGCGCGGCGGGGCGCTGGGGGCTGGAAGCGGACCGAGCGGCGCACGTTGTAGGACTAGCGCGGGCAGGTCGGCGGGCTGCACGTGGCGGGCAGGGACGCCCGCCCCACCACGGCTGCGTGAGGTTGGATGGGCGGCCCGCCACGGCTGCTTAGGTTGGATGGGGCGGAGTCGTGGACGGACCCACGACGGGAGGCGCAGGGATGCGGGACACGATCGCGATCCTGGGTGTGCCGATCGACGATCTCGACACGAAGCAGGTGATCGAGCGGATCGGCGAGATGGTGGCGAGCGGGCGGTTCCACCAGGTTGCCACGGCGAACACCGACTTCCTGGTGCGCGCGGGCGAGGACCCGGAGCTGCGCACCATCCTGCGTCTGGCTGACATGGTGGTGCCGGACGGGATGCCGATCGTGCTGGCCTCGAAGTGGCTGCGAACGCCGCTGCGGGAGCGGGTGGCGGGCGCCGACCTGGTGCCGACGCTCTGCTCTCTGGCCGCGAAGAAGGGCTGGCGCCTGTTCATGCTCGGCGCGCGGCCCGAGGTGGCCGCGGTTGCGCGAGCCAAGATCGAGGAAGAGAACCCCGGCGTCGAGATCGTGGGCTGGATCTCGCCGCCCAACTCCCACGTAGTGCGAATGGACAACGAGGGAATCCTGCGTGAGATAGAGGCCGCCAAGCCGGACATCCTGTTCGTGGCGTTCGGCAACCCGAAGCAGGAGAAGTGGGTCCACATGCACCGCGACCGGCTGAAGGCGCCGGTATGCATCGGTGTGGGCGGCAGCTTCGACTTCATCGCCGGCGCCACGCGGCGCGCTCCCGAGTGGATGCAGCGGGCGGGGCTGGAGTGGTTCCACCGGCTGTCGCATGAGCCGCGGCGGCTCTGGCGGCGCTACTTCGGCGACTTCGTGCACTTCGGGCGGTTCATCGTCCGGCAGATGTGGGTGCTGGGGCGGAGTGGCGCGTCGGACGAGGGCGGTCTGACGGAGGCGAGGAGCGGCGACTGCACGGTATTGTCGGTGAGGGGCGCGCTGAAGGGGGATATTCTGGCGCGGTTCAAGACGGCCGCCGAGGCCGGCATCGACGCGCCGTCGCACCTGGTGCTCGACCTGCAGCAGGCGACCGCGATCGACAGCGAGGCGCTGGGCACGCTGCTGAACCTGCCGCGGCGCGCGGCGCACGTTGGGCGCGAGGTGCGGGTGAGCGGGGTGCGCGGCAAGGTGCTGGAGGCGCTGCGGATGGCGGGGGCGCTGGAGTGCGCGCAGCTCGCGCCGACGTTCGCGGAGGCACTGACCGGGACGCAGACGGCGCCGATCGAGACGCGGGTGAGCCGGGCCGACGACGGCGGGGTGACCATCGGCATCGCGGGGCAGGCTTCGGTGGCAACGCTGGAGGCACTGCGCGGCGCGCTCGCGGAGGCTGGCGATGAGGCGAAGCGGGTGGCGCTGGACCTGCGTGCGGTGAACTACGTGGATTGCGCGGCTGTCGCGGAGCTGATCGCGTTTGCCGATAATGTTACGAGTGCAGGCGCTCGGTTGACGGTGGAGTGCGGCTCAGCGGTTGAGCGGTTTCTGAGGCGGGAGCGCCTGCCTGCTCTGGGGGCGCTATCGGGCGAGGGGCAGTCCGGGTAGCGGGCGATGGCCGGTGGCAGCCGGGCTGGCGATGCGCGCGCCACAGATCGGCGTGTACGGGCTGCGGGCGACGGAGGGGTTTGTTGAAGTTCGACTTTCAACTGCTATACGGGCTAATCGCACTGGGGCTCTTCTACAAGCGGCTCTCGTGGCGCGGTTGGTTTGCGGTCACGCTGACGGTCTTTGCGTGGATCATGTGGAACTGGAAGCGCTGATGTGCGAGATGATGCGTGAAGACTCCCAGCAGGGGGTCGGTTCGTCAGGCACGGACCAGCAACACCAGGAGGCGGCGGCAGTCGTGTTCCGCAACAAGCTTGGGCCGCTCGCCCGAGCCCGGAAGGCGGTGGTGGAGGACCTGGCGCCGCTGCGGCTGCGCTTACGGCTCGCCAACGCCGTCCTGTTCTTCATGCCGAACTACGCGCTGAGCCGCTTGCGGACGGCCGTCTACCGCGCGCTGGGCATGAAGATCGGGCGCAACACGCTGGTTCTGGGCAGCCTGCAACTTGCGGGGCAGGGAGATATCTGGCGCAACCTGACGGTGGGGGAGTACTGCCTGCTGAACGCGCCGCTGTATCTGGACCTCAACGCGCCCATCACGATCGGTAACCATGCTGGGGTGGCGAACCACTGCCTGCTCATCACGACGAGCCACCGGCCCGACGTGTGGTACCGGCGGTGTGGGCTGGAGTTGCCGAAGCCGATCACGATCGGGAACGGCGCGTGGATTGGGGCGGGTAGCACGGTGCTGCCGGGCGTCACGATCGGCGATGGGGCGGTAGTTGCTGCTGGAGCGGTGGTTACGAAGGATGTGCCGCCGCACACGCTTGTCGGCGGGGTGCCGGCGCGGGTTATCAGGCAGTTGCCGATGGCGGACGTTTGAGCCGGGCGCGGGAGTAAGACACGATGGTCGACCAGTACTATCCGGATACCGCGCATCTGCTGGCGCAGCAGGCCTCTCGCCGCCGCTGGCTGATGGTTGGCACGGTGTTGTGCGTCCTGCTCGTGACGGGCATCATCGCGGCGGTCGCGGTCCTCCAGCCCAAGGCCTCGCCTGGCGGTACCCTCGCCGCCGGGCTCGTCGTGGTTGTGGTCGCGGCGATTCCGGTCGTCGTCTGGAACTGGCCTCGGTTCGGTCTCTACGTTCTGGCCATCACGTCGATCGCCTGCGGGGCGCCACAGGGAAGCCAGACGATCCTCGTCCCAACGACCTACATCCCATTCTGGTGGAACCTGAGTATTGCAGGCCGGACGTACGGTCTCGGGAACGCCCTCGCGCCCATCGTGTTCAGCCCGGCCGAGCTGATCTGGATCCTGACGGCGGTCTGCTGGGTCATGCGGCGCATCCTCTCGCGTGACCTGGAGCTGCGGCGGGGGGAGCTGCTGCTGCCGATCTCGGTGCTCTGCCTGATGTTCGTGATGGGCGCGCTTCACGGATGGGTCTCCCACGGGAACACCACCATCATCCTGTGGGAGATCCGGCCGCTCTTCCTGTTCCTGGCCTGCTACCTGCTGACGTGCTGGCTGGTGACGGAGAAGGCCCATGTGGTGAAGCTGCTCTGGGCCCTGGCGATCTCGATTGCGGTGATGAGCGTGTGCTATTCCGCGAGCTGGTCCACGGGCGACCGAACCGACTTCGGCATCAAGGGGATGGACCACGGCGACAGCATGGCGATGTGCCTGGGGCTGTTCATCACGTTCCTCTCGGTGATCCTGGCATACGACAAGCGGCTGACCTGGCTGATGGTGCTGTCTCTGCCGACGGTTCTGCTGGCGCTGCTGGGCAACAACCGCCGGGCGGGGGTGGCCTCGTTCGTCATCGCATTCATTCCGCTGGTGCCGCTGCTCTGGCTGGTGTTCAAGGACAGGCGGCTCCAGGTGGCGCGGTTCGCTATCTTCTTCGCGGTGTTCTCGGCTGTCTACTTGCCCATCGCATGGAACGGGAAGGGCACGTGGGCGTTTCCCGCCCAGGCCCTCAGGTCGGGATCCGATCCAAGCGCCCGCGATCAGGCGTCGAACAACTACCGGTATGCGGAGGACGTGGACCTGAAGATGAACCGCGACCTGGAGCCGTGGACGGGGATCGGCTTCGGCAAGGAGTTCGCGCGGTTCATCCCGCTGCCTTACATCGGGGATTCCGAGCTGCTGCGCTACATGCCGCACAACAGCGTGCTGTGGATCTGGATGCGCATCGGTCACTTCGGGTTCCTGGCGTTCATCATGATGCTTGCGGCGATTCTGGTCCGCGGCACCCAGGCCATCCGCGCGATTCGAGACAAGGGCCTGCGCATCGTGGGGACGCTCGCGCTGATGCAGGTGATAATGCACTACGTGTATGGAAAATACGACTTGCTGTGGACCAATCCGCGCATGCTGTGTCTCACGGGCATCCTGGTGGGGGTTGTTGGGAGCATTCGGCGGATCGACGCCGACTCCGACGCGCCAGAGGCCGGCCCGCCGGCAAGCGCCGAGGCCGCGAGCTAGCCTGACCCATTCATGAGTCGGACCGGACGGGCACGGAGGCCCGTCCCACCACTGCACTCGTGCATGATCCAGGCTAGACCAGCGGGCGGTGCGCTGCAAGCCTGCCGGCTCGGGCGGACACGAGGCGACGGACGAACGCAGGAGGAGGCCACCAGCGATACCCTGGGCAGGTCTTGGAGAACGGAATGGCGTGGCGCGCTGCGCTGGCGTGGCTGGTGCTGTCTGCTGTGGTGGTCGGAGGCGCGGTGTTGGTGGCGCGTCACGGTCGGAGGGACGACGTCGAGCGGGCGATGGCTCCGTATCGGCGCGCGGTGGCGGCCTACCGGTGCAGCGACAGCCATCCGGTCCGGGTCCGCCTGTGGCCGGGTCGCGCGCCGGGCGAGGTGACCGAGGACTTCGGTCACGCCTCGGGCGCCGGCACAGGGCTGGAGCAGCTCAGCGGCGTGACGGCGCCGGAGCTGGTGGTGTACCACCCGGCGTGGGCGGAGGCGCGGCCCGCGGTAGTGGTGTGCCCCGGCGGCGGCTACGCGCTGTTGGCGAGCGACATCGAGGGGTCGGAGATCGCGTCGTGGCTGAACTCGATCGGCTACCTTGCGGTCGTGCTGCACTACCGCGTGCCCAACCGGCGTGACGGTGCGCTTCAGGATCTGCAGCGATCGGTGTCGTTGGTTCGGGCGAAGGCGCGCGAGCTTCGCATCGACGCGGGGCGGATCGGGGTGCTCGGGTTTTCGGCGGGGGCTCACCTGACGGCCCGCCTGATCGCGCGGGGGACGGCGCGGTCGTATGCGCCTGTGGATGCGGCGGACCGGGCCAGTTGCCGACCGGACCTGGCGATGATGGTGTACCCGGCCTTCCTGAGCGGGGAGGACGGGCAGTCGGTTGCCGCGGAGGTGCGGCCTGGCAAGGGGGCGCCGCCTGTGTTCCTGGCGCAGACGCGGGACGATCCGTTCCTGTGCGCCTCGGCGTACGCGACGGCGCTGGACGGGGCTCGCGTACCGCACCGTCTGGTGATGTACCGCGACGGGGGGCACGGCTACGGGGTACGCGCCGGCGCGCTGCGTCCGGTGCACCAGTGGGCAGACGAGGCGGCGCGCTTCGCCGGCGGCTACTGGCGCAGGCCGAGAGCGTCCGGTCTATCGGCGAGTGGGAAGGTCACGTGTCAACTCCGTATCTGAGCGTCGTCATACCGACCTACAACCGCAAGGAGACGCTGCTGCTGGCGCTGACGGCGCTGGAGCGGCAGGACATGGCGCCAGACGAGTTCGAGGTGATCGTTGTGTCCGACGGTTCGACCGACGGCACGACGGAGGCGGTGCACGCGTTGGAGCGGCCGTACCGGTTCCGGTACATCGAGCAGGCCAACGCGGGCCCTTCGGCAGCCCGGAACCACGGCGCGCGGGCGGCATGCGGCGAGATCTGCGTCTACATCGACGACGACATCGAGCCGGTGCCGGGGTTCCTCTCCGAGCATGCGCGCCTGCACCGTACGACGCCGGACCTGGTTGCCGTTGGGCCGCAGTCTCCGCCGCCAGGCGAGAGGTGCGACTGCTGGATCGACTGGGAGCATCGGATGCTGGAGCGGCAGTATGAGCGCTTCCGCTCCGGCGAGTGGCAGGTAACGGGGCACAACCTGTACTCGGGGAACTTCTCGGTGCCGCGCCTTCGGCTGGTGGAGGCGGGCGGGTTCGACGAGCGGTATGTGCGGCAGGAGGACGTGGAACTCGGGATGCGGCTGACGGCGATGGGGCTGACGTTCACATTCGCCGCGCCGGCCGTTGGGCTGCACCGGCCGACGCGGCCCTTCAGGTCGTGGTACGCGACGCCCTATACGTACGGGCAGCGGGACATCCAGATCGCTCGGGACAAGGGCGAGGGCCGGGTGATCGAGCTGGCGCGGCTGCACTACTCGGGCCGGAACCCGGTGACGAAGGCTCTCACGCGGGTGTGCGTGGGGCGCGCGGGCCTGGAGCGGGCGCTGCTGGGCGCGCTGCGCGCGGGCGTGTTCGCCAGCGACGCGGTGGGGCTGCGGCGAGTGGCCCTGGGCCTGCTGAGCATCACGTTCAACGTGCGGTACCTGCAGGGGATGTGCCACGAGTTGGGCGGGCGCGCGCGGATGTGGCGGATGCTGCGGGGCGACGGCGAAGATGCGGCCAAGGCGCTGGGTGCGTAGGCGCGCGTGTTGTACCGGACCGGCAGGGACGCCCGTCCCACCGTGGGGTTGTACCGGACGGGCAGGGACGGACATCGCGGGGCAGGGCTGGTGACGCGGGACGCAGCGATAGTCGCAGGGCAGGACGGTCTCACCCGGGGCGGGGGACGTTCTGGGGTCACGAGGCAGGGCGGGAGACGTTCCCGCGGAACTGGTAAACCGAAGGCATGGCAATCTACCGGCTTGGGTTCGTGATGGAGCAGACTCTCGGCCACGTCACGCACCACCACAACCTGCGGCAATGGGTCTCTCGCGACGGAGCGGTTGTCCCAGAGTGGATGCCGGTCGAGATGGGCGCGCGGGATGTCTGGGAGCGGCTGCCGCTGAACTGGACGCTGCGCGCGAGTCTCCGCGCCCGCTCACAGGTGCGCGCGGCGCTGCGGCGCGGTCCTCTGGACGGTCTCTTCTTCCACACGCAGGTGACGGCGCTATTCGCGGCAGCGTGCTCCGCGGGGCGGCCGCACATCGTCTCACTGGACGCGACGCCGATCAACCTCGATTCGGTGGGCGCGGCCTATGGGCACGCTCCGAGCAAGGCGCCCTTCGTCGAGAACCTCAAGAACCGCAGGATGCGCCGCGTCTTCAGCGAAGCCTCGCACTTGACCACGTGGAACGAGTGGGCGAAGGGCTCGCTGGTGAGCGACTACGGCATCGCAGCGGAGAAGGTGACCGTGGTGTCCCCCGGCATCGACCTGGGGCGGTGGCGCTTCGAGCGCTTTCCGCGTCCGAATGGGCACAAGCCGCGCTTGCTGTTCGTGGGGGGCGACTTCCGGCGGAAGGGCGGGCAGGTGCTGCTGGATGTGTTCGGCGCGCGGCTGCAGGGCAAGTGCGAGCTGGACATCGTGACGCGCGAAGAGGTGGACCTGACCGGGCTCGACGGGGCGCGGGTGCACCACGGGCTGACCTCCAACTGCCCGGAGCTGCTGTCGCTATACGAGAACGCGGACATCTTCGTGCTGCCCACCTTTGGCGAGTGCCACCCGATCGCGACGATCGAGTCGCTGGCGGCGGGGCTGCCTGTTGTCAGCACCCGGATCGGCGCGATCCCGGAGATCGTGACGGAGGGGAAGACCGGGTTCCTCGTGCCGCCGGCCGACGGCGAGGCGCTGGGCGACGCGATCGAGCGGCTGGTGGCGGACCCCGAGATGGCGATGGACATGGCGTGGCAGGCGCAGAAGGACGCGGCGGAGCGTTTCGACGGTCAGGTCACGTACCGTATGCTCGTGGAGATGGTGAAGAGGTGCGTGGATGGCAAGTGACAAGCCGCGCGTGCTCTTGCTGGTTCCGAGCTACGCCAAGGTGGGGATCGAGGAAGCGGTGGCCGCGGACCGGCACCCGACGATGGACTACCACGCGCTCCAGGCGGAGCTTGGCGCGGACCTAGCCGACTACGCGGCGCTGGATGCGGCGCGCGAGCCGATCGTGCGGCTGATGGGGCGGCTGGGGAAGGACGCGGGGCTGGCGGCGCTCGGGTTCGCGCGGCGGCGTGCGTACGACGTCATCTATTCGAACGGCGAGAACGTGAGCATCCCGCTGGCCGCGCTGTTCAAGCTTGGCAGGAAGCGCCCAGGCCACGTGCTCATCGGGCACCACCTTTCGACGCCGAAGAAGCGCCGGTTCCTGAGGGCGCTGCACCCGCAGATGGACGCGATCTTCGTGTACGCGGAGATCCAGCGACGGCACGGGGTGGAAGTGCTGGGCATTCCGGCCTCCAAGCTGCACCTGATCCCGTTTCATGCCGATCATCGGTTCTACCGGCCGGTCGACGTGCCGACGCGCCGGATGATCAGCAGCGCGGGCCTGGAGTGGCGCGACTACCCGACGCTGATCGAGGCGGTGGGCGGGACGGACATCGAAGTGAAGCTGGCCGCGGCGAGTCCGTGGTCGAAGCACCGGAACGAGACGGAGGACCGCCAGCTCCCGGCGAACGTGTCGGCGCGGCGCTACGACTACGGGGAGCTGCGGCAGCTCTACGCGGAGTCGCAGCTCGTGGTGGTGCCGCTGTACGACAACGACTTCCAGGCCGGGGTTACGACGCTGCTGGAGGCGATGGCGATGGGCAAGTCTGTCGTCATCACCCGCACGGAGGGGCAGCAGGACGTCGTGGAGAGCGGTGTGAACGGCGTGTACGTGCCGCCGGGAGACGCCGAGGCGCTGCGCGGGGCCATCGTGGACCTGCTGGGCGCACCGGACCGGTGCACGAAGATGGGGGAGGCGGCCCGGCGCGCGATCGAGGACGGAATGTCGCTCGAGCACTGGGTGCGCCGCATATCCGATGTCGTGAGGAAGGTCGCCGCCGAGCGCGGCGTCGAGGGGTCTTGTCCATAGCCGTGCTACGGGCACGCTGAGAAGGGTGGGCGTGCTGTCGCGCCTAACCGGAAGGAGTAGAGGTCATGCGCTTCGTCAGGATTCTAGTTGTCGTGCTCTTGATCGCGTCGCTGACGGGTAACGGCATCGCGTATATGAGGTTCGTCCGGGGCCGCGCCCAGGTGCAGGTGAACGGCCTCCCGATCACCACGAAGGACTTCAATGCCTTCCTGTCCATGCGGTACGGCATCCAGTCGATGGCCACGATGGTGCAGCAGACTCTCGCGCTGCAGGCCTGCCAGAAGCAGGGGCTGAAGATCGACAAGGGGGAGATCGACGAGGCCATCGCGACCATCAAGGAGACGAATCCGGCCTCCGCGCTTCAGCTCCGACGGGAGCCGTACCGCGAGGACGATCTGCGCAAGTCGATGGAGTACATGTTGGCGATGGCGGCGCTGCGCACCAAGGATGTGGCGGCAACGGACGACGAGGTGCGCGACTACTTCGCGTCGCAGCCCGGCAAGTGGGACAAGCCCGACAAGATCGAGATCAAGGCGGTCCGCTGCACGGATGCCGGCACAGCCGCGAAGGCGGAGTCGATGTTCAAGAGCGGCGTGACCGACATGGCGGTCCTGCAGCGGCAGCTCGATCCGCGCGGCACCATGGCACAGGCCATCGGTCTGGACGGCAAGGTCGTGGTGGTGAAGCCGTTCGGCAAGCCGTCGAAGGACCCGCTGATCAACAAGGTGGCGGGCATGAAGGACGGCGAGGTGGGCACGGTGGCGGCCCGCAACGGCGTTCTAGTCATTCGGCGGGTGTCGATGACCCCTGGCAAGGCCGTCACGCTCGACGAGGTCAAGCCGAAGGTCGAGCGCGAGTTCAAGCTGACGCGGGCGCTGCCGGAGAAGGAAGTGCTGCGGAAGCTGTGGGACGAGGCGAAGATCGAGACCGACGATCCGAAGACGAAGGCAGAGGTCCAGTGGCTGCTGTTCCGCGAGCCGGTGCAGTCTGCGCAGCAGTAGAGGCTGGGGCGGTGGAGCCTGTACTGGGCCCGCAGGACTGCGGGCTTGCTCGGGCGGCGCACGACAGAGGTTAGGAGTCTAGATGGACGCAGCTCAGGATACCGTTCGACGATCGCCCGCACTGCCGGAGTGGCGGATGCTGCTGGCTGTCGCCGCCTACGTGGGGCTGATGGTGGCGTTGTATCACCAGGCGATGCGTGACTGGTACGTCGAGTGGACGATGAACGGCAGCTACTACGCGCACGGCGTATTCGTGCCGTTCTTCGTGGCGGCGATGATCTGGCGCGACCGCGAGAAGCTGCGGCGGATACCGATCGAGCGCTGCTGGTGGGGGCTCGTGCCGATTGTGCTGGCGGTGCTGTTCCTTGTGCACGCATCGCGTGCCGAGGTCGCCATGTCGCGCTCGGTGTCCTTCATGCTGATGCTCGTGGGCACGCTTATGGTGGCCGCGGGTAAGCGCATGACGCGGCCGCTGCTGCTGCCGGCGTTGTTCCTCGTGACGATGATCCCGTTTATTCCGAACCAGGTCATCAACAAGGTGGCGTTCCCGATCCAACTGATGTCGGCGCAGATGGCGTCCGGGCTGCTGAGGCTCGTGACGTTCAGCAACACGCTGGTGGGCACGCAGATCGCGATGGAGCACTACACGCTGAACGTCGAGGTGCCGTGCAGCGGGTTCAAGACGCTGGTGGGGCTCCTGTCGTTCTCTGGGGCATTCGCGTACCTGGTGGACGGGGCGCTCTGGAAGCGGTGGTTCCTGTTCTTGATGGCCGCGCCGCTGGCGGTGCTGGTGAACGGTCTGCGGATCACGCTCATCGGGCTGGTGGGTGAGCTGATGTCGTCCAAGGCGGCGGCCACGTTCCATGACTGGAGCGGGTTCATCGTGCTGATCCTCGGGTTCATGGTGCTGTTCGGATCGGCGCGGCTGCTGAAGTGCGAGAGCTTCTACGGCATCCCGCTGCAGGATCCGCCGCCCGGTGAGGCGCCGCCCGAGCCGCCGAGCAAGGACGAACAGCAGGCGGCGCTGGACCGCGAACTGGGGCCACCGGTGGAGGGCGCGGGGCGGCGGCTGGGCGCGGGGCTGGCGCCGGTGCTCGGGGCGATGGCGTGCATGTGCCTGGTGCCCGTGTTCGTGCGCCCGGTTGTGGCGACGCATCCCATCATGCAGCCGACGGAGGTGCCAACGTCGCTGTCCGGCGGAACGTGGGTGCGGCTCGGTGAGGATGCGCCGCTCACCAAGGACGTGAAGGACACCCTTCAGCCCGACACGTACCTGGAGCGGACGTACCTGGCGAAGCTGCCGAAGTCCGGCGTGATCGGGCTGTTCATCACCGGCGGCAACAGCCGGCACACGTTCCACGATCCGCACGAGTGCTTCGTGGGGAGCGGGCTGCTGCTGGACGACGGCCCGGTGTCGGCGATCGAGACGTCGGTCGGGACTCTGTACGTGCAGGAGGCCACGGCGACCGATCCGCGCACGAAGGAGAAGGAGCTGCTGTTCTTCGTGTTCATCGTGGACGGTCAGCTCTATCACACGCTGGGTCAGGTGCACCAGGCCGTGTTCTGGAACACGTTCACCGGGTCGAAGGGGTATCCGTTCTACCTGGTGCGGCTGCGGCAGATGGTGAAGGGCACGGAGAAGGCGCGGCGGGACGAGTTGGTTGCATTCGCGCAGGCCATCTGGCCGGAGATCGGGCCGAAGATGGTGCGGCCCGGCGGCGGGCTGCGGTAGATCGCGGGGCCAAGAGGATGGTGCGGGGCTGCCTGACCGGAGTGGGTCGGGCAGCCCCGCTGCGTTTGTGGGTGCGGCGGCACTGGCGGGCAGGGACGCCCGCCCCACGACGGCATTGGCGGGCAGGGACGCCCATCCCACCGCGGCGTTGGCGGGCAGGGACGCCCATCCCACCACGGCGTTGGCGGGCAGGGACGCCCATCCCACTACGGCATGGCGGGCGGGGACGCCCATCCCACCACGGAGTTGGCGCCTAGAGGTCGGCGAGCATCTCCACGGCTTCGGCGACGGACTCGGTGAAGGCGTCGACGGCGGTCTGGACCTGGGCCTCGGAGACGACGAGCGGCGGCTCGAAGCGGATGACCTTCGGGTTGTTGAGCGTGTACGCGGCGATGATCCCGCGGCGCGCCATGCCGTTGATGGTCAGCTCGGCCACGTCCTTGACGGCGAACTCGACGCCGAGCATCAGGCCCTGGCCTCGGGCGGCGAGCAGGACGTCCGGGAAGCGGTCGCGGACGGCGAGGAGGCCATTGAGGAGCTGGGCTCCGCGGTCCTGGGCGGCCTGGACGAGGTTCTCGCCCTCGATCACGTCGAGCGCGGCGATGCCGGCGGCGCAGGCGAGCGGGTTGCCGCCGAACGTGCTGGTGTGGATGAGCGGGTTGGCGGAGAAGGTGCGCTCCCAGATCTCGGGGGTGCCGACGATGGCTCCGATGGGCATGACGCCGCCGCCCAGGGCCTTGGCGAGGGTCATGATGTCCGGCACGACGCCGGCGCGGCTGCAGCCGAACATGGCGCCGGTGCGGGCGAGGCCGGTCTGGACTTCGTCGAGGATGAGGTAGACGCCTCGCTCCGTACAGATGCGGCGCAGAGCCTCCAGGTAGCCCGGACGCGGGCAGATGATGCCTCCCTCACCCTGGATGGGTTCCACGAGTACGGCGGCCGTGTCCGCGCCGATGGCGGCCTCGACGGCCTCGGCGTCGTCGAACGGCACGTGGGTGAAGCCCGGGATGAGGGGCTCGAATGGCTTGCGGTAGGACTCGCGTCCGGTGGCGGAGAGGGCGCCCATGCTCTTGCCGTGGAACGCGCCGACGGTGCAGATGACGTGCGTCTTGCCGGAGGCGATGCGGACCATCTTGAGGGCGCCCTCGATGGCCTCCGTGCCGCTGTTGCAGAAGAACGTGTACTGGAGGTCGCCAGGCGCGATGGCGGCGATGCGCTCGGCCAGCTCGGCGGCGCGGGCGCTGAAGAACGTGCGGCTCGAGAGCGGCATGAGGTCGAGCTGGCGGTGCACCGCCTCGACCACCTTGGGGTGGCGGTGGCCGACGGTGAAGACGCCGTAGCCGCCGAGGAAGTCGAGGTACTCCTGGCCGCCGGCGGTGCGCAGGACGCAGCCCTGAGCCGTCTCCTCGACGTCGCCGAACCCTCCGAACCTCATCAGGCTGGCGAGCCCCGGGTTCACGTAGGACTGGTACTTATCGATGATGGCGTCGATGTAGGCCTCGGTATCGCGCTGCATATGGGAATGCTCCTTAGGTTGTGGGTCGTGATGCGGCAGGCGGGCGACGCAGGACGAGCAGGAGGTCGCACGCGACCGCCGGTGCGTTGACCTCGATGGGCGCCCGCGACACTCGCTCCTGAGTCTCGCGGATCGGGCGTCCGGACGTGGGATCGATCCACTGCAGGATCCAATCGCCCTCCGGCAAGGCGAGCGCCATCCTGGATTCCGGCACCGGCTCGCCAGCGACGAAGTAGACGATGCCCTCGCGCGGCCCGATGGCGGCCTCGGCCCAGATGCGCCCATCGCAGGAGCGCACCACGGACGGCACGGGATAGAGCGAGGCCACGTCGAGACTGCTGACCACGCGGATGTGCGTTCGGAGCCAGGCGGCGTCGGCGTGCTTGCCGGGCCAGGCGCCCTCGTGGAGGGAAGCGTGGCCGCCGGAGACGAAGGCGCGCCAGAAGGCGGTGCGCTGGCGGATCGCGGTGCGGGGATCGCGATCGGGCCAGCGGATGGTGTCGAGCACGACGGGCTTGCCGAACTGGCGCAGCGCGCGCACGGCGTTCAGCACGGGGGCGCGGCGCTGCGACTCGGGCACGTCCAGGTGAAACTGCACGGAATCGATGCCGGTGAGATGATAGTAGACGGAGTCGCTGCGCAGCGGGTTTCGCCCGGAGCACGAGACGAGCCGGTCCAGCGGGTCGTGGCGGCGCAGGAACTCGATGTAGTGCTGGACGAAGGAGACGCGCGCGGGATCGGCTCCGTCGATCTCGCTAACGATACCCCACGCGACGTTGTCGAGTCCGGCGAGCACGTTGATGGCGTGGGCGACGTAGCGCTGCTGGTAGCACTGGGTGAGCTTGGGTTCCGGCAGGCGGTCGCTGGGCTCCAGCGCGTGCAGATCGAAGCTGCGCGGCTCTACGAGGTTGTAGAAGGCGGGAGTGGGCGCCCCCGCGATCGGCCCGCCCCTGGCGCGACTGAAGGGGTGCCGATCCCAGCCGCCGTTGGGCCCACGATCGAGCGCGCGGCCGTCGAACAGGACGAGGTGCACGACCATCCCGTGCCCGTGCGCCAGCTCGACGACGCCGCGGACGAGGTCCCAGAAGCGGCCGTTGAATGCGTGGAGCAGGTAGCCATCGGCGTCGCGGGCCCAGGGGCCGGGCACCGCGCGGTCGTCGGTGAAGCAGAAGGTCCACGGGTTGAGACGCAGCCGAAATCGGAACGTCTCGGTCTGGAGGGCGGCAAGCTCGGCCAGGTGCTTGCGCCACGCTCCGAGGTCGGCGCCGAGGCCAGGGGTGGCGAAGGAGACGGTGCCGGCTCCGGCGAGGACGATGGTGTGTCCGTGGTAGACGAAGCGGCTGCGACGCGTGCGCAGGCCGCGCGGCGCCGAGACGTCGTCGATCTCGGTGGAGTCGAGCGCGGGCGGCCGGCGTAGGTTCACCGGGAGGTTCCTCGGTGGGCGGGCAGGGGGGCGCATGCCGCTGCGGCGCTGTACTGGACGGGCAGGGACGCCCATCCCACCAGGACGCTCTGCTGGGCGGGCCGGGGGGCGCATGCCGCTGCGGCGCTGTACTGGACGGGCAGGGACGCCCATCCCAC